>CABMPP010000009.1 GCA_902388495.1 uncultured Bacteroides sp. | reverse complement strand
CGGATGTGAACCCCCTCCGCCCTACGGGCACCTCCCCTTTCAGGCGGAGGAATTTAAGATACTCCGCTAAATTATCATTTATAGAACAACGAATTATAGTATGAAGTACGACCTAAAAAAACAACTCCGCAGCTTCGGCTATGCCTGGCAAGGCATCAAAGGCTGCATAGGGAAAGAACAAAACCTGAGTTTTCATCTGATTGCTACAGCCGTAGTCATCATTGCCGGTTTTGCGTTCGGCATCACCCGGACGGAATGGATGATCATCATCCTCTGCATCGGAGTAGTGATAGCTGCCGAACTATTCAATACCGCCATCGAGAAACTGGTCGACCTGGTTTCCCCCAACCGCCACCCCATCGCCGGACAAGTAAAAGACATTGCCGCCGGAGCAGTGCTGGTGTGCGCTGTTGCGGCGGCAATTATCGGATTGTTGATTTTCGTTCCTTACTTTTAAGACATAAGAACAAAAGAACATATTTTTAGAATAATTTCTTCTTTTGTACTTATGTTCTTTTGTCTCAGAACCTACCTCACCCGTTTTCTTTTATAATAAGGATAAGTCAGCAACACAAAGCAGAACAGTGAAAGCAGGGCGGCAACAGAACCGGCATGATAGATCTGCGCCTTATCCATCAGATGACAAGCCACTGCAATGCCCACCAGCATACCCACCTCCATAGACAAATGGCATGTTGTGTTCGCCGTTCCCCGCTGGCAATGGTGCGACAGCTTTACGAACATCCTCGTAAACGGCACCGTAACGAATGCCAGTACCGCCAGCGCCAGCAGCGACCAGTAATCGCCCACAGCCATCAATGGCAGCAACACTCCCGGAACAAAAGCTATCAGCAACATGTTGACGGCAGGAAGCCACGCGCGGGGCAGCAGAAAGCGGTCGGCATTGCACCACGCCATCCCGATGGGAGCGCGGAATGCAACGTACACCCTCGACACAAAGAACATGCTGAGCAGTCCGGCAGCCACAGATAAATAAATAACAGTACGGAAATCATAAGCCTTGTACAGCCATGCACCCAGCACCGCACCTACCAGCATGCCCAAACGTGCCGACCAGGCATAAACCATGTTTCCGGCACTGCGTCGTGCAGAAGTAGTGATGTCGATAGCTACGGTGATACCGGCCGTCGTGGCCAGTCCGAAGCATGCTCCCTGCACTGCGGCAAGCAACAAAAGATGCATATAGCTATCTACAAAAGCATACCCCAAGGTAGCTGCCAACATCACGAACGTAGCGTACAGCAGCACACGTTTCCGTTTGTATTCGTCGACCAGATGAGCATGAAACGGGCCTACAACGAACATCGCCGCTGCAAACACCAGGAACATGACACCCGTCTTACCGACAGAGACATCCAACTGCTGCCCCATAACGAAAGGCAGCAACGGGAAAAGCAGATAGGCGGATGCATACAAAAGCAAGTTTGCAATGCACATCCGCCAGAAGTTCAGTGTCATAAGTTTGTTAGTACTGTTCTTTCTCATTCGGGAAATCTAAGTTCTTCACATCAGATACATATCGGCTGATAGCATCCGTCATCACTGTATGGAGGTCGGCATAGCGACGCAGGAAGCGTGGACGGAAACCATTGTTCATACCCAACATATCCTGAATCACCAGCACCTGGCCATCTACACCTCCACCGGCACCAATGCCGATAACGGGAATGGTCAGCTCGCTTGCCACACGTTCGGCAAGGGCGGCGGGAATCTTCTCCAATACCAGTCCGAAGCATCCGGCCTCTTCGAGCAAGTGGGCGTCACGCACCAGCTTCTCGGCTTCGGCATCATCCTTGGCGCGAACGGTGTAAGTACCATATTTATTGATGGATTGCGGCATCAGCCCAAGGTGCCCCATGATGGGAATGCCGGCACTGAGAATACGCTTCACGGTACCGATGATCTCTTCTCCGCCTTCCAGCTTCAAGGCATCGGCATGGCTCTCCTTCATGATGCGGATGGCCGAAGCAAGTCCTTCGAGTTCGTTGCCCTGGTAAGAACCGAAAGGCATATCGACGATGACCATAGCGCGCTTTACCCCGCGGACTACCGACTTAGCATGATAAATCATCTGGTCGAGCGTCATGGGAAGAGTCGTCACGTTACCTGCCATTACGTTGGAGGCCGAGTCGCCCACGAGAATCACGTCCATACCTGCACCATCTACAATCTGCGCCATGGTGTAATCATAAGCTGTGAGCATTGATATCTTTTCGCCTCTTTGCTTCATTTCCACGAGACGATGCGTGGTGACTTTACGAGTGTCGTCTGAAATATATCCAGCCATAATTGTTTGTTATTTTATGTGTTAATATGCTAATGTGCCAATGTGATAATACCACATCAATCTTTTTTCCGCGCAAAGGTACTGCTTTTTCCCTTTACTTGTGCACCTGGAGCATTTTATCGTAGCTGAAACCACAGAAATCATCTAAAATATGGTGGCAGAGCGGAGCGATATCTTCGCGGCTGTTGGTGGTGGCAAGGCCGATGACGGTGGCATCGGAGGCCATACCGGCTTTCAGTCCGTTGAAGGAATCCTCGAAGACATACGTCGTTTCGGGAGTAGTGCCGAATACCTCCATACCCAGCAGAAAGCAATCGGGTGCAGGTTTGGAGCGGGTGAACATTTCGGCAGTAAGAATGCGGTCGAAGAGGGTCTTCACCTCGGGATGGGCACGGTAGACGGCAGCCATCTTCTGATCGTTGGAACTGGTGACGACGGCCAGGCGTACGTCGTGGCTGCGCAAGTCGGCAATGAAGTCGATCACACCGGGGAGGTAATCGTACGACATTTCCTGCTCAAAGCGGTTGAGGGCGGCAGTGATTTCCTGCTGTTCCTGAACAAGTCCGGGGAAGAAGGTATCGTAAATGTAGACCAAGGTCTGGCCTTTCACACGGTTTTCGAGATCGTCCTGTCCCAGATAGTCCACTCCTACCTTATGCCAGAAGATGCTATACTGTGTCTCAGTGTCTACCACGACACCGTCAAAATCGAAGAGGACGGCAATGTTTTTTGTTGTATCCATAACGTTCTTTTACCTTTATCTATTAATACCATTGATTTATCGGCAGCAAAGGTGAGAATAATCTGCGAAGCAAACAAATTTTTTGTACCTTTGCACCACTTAATTGACTCTTGACAGATGAACAACCCGCACATTTTAGGCACCGAACGCATTGGCAAACTGCTTCTGCAGTACTCCATCCCCGCCATCATTGCGATGACAATCACTTCTTTGTATAACATTATCGACAGCATCTTCATCGGTCACGGTGTAGGTGCCATGGGTATTGCCGGACTTGCCATCACCTTCCCGCTGATGAACCTGGTAGTGGCTTTCTGTACGATCGTATCGGCAGGCGGATCTACTATTTCGTCCATCCGGCTGGGGCAGAAAGATATGGACGGTGCCAACGAGGTGTTGGGAAATACGCTGATGTTCTGCCTCATCAATGCCGTAGTATTCGGTACTGTTTCATTTCTGTTTCTGGATGACATCCTGCGCTTCTTCGGTGCCAGCAAAGACACGCTGCCCTATGCACGCGACTTTATGCAGGTGATTCTGCTGGGCACACCCGTTACCTATACCATGATCGGACTGAACAACATCATGCGTGCCACGGGCTATCCCAAGAAAGCGATGCTGACGTCGATGGTAACGGTAGTCTGCAACATCATCCTGGCTCCTATCTTTATCTTCCAGTTCGACTGGGGCATCCGTGGTGCAGCTACGGCTACGGTCATTTCGCAGTTCATCGGCATGGTGTGGGTGATAAGTCACTTCCTCCAAAAGACGAGCATCGTACGCTTGCAGCATGGGTTCTGGAGAATGAAGAAGCGCATCATCGGCAATATCCTCTCCATCGGTATGTCTCCCTTCCTGATGAACGTATGTGCCTGCGCCATTGTGATTATCATAAACAACAGTTTGCAGGAGCATGGCGGCGACATGGCCATCGGCGCCTACGGAATCATCAACCGCCTGCTTACGCTATACGTAATGATTGTGCTGGGATTGACGATGGGCATGCAGCCTATCGTAGGCTATAACTTCGGTGCGCAGAAGCACGATCGTGTGAAGGCTACCTTACGGCTGGGCATCATTACCGGTGTCTGCATCACCAGTACCGGGTTCATCATCTGCGAACTGTTTCCACATGCCGTGTCTGCCATATTCACCGGCGATGACCAGCTGATCAATCTTGCTGCCCGGGGTGTACGCATCTGCGTAGCCATCTTCCCGCTGGTGGGTGCTCAGATTGTGATAAGCAATTTCTTCCAGAGCATAGGAAAAGCCAAAATCAGTATCTTCCTTTCACTGACCCGCCAGTTGCTCTATCTGCTGCCGGGACTGCTGATTTTCCCCCATTACTGGGGGTTGGATGGGATCTGGATGTGCATGCCGGTATCGGACATCTTTGCATTTATTACGGCAGTGGTGGCACTGTGGATATATGTAAAGAAGCTGAAGAGGTTAACACCGCTTACACAGATATAAAGTATTTTCAAAATAAGTGATTTAAGATTTACAGCACTCCCTCATTAAAATCGGTTGCATAATATATTTCCACAAATGCAATTAAAGCGCTATACAACAAAAAGTTAGCAAACAGAATTTGCCAATATAGGGGTCAGGTTAGGGTCAGGTTCACTTTGACCCTTCTTTTTAGCCCACTTTTAAAAACGATGTAAATATAAGAGATAAAATTACAAATTATATTTTAAGACATAAGAACAAAAGAACATATTTAAGATGTTTCTTTCTTTTGTTCTTATGTTCTTTTGTCTAAAATAAATTCTTCTGTCAGCCTTTTAATTCCCCGTCTGTTGATAAAACCAAATATACTTACATTCATATTTTTACTTTTTAAAATCTAAGAGAACAGACTTTGAAGTTTTTCGAGTCAACAAGAAGAAGACCATTCTACATAGTCCATTAAATATCAAAACATTACAAATTTCACACCTCACTTAAAGAGTCCCAGAGAGGGGTCATAGTGAACCTGAACCTATGTTGACCCCTCTTTCACATTATTTTCAATAATAATACTATACAATCAACATCACATCCTCAGTAGAACATTACTTGTCCCCCATCAGCACATTATTTGTTTTGCATCAGCACATTATTTGTTCCAAGGCAGCACATTACTTGTCCCTGCGCGATACAAAGGCTTTATTCATTCTTGATACTCTTCACCGGATTCTCATTGGCAATGCGCCACGCTTTCATCACCACGCAAGCCAGGATAAACAACAACAGGAAGACACCCATCGCCACATAGCCCATCACCGGCATAGGCCTGGCATCAGAAAACTGGCTGACCCAGCTCTCTCCGCCCCGTGTCGCTCCGAAAGTACCCAGCGCCACCGCCGGAACCGCCAGCCACAGCACGTCTCGTGACAACAGACGCAACACACTGCCCACCTCTGCCCCGTTCACCTTGCGGATGGCAATCTCCTTGGAGCGCAGGCGGACTTCATCGTTCACATACCCTACCAGCCCCATCAGGATAATGAAAAGTATCGTGATGGATGCCAGCAGTGTGACGTCGCGAAACACGCGTACCGACTCTGCAAAGCTGCGCATCTCCGCCTCCAATGAGATGAATATGAGATTCTCTTCCTGCGGATACAACTTCTTCATCTCCTCGTTCAGGCGCGCCAGGTTATCGTCCATCGGCTCTTTGAGGCGAACGTGCAAGTTGCTGGCCGTTCCGCCCTCCCACTCTATCATCACCGGCTCCCTATCGTCCGGTCCTGTGGCAAAGGCGAAAGTGCTGAGCACACCTACCACTGTGCCATGATCTTTCACTTGTTCGCCCACACCGCTACCCGTCCATTTCATCTGTTCCACAAAGGGACGGTTGACGAGCAGCTGACCTTCGCCCGTCAGGTTGTTCCCTGCTTCCAGCTTCAAGCCGATGAAGGAAAGGAAATCTTTGTCGAACGTACTGTTGCGGGGACTGAAGAGTTTGTTGCCCTGGTTGTCCGTCAGTATGTACTGTGCCCTGAAGCCGGTCATTGTTCCTCCGGCAGATGCCACTGCCTCAACATAAGGCAGATTGCCCACTACGCTGCGCAGCTGGTCGGGGTTTTCCATACGCTGGAAAAGGGATGCCACACGCTCCGGACGGAAACCACGGTCGCGCTTCGTGACATATTGGTATTGCGCACAGACCACCAACATCATGCCCAGGATAAACGCCGCACCAATGAACTGCACAAACAGCAGCACCCGCTTCCATCCCCTGCGCCCCGACGTGTAGCGGCGAAACACCTGCGTGACGGGAATACGCGAAAACAGCATGCCCGGCAGGCAGCCTCCCAACAGGAACAATACAGCAACCACAGCCAGCGGTGCCCACAGATTCTGCCAGTCGAAGAGTGTGGCAAGCGGAATGGCTGCCAATTCTTCCATCTTATCATGAAAGACATATACCATGAATCCTATTACCAGCAGCGCCAGCACTATCACTGCCGCCGTCTCTACCATAAACATGGAGAAGATGCTGCGTCCCGACGCACCGCTGCACTTGTGCACGCCGATGGCCTTGGCACGCTGCGTCAGCGAGGAAACGGAAACAAGCACATAGTTCAGTGCCGTGGTAAAGAGCAGCACGATGCCCAGGAAGAACATGATCCCAATCATCTTCTTCACCTGTGGACTCCTTAAGTGTATATCTTTGACGGGAAAGATCCTCACGGCCAGTTCCAGCTTGCTGTCACCGGGGATGTGACGGGCAACGGCAGCCGTCATCCGTTCGTTCAGCGCTTCGGCATCCTGCCGGGAACGCAGTCGGAGATAGCCTTGGAAGTTACCGCCACTGTTCCATCCCAGCCGAGCCCAGTTGTGGCGCTCTATGCTGGAGAAAGAGACGATGGCATCGGGATGAGGATTCAGCACCGTATTCAGCGGCACATCGGCATAAATCCCCTTGACGAGCATCGGTATCTCCTCACCCCCGTAGTTCAGCGTCTGTCCTATCGGGTTCTCGCTACCGAAGATTCTCCGTGCCACGCTCTTCGAAAGAAATATCACATCGGGATTGGCAAGCTCCTGCGGATCGCCTTCGAGCACCGGCAGTCCCAAGGTAGCGAAGTAAAGAGTGTCTGCCATGACCATGGGCACTTCGAACTTGCGGTTGCCCAGCTTCAGCCTTTTCCCACCGAAGGTAAAGCAGGTAGTAGCGCTCTGCACTTCGTCCGGAAACTCTTCGGCAACAGCTCCGGGGATGGAGTGGACGGTGTAGTCTCCATATCCTCCCCTCAGCACGCCGTCCTCCATCCATCCGGTCATCACCAGGTAGAGCTTGTCCGACTCGTGATAGAAGTTATCGAAATTCAGTTCGAAAGCGATGCGGGCAAAGAGGAAGACGGACATCAGCAGACCAAATGCCAATGACAGAATCTTGATGATATTGGAACCATGTCCGCGTAGCAGTGTTTGAAAGGCATAGTAAATGTGTCTCATAGCATCCTGTTTTTTTATTAGAAATCTTTTTCTTATTCGCTCTTGATACTCTTCACCGGATTTTCGTTGGCTATCCTCCAAGTCCTGAACACCACGCAAACGGCAATGACCAGCAGCACCAGCAGCGCCACACCTGCAAAGAGCAGCATCCCCGGACGGGCCTGGTCGGCAAAACTCTCCAACCAACGTAATCCGAAGAAATAGGCGAATCCGCAGCCCAGGAGCACGGCAGGAATTGCCGTCCAGGCTATGTCGCGAGAGAGCAGGCGGATGATGTCTCGTGCCGTGGCCCCGTTCACCTTGCGGATGGCTATCTCCTTGCTGCGACGGCGTATCTCGTCGTTCACGTAGCCCAGCAGCCCCATCAGAGTAACAAGGAAAATGGAGATGGTGGCCAGTATCGCGATGTTGCGGAAACGACGGACTTCGACGTACTGGTCCTTCAGTTCCCGTTCAAGGGAGGAGAAGACGATGTCTTTGGCCGGAAACATCTCCAACGTCCGTTCGTTAAGCAACTTCAGGTTTTCGGCAAAGGGCGGTTTCAGGCGGACGTAATGCGTCATGGCCATATTCATCCTCTGCACCAGCACCACGGGGGGCTGTGGGTCGTAAGCGCTGCGGACGGCAAAGTCGGCCATCACACCGATGATGGTCATCTTGTAGTCGTGCCAGCTGATGATGCTGCCTACGACGTCGCCCGTCAGTCCTGCTTGGCGGACAAATTCTTCGTTCACCAGCGCCTCGTTGTGGTCGGTGTAGCGGCTGCCGTTGATGCCCGTACCGGAGAAGTTATGCCCCTGCAAGATGCGGATGCCCATCATCGGCACGAAGCCGGGGGCTACCCAATCCAGGCGTACATTGACCTTGCGACCGCTCTCTGCCTCGAACGTATCGCCGCTATATCCTTCGCAGATGGTCTGCGCAGCAGCGCTGTAATCCGCTACCATCGGCAAGTTGCGGAAGGTACGGCTGGTATTGTCGTAATCGCTGTCTATCTGCGCCCAGCACACTGCCACGCCGGTAGGATCGTAACCCAGACTGCGGCTGGTCACCCTGTGATATTGCGCCACCACCACCACAAGGAATCCCAATATAAACGTCACCCCTACAAACTGGATGAAGAGCAGTGGCCGCTTCCACGACGTCTTCCGCTCCGTGTAGCGGCGGAATACTTGCGTGACGGGTACCGACGAGAGCAACCATGCCGGCAACACACCTGCCAGCAAAAATACCAGCAACACCACCAGTGCAGGCACCCACAGCGTCTGCAGGCTGAAGAGCGATCCCAGCCGTGCTGCCACCGTCTCTTCCACAAAGTCGCGGAAGTTGTACATCAGCAGCCCCACCAGGAAGATGGAGAAGAGCACGATCATCGCCGTCTCCAGCAGAAACATCGAAAAGACATTGCCACCGGTAGCACCGCTGCACTTGTGTACCCCCACCGCCTTGGCACGCCGTGCCATCGAAGAAATGGAGATAAGCACATAGTTGAACGCCGCCAGCAGCAAGATGGCAACGGCAAGGACAAGCATCACCACGATCATCGTATGGACGGTAGGGTCTTGAGTATGATAGTCCGACAAAGGACGGAAGGAAAGCTCCCAGCGGTCGGCAGCATCCTTGTTGAAGTCGGGCATATACTTGCGCAACATGTCGGGCAGGCGTGCCTCCACAGTGGCGGCATCTGCATCGGGATGGCGGAAGCGGACGATAGAATAGTAGCTCATGTCGAATCCCCAGCCGGCACGGTTGGCATTCCAGTACCAACTCATGGAGTTTACCACGTCAAAACGTATATCCGTATTCTCAGGTAGATCCTCGAACACACCGCGCACATTGAACGGCTGGGTACGGTTGTAGTAGAGCGTCTGCCCGATGGCATCGGAAAGATTCTCGCCTACTCCTATCCGTTGCGCCATAGAGCGGGAGATGAATACGGCATCTTCCTTCAGCAGTTCTTCGGGACGTCCTGCCAGTACACGAATCCCCAGGGTAGAAAACGAATGGTCGTCTCCGTAGATGCACTCTTCTACCAGGCGCTTGCCGTCGTGGTAGTACACCAACGGAGCAACGTCGCGAATTGTGGTGGCATCTTCCACCTCTTGCGGAAAGTTCTCGCGCAAGGCGGCCGAAAGCGTACCGTAAGTGTCGGGAAAACCTTCGTCAGGCACTCCGTTCAGTATATTGGTCAGATACGTCACGTAGAGCTGTTGCGGCTCACGGAAGAAGTTATTGAAGCTCAACTGAAAAGCGATGCAGGCGAACAGCAGAATCCCGATAAACAGCCCTACCGTGAGGGAGAGTATCTTGGTGATGTTGCTGTCACGTCCACGGATCAGCGTCTGAATGGCGTAGTATAATTGTCTCATGGTCGTTATCTCATTATTCGCTCTTGATACTCTTTACCGGATTCTCATTGGCAATGCGCCAGGCCTTGACTACTACCACCAGCACAATCAGTACCAGCAACAACAATCCCAGCAGGATAAACCAAAGCGGTGAAAGCAACGTACTGTCCGGGAACTGCTCCATCCAAATGCCGGAGACATACCAGGCCGAAGCAATGCCTATCACTACTGCACCGAGCGCCACCTTCAGGATGCCGATGGAGAGCAGATGCAGAATGGAAGCAGCCTCCGCCCCGTTCACCTTGCGGACGGCAATCTCCTTGCTGCGCCGCTGCGTTTCGTCACTGATGTAACCTATCAACCCCAGCAGGACAATAAGCAGGATACAGCCGGAAGTCATATAGACCGTGTTACGGAAGCGCAGCACCGAGGCATTACTGTCACTGCGTACATCTTCATAACTGAGAAAGGCAAGGCCGAGCTTGGGATAAACCTGTTTCACGAAATCATTCAGACGTAGCAGATTGTCGTGTTGCGGCTCCTTGAGGCGCACATGGAAAGTGGCACTGAGTGCGGGGTCGAGGATGAAAGCCACACAAGTCTTCCCGGAGAAGAAGCCCATGTTGCGCACGTCACGTACTACGCCCACTACCTTGGCACGGTCGGAACTGCCTCCACCACGATGGGCACGCAGACACTCACGACCTATCACCTGATCGTCCCAATTCAATTCCTTCACCATGTTCTCGTTCACCAGTGCCTCCCCCTCGTTCTGCGGCCAACGGCCCTCCACGAGTTCCAGCCCCACGGCTTCGGGAAAACCCTTGACGAAATATTGAAAATGTATCACCGAGCGTTTGTTTCCTCCCTCCGCTTCTACCGGCTGCGAAGAGTAATGCTCCAGCAGGTTCTGTTCACTGCAGCCCACAGCCTCCACGTAGGGTTGGCGGAGAAGTGCATCGGCCACCTGCTGCGCACCTTTTATAAACTCATCCGAGCCGTATGGTCCGAAACCTGCCGAAGCCTTTCCCACAGCCAGGCGGTCGGAGTTGAAGCCGATATCGCGTGTCATCAAATCGTGGTACTGATGCGCGCTGGTAAGCAGCATTCCCGAGATAAACGCTATGCCCAGAAACTGTACAAACAACAAGCCACGCTTCCAGGAACGTTTGTCGTCGGTGTAGCGGCGGAACACTTGCGTCACCGGAATACGGGCAAACATCTGCCCCGGCAACACACCTGCTATCAGAAAGAGCAAGACAACCGTCAGAACCGGCACCCACAACGTCTGCCACGTGAAGAGTTCCCCCAACCGGGACAATCCCAGCATCTCCTTGATAGGATCGCTGAACAAGTACATCAACAGAAGACTGCAAATGATGGAAAGCATCATCATCAAGCCCGTCTCCCAAAGAAACATCCCCATGACATGTCCCGAATCTGCACCGCAACACTTGTGCACGCCTACCATCTTGGCACGCCGCCCGATAGTGGCAATGGCTGCCAGCACATAGTTCATGCCGGATACAAAGAAGATGGAAAAGCCCAGTACAAACAGAATGACGATACGCCGCACATTGTCCGAACTGGTGAAATAAAAATCAGTCACAGGTATCACCTGGCATTCCATACTTCCTCCGTTATAAAGGTCTTTCACCGGAGTGTAGTGTCCTACGGCTTCGGTGACGCGTTCATTCACTTTCTCCAAATCATCGGCATGACGCAAGCGGACATAAATCATATAGATGTCGTTCTGGCTCCAGCTGCCTTGCCCGAAGTACTTCTCGACAGTGGGCAGGGAAACAAGGATATTGCTGGGGAAAGAGGTGTTTCCAGGCACATCCTGATAAACTCCCCGCACGGTAATGTCCTGACGTTTGTCCATGTTGAACGTCTTCCCTATAGGATTCTCGCTACCGAAAAGTTCACGTGCCTTGCTCTTTGAGAGGAAGGCATTGCCATCTTGTGCCAGCAGTTGCGGGTCACCGCTCAGCACTTCGATGCCCATAGTGCGGAAGTAGAGGGTATCGCCATAGATGACTTGAGTTTCTTCCAACTTCTTGTCGTCAATGTAAAGATCGGGGTGATACCAGAAGAACACAGGTGTGGCACACTCCACCAGATCGGGAAATGACTCGGCTACAGCCGCAGCAGCCGGACGGAAGGTATCGTACTCCCAATCGCCGGCAATGCCTTCACTGGAGACATTGCGAGTACCGAACATAACGAGCCGATCATGGTCTTTGTAGAAAGTGTCGTAGTTCAGTTCATAAATGATCTGCGAGAAGAGCAAAATGCCCACCAGCAGTCCCAAGGTCAGTGACGTCAACTTAACCAGGTTTCCTCCACGTCCGCGGAGCAATGTTTGTAGTGTGTAATAGAATTGTCTCATGTCGGTTCTTTTAAATACCCGTTATCGTTCTTTTAAATGCTCATTATAAATCTTGCGAAGCCACACTTGCCACCACGCTACCATCGAACAGATGTACCGTGCGGTGGGCAAAAGAGGCATCGTGCTGAGAGTGGGTCACCATGATGATGGTAGTACCTTCCTTGTTCAGCTCCGTCAGCAGGCTCATTACCTCGGCACCGTTCTTGGAGTCCAGGTTACCGGTAGGCTCATCGGCAAGTATCAGCTTGGGGTTCGTTACCACTGCACGGGCTATGGCCACACGCTGCTGCTGACCACCGGAGAGCTGTTGCGGAAAGTGCTTGGCACGGTGGCTGATGTTCATACGCTTCAGGATATCTTCTACCATGCGTTTGCGCTCACTTGCCTTCACGCCGAGATACGTCAACGGAAGCTCTACATTTTCGTAGACATTCAGTTCGTCTATCAGGTTGAAGCTCTGGAACACAAAGCCCAGCTTGCCCTTGCGTACGCGGGTACGCTCCTTCTCTTTCAAATCGGCCACTTCCTGCCCCAGTATCTTATAACTGCCCTCCGTAGGATTATCCAGCAGGCCGAGGATGTTCAGCAAGGTAGACTTTCCGCAACCGGACGGTCCCATTATAGCTACAAATTCTCCCTCTTTCACTTCGAGGTTTACGTGGTTCAATGCTACTGTTTCTACTTCTGAAGTACGGAACACTTTACTGATGTTGTTAATTTCAATCATGATGTTTATGGTTTATATTGTTACTAAATTATTCGCTCTTAATACTACTCACCGGATTTTCATTCGCTATCCTCCAGCTCTTCCAAAGCACGCAGCCCACGATTACCGCCAGGTTGGCTATCACCACCAGCAGGTAGACTGCCGGACTGAGCGAAATGCGCTCGGCAAACTGATCCATCCAAATTCCGTTGACGTACCACGCCGCTACCGTACCGATAATCACTGCCGGAGCTGCTACGATAAGCACATCTTTGGACAGCATTTCCAGGATACCTGATGCTTCTGCCCCGTTCACCTTGCGGATAGCAATCTCCTTGCTGCGGCGGCGCACTTCGTCGGTGGTGTATCCTATCAAGCCCATCAGCATGACGAAGAACATTGTTACCGCTGCCATCAGCGTGGCATTGCGGAATACGCGGACACTGTTGTATTGCCCTGCAATCACCTTCTCGTAATCTCCGAAGTCGATAGTCTTGTCGGGGAATGCCTCTTTCGCCGCCTTACTCAGTTTTTGAAGATTGTCGGCAAAAGGCTCTTTCAGACGGATGTGCACAGCGCCGTAGAAAGCTTTGTTGCCCACTGCCATGAAGGGTTTCTTCTCGCTGGTGAAAGTTCCTATCTGGAAGTCATTCAGTAATCCGGTCACTTTATAATTGTCCCCTCCCACGTTGATGGTGCGTCCCACTACATCGTTACCCCAGCGCATCAGTTTGGCAAAGGTTTCGTTCACCACGACTTCATCCTTGGTGCGTGCCATGCGTCCCGCCTTGAAGATCATACCCATCAGTGCCGGAAAATCTTCGCGCATATAGTAACAGTAGCGCGTAGAGAAAAGCGAGTTGCCCGCCTCATCGTTGATAAAGTTACCGCTATAGCCGTAGATAGGCGTTCCCTCGGCACTGCTGACAGCTTCCACGTAGGGCAGTCCTTTGAAGAACTGATAAGCGGCATCCCGTCCAGCCTCTTCATCTAAATAAAGCTCGCCGCAAACCAGTCCCTTGGGATTATAACCCATATCTTTGTTCAGCACATACTGATATTGCGCCATCACCACACACATCAGCCCGCAGATGAAAGCAACACCGGCAAACTGGACGAAAAGCAACGGGCGCTTCCACCCCTTCTTACCCTCGGAATAACGGCGGAATACCTGTGACACAGGAATGCGCGCAAACAAACGCCCCGGCAATACACCGCCCACCACAAACAATGCTGCCACTACCGCAATCGGTACCCAGATACGTTCCGGTGCAAACAGCATGGAGAGCTTCGCCACTGTAGTGTCTTCTACAACATCACGGAAATTGAGTAGCAGCATCGCCATCAGCAGCAAGGCGCCCAGAATGATCAAGGCTGTCTCCAGCAGGAACATCCCGAAGATGGTACCGCCATTGGCACCACTGCATTTGTGCACACCTACCGACTTGGCACGATAGCTCAGGGAGGAAATGGAAATAAGCACATAGTTGAGGGCGGCAATAAAGAGAATGGCCAAGCCCAGGATGCTCATGATGTTCGTCATGCGGCGTACATCTTCGTATCCGCGATAGGTGTCGCGGATAGGTTGTACGAAGGCAGTATAGCCGAACTCTTTCTTATCTTCTGCCGGACGATACTTATCGATCATTGCGTCAATGCGCTTGTTCACTACCGAACGGTCAGCCCCTTCGCGGAAGCGGATGTATTCTACCCAGCTGTCTCCCCCGCTCCATGAATAGTTACCCTCCAGGTGGCGGCTCCAAGCCGTAGGCAGGGAGATAACAGCTTCGGGACGCATGGTAGCGTTGTCGGGCAAAGTAGCATACGTACCTCTCACAGTCAAGTCTATCTGATGGTCGTAACTGAGCACCTTCCCAACCGGGTTCTCACCACCGAAGATCTTCTTTGCGAAGCGTTCGCTCAGGAAGATGACATCGGGCTGAATCAAGTCCCGTTCAGGGTCACCGCTCAATACTTCGATACCCATGGTACGGAAGAAGAGCGAGTCGGCAGCTACCTTCTGATCGTCGAAACGAACACTGCCGTTATAAAGAGGATTCGATACCAGCCATCGCCCTATACTGGTAGCAGCCTCCACTTCCTTAGGGAAGTTTTCGAGAATGGCACCTGCCACGGGACCGCAGTTCATCTGCGAAGGCTCGTGCTTCTCGCCGTTAGTAGTGAATACCGACCATATCTGGTACAGATTGTCAGTGTCATTGAAGCACTTGTCGAAGCTCTGCTCGTAGGCTACGCGCGAGAACAGCAGGATGCTCATCGTCAGTCCCAATCCCAGTGATATGACTTTGATAATGTTGGAGCCGCGTCCACGCAGCAAAGTCTGAATTACATAATAGAGTTGTTTCATATCGTTTATAGTTATTATATACATCTTCCTGCTTTAATAATGCAGAAAACGTGCCAAAGCACAAACATCACTGATTATCAACGGATAAGCGAAAGCAAGTTTCAGCGACAGTGTCTAATAATTAGACACTGCTGTCCAAGAATTAGACATCCTTTCTCCATGTGGAAACTATAAGTTCGCCCCCCAAGAACAAAAAAAAGGAGATTTAAGCAAGTCTTTAATCAAATGAAAACTCTATCTTTGCCCGAAGTTTTTCACTAATCAATGCCAAACGAATACTATACATATATATGAAACTATCCAAATTCCTATTCCCCTCGTTCCTCTGCCTGCTCATGGGCAGTTGCGACCTGATAGACTATCATCCTTACGATGTACGTATCAGCGGGGAAACTAATGTCAATGCCCATAACATCGAAAAGATAGAGAGGAACTGCAAAGACAAAACTACAATCCGCTTCGTCACAATGGGCGACTCACAACGCTGGTACGATGAAACAGTAGACTTCGTAAACCACCTCAATAAACGGGATGATATTGATTTCGTCATCCACGGAGGCGACGTCAGCGACTTTGGCGTAACCAATGAATTCCTCTGGCAACGGGACATCATGAACAAGCTCAAAGTGCCCTATGTAGTGATTATCGGCAACCACGACTGCATCGGCACCGGCGAAGAAACCTATCGTGCCGTCTTTGGTGAGACGAACTTCTCTTTCATCGCCGGACGAATCAAGTTTGTCTGCCTCAACACCAATGCCATCGAGTACGACTACTCCCGTCCTATCCCCGACTTTGAGTTTATTGCCGACCAGATAAGCGACCGACGAGATGAGTTCGACAAGACCGTCGTGTCCATGCATGTACGTCCGTACTGCTATGAATTCAACAATAATGTAGTGCGCGTCTTCGAACGCTATGTTACCGAATTCCCGGGATTACAGTTCTGTACAGCCGCCCATGAACACCATCTTTACGAAGAAGACACTTTTGAAGACGGAGTGATGTACTACATGAGTGATTGCATGAAAAATCGCAGTTACTATATATTCACGATAACACCCGACGGTTATGAGCGCGAAGTGGTATACTATTAAAAATCGGCTGAGGTATACCGCAGTCCTCTTCCTGGCATTACCTTTTTCTATCCTTGCACAAACCACACCCGATACCATTGTCGTGGTGAAACATGATACCGTATGGATGAGCCGTCAAACGGGAAAAGTAGTTGAAAGTGAAGTGCGCCCCAGCCGTTACGACCGCCGCGTACACCGTTACCGCAAGCACTGGGAGGTGCTTATCCCGACGCATACCAAAATCCAGTTTGCCGGTAATATGGGACTGCTTTCCTTCGGTACGGGATGGGATTACGGGAAACGGAACCAATGGGAAACAGATATCCTCCTCGGAGTGCTTCCCCAATACCAGTCTAAGCGTACCAAACTGACGTTTACTCTGAAACAGAATTATATGCCTTGGAGTCTTGACCTTGGCCGGCAGTTCTCCGTAGAGCCGTTGGCTTGCGGCATGTATCTGAATACGGTGTTCGGAGATGAATTCTGGACGCACGAACCGGAACGCTATCCGAAAGGCTACTACGGTTTCTCGTCCAAAGTGCGCATCCACGCCTTTCTGGGGCAGCGCATCACGTACGACATCGACCCTAGAAGACGGTTCACAGCCAAAGCAATCACTTTCTTCTATGAGATAAGCACATGCGACTTATACGTCGTCAGCGCCTTTACGAACAAATATCTCAAGCCGAAAGATTATCTGAGTCTGTCGTTCGGAATCAAGCTGCAATTATTATAATGATTTTACTTTTTCTTCCGTTTCCGTACGGAAGGGAAAATGTAAATCATTAACTTTGCCTGCAAGAAATAGAATTAAACCATGGCTAAGAAAACCGGAAATATCCTGATCGTTGATGACAACCGAGGCGTACTTACCGCCTTGCAACTCTTGCTAAAGCCGTATTTCGAACAGATCACCACACTGCCCTCACCGGTAACGCTCCCCAGCATGCTGCGCCAGCAAGCCTGGCAAGTGGTGCTTCTCGATATGAACTTTACTTCCGGCATCAATACCGGCAACGAGGGCCTTTACTGGCTGCACGAGATCAAGAAACAATGTCCCGCCCTGCCCGTTGTCCTCTTCACCGCATACGCCGACATCGACCTTGCCGTACGCGGCATCAAGGAAGGTGCCACGGACTTTATCGTAAAACCCTGGGATAATCAGAAACTGGTAGAAACCTTGCTGAATGCCGCATCTGCCACAAGCAAGAAGTCTTCTGCCCCAGCAAACAAACGCACAGACGACCCTTCATCTTCGGACGGACACGGCATGTACTGGGGCAACAGCGCCGTCATGCAGCAACTCCGCCTGCTGGTAGAGAAGGTTGCCACTACGGATGCCAACATCCTCATTACCGGTGAAAACGGCACAGGAAAGGAGATGCTGGCACGAGAGATACATTCCCTCTCTCCACGCCGACTGCAGGAAATGGTGAGCGTAGACATGGGTGCAGTGACCGAGAGCCTTTTTGAAAGCGAACTCTTTGGTCACATGAAAGGTTCCTTCACCGATGCCCACACCGACCGGCCGGGCAAGTTCGAAGCTGCCAATCACAGCAGCCTTTTCCTCGATGAAATAGGCAACCTCCCCTATCACCTGCAAGCCAAACTGCTGACTGCCATCCAGCGCCGTAGCATAGTCCGCGTAGGCAGCAACACTCCTATTCCTATAGATATCCGGCTTATCTGCGCCACCAACCGCAATCTTTCCGAGATGGTGGCAAAGGGAGAATTCCGTGAAGACCTGCTGTACCGCATCAATACGATACACCTCGAAATACCTTCGCTGCGCGACCGTACCGAAGACATCATCCCGCTTGCCGAACGCTTCATCACCCGCTTCTGCAAGCAATACGACAAGCCGCTTGTCAGCTTGACCGACGGTGCCCGCGAAAAACTGATGCAGCATCCCTGGTATGGCAATATCCGCGAACTGGAGCACGCCATCGAGAAAGCCATCATCATCTGCGACAACGACCGACTACCTGCCGAGTTGTTCCAGTTGCCCCGACGCACCGATATGCCCGAAGCAACCGCATCTACGCTCGAAGAGATGGAAATGCAGATGATACGCAAGACACTGGATAAATGCAACGGCAATCTCTCGGCCGTAGCATCGCAGCTGGGCATCACACGGCAGACCTTATACAACAAGATGAAGAAGTATGGACTTTAATCGCTAAACAGATGAAGATTAAGAACCCGGCACAATATTACCCTTTCCGCACTGCCGTCAGCTTGTTGGTAGCGCTCTTTGCGGGAGTGATGTGGGCAGATGTGTTCATGAATCCCTCCCAATCCCACGGACTGGGCGATCCGTTGTTCTGGGCTATCTTCTCTACGGCGCTTCTCCCCTTGGCTTTGCGCTGGCAGCAGAAGCTGTACCGGCATCATGTACGGAAAGTGCTCTTCATGCTCGATGCCATCGAGAACAACGATAATGCCATCCACTTCTCCGAAACGGAAGATACCTCCGACGCACGACTGGTGAACCGTGCACTGAACCGGGTAGCCCACATATTATATAATGTAAAGAGCGAAACGGCACAGCAAGAGAAATACTATGAGCTCATCCTTGACTGCGTAAACACCGGCATCCTCGTCCTGAACGACAGTGGTGCCGTCTATCAGAAGAACAGCGAGGCACTACGCCTGCTGGGACTGAATGTATTTACCCACGTCAGCCAGCTGGACCGTGTAGACACGCGCCTCACCGCCGTCCTTGCCAACTGCCGTCCGGGAGACAAGTTGCAAGTGCCTTTCAGCAATGAACGCGGCACCGTAAACCTGTCTATCCGCGTCAGCAACATCACCGTACGCCAGGAACACCTGCGCATCCTTGCCCTGAACGACATCAACAACGAACTGGACGAGAAAGAAATTGACTCCTGGATCAGGCTTACCCGCGTGCTGACGCACGAAATCATGAATGCCGTAACCCCTATAACTTCCCTGAGCGATACCTTGCTGGGATTGACGGAAGAACAAGCCTCCAAAGAAGAAATCAAGAACGGCTTGCAGACCATCAGCAGCACAGGCAAAGGCCTGCTTGCCTTTGTGGAATCTTACCGGAAGTTCACCCGCATTCCTACCCCGGAACCGTCGTTGTTCTATGTCAAGAGCTTCGTTGAGCGCATGGTGGAATTGGCGCGGCATCAATATCCCGACGTCCAAGTAACCTTCCATACGGACATCACACCGGATGACCTTATCTTATATGCCGACGAAAACCTGATATCACAGGTTGCCACCAACTTGTTGAAGAATGCCATACAAGCCATTGAGGGAGAAAAGGATAAGGAAGGCCATATCCACATCCGTGCCTATTGCAACGAAGCAGAAGCAGTGCTGATCGAGATATCCAACAATGGTCCTGCCATTCCACAGGACATTGCCGAACATATCTTTATTCCTTTCTTCACCACCAAGGAAGGCGGAAGCGGTATAGGTCTGAGCATATCCCGGCAAATCATGCGGCTTTCAGGCGGCAATCTCTCTCTGCTTCCCGGTAAGGAAACGACATTCGTATTGAAGTTCAATTGAACTTTTCAGGCTTGCAATTGTTAAATATATTGCATATCTTTGTGCTTTGAGATACAGAAACTATCATATTCTAAACCATATAACACAAAAATTATGTTATTTACAGCTGAAAACATATTACTCGTAGGTTCTATTTTGCTTTTCGTCAGTATCATCGTTGGTAAGACCGGCTATCGTTTCGGAGTTCCCGCCTTATTGCTCTTCCTCGTAGTCGGCATGATATTCGGCAGTGACGGACTGGGATTACAGTTCCACAATGCCAAAGAAGCGCAGTTCATCGGTATGGTTGCACTCAGCATCATTCTGTTCTCCGGTGGTATGGATACTAAATTCACGGATATAAAGCCTATCCTTGCGCCCGGTATAGTTCTGTCTACCGTGGGGGTACTGTTCACTGCCTTGTTCACCGGATTGTTTATCTGGTGGCTGTCCGGCATGAGCTGGACCAATATTCACTTACCGCTGATAACTTCCCTGCTGATGGCAGCTACCATGTCTTCAACGGATTCCGCTTCTGTCTTCGCCATTCTGCGCTCCCAGAAGATGAACCTGAAGCATAACCTGCGCCCCATGCTGGAGCTGGAAAGCGGTAGTAACGACCCGATGGCATATATGCTTACTATTGTACTGATTCAGTTCATACAATCGTCCGGAATGGGAGTTCCTCATATATTGGGGTCATTTGCCGTGCAGTTCATTGTCGGTGCTGCCGCAGGCTATCTGCTGGGCAAGCTCGCTATCCTTATGCTGAACAAACTGAACATCGATAACCAGGCACTTTATCCTATCTTGCTGCTTGCTTTCGTATTCTTCACCTTTTCCATCACCGACTTGTTGGGAGGCAACGGCTACCTTGCCGTATACATTGCCGGAATGATGGTGGGCAACAACAAGATTATGCATCGCAAAGACATCTACACGTTTATGGACGGATTGACATGGCTCTTCCAAATCATCATGTTCCTCTGCCTCGGTCTGCTCGTAAATCCTCACGAAATGCTGGAAGTTGCCGTAGTAGCGTTGCTCATCGGCGTATTTATGATTGTCATCGGACGTCCGCTCAGTGTTTTCCTTTGTCTGCTGCCCTTCGGCAAGAAGATTACATTCAAATCTCGGCTCTTTGTATCGTGGGTGGGACTGCGTGGTGCCGTTCCCATCATCTTTGCCACCTACCCGGTAGTTGCCAACGTGCCCGGTGCACACGTTATCTTCAACATTGTGTTCTTTATCACCATCGTCTCACTGGTTATCCAGGGTACTACGGTTTCATGGGTAGCACGCCTGCTGGGACTTTCCACGCCGCTGGAGAAGACCGGAAACGATTTTGGTGTGGAACTGCCCGAAGAGATTGACTCCGATCTGCGCGACATGACCGTCACCGAAGAGATCCTGGATCGTGGAGATACGCTGAAAGACATGAACCTGCCCCAAGGCACACTGGTAATGATTGTGAAGCGTGGTGACGAATACCTTATTCCGAACGGAACGCTGAAACTGCATGTAGGAGACAAACTGCTGCTAATCTCCGAAAAAACAAAGAATGAATGATTTCAGAAATCATTGCTCTAATGATTTCTGAAATTGTTACTGCAATGATTTCTGAACTCATTGCAGTGATGTCTTTTTAGTATTAACGGATGAATCGGAAAAAAGACGGTAACAATTTGCTTCGCATCGCGATAAGCCCTATCTTTGCGCAACTAAAACCAATGTGTGCAAAAACGAATGGAACAGGAACAAGGGTTCATTGACTATATAGAACAAAGCATCATTCAGAATTGGGATCGCAACGCTCTCACAGATTATAAAGGTATTACACTTCAATACAAAGATGTAGCAAGGAAAATAGCTAAATTTCATATCGTATTGGAAAGTGCCGGTATACAACCAGGTGACAAAATTGCTGTATGCGGACGTAACAGTGCGCATTGGGCGGTAGCTTTTCTTGCCACAATTACATACGGTGCCGTCATCGTCCCTATTCTGCACGAATTCAAGGCAGACAATATCCACAATGTCGTCAATCACTCCGAAGCCAAACTGCTCTTTGTAGGCGACCAGGCATGGGAGAACCTCAATGAAGATGCAATGCCGCTGCTGATGGGTGTTGTACTGCTGACGGACTTTACTCCGGTAGTTTGCCGTAACGAGCGCTTGCTCGAAGCTTTTGAACATCGCAACGCCATCTACGGCGCACGCTTTCCCAAGAACTTCCGTCCCGAACATATCTGTTACCGCAAGGAACAGTCGCCCGAGGAGCTGGCTGTCATCAACTACACTTCGGGTACTACGGGATATTCAAAGGGAGTCATGCTACCCTATCGCAGTCTTTGGTCGAACGTAGCCTATTGCCATGAAATGCTTCCCGTCCGTCCGGGCGACCACATGGTTTCAATGTTGCCTATGGGACATGTATTCGGCATGGTATACGATTTTCTGTACGGATTCTCAGCAGGTGCACATTTGTATTTCCTGACCCGTATGCCGTCGCCAAAGATTATTGCCCAATCGTTCTCGGAAATCAAACCGCGTGTCATTTCGTGCGTACCGCTGATTGTAGAGAAGATTATCAAAAAGAATATCTTGCCGCGCATCGACAATAAGATAGGTAAACTGCTGCTGCACGTACCTATCATCAACGACAAGATAAAAGCTGCTGCACGCAAGGAGGCTATGGAAATCTTCGGCGGCAACTTCGATGAGATCATTATCGGCGGCGCTCCGTTCAATGCGGATGTGGAACGCTTCCTCAAACAAATAGGTTTCCCCTACACCATCGCTTACGGTATGACCGAGTGTGGTCCTATCATCTGTTCCAGTCGCTGGGAAACGTTGAAACTCGCCTCGTGCGGCAAAGCTACTACCCGTATGGAGGTGAAGATCGCTTCTCCTGATCCTCAGAACGTGGCAGGTGAAATCATCTGTAAGGGCGATAATCTTATGTTGGGATATTATAAGAATGACGAAGCAACTTCTCAAATCATTGACGTCAATGGCTGGTTGCATACGGGTGACCTTGCTACTATGGATGCCGAAGGATATGTCACCGTACGCGGCCGTAGCAAAAACATGCTCCTTACTTCCAGCGGACAGAACATCTATCCGGAAGAAATAGAAAGCAAGCTGAACAATATGCCGTATGTATCGGAGTCGCTCATCGTCCTTCAGCAGGACAAGCTCGTAGCCCTGATATACCCGGACTTTGACGATGCCTTTTCTCAAGGTCTGCAACAAGCAGACATCGAAAGAGCAATGGAGGATAACCGCAAAGAACTGAATCTACAGTTGCCGGCTTACTGCCAGATCTCTAAGATAAAGATACACTTCGAGGAGTTTGAAAAGACGGCAAAGAAGAGTATCAAGAGGTTTATGTATCAGGAGGCGAAAGGCTGATAGTATCTTTATTCTCCTCCTCCTGGGAGGAGAATAAAGATAGTCTGTTAACAAAAGTTGGAGTACCGCTGTACTCCTTTTTTTGTGCCTATACCTCAAATACCGAACAGTTTCTTCAATCCTTTCATTTCAGATTTATCCTTTACTTCCAGAATGCTGATAGCATAGCCACCTCCCGGAGCAGCTTTTAACTTCAGAATCGTTTTCGGCGAAACAATACCTTTGCGAATGACATAAGCTTGGGGATTTGTTTTATAACCGGCATCCTTGGCATCGGCGTAAACAGTAGCAATGTATTGCTTGTCCGCATCCAGGAAATCAAGTTTCAGGGTGGAAGCATGTCCCTCTTCACCACTGGTGCAACCGATAAACCAGTTGTTCGTACCTTTAGCTTTGCGGGCAGCGGTAATGTAACGTCCCGGCTCGGCTTCCAGGTAACGGCTGTCGTCCCAATCTACGGCAACATCCTTGATGAACTGGAACGCATCCATGAAACGCTCGTAGTTCTCAGGAAGATCGGCAGCCATCTGGAGAGGGCTGTACATTGTTACATAAAGCGCCAGTTGGCGTGCCAGGGTAGAATTGACATGCGTATGGCTCTTCGGGTCCAGCTTGTTGATATCCATCTCGAAGATACCGGGAGTATAGTCCATCGGGCCACCTTGCAGGCGGGTAAACGGAAGTACCGTCGTATGCGAAGGCTTGCTTCCGGCAAAGGCTTCGTACTCGGTGCCACGGGCAGATTCGTTGCCTATAAGATTGGGATAGGTGCGGCACAGACCGGTGGGACGCACAGCTTCGTGGGCATTGACCATAATCTTGTGCTTGGCAGCTTCGGTCACGGCGTAAAGGTAGTGGTTGTTCATCCACTGTCCGTAATGATACTCGCCACGCGGAATGATATTACCGACATAACCGCTCTTTACGGAATTGTAACCATACTTGTTCATCAACTGATAGGCAGCTTCCATGTGACGCTCGTAGTTACGGGCAGAAGCGGAAGTCTCGTGATGCATCATCAGGCGTACTCCTTTGGAATGGGCATATTCATTGAGATACTTGATATCGAAATCGGGATAAGGAGTGACGAAGTCGAAAACATAATCTTTGGAATTGCCGAACCAGTCTTCCCAGCCCGTGTTCCATCCTTCTACCAGTACCTGGTCGAAACCATGTTCGGCGGCAAAGTCGATATACTTCTTTACGTTGGCTGTATTGGCGGGATGGATGCCGTTGGGCTTTACTTTGGAGTAATCCGTTTCGTCCAGCTTTACGGAAGGAAGGTCGAAGGTGTATGCCCAAGGCTTGCCGCCTGCAATCATCTCCCACCACACGCCTACGTACTTGACGGGCTTAATCCAGGAAGTATCTTCGTATTTGCAAGGGTCGTTCAGGTTCAGAATCAGGTTGGAAGCCAGTATGTCGCGGGCATCGTCGCTGACCATGACCGTGCGCCACGGAGTATGGCAGGGAGACTGCATATAGCCTTTGTTGCCTTGTGCGTCGGGTGTCAGCCAGGATTCGAAGACGAGGTTCTTGTCGTCCAGGTTGAGGTGCATGCACGAGTAATCTACCAAAGCGGCTTCGTGCAGATTGATGTACAGGCCATCGGCAGTCTTCAGCTGAAGGGAAGTTTGTACGCCGGTGGGTGAGAACTGCGTTTGCGAAGCGTTGCTGGTGATGGCTCCCTGCATCAGTCCGCGGATTTCGGAGAGTTTGGACTCTGTGTAGTCGTATTCCTGGGTATCGTAATCGCCGGGAATCCACCAGGCGGTGTGATCGCCGGTCATGACAAAACGGGTACGCTCCTCTTTAATGACGAAGTAAACCAGATTCTTCTGCTGCGGGAATTCATAACGGAATCCAACGCCATCATCATACACACGGAAACGGATGTTCATAAAACGATCGGTAGCGGGCTGCTTCAGTTCCACCAGCAATTCATTGTAGTGGTTGCGGATATCTTTCGTTTCGCCCCATACCGGTTGCCAGGTTTCGTCGAAGGTGGAAGTGGAAGTCTTTACAACTTCAAAGCCGTCCAGCAGACTGGTAGTGCCTTTTAATTCCAAACCCAACGTACTGGGGTTGATAACCGGAGTTTCTTTATAATCCACCTGATAGGTAGGTACTCCTTTCGCTAACTCAAAATTCAACTTCACCTTGCCCGAAGGAGACGAAACTCCTTCGGCTCTTCCAGCCAAAGCAAGAAGCAACAAGGCGGTGCTAAGCATTAATTTCTTCATAATGATATTTTTGTATTAATAGATAAATTCAATTCCTTTCGCTAACTCAAAATTCAACTTCACCTTGCCCGAAGGAGACGAAACTCCTTCGGCTCTTCCAGCCAAAGCAAGAAGCAACAAGGCGGTGCTAAGCATTAATTTCTTCATAATGATATTTTTGTATTAATAGATAAATTCAATTATATGTTCCTTCCCGTCATCCGGCAATCTCAGCAAGCAAGTGCCTTGCTTCTTATCGGGACACCAAGCTGTCGTTGCAAACTCCGTATCCTGATTCCCGTTCAGCTTTTCGGCCGACGTCTTCTTGATTTTCTTACCATCTATGATTGCTCCCTTCGGCATCTGCCCGGCATAGATACGGAACATCAGATTCCGTTGCCCCGGCAGCGTATACTTCTCTCCTGCCCTTGCCCCAATCTTCAGGGTATATCCCTTCTCCGACGTCAGGCAAGCAACCGGGGTACGCATAAACTCTCCACGCAGATACCCCAAATCCGTACCGGCATCCTCATAAAGAGAGAAAGACGCTTCACTGCCCGTTGCTGCAGGAAATACTTCGAAGGTAAGCGGATAGACAGCCTTCTCATCCGTGTAGTTCATCACCGGCATTTGCGGAACAATGCTTCCTTTACGCACAAACATAGGGATTACATTCAGCGGAGCATCCACCGTAGCCCACTGCTCACCGCTATACTCAGTGCGCTTGTCGTTATAATCAATCCACGTTCCTTCGGGAAGATATACATTCTTGTTGCGTGCCCCCTTCTTTACCACCGGAGCCACCAGCAATTCACGACCAAACATAAACTGTGCATCCGTAGCAAACGTCTCCATATCCGACGGATATTCCAGGAACATGGGCCGCATCAGGGGCAAACCGGTGTCGTGCGCCTCGCGCGCGTACGTATATATATAAGGTAGCAGGCGATACTTCAACTCAATGGCCGCCTTCACATTCTTCTCAGCCTCTTCACCGAACAACCACGGTTCTACCGCCACATCGCCCTCGTGATGAATACGGCTCAAAGGATTGAAAGCTCCCATCTGCACCCAACGGGTATAAAGTTCTGCCATAGCAGGATAATCTTCTATATCTCCGCAGTAACCGGAAATATCGCAAGTAGTGAAAGGAATGATACCCAAACCGGCCGACAAAAGTACCGGAATCTGATTGGCCATCTGTCCCCAGCCTTGCGACACGTCGTCACCATTCCCGCTATCGCCCGTCCAACCGAACGTATAGCGTTGCAGACCTGCAAAGGCGGCACGCGTCATCTGGAAGACACGACGGTCGGGATTGCGTTTCTCGAACTGCTCCTTCACGACCTTGTCCCACGTAAGGCCGTACACATTGTGAATCTCATCGTGCATGCCCAGGTGATGCCGCATGACGAGGCGTTCAGTCTGTTCCTCATTGCTCCAGGCAGGTTCGCCCATATCGGTCCAAAAGCCGGAGATACCGTCGTCGATAGGTTTCTGCTGATAAGCTCCCCACCAGTCGGCTACTGCAGGAAGAGTGAAGTCCACCACTCCGCAATTGCCGCCCCACGGCCAGGGCATGTCGTAGCTTTTATTCGTAGTAGAGTCTTTTACGAAATAACCAAGGCGGTCTGCTTCGGCCCACTGCTCCTTGTTGGCTTGGGAGATGACGGGGTCTTGCGAAACAATGACTTTAAAGCCCATTGCCTTCAGGTCGGCAAGCATCTTCCGAGGGTTCTCGTAGTTTCCCTTGCGCCAGGCAAAGTCCTGCAAATACTGCGTCCAGCCGATGTCCTGATAGATGATATCGCAGGGAATGCCACGCTTACGGTAGCCTTCGGCTATTTCGTAAGACAGCTTCTCGTTGGTCAGCAAGCCACGGCATTGGGCAAATCCAAGTGCCCAGCGGGGAGGCATGATGGGCTTGCCGGTCAGCTCTACATATTGCTTCATGATTTCTTTGTAGTCCTTGCCGAAGATAAAGTAGTAGAGCATTTCTCCGCCGGGAGCTTCAAAGCTGTAATAGTCGCGGCTTTCGGTACCGAACTTGAACTCGGTCTTATACGTATTGTCCAGGAAGATGCCGTAGCGATAGCTGCTCATGAAGAAGGGAATGCTTTTATAAAGCGGGTCTTCGACGATGCTGTAGCAAGGCTTGTCGCTGTTCCACATCTTGTAGGATTCACCGCGACGGTCCAGTTTGCCGGTCTTCTCGCCCAGGCCGAAGAAGTGTTCGTCGCGGCGCAGGGTTTTGTACTCCAGCTTGCGTGGTCCGTCGCTGACGTGTCCCCGGTCGGCATAATCGCTGAACAGCAACTTCTGGTATTTATCGAATATCTGCAAGTTGAACGGAGCCTTGTTGACGCGGATGCGGAGCTTGGAGGTGAATATCTCGTAGCAGGCGTTCTGTTCGTCTACGCCTACAGTGCCTACCTCTTCCAGTTCTTCATTGATAACGGCAAACGAAGGATTGCTGCGTTCCAGCCTTCCATCCGGAGAGAACCAGATGCGCACTACCGACGGGCTGCACAATTGCAGTTGCACCGCCGAGCTGTCGTTCAGATGAAAAGTCACGGTTCTTCCCTGCAGGGAATAAGAGAGGCAGCTGCCCGTCACGCTTCCTGCATGCAGCTGCGGAGGGAAGAAGAGAAGAATCAAGAGGGGGAATAAGTATGTTTTCATGTTTTAATCTATTTACTTGTTTAGAAACCTTGTTCCGACGCTATGCCGGTTCAACTACAATCATCGTCCAATACCTCAGCATGGGAAGCGTAAAGCTGATAGCCCCGTCCTTCTGCTCGAACGCCAGCTCTTGCGAAGCACCGGCATGAAAATCGGGAGAAGCCACCCACACCTTGCTCACTTTCGCAGAAACGTTCAGCTTCAACGGCACATCCGATACCAGGCGCGGTTCGGGCATTGTCCCGTTCAGGTCGCGCCAACTCAGGTCATCGGCATTGAGGAAGTTCAGCAAATGGATAACTTGCTTGCCGTTCACATTCTTGGCATAGGCAGTGATGGCAGACTTCTGCGGGGGCCATACATTTAGAGATAAATTCCGTCCGGCATCCGTACAACTGATGGCAACGGAGATTTCCGCTTCCGTGTCTTTATCGCGAAGCAGATTCTGATAAGCGGTCATGAAATCGTAGTAGCGGACGATCGCCGTTTTCAGTGCATCGTTCATCTGCAAGGCGGTACTGGGGAAGTATTCACGGCAAAGCATGTGGTCGCCAAGTTCCAGGTGCGAACCGCCCAAAGCGAACATGACGGCATCGGTCAGCAATACACCCGGAGTATTGAACTCACCCGTGCTGTTGCCCGCTTTGTCGTAGTTCATATAGGCGGCAAAGACGGTCTTCAGTGCATGGTTGCCGTATTGATCGTTCGCCTTGATAATGGTGTGCAGGTCTTTGAAGCCGGCTTCATCGCCCCACACTTCGTTGTAAAGGAAGTCCACCTTGCCCGTACCTGCTATCTGCGAAGCGCCATAGCTGGAGACGGCATTCATCACCAGACTTTTATCGGGATGCTTCTGCTTCATGGCTTCGATGAAGGAGGCATAACCTTTGGGCAGGTTCACTTTGTTGCTGTTGTAGTCGTAGCGGTCGCCGCGGTTGCCAAGCTGGTCTATCTGATAGCCGTCGAAGTCGAAGTTGGCATATACGTCATCATTCCGCTGGGCTATGTATGCTTGCCATTCAGTATTGGCGGGGTCCAGCAAATAGATGTTGCTCTTCCAGCTCGAAGGCAGGTCGTGAGAGTCTTTGTCCGTGCGGCCTGTGTTCTTGAAGATGTACCACTCTTCCTTTACTCCGTCTGTGACGGCATCGCTCAATGCGCCGAAGGCGAGGTTGTAGAACATGGACTTCATGCCCAGAGCGTGCTGCGTGGCAATGTACTTCTTCACGACTTCGGTATAGACGTCACGGTTGGCAATGTCTTTGTAGACTTCTTCGAGGTGGTTGCGTACGCCGCCCAAGGGCCAGTGGTGCTTGTTGTGCCAGTCCTGAAACTGCACGCCGTTGATGTGGCAACGGTTCAGAAAGGCCATCTCGGCTTCAATCACTCCGTCGGCTTTCTTCGAAGCATCGAAGGTGGCGACAAAGCCATAGCGGGGGAAACGTGTCCAGTTGCTGGATACGTCTACGGCGATGGTGCCCAGAATGACTTCGGTGCCGTCTTCTTTGGTGCGATAGACATCGACCAGATAGCCGGTATAGTCGGTGGCAGGGGCAATCCAGGTCCAGGTGGTGCCGGAGGCGACTTGCTCGGATACGACTTTGTTCAAGGTCCGATAGCGGATCCTGGCACCGGCAGGCAGGGCATCGGCGGTGAAAGAGACGGCTTCGCCCGGTTTGTAGCAGGCTTTGTCGGTGGTGATGTTTACCGTCAGGTTCGAGGTGACGGGGGTTACGTCGGTTACTCCGCCTGTTTCGCCGCCACCATCGGGGATGGTACCTCCACCACCGGCATCATCATTGTCTTTGCTGCATGCTGCAAGGAAAAGAAGGGAAACCATTGCATAGAAAATCTTCTTCATATATTAATTACCTATTAAACTGTTGCTGAGACTTAAAGTTTTTAATCTTATAAACTATTATCTATTAAGCCCTTACAGTTTCCTGCCGTAGGAAACGCGCGTTTCTCCTTATAGGAACGACAGTTTCCAACCAATGGGAACGCCAGTTTCTCCTAATGGGAACGACAGTTTCCTATAATGGGAACGCGCGTTTCTCCTAATGGGAACTGTAGTTTCCTACAATGGAAACGGATGCTTCTCTTATAGGAAACTGTAAAGGCTTAATAAGCAATGGTTTATTGCTTCACTATCGAAATGGTTTCTTCTAACTGATTCAGCGTTATCTTATACGAACCTGCTGCCGTTATCTTCCACTTCTGATCGATGCCGCCAATCATTACATCCAAGTATTGCGCCTTGAAAGCATCATCCGCCTTATCGAGGAAGAGCAACGGTTCTACTTCTCCCGTAGGCTGCTTGTCGGCTTCGGCAGGCATGAACCAGGCACCGTTCCAGTCTTCCTTCTTGTCGCAAGTGAACTTCAGTTCACCGACATTCAGCGTGCCTTGCCAGGTAAAGACATACGGATCGGCAGTAGCTTGCATCGGAACGGCATCGCCAAGGGTCCAGCCGGCAGGACTGGCATCCCCTATCAAGTAAATCATCTCGTAAGGAGTAAATTCACGCATCATCATACGTTCTTTACCGTTGCGGATGTCTACGCAAATCTTGTAGGCCTTGCCGCATTCTTCGTCTTTCAGTACCCATTTGTTATCCGGGTCGAAGCCCTTTACAAACTCTACTTCGGTATCGGTGTAGGAAGCATCGGCATTCTTTGCCTTGTACATGTTTTCCCAACTTCCGTCGGCTGTACCGAACTTGAACTCTCCGCCCTTGCCTGCTTCGAAGAACTTGCTGAAACGGAACAAGTACGGATCGAGCACATCTTTCTTCATCGGTACAAATCCCCAGTCGGTGGCATTGCCGACGAAGTAGAGTTGATCGAAGGCAGGTGCCAGTGTTTCCGTCTTGGTCAGGGTCAGTACGCCGGTGAAGAGGTTGGCTTCTACTACGTAATAGTATTCTTCGTCGATGACGAACGGCTCGTCCGGCTGGTCATCGTTGGTGCGCAGGGTCAGTTTGCCGTCGGTTCCTTTGTTGTAGGACGGCAGGAAGGCGTCGGAGCTGATGATGAACTTGAACTCTCCGGCATTCAGCTTGCCTGTCCAGGTGAAGATACCGTTGTCCTTGCGGGTCATTTCCGTAGCATTGTCCAGGCTCCAGCCGCCTGGGGTTGCGCTGCCTATCAGGTAAAGAGTAGACGTCAAGGGCTTGTAGGCAGTGGCGCTGAAGGAGGTAGTGGCTACCTGCTTCTCATCGCGACCCGTTACAGAGGCCGTAAGGCGGGCTTCCAAAGAAATGTTCTCATTAGCCGTGGCACCGAAATGCTCACGAAGGATGTTGTTCAGTTCTTCTACGCTCTTCTTCCAGGAATATTCCTGCACGGCGTTCTCCAAGGCTATATATGGATTGGCAAAGCTGCTTCCGGCTTTGGCCAGTTCCAGGGTGTAAGAGATTTTATTGCCCGTTCCATAGTTGGTTCCCGTGGTCCAGGAAAGTTCCAGAGCGGCATCGGAGTGAGCCTGCTCGTTCAGTACGACTTCGGTGTTGCTGGTAGTAAGGGCAAGTTCGCTGTGTCCTTTGTCCAACTCCATATAATCATCGTCCACGCAGGCAGACAATGCCAGGCAGCCCAACAGGGCAAATACGATAGGTGATATATATTTTTTCATATTCTTCTGATTAAATTGATTAATAACCCGGGTTCTGTGTCATCAAAGCATTGGCATCCATCTCTGTCTGCGGGATGGGGAACAGCAAACGGTTCTTGTTCACGTTGCTCTTGCCGATGGATTGCAGGAAACTGATGGCGTACTCTCCGTTGTTGACACGAATCATATCAAACCAGCGGTGTCCTTCGAAAGCCAGCTCCATGCGGCGCTCGTGGATTATCTTCTCGCGCATGGCGTCTTGCGACAAGCCCGATACTTCGGGCAGTCCGGCACGCTTGCGCACGATGTTCAGAGGAGCGGCGGCCTGGTCGGGATGTCCCATCTCGTTCAGGGCTTCGGCTTTCTTCAGCAGAATGTCGGCATAGCGATAGACTACGAAGTTGGCGGGACTGGTGTTGTATTCGGGAGAAACTGTCTTTGAAACCAGGAACTTGCGGACATTGTAGCCCGTGTTGGAGTAAGAGCTTTTATAAGTCTTGCCGTCAAAGTCGGGACATCCTGCATAGAGCACCGTCAGGTCTTTGCGCTTGTCTCCGTTCTCGTATTGGCTTACAAACTCATCGGTCGGCTGGTTCCATCCGTAACTGCCTGCCACGAAATCGGAGTTACGCGGACCCATGAAGGTAGAGAGCCAGGAAGACTGCGGGTTGTTTCCCCAGAAGTCGTACTCCGTACTGCCCGAGTACTGTACTTCGAACAAAGACTCGGAACCGTTATTTATCAGCGCATCGAAGTTGTCTTCGTACTTGCAGGAAGAGAGGTCGTAGCCCAGACCGGTAATCTCGTCGCACAGGTCGGCTACTTCCCGGTAATACTCCGTATGGTTAGGGGCCAATGTCAGATAAATGTCTGCCAGCATGGCAAGCGCTGCATCTTTGCAGGCACGTCCCACGTTCTCGTCATTGTACGATGACTTGGCTGGAAGCAGGTCTACGGCATTCTTACAATCGGAAATAATCTGAGCGTAAGTATCCTCCAGGCTGGCGCGTGCTATGTCCGTCGGTTCTCCCGGATTGTAAGGAGCCAGGCGCAAAGGCACACCGCCGTAGAGACGTACCAGCACATAATAGTAGTGCGCACGAAGGAAGTAAGCCTCGCCCATGCAACGGTTCTTGACAGCCGCCGATACGGCTTCGGCTTGCGGAAGGCTGTTCAGCACAATGTTACACTGCCCTATGCCCACCCAGGGAGAACGCCACATGTAGAGTGCCATGCCGTTATCGCTCTGCGTGATGAAGTTGGAGGCTTGTATCGTTTCCAGCCCGTCCGTACCGCCACCGGCACCTACCAGACTGTTGCCGGCAACGATGTCCAGTGTCCAGATGCGCTGGTTGTACATATTGGAAGACTGAAGCGTACGGTAGCATGCATTGGTCAATGCAATGGCAACGTCGTCGGTCACCGCCGTTTCGGGGTCGACTGTGTTTTTGGGGGACTTATCCAAGAAGTCGCTGCATGAAGCCAGCAGCAATACTGCCAGCACATATACTAAGTTCGTTATCTTTTTCATATCCGAGTCAATCATTAAAAGTTAAAGTTTAATCCCACACTGAATGTACGGGAGATAGGATAACGGTTCTGGTCGATGCCGTTGATGCCTACCTCCGGGTCGAAGCCGGAGTAACCGGTGATGGTAGCTACATTCTCGCAAGAGACGGAAAGGCGTGCATTCTCTATCTGTACCTTTTGCAGCCATTGCTTGGGGAAGGTATAAGAGAGCGTGATGTTCTTCAGACGCAGGTAAGAGCCGTCTTCTACAAAGCGGTCGGACACACGTGCGTTCTGGTTAGGGTCGCCGAAGACGGCACGCGGCATGGAGTTGCTCGTTCCCTCTCCCCGCCAGCGGTTCAAGACGTCGGTAGTTTGGTTATACGCGGCAGCCATACCGATATTGTCGATATTATTGGCGTTATAGATTTTGTTTCCGGCGATGCCTTGCAGGAAGACGGACAGTTCGAAGCCCTTATAGGAAAGACTGTTATTCATGGAGAACAGCCAGCTCGGGTTGGGGTTGCCGATGACGGTACGGTCGCTGTCGTTGATTACACCGTCGTTGTTCAAGTCCTTGAAGCGGATGTCGCCCGGTTCGGCTCCCGGTTGCACGGCATGGGCGGTTACTTCGGCTTGATTCTGGAAGAGTCCGTCCGTGACGTAGCCGTAGAAGACATTGATGGGATAGTTCCTGGCAAGCATCGTTACGTAGGAGTTGTTGATCTGGTTGATGTAATAAGGTACATCGCTGTTCAGATCCTTAATCTTGTTCTTGTTGTAGGTAGCCGTCAGGTTGGTCTCCCACCCCAGTTCGCCGGTCAGGTTGATGGTGTGCAGGCTCATTTCCAAACCTTGGTTGCGTACCTTGCCGGCATTGGAGTAAGTGGTGATGGTATCTTCAAATCCCGAAGTGATGGGGATGGATGCCTTTACCAACATATCCCGCGTCTCTTTCAGGTAAGCATCGAGCGAGAACATGATGCGGGAGTTGAACAGAGAAGCATCAAAACCGATGTTGGTCTGTGCCACTTCTTCCCAATGGATGTAAGGATTGGCAAGCGTGGACGAAACCAATGCCGTCTGATTGCTGCTGGACGTTCCAAACGGATAGACGCTGGTGTTATAAGATGCCAGATAGCTATAATTGCCTACACTTGCCTGGCTACCGGTTATACCATATCCGGCACGTATCTTCAGGTCGTTGATGTAGTCGTTCTTCGGGAACCACTTCTCCTGCGATGCACGCCATGCCACGGATACGGAAGGGAATGTACCCCAACGGTGCTTCTTGCCGAAACGGCTGGAACCGTCGCGACGGATGGTTGCCGTCAGCAGGTAACGGTCTTCGTAAGAGTAGTTGGCACGTGCCATGTAAGAGAGCAAAGCCCATTCGGTTTCATTTCCGCCGATGGAGTACATTTCTTCGCCATTGTCCATCTCGTGCACGTTGTCGAACATAAAGACATTCTTCTGTGCATTCAGATAGTCGTTCGTATTCCATTGTGCGGACATACCTGCCATCAGGCCCACATGATGCTTTTCGGCAAAAGTATGGTCGAACAGGAAGTAGTTATCCCACAGATAGGTGAATGACTTATTGTCGCTCTTATAGCGCGAGCTTTCTTCGGTCGGAGTCGGTTTCCAATTGTATTTCGGAGTATAGTTATCAATAAACCAGAACTTAGCATCGTAGCCGAAAGTGCTTTTGAACTTCAGCCATTTGGTGAAAGTCAACTCTGCCGTCAGGTTGGCAAGGAAGTTATAGCCATCGGTTTGCCGCGTGTTCAGTTCTGTAGGTCCAATCGGATTGCGTATGCTACCATACCATTCGGAGTTGCCTTCGGGACCGCTCCAACTACCGTCTTCATTCTTCACCGGAAATACGGGAAGCGCTTTCAGTGCATCGCTGATATTATAATCACCGGCCTTCTTCGTATCGGCACTGAAAGTAATGTTATTGGAGAACTTCAACCACTTCAGCACTTGTGCGTCGCTGTTGGACTGGAACGTGAAGCGGCGGTAGTTTACGCTCTTCACAATACCCGACTGGTCGAGGAAACCACCGGACACATAGTAGTGGGACTTCTCTCCACCACCGGAGTAACTTACCGTATAGTTTTGCATAACGCCCGTGCGGAGCAACTCGTCCATCCAATCGGTACCTGCGCCCAACGTAGAGGGATTGGCCCATTCAGGATTCGGATTACGACCGCTGTTGGTCATCATATCGTTACTTAGTTCGGCATACTGGGCGGCATTCAATAAGGAAGGAACGTTCGTAGCATTCTGGAAGGAGCAGTTGGCAGACACCGACAGCTTTCCTTTGCCTTCGGTGCCGCGCTTGGTAGTAATCATTACCACACCGTTGGCACCACGTGAGCCGTAGATGGCCGTAGCCGAAGCATCTTTCAGGACATCCAGCCGCTCTACGTCGGCCATGTTCAGAGAGGTCAGCCCCAAGTCAGTAGGCACTCCGTCGATAACGACCAGCGGGTCGCAGTTGTTGATGGAACCCAAACCACGGATCTTGATAGATACATTATCTCCCGGCTTACCGGCGTCTACAATCTGCACTCCGGAGATTTTACCCTGTATGGCTTGTCCCAGGTTCGATACGGGAGAATCTTTAATGTCCTTGTTGCCGATGGAAGACACGGCTCCGGTAAGGTCGCTTTTCTTCATCGTACCATAACCTACTACAACGACTTCATCCAGCAGCTCGCTGTCTTCTGCCAAGACTACCTGAAGCTGCTTTTGCCCTTTCACGGGAACTTCCTGTGTCTTGTAGCCTACAAATGAAACAACGATAATGGCATTCGGAGATACGTTTAATAAGAAGTCGCCATCTACTCCGGTGATGGTTCCGTTGGTTGTGTTTTTCTCTACTACACTGGCGCCTATTACGGTTTCGCCGGTCTGGTCTTTCACTACACCTTGTACTGTAATTTGCTGTGCAAACATGCACATCGGAAGCAACATTCCTATCAGACAAGCCATGATGCGCAACCTGCTGATGGGTCTTTTGTACTTTTGCATGATATCAGATTTTAAAGTTAATAATAAAAAGATAAATCCTATGTGTCACTCTTTCGGAAGAGGAACAGTGCAAATGTATCTGATACGGAAAAGCAATACTAAGAGAAAGAGTGAAAAAGTAGTGGATTTAGCGATTTATAAATCATAAAACATTCATATAAAGCAATATAAGCAACAGCCATATTGTAGAAAAAGTAGTGAAAATATAAGCGTAATCAGGACACTTCTACACCCGAAAACGGGTATTTCAATCCTTTGTTTTCCCTATTTTCATCACTTCTTGTTCCAATTGCTCGCGGTCGCCGGCTGCTTTGTTACGAACCTTTGTACGGTAGTTGTAGATGGTGGTCACGGAGTAGCGCAAGAACTGGGCTATCTTTACGCTGTCTGTAATGCCCAGGCGTATCAATGCGAAAATACGGAGTTCGGTATTCATCCGTTCGTTGGGCTTCAAGGAAATCTGTTCATTCCCGGCAAGCAGGGCATTGAAGTCTTCGACAAAAGTAGGAAACAGTTGCAGGAAGGTATTGTCGAAGTTTGCATAGAACTCTTTCAGCTCTTCTTCTATGAACTTGGACGATTTTATGTTCTTATACAGTTCTTCTACATTACCGGTAGAAGCAATCTTGCCCAACGACCGGCGGTAGTTATCCATCTTCTCCAGATATACCGAACATTGGTCCATATACCGGCCGATATATTCTTCTTTCAGATAAGAGTTCTCGGCTATGCTATGATTGGCTTCCTTGAGCTGGCCGTTGGAACGATGCAGTTCTTCGTTCAGTTCCTTCAGCCGCTTGTTGGTGTCGATCACTTCCCTGCGGGCAGCCGCCACCCGTTTCATCTGTTTGTATACATAGAATATGGCAAGCAGCAAGAAGAGTGAAAGCAGGCTGATGGATATCAATGCCCACTTCATCTGCTCCTGTTGCTTTTCCGTCTTTTGCTGGTAGGCATCATTGATGATAGGGAATATCTCCAGAATCTCCAACTTGCGCAACCGGGCGTTGCAGGCGGCAGCATCTTCCATACAGATCTTCACATACGAATAGGCACGCTCGATGTCTCCTTCCTGATATAGCAATACAGCCAGCTTGCGCAAAGAGATGTATTCGCGGACAGCCGTCTTCATATCTGCCAGAGCAGAGACGATGAGATATTCCTTTTCTTTCTTCTTATCCCCTTTCAGACGGTAAGACTCCGACAAGGTGTAGGCACAGATTGCCACATCGTGCTCGTAATCGTTCTGCTGCGCCAGGTAGTCGGTGAGCAGACGGATGGCTTTATCGTACTCATTGCGCACATTGTACTGGTCGGATTGAATCAGGGTATGTATCAGCAGATTGTCTTTATTGACCACAAGCAACGAATCACGATACTTGTCGGTAAGTTCCGCATAGAGTTTCTTTTCATGCTCCGTTACGGCATAATCGGCCATCAGCCCATAGACAGTACGGTAGATGTGATAATAATATGGATGAATATCCCTGGGGAGTTGGTCTATATGGATATCCTTCATCAGGTCCAAAGCCTCTTTATACATGCCGGTCATTCCCATGATATCGGCTGTATTCATGCGGGCATTATCGATGTATCTCCGTTTGCCAAGGCGCAGGGCTATCTGTTCCCTCTCCTGTGCTACGCGCAATGCCGAATCGGTGTTGAACGAACGGTATTCGTCTTCCAGCGTACCCAGAATGGAATAACGTTCCTCATCCGGAAGATGCTGATGCAACTGTCTTTTCAGCTCATTCAGTTTATGCTCTTTCTGTTCCATATATATGGGACGCTCCTTTATTGCCTGGTCCAGCTTCAACAATAAAGAATCTGCCCGGCTGCCTTCAGCATGGAGACGAAACACGCATACAGTACAGATACACAAGAAGATAATAACTTTTTTCATCCGGATTTACTATTTAGTTTAAGGCTTTACTTTTCAAAAACTCTTATGCAAAAGTAATTAAATTACCCTAAAATCCTATCTTAGCAAACCTAAAAGCTTAGGAATAGGCCGATAAAAAAGCAAATGACAGATAAAAGTTTCAAAAGATTCGATTACCTTTACGGGAAATCAGAAGAATTGTATCACAAATAGCATTCAGAAACTATGGATATACGTACGTTTATTTCCAATTATCAGGAAGCATTCGGCGAACGTGCCGAATTACCTATCGCCTTTTGGTACTCAGACCAAGCGGAAGCACCGGCCGAAAAAGTAAACGGTTGCCTCTTTAAATGCATGAAGCAAGTCCGCGCCGGAAAGATTGTCAGCCTCAATAGTGAAACAATCACCTGCGGAGGTGGCAAGCTATATACCGGCTTTACGGATATGCCCGAACGTGTTCCGGGTTTCGTATCCCTTAAAGAGAAATACAAAAAGACGCCCGAAATGGTTGTCGATTTCATAAAAGAAACCCAAATACCAAGAACGGATAAAGCCTATCTGCACTTTGCCCGCATCGACCGGATCTCTTCTTTCGAAATGGTGGAAGGAATCTTCTTCCTGGGAACACCCGATATGTTATCGGGATTAGCAACTTGGGCGTACTTCGACAACAATGCCTCGGATGCCGTAGCAACTCCATTCGGTTCGGGCTGCTGCTCTATCATTACCCAAGCCGTTATTGAAAACAAGAAGCAAGGAAGACGGACTTTCCTGGGATTCTTCGACCCGTCCGTTCGTCCGTATTTTGAAACGAACGTGCTGAGTTTCACTATTCCGATGTCCCGGTTCAAGGAAATGTATCATACGATGCGTGACAGTTGCTTGTTCGGCACGCATGCCTGGGGGAAAATCAAAGAAAGAATCGAATCGGCTCAGATGGTCGGAACACCGGTCAAACCCTCCCCGATTTCATTCTCTATTCTTCCCGACATTCTTTTGCGCGAAGTCAGGATAGAAGATGCTGCGGCCATATATCATGCCATCGACACCCACCGTGATTATCTGAAGACATGGCTGCCATTTGTCGATAACCTGCATTCGGTAGCCGATGAAGAAAACTTCTTGAAGAGTGTCCTCTCCGCTCCTGCCGAACGGTACGAACCCGTATTCGGCATCTGGAACGACCGTAATGAAATCTGCGGATTGATAGGCTTCCACTTCTCCGACTTCGACAACCACCGCACGGAGATTGGCTACTGGCTATTGCCCGAATATCAGCATCGTGGCATCGTAACCACCGGTGTCCGCAAATTATGTCAATGGGCTGTAGAAGAGAAAGGAATGAAACGCATTCAGATCCGTTGTGCCACGGGCAATGCAGCAAGCAATGGCATTCCCATCCGCTTGGGATTCCTTCGCGAGGGAACAGAACGTGCCGGGGAGTTGCTTGCTTCGGGAGAATATGCGGATATACATGTATATAGTATCTTGAAGGAAGAGGTGCTGACGGAGCTCAACAGCCACAATAAGCAGGAGTACCCTCCTATGCATACTACCGAGCACATCATTAACCAAACCATGATCAGATTATTCAATTGTGGTCGCTCAGTCTCGGCACATATAGAACGGAAAAAGAGTAAGCTGGATTATCGCCTTACGGCCTGTCCTACCGAAGAAGAAGTGAAGCAACTGGAAGAAGCGGTAAATGAAGTAATTGCACAACATCTACCCGTCACAACAGAATTCATCAGCCAGGAAGAAGCGCAAGGAAGATTTGATTTGCAGCGCTTGCCGGAAGACGCTTCGGAAACAGTACGTGTCGTGAAGGTAGGAGATTACGACGAATGCCTCTGCATCGGAACACATGTTGCCAACACTTCCGAAATAGAAACCTTCAAGCTCATCAGTCACGACTGGGATGAAGAAAACAAGCGCTGGCGGATGCGTTTTAAACTAGTTTGAAATTCAATTAAAATTAATAAATAAGATAGTAAAAATGGCATTTATCAAGTAATTTAGTCACTATTCTTCTGACAAATCGTCAATAAAGTAAGTAGAATCCTATTGGCATGAGGTTTGCAATATAGTTAGTGAATTTATGTTTAACTTAAACGAATAGGAGACTATAACTATGATGCCAGTAAGAAGAACTCAGAATTGGTTACCGAGTATTTTTAATGATTTCTTTGATAACGATTGGATGGTAAGAGCTAACGCAACTGCCCCTGCTATCAACGTATTTGAAACCGAAAAAGAGTACAAAGTAGAGTTGGCCGCTCCGGGCATGACGAAGGAAGACTTCAACGTACACATCGATGAAGACAACAACTTGGTCATCAGCATGGAGAAGAAGGTCGAGAACAAAGAAGAGGACAAGAAGGAAGGTCGCTATCTGCGTCGTGAATTCTCATACTCCAAGTTCGAACAGACGATGGTTCTGCCGGACGACGTAGACAAGGAAAAGATTGCCGCTCATGTAGAAAACGGTGTATTGAGCATCGCTTTGCCCAAATATACCGAACAAGAAAAGGCAAAAGCCAAGAAATTCATTGATGTAAAATAAGGTAATTGGTAATTACAGAAATCCCCCGCTGCAATACAGTTTTGCAACGGGGGATTCTTGTATGTATTTGCTTCCGTTTTTTATTTCTTCTTTCCTTTCAGGAAACGGTCTGTCAACCACTTGCGTACCGGTTCGTCATACAGCTTCAAGCATGCATACGCCAGCACAAAGGCACCTACGAAAGTCAATATCATGTATGGAATGCCTTCGACCATCGTTGCATTGTTGTTGCACACCCAAGCCGTATAGGTATATACCAGCGGATAATGCGTGATGTAAATGGGATATGAAATATCACCCAGGAACTTGCATACAGTGGTAGAACGCTTGCCGGTCACCTTACCGCCCGCTCCCATAGAAACGATAATCGGGAAAATGCAGATGATGCAGAAGGCTTCATACAACCCGTTCATCCAATAACCGTCTTCACCACCAATACGGGGAACAGAAAGAATTACCACAATCAGCAGACTGCACCACCAGAAAGCACGCTTTTTGACACGTATCAGCCAGCCAAGGCGAGACAGCAGCAATCCGCCGAAGAACGGATACATCAGCCGTACAAATCCCACATATTGTTGTTCCCAGTTCAGGGCCCAACCGCCTACGATATCACCGGAAGGTGCAGTAAGGCAGCGGTATACCGTAAAGCAACCAGCCACCAACACAAGGATAGACAAAGCCACTTTATTGAACTTGCGCACAAACAGCGCATACAATATATTGCCGATATACTCATAGTAAAGTGACCATGCCGGACCATTCAACGGATGCATCTCCGTCCATCCACGAATATCGAACTTCAGCGGAAGAGGAAGCAAAGTGAAGCCCAGTAACATCACAAGCAGCATGTTGCCAATGGATGTATTCTCGATAGGTGGGAAACAAGGAGATTTCTGGAAATAAAAGAAGGCGGCTCCCACGATGCTTCCCATGATCACCATAGGATGCAGACGAATCACACGCCGTTTAAAGAAAGTACCGATACTCATCTTGTTCCAACGGTCGTCATACGCATAACCGATTACGAAACCCGAGAGCATAAAGAAGAAATCTACTGCCAGATAACCATGATTGATAATTTGATCCAGATGGCTGCCTCCGGCATGTGCCTCAAAAAGATGGAAGATAATAACCATAACGGCCGCCACGCCACGAAGCCCGTCAAGAATCTCATAATGCGGTTTCGAAGCAAGATAAGTGGTCTGTGTATTCATTTTGATATAAGATATTTGTTAATTCGCCGGCAAAGATAAAAGAATTTTTCAATATAGGGACGAATTAATATCATATAACGTGGAAAGTGGGATACGATGAATCGTTAATTCCGGTGTAGGTGAAAATATCTTTTCATAAAAAGAGCATAGGCTAAACTTAACAGCGCAATACAACTAAACAAATATATATACCCATATTCCCGGTAATGAATGTATGCTATGACTACTACTGCCTGCGTTATCATATAAATGCAAGATACCACTACATGAGGAACCTTCAACTCATTCGCCATGATCTGATACAAATGCTTCCGATGCGGTAAACCGATATTCTCATGAAGCATCAGCCGATGAATGATAGTCAGAACACTGTCAACACCATAAACAGCTAATAGGACAATCCAGCTGAAATCCTCAGTCTGAATGATCAGTTTACCAATCAGGAAAAGAAGAATGAAGGCAATACTCACAGAACCAACATCACCAGCAAAACATTTAGCTTTCTTACGGAAATTGAAGAAACAGAATACCAAGACAGAACAAAGAACCGTATAGATAAAGCCTTCTTCTACAAAAGGAATCATTTCTCTATTGATATAAGCCAGTGCAACAAGGATAACCAGAGAATAACCACCTGTGATGCCATTAATCCCGTCCATGAAATTATAAGCATTGATGATACCCGTACAAACTATTAACGCAACAATTATCCACCACCAGGATAAAGAGAACAATCCCCATTGATAGAACATCAAAGCCATAGCCGAGAAATGAAACAGCAACCGTAACTTCTGAGACGTAGATCGAATGTCATCCACAAAACTGATAAACGAAACCAAAGTCAATGCCAACATAAACCAAGAATACTCAAAACCGCTCGTCAGAAAATAAGCCAATGCTCCAAAATAGAAGATAATTCCCCCACCCCGAAGAGTTATCCTGGTATGAGAACTACGCTCATTAGGCTTATCGATGATATTACACCTATCAGCCACCCTAAAATAAAAAAGTTCTGCCAAGAAGAGCAGAACTAATACGATCAAATAATACATTCAAATAAAGAGTTTACATACCATGCCTATTCATCCGCACGGCAAATTGTACATTGTAAATTGTCAAATTGTAAATGACTCGATTGTCTTCTTTATCCCATCTTCTGCCCTTACAGGCATCCGTTCAATTCCCAAAGCAGCCTTAATCTTCGCATTACTCACCACATAGTTTTCCGTCAACTTACGCAAACGTTCCGTATTCAACGGTAAATGGAGTAAGGTGCCCAATCCTGCACAACCTTCCATCATACGCTTATTCATCTTCCAGATATGTGGCTTGCGCCCCAATACCTCACACATCAAAGCGATCAACTCATTCGTAGACAAAGCTTCATCATCACCCATATGATAAATGCCACTCGAAACATCCTTCGTCAGCAATCCCTCTATCACATAGCAAAGATTATCGATCGAAGTAAAGGATCTCCTGTTCTCAAAGTCACCCAAAGGCCAAGGAATACCTTTCTTCACCACATTATAAAGCAAATTCAGATTCCCCTTATTGCCCGGACCATGAATCATACAAGGACGCAAGATATACACCTGCTTATCCGAGTGTATCTCATTCTCCTCCTTCGGGAAGGAGGAGTACCCGCAGGGGGAGGTGGTAGGAAATAAAAAATGTTCCTTTATATAATCTTCCGCAGCAATCTTACTCTCCCCATAAGGTCCAACCGGTGTCGGTATCACCTCCTCCGTCAGCACATCCCCCACTACACTATCCGCAGCTGCTTTCACCGAACTAAAGAAAATAAACTTCTTCGCAGAAGATTCCAAAAAGAAATCAAATATCTTCTGAGTCAACCCAGTATTAATATCAAAATAAACCTGAGCAGCAGACTGATTCTTCGTATCATGGGCTTTTCCGGCCAAATGAATAATGGCATCAAACTTAGGAAGATTCTCCATCGGAACAGAAGCAGGCTCAATATCCTTCCAAGAAAAAGTCTGTATCACTCCCTCCTTTTCAGGCGCAACAATATCCAGCCCATAAAGGCTATGATGTTCCTTTAGGGCAATAACAAGATTGGAACCCACAAAACCGTGGATTCCTGTGATAAGTATGTTCATGGAAATAGTCTATAAAATATACTGACCGGAAGCATGATTATTGGTAATATACCTGACAAAGTAAGATTCTTCTATGATGGAGAAAAACACATACCATGTTGTATTAATATTACGTTGATAAGTAATATAATACATGTCCTTACCATATCGTTCAAAAAAAGCAGGTGCTTTTTTCTTCAATTTAGAATGAATATTTTGTTGAATATCAGCAATTAAATCTTCCACATACGAAATAGCGAAAGGATAAGTACCCAAATACTCCTTTTCTATAAGTACTTCTATAAGTTCATATAAATCCTCTTCAACTTCAGGTGCAAATACAACTTTCATTTAAACAAAGCCTTTATACGAGGACGAAGTCTGTTCAATAATTCTTCACCTGAAATAGCACCTCCGATATCATCACGCTCCCCAATTGTAATACCGGAATTTATCTTGCATTTAGTATAAGCAACCATAGGTTCGTTTACCTCCTGTCGCTTAGATTCCTGTTCTTTATATGCTCTGGATTTACTCATTCTGTTTAGCTATTTGCTACAAAGGTAATTTACAGTATTGAAATATCCTAATAATCATTCGCATATTTGTGTTTTCAAATACAACTTCTTCACAAACTTCATATCATGGGCAACCATTATCTTCACCAACTCAGGAAAGCTCGTTTTTGTAGGATTCCAACCTAATAAAGTTCTCGCTTTCGTAGGATCACCCAGTAACTGTTCTACCTCACAAGGACGAAAATACTTAGGATCAACTTCAACCAAAATCTTACCGGTATTTACATCAATACCTTTCTCATTTACACCTTCACCCTCCCAACAAAGGTCAATACCAACTTCCAGGAAAGCCAAAGTGGCAAACTCACGAACTGTATGCATTTCACCGGTAGCTATCACAAAATCTTCAGGAACGTCATGTTGAAGTATCAACCACATACATTCCACATAATCTCTGGCATAACCCCAATCACGACGGGCATCCAAATTGCCTAAATACAATTTATCCTGGAAACCTTGCGCAATACGGGAAGCAGCTAAGGTGATCTTACGGGTTACAAAAGTCTCCCCTCTTCTTTCACTCTCGTGATTAAACAAAATACCATTAACAGCAAACATACCATAGCTTTCACGATAATTCTTAGTTATCCAGAAACCATACTGCTTGGCAACTCCATAAGGACTCCGGGGATAAAAAGGTGTTGTTTCCTTTTGAGGAACCTCCTGTACCTTACCGAACAACTCGGAAGTTGAAGCCTGATAAATCCTCGTTTTCTTCTCCAAACCAAGAATGCGAACGGCTTCCAACATACGGAGTGTACCAACAGCATCCGATTCTGCCGTGTACTCAGGTACATCAAAACTAACCTTCACATGGCTTTGGGCAGCAAGATTATAGATTTCATCCGGTTGAACCAACTGAATAATTCGGATCAGCGAACTGCTGTCCGTCATATCTCCATAATGGAGATTGATAAGACGGTCTTTTTTCATATCACGTACCCATTCATCTAAATAAAGATGCTCGATACGCCCTGTATTGAAAGAAGAGGAACGGCGAAGAATACCGTGAACTTCATAACCTTTTTCGATCAAAAACTCAGCAAGAAAAGAACCATCCTGACCAGTTATACCTGTAATTAATGCTATCTTTTTCATAAAATTTATTCTCTCGTAAATATGAATTCAAATACCTTTATAAAATATTTCAGAAACAATAACGGCATGCAAGTCCATATACCATTTTCTCTGCATGCACGAACTATCTCCTTGTTCAAAAGCAAATTACTCTTGAAAGATGCTGTACTGGTACCTCCCGTTCTCATTTTCATAAAATCCAAAGGCAAATATTTTGCTTTCAATTGATGAGTATATAGAAAACGTATCAATAGCTCATAATCAGCAGCTATCCGATAATCCGTTTTATAATAGCCAAATTCTTCAAAATATTTCCGATAAGTAAAGAATGTAGGATGCGCAGGCATAAAACCATAACGAAAATATCTTGGAGAAAAGTTCTTGGATGAATAATAGCGTACCGTTTTATTTAAGTTATCTGGATTGACAAAGCGAACATCTCCATAAACAACCTGTATTGTTTTATCCTGAAAAGATTCTACGACTTTAGTTACAATATCTGCTCGATGATAAAAGTCATCAGAGTTGATGATACCAACAATATCTCCCGTAGCCATATGGATGCCCTTGTTCATAGCGTCATAGAGACCTTGATCTCTTTCACTAATCCACTTTAACCGTCCATTGAAAGTTGGCTTGTATTTCTTAACAATATCCATTGTCTTATCTTTAGACAAACCATCAATAATAATATATTCAATATCTTGATAAGTTTGAGCAAGGACTGATTGAATAGTATCACTAAGAGTTTTATCACTATCGAATGTAACGGTGATAATAGTAATTTTCATTATGTATTTTTAGACAATAAATAAGCGTTTTTTATCACTCCTGGAATTCTAGCCACAAATAGTTTAAAACTGTATTTTAATGGGTGCTTAAGATACGTTACAAAGTATGTTATCATAAGTAAGATAGTAGTATATATTATCTTATAGACACTTATTCTTTTTCTCGAAGCAGACCCAGAACGTTCTCGTACATAATAAATAGCGTCATCTGTAGCAAATCTAAGACGTGAAAAACTGTCTGTTATGGATGTTATAAATAAAGCATCCTCCCCATTTCTAAAATGAGAATTAAAACGGTGTGTTCCAATTATATTGCGATGTATCAATTTTGCCACAGGAAAAGCTAAAAAAGAACGACTAATAAAAAAAGATGCATTTTCATATTTATCCTTGTCTTTTAGATGTTTGCATATAAAAAAGTTTTCTCTTCTCTCATTGAAGTTTTTTTTAAAGCTATAAACATTGCTCATACTAATAGTATCCACCGTAGCTTTTTCTAATAATCTCTCCAAATATGAAGGAGAAACCAAATCATCATCATCAATAAAACAAATAAATTCACCTATAGCCGTTTGAATTCCAAGATTACGTGCATTAGATACCCCACATTTACCGTTGTATAATAATTTAAAATTAGGATATGGCGATATCATTTTTTGAATCCACGAGTAGAATGGTTCTTTAGGACCATTCAGTATAATCAAAACCTCAAATTCATTTAAAGTTAAAGTCTGATGCATAACAGAATTCAAACACTCACATAAATAACTTGCGGGCTTATAAGATGGAATAATAACAGACACTTTTATCTTATCTTCCATAATGAAACGTCATCTAAAATAAATAGATTGATACAGATATTCTTTATTAGGAAATAGTAAAGTCTTAACCATATAAAATGCTATAAAACTTAGTACAATAAAAAGACAGGTTTTAAACATTCTGTTATGATATAAGCATTTCAAATAAATATAGATAGGTAGAACAGCAACCAATACAAATAATTGTCCTATTCTATCAAATATAAAATTTTCCAGAAAAAACAAACGAATAGAATATGCAATAATACCCATCCTATAGAGAAATCGATCTTTATCATCTATTTGATAATTAGAGATGGAGTTCACAGATAGCAGGTAAAGAGGGATAAATATCAGTTTTGTTACTATATTTATTATATCATTTGATTTATTAAAATTCCCATCAATATAACTAGAATAAGTAGCAGGAATAAAATTACTGAAAAAATTTATGATCCAATTTGAAGATCCTAGCAGAGAAAAAAAGGTACCAATTATAATTAAAATAAAGAATGCTTTATTGCTTGACAGCACCCTCACATGAAAAAACAAACAAAAAAGTAAAGCAAAATAAGATGAAAAATGCAATCCTCCTGCTATTATTATCCAGAAAATATATTTTAAATAAGATCTATCTTCACAAAAATTAATTATCGCATAAGTTATAATATATATTGCAGAATATTGTCTTAATCCATTTAACTGATTATTAAATGCTGAAGATAAAGTTATATAAAGTAGAACAAACAAAAAAACTGTTTTGTTTTCTAATCTAAAAAGGATTTTAAAAAAGAAAACAAAATTAATAAAATAGAAAACAAAGAATAATCCTTGCGGTGAGAGACCTATGTCGTGACATATTTCTATGATCCAAGCAAACAGCCATTCCGACTTATTATAATAGTAATCAGAAGATACATTTTTGAATATTTCGTAATAGCTAAAATAGTCAGTTCCAACGCCATACTGTCCACCACATATCAATAACCATATAAACCACAAAGGAGTAAACAACAAAAAATAATATAAAAATTTTTTTTGTATATTGGAGTGCTCATATACATAACAAAGTTTGCTAGAACACCATAATGAATATAATAAATTTAAAGTAAAAATCATCCAACTTACAGAGTACTTTCTGCTATTTCATTACAGATACACTACAGATGCTGTACTAAAAGATCCACATGTGAATATTAATGTATTTTATCTATAGCTTTCCTTAATTCAAATAAATATTGTTTACCATATTTCAAATCTGGTTCAAGATAATTACCTTCTCCCCATTCATTCCAAGCTTTAATAAAAACCAAATTATTTTCAGGTGCTCGAGTAGAAACAGTTCTAAATATGTTATAACACAAATCTCCCCACTTTTTAGGAGTACTATTTATCAAAATGATCCCTTTATTTCCACTCCGTGGAGAATGATCAAAATTAGGATCAATACAAGGATGAATTTGCTCAGAAACTTCATAAGAAGCCATAACTGCTCTAACATATTCATCATATTCTGTTAGATGAGGAATTCCCAAGATTCTCCTTTTTGTTTGAATAAATATTTTCTTTGCAATATTATGATTCTCTGGCGTCAATATATTCTCAAAAACAATGCCGTCAAGACCTTGGGATAAGTAATTGGAATATTGATTTTTTTTTAATGCATAACCCCAAAAATAAAATCCCTTCAATTTATTCTCTTCTGCTAATCTATTCCAAGTATCAATAAATAAATCTAACTCAGGAAAATCCCAAGGAGCAAAAAATCCAAAAATTAACTTCCCATTAACTCTCATATATCTCTTATCTCTGAAAGCAGGAAGCATTGCATAAAAATGGTCAATATAATCTTGTATGCCTGGATAATCCTGTTCTATTAATAATTTATTGGGCTTATTGGGGTTCCATGTCTTTTGATACCAAGAATGATTTGCCCAACACAAACAAAAAGGGAAATCCGGCTTACCACTTTCTACAACTTCCGAAAAAACCCTATCTAACAAACGGCGTCCTGAGAACCAATAATGCCAATAACAAAAACCTTCTATTCCTGCATCTTGGGCAAGCAAAGCTTGTTGTTCACGTACTTCTGGTATTCGCAAATCATAATATCCTAAGTCTGCAGGTACTCGAGGTTGATAATGCCCTTTGAACAAAGGCTTTGCATTACCAACATTCGTCCATTCTGTAAATCCTTTTCCCCACCACTCATCATTCTCCACTGTTGGATAATACTGGGGTAAATAAAATGCAATAATACGTGGTCTACTCATGTCTTTATATAATAACTCTATTCATTTTTTAATAGTCCTTTTTTCAACAATTTAGCTATTCTCTTCCGACGAGAAATATCATGCATTTTCTTATAAAGAGAATAATAAGGAAATGCCCAATAAATAGATTTCGGACAAGAATATTTTCTCAAAAAAGCATATAACTTCACAGAAAGACAGAATAGAGGATAAAAAACGTTATCTTCCATGAGTATCATATTTTTTAGCTGTTGCAAATGTTCATTAGAATCTTCTCCCAATAGAGTATATATATACACTATCCTTCTACGAATAGACCACTTGTTTTCGATTTTCCAACCTATAGGCAATTCTTTAAGTATTTTATGTATAAAATACAGATGAGAATCATAATGTGACACATTATAAATACTTTGTGATATAGAATTTGAATGAGGAATTATTCTAATATAATAATCTATGCGAGCATCATACGCATAATCATACTTATTTCCATTTATCATATTTCGAATATTAAAATCCGCATCTTGCAGAGATAATAAATGCTCATCCCACATTATACCTTTCTCGACCAAAGATGTAATTCTATATATATTGGTAACCACTAGAAATGGCAAATTACAATCAATAAGATGTTTTAAATCATCTCCTTCAGTCTTGATCCCCACATAATCATTTTCTCCTTCTCCAATCTTACCAGTAAAACTCATTGCAGGAAATACTGCAAAATCCAAATCTTTATTTCTTTCCATAAAGTCAACTCTTTGTTGAATGTTATAATCAGGTATCAAATCATCAGAATCAAAAAATATAACATATTTTCCTTTTGCATAGCTAAGGCCTATATTCCGGCAAACAGGAGCACCTTTAGGGTGCTTATCACGTTTATAAAGATAAATACGTTTATCAACAATAGTAAACTGATGCAGCATTTCAAGAGTATCTTCAGTAGAGCCATCATCTATTAATAAAAGTTCCCAATTCTGAAATGTCTGATTTATCACACTATTTATCATTGAACTAACCAGCTCTTTCCTATTAAAAATAGGTATAATAATAGAAACTATGCATTTTGCCATACAACTACAATCTCCCATCTATTACTTCTCTATCCAATGTCCCCTTTACATCATACACCACTCCATTATTCATGGCCAAAAAGCTACGCATATCAAGAGCTAAGAACTCTTTATGTGCTACAGCTAATATTACAGTGTCAAATTGTTTTTTCAAACAATCCATACTACCATTTACCAGTTCTATACCATATTCCTTCTCTACCTTTTTAGAATTTGCCCAAGGATCATAAACAGTAATATTGTTTGTATATTCTTTCAATGTCATATAGATGTCTATTATCTTAGTATTCCGTACATCAGGACAATTCTCTTTAAAAGTGAAACCTAATATCAATATCTTACTATCCTTCACCAATACGCCTTTCCTGTTCATCAGTTTTATCACTTGGTTCGCAACATAATCTCCCATTCCATCGTTCAAACGACGTGCAGCAAACATTACCCGAGGAAGCACCCCATACACTTGTGCCTTCTGTATCAGATAATAAGGGTCAACACTGATACAATGTCCCCCTACCAGACCAGGCTTCAACTTAATGAAATTCCATTTGGACGAAGCCGCCTCTATCACATCATTTGTATCAATCCCCATAGCATTGAAAATTTTAGCAAGCTCGTTCATAAACGCAATGTTGACATCACGCTGAGAGTTTTCTATAATCTTCGATGCTTCGGCCACCTTAATAGAAGGAGCTTTGTGTGTACCGTTCACCAACACTGAATTATATACTCCGTCTACAATATCTGCAACTTCGGGCGTAGAACCTGATGTCACTTTCTTTATCTTTTCCACAGTATGTTCCTTATCCCCCGGATTAATACGTTCCGGAGAATAACCGGCAAAGAAATCCTCATTGAACTTTAATCCAGAAACACGCTCTACAACAGGCAAACATTCTTCTTCGGTGACACCAGGATATACAGTAGATTCGTATACCACAATATCCCCTTTTGAGATGACCTTGCCCACAGTTTCACTTGCTCCCCACAATGGGCGAAGATCTGGGCGGTTGTTCTCGTCTACAGGAGTAGGTACTGCAACGATATAGAAGTTACAGCCTTTTATTTTTTTTATATCGGTAGTACAAACAAACCCATTCTTCTCAATAGCTTCTTGAAGTAATTCATCTGCTACTTCGAGCGTAGCATCGTGACCTTTCATCAAGGTATCTACACGATCTTGATTCATATCAAAGCCAACTGTTTCAAACTTCGTAGAGAACAAACGAGCCAAAGGAAGCCCAACATAACCGAGACCGATTACGCAAATCTTAATTGAATCCATTATTATAAGTATTTATCGAATCACATAAATTTTGTGTAAAGATCTTCCCGTCTTCTTTATACAAATGATTGCCGTCTATAGTGCGGTATTCTCCACGATCATTTCTAAAAGAAAAATAAGGGATATCATATTTAGCGGCAACCGTTCTCATATCCTTGTCGAAATCTATCCAATGCTTGTCTTCAAGACAAAGCATTCCGGAATATACCGGGATTCGACATAAATACACATTTCCGTAGTTTTTCAAATATTCAATAGTTTTTTCTAACCATTTCAATCGATACAAAGATTTATTTATATGATAAGTCTTATATAGAGCTAACTTTTGTTTTATATTCTCTTCAACTACGGAATCAACCATAGAAAAATTAACTCGGTACCAACCATCATCTTCCAATTGACTAAATTTACTACACCATTCCGAATCTCTAAGATGAAAATAATACGCAATATATTCCCAATTAGGTTTCATATGCAAGCACTTAATTTCATTTAAACATGAAAAAGTCTCCCTATAATCCTTAGCATCCCATTCTTCTTCTTCAGACAAGCTCCAAGGATCTACCGCAACAATAAATAAGCCCATTTTTTCTTTAACCGAAGTATCCAATATCTTCTTTATAGCATTGAAATAAATTTCTCCAAAGGGAGAAGAAGTCACTGTAAAGCTAAAATTATAAATAGGGAGCTTGATATTAGTACTGTCAGCAAAGTAGTTATTGATAACTTGGGGTTGTATCCCCTGCGCCGATCTTGAGGTACCTAGCACTAAAGATGTCTGCCTTCCGACAGTAAATCTTTTGTAAGCCCAATCGGACATGCCACTATAATCAATGATAAAACAAGCTAGAATAAAGAATAACAAAATCGAGCCTGAAAAAAGCAAAGTATTGACAATGAACTTTTTCATATTAAAATTGGAAATACATAAACGGGACAGTATGTCCACGAAGAAATAATATTGATATTACCAGAATCTCATAAATCAGATATCTCACATATTTATTACGGTATGTTTCAACAAGGCACAAACCATATTCTAACTTTCGGCTTTTCCACTCCAAAACTAAAATTGTCAAAGAAAAGAAAAGCAGACATAAGAATATATTCTTGGAAACAACGAATGACATAATTTCACTATAAGTTGGCACTTCAATCAGTGTGGAAAACATCCGGATACAATACTCCCCAGCTTCCGTTATATTCACCGATGCAAATAATATTAATCCCAAAGAGACAAGTAAATAAGTTGAAAGCATCTTGCAAAAGTCCCGAAACAAAGGTGTCCCATATTTGCTCTCAACCAGTTTTGTCTTCTTAAAAAACGATCCATTATACATTAATGGGATATATAACAAACCATGATACAACCCAAATAATGCAAATGTCAGGTTAGCCCCATGCCACAAGCCTATCAATATAAAGGTTATAATGATTGCCAGAACAGAACCAAACTTATTCCAGTTTCTGAAATAGATATTCAAGGGCATAAATACATAATCCGTCAACCAAGAAGTTAATGACATATGCCAATTTTTCCAATATTCAGCAATATTCCGCCCTAGAAAGGGATAATTGAAATTCTTGGCCACTTTTAATCCCAATAATTTCCCGACTCCGATAGCCATATCCGAATAACCGGAAAAATCCATATACATTTGGAAAGGATAAAATAGAACATTCAATAATAGAATAGGCCCAGAAAACTCATGGTATGAATGCCATACATTTCCTGTTATCAGAGCTAAATTATCCGCTATCACCATCTTCTTGAACATGCCCCAAAGTATCTGCCGGAGTCCGTCAACCGCCATGGAATAACTAAAGTTTCTGTTACTTTCCAACTGAGACAAAAAAGCTTTCGGGCGGTCAATCGGACCGGATAGAATCGTCGGAAAGAAAGAAATATAAGTGGCAAAGGATATAAAACTCTCACAAGAAGGAATGCGTCGGCGATGAACTTCTATTACATAACTGATTAATTTGAATGTAAAAAAACTGATACCTAACGGCATAATAATTGAGAATGTATGCCAATCGGTCCGTAACCCTATTGCATTAAAGAAACTGCCGAACGACTCTATAAAAAAGTTCAAATACTTAAAATACAAAAGTATTCCGACTCCCAGTAAAACGCCTATAACAGTCAGAAGAGAAGCTTTTTTCTCGCATTTATCATTATAGTAGCCGATAGCAAGGCCGAGTCTGTAAAATAACAAAGTTGCCACTAATAACAACGGAATCATTTTCCATTCGGCACAGCCGTAGAAAAAATAGCTTGCTATCAACAGCCATACATTTTTCCATTTATACTTATCGGGAAAAACAAAATAATATACAGCAAATACGACCGAAAAGAAAAGTAAAAAACTAAGTGAGTTGACAACCATATCTTTATATTAGAATTTATTTACCAATTCGATGAATCCCGTCTCTTTTTTATATAGATAACAAATAAGTTTATTTTCCATTGCAACTGCCTCGACAGGGCGAAAAAGGGGAATATAACCTTGATTTTCAGTCAACTCATTAAAAACGTTTTTAATATCATCAACTTCATAACATACATGATAAGGAGATACACCATTCTTTTTCAAAATCTTATTTACAGAAGACCGCTCGTCAACAGGCTCGACCAATTCTATTTTTGGAAAATCCTGTTTAGTTAAGAAACAAATTTTTACACGTTGAATATCATCTTCAATTATAGGACTCACCTGATAACCCGCTTGTAAATAAAGCACTGAAGTATCGGCTATGCTATCCGTCACATAACCGATATGGTGGAATTTCAAATTGTCAATCATCGCTTTATTTAGTGAAAATACAGTCAATCATTTCTCCCACATTATTCCAAGAAAGGATTTCCTTTGAGGTAAATTTTATGCCGAAAGATTTTTCTATGGCAACAATCAATTGGATATGGGATAAGGAATCCCATTCCTCAACGTCGTCCGCCGTCGTTTCATCATTCAAAACGATTTCGTCATTATCCAATACATCACGAAAGATATCCTGCACTTTCGCCAAAACGTCATTCTTTTCCATTTGATATAAATATTAGTTATTTCTTTATGATATAGCATTCACTTTCCCGATAAGAATTCACATCTAATTCAAACCGACGGGATACGGAGTCTTCTACGGGAGTAAAACCCAAGCGGGGATAATGTTCCTCCACCATTTGATTCTTCGCCGTCGGTAAATACTCGCCGATGATATGTTTGAAACCGTATTCCTTCGCATAGCTTACGATCGTGTTCAGAGTAAAATTCTCCATACCGCGTTTCAGCACGCGGCAACTCATAAACCAGGTATCAATGAAGAGGTTTTCCGCATCCAGCTTCTCCATGATAACGACACAAATCAAACCGTTATCACCAAACTTGTCCGACAACGTGAAAGAGAAAGTGGCATAACGGTCATCATTTTCTATGGCCGATATTTCGGCTTCCGTGTAACGGACGGTACGGAGGTTAAACTGATTACTGCGCTGCGACAACTGTGCCACGCGGGGAGTATTGAACGAATCGAAGCCTTTCACTTCAGAAATCATATTCAAAGATTTCAGGAAATCGGCTTCGTTGGTGAAACTTTGTTGGAGGGATACACGTTCGGCTTCTATTTGATACTGTCGGGTACGATCTTTGTCACCTTCGCTGTAGGAAGCCGTCTCAAACAGATTCAATGAATAGAGATATTCAAGATATTCGCCCGGATCCTCGGGGAGTTCGGGTACCGTTACTCCCGGTATGTGTTCACGCACCATGTTACGTTCAAAAGGATTGTCGTCCAGAAAAACCATCGAATCGAAACCGATATTCAGAATACTCTGAATAGTGCGGATATTATCAGCCTTGTTCTCCCAATTGGCCACAAACACAGAGATATCATCAAGTTTCAACACCATCTCGGGATTCTTCTCGAAAGGCTCTTTGGCTTTGGCTTCATCGTTCTTGCTGCATACGGCAATAATTATTCCGCGATTCTTCAGTTTCTTGACCCACTGCTGGAACTCGGTGAAGGCTTTGCCTATACCCAAGCTGTGACCGATTTGGATATTTTCCCAGCCGTCGTCGCCGACAACTCCTCCCCAAACGGTATTGTCCAGGTCAAGAATTAGGCATTTCTTGAATTTGCCTTCGGCGGCACAAACGATGTCGAGTGTGCGAGAAGCCACATAAGGCAGGGAATCAATACTGAGAATCATTTCGGTACTGACATATACATTACTGTCGAACATAAAGTCGCGCCCCCATTTGTTCTGGATACCCGCCAAATCACAGATAAACAGATTCGGGAAGTGTTGCGCCAGATTCATCAGTTCATAATTGAGCTTGCGAAGCTGATAAGTAAAAGAAGAAGGAACTTTATTGGCATAACTGCCGAAAATGGTATCTTCGATCTCGGGATAGTTATAATAGATAATGCGACCTGGAACGGAACTGCAGAGAGTACGGATAAAGTCCAGCCGATTCTCCGCCAAATTTTCCTGTTCGGAAACGGGAAGTGAACCGTATTTTTCCAACAGTTTATGGGTGGATTGGAACACAACCGTATAATCGGCTCGGAAGCCGTGTAAATCCGAAGCCATGTCCAAAACCTGACGTTCCACTTGATTGTATTCCGCCTCCCACAAATCTAGGTTATATCCACACTCATAACCCATACCGCGTATGGCAGCGGAAAGGAACTGGGTGGCAGCATCACCTAATAAGGCAATCTTAAAAACGGGAAAAGAAGAGCCGTCTTTCTTGAGATTACGCTTTAAGTCTTGAAAAGTTTTCATTTATTTTTTTATTTTATAACACCTCAATCACCATCTACAAACATTTTATTAACTGCATAGCAATTGATTATCCTTTATTGATAAAAAGAAGCTGATTATTGTTTCAAATAGGATGCCAATCTACTATTCATTCCAAACTATTTTCCACATCTGTGAAGTCTGTTCCTTAATTTTAGTAACTTGTTTTTCTAAGTGTTGCCTGATTAAACGATTGTTTTCAGGTTGAAGATATTCCACAATCTTATCATCTACATTATTAAGTTCTAAAATACTATTCTCCAAGCCATAATCCCTAAACAGTTCTTCATATTTATGGCTCCAACTAGTGGCCAGGCAAGGAACACAAGAATTTAATGCAGAAGCCACTCCGTGAAAACGAGAAGTGATACATAAGAAAGAGGATGCAATAAGGCCTTTTACTTCTAAAGCATTAAGACCAGTTACTACTTCTATATTATCATTCAGATGCTGTTGTACAGAAAAAGCCAATTTTTCATCTGCCATTCCTTCATGGTTAAGTAAATAAACTTGCTTACCATAACTCTTTGCCAAGCGAACTATTCTTAAAAGAGCTGCAAGGTAATCTTCCATTGATATCATACCCTTATCTATCATTCTCATATTGGGGATAATACACACAGCATCCCTTAAGGAAGCATATTTTTCAGGAAAACGTCCTTCAACCAAAGAAGTAAAATCCGTAAATAATTTAATCTTATCTTGATTTATAAAACATTGTGCCAGATAGTTCTTTGAAACCATTTCGCGAGGCATCACAACATCTGCATATTTGTCTATACATGAAATAATTTTCCTCGTAAACTCCTTTTCAACGGGACCAAAGGCTTGGGGAAGGAAAATAATTTTAGTACCTTGTTCGTGATAACTCCTAAGGATATGTTCCCAATAATATAAAGCACTGAAATTTAAATTCCACTGGTCAGAAAAAACGAAACCACTTCCGTCTATAAAATAATCAGCATTTTCTACCACAGTAGTATCGCTGAATATATGAGTGGGTAAATGCAAGATACGGAAAATACCCCTTATCTTGGAGCGAATTGCTATTGCTTTCCATTTAGAATATGGCTTATATTTTAAACTAATTCGCGTATCAACGTATTCCGGTCTCACTGATTTTTTCGAAATAAAGACTTCTGCTTGCGGATATTTCAACTCTATTTGCTGCAATATAGCATAAAGCATCAATTCAGCACCTTTATTAGTGGTCCCCAAGCCTGATAATACAATTTTCATTTTAAAATTATTCTATAAATCCGTTTTGCAATACGAATAATTATATTCTTGTTCATTCTCTCTTTCTTAATGGCTGCTTCTATCAAGCGATGAGCTTCCTCTACAATCATTTCCTTAGATTTCCTCTCACGTTGAAGAAATTGCTCCATTTCAATCATCGCTTTTTTACTATTTACAGAAACTGCTTTTCCTTTCTCTTGAGAATATAAATAAGAATCGCACTTTACAGGAAGAATTTGTAAAGCCGACGAATATACAGCAACCTGTTCCCTACGTTTTTGAATACCTTGCCCACGCAACATCTCCTCCAAATCGGCCTCACGCAACTTTATTTTTTTATACAAAATTGCATCATCAATTAATTGTTTCCCTAAATCGGTACGCACAATAACTAATGATTCACCATGTTGCCAGTCAATATTGGACATCCCCCAAGGATCACCTAATACTATATCTGCAAAAACATTTAATTTGTCATAACAAACCCGACAACGAGGAGAGGTAAACATATCCTTCAGTGCAAAGCGATAAAGATTCGGATATATATATTCTTCACCATTTTTATAAGTAACGACTAATGGTGCTGTTTTATAGGGATAATAAGTAGAACCATGATTGAAATCTTTACGTTTCCAATCTATCTTAACATATTCTCTTTTTTGATATGAAACCATTACATCTTGTAAGGTAGAGCCAAGAGTACGTTCACATATTAGGCCTATTCTATATTTCACTATAGAATATTTATTAGAAGTTCGCATCAAAGCTTCCAAACCTTGAATATGGCAAGGTAGTCCTACAATAGCAACTTTACTTTTATCTTTTACCGCTTTCAGGACAGATAGGATATCAACCGGAGCATAACAACTCTTTTGACAATCAAGCAATTGCTCCTTCTTATTGACTACTACTGACTCTACAATAGGAATATTTCTACCATAAGACATACGGCAAAGAACTGCACAATCTATAGCACCACTCTCAAATAAGTGCTCCAATAAGGTTGTACAAACTCCACCACTTTGAGCATTCTTATAGAATATATCATTAGTAGTTTTTCCGACATATACCTTCTTTATTGCTCCTATATACCTATCTGAAAAGATAGCATGCAAACCATAATAATCCAAAGACGGACATACTTTAGTACACAAACCACAATCCACACAAGTCTCGCTTACAGAAGCATACATTCTGCCTAACGAACTGAATTTAAAAGAAATAGATTCTCTTGGACAAATAGCTTTGCATGCACCGCAATTTGAACATAACAAAGCATTCGATACTATTTGGATATTATTCATGGATGAAACTTATGATATACTACACTTACTATTTTCTGAGATATCTTTTTTTTCTCATCCAGACTTAATCCCACAAAGCAAATCACAAGAGATGCAGAGCACACAGAAGTTATAAGTAAAATCCAAAGATTACTTGTCAAAGAAAATGAAACATAGAATGGAATAGCTGCTGCCAAAATGAAAACACTCCAACATTTAAGAAATACATTCCTTAAATATAACCCGGCAGATAACCCTATATACTTTCGACAGAAATAAAGTCGTTGAGTCAAGCACACTAGTTCAAGTCCAATAATCACCCAAATACTAACCAAAGGAGTGCCCCCAAATTTGAGAATAATATAAATAAAAGGGAGTGCCAATAGTTTTGTACTACCTACAATTATTTGATAATTTTTAATATTACCATTCGCTAGGATTGATGTTACTAAGAAACGAGATAAAGTATCACATAACAAATAAATAAATGTCCAACGTATAAAAACGACTGTATAATCAGGTACTACACTCAACCAAAGAGACAGTATCTGTGGCGTTGCAACCATGATAGGTAAAGAAAAAAAAATCATTAAATAAAAAGAAAAACGTCCTCCCTGGAAAATCAATGTACGCGTCCTGACATAATCCCTTTGTGCCACAGACATAGTTAACTGGGGATAAACTGCTGTCTGGAAATTACCCACAAACTGATAAACACCATTCTGTACTTGATTACAGATTCCTTTTGCCGCATTTATAGTAACGCCAAAAAACAAATTTAAAATAATATCAACCCCTTGATTACGTAAAACAGCAGAACCAGTTCCCCATAAATTCCACGATGCAAAAGAAAACATATCTCTAAAAAGTTTACCATCTATCTTTAAAGATATATGTTTGGCTTCCGCAAAATGGTTTTTACAATAGATAGAATAGACGGCACGTTGAATCATTGTTATAATCAATATGAAAATAGCATACGCAACTAATTTATCTGAACCAACCAACCATAACAGATATGCAGAACCTAGTTTTAGTACAGCATCTAATATACTAATATAGGCAAATGCGCTCATTTTTTCATAGGCAATGATCAAAGAATTATACGGTACTGAAATAATATTGATGAAAAAAGCAAAAATACTACATTGCATCACCCAGCCTGCAGCCGATAATCTCTCTATAGGAATATTTAGCTTATTATACAAGAACCACAGACCAAAAATTTCAAGTATAATTACAATGAAGATACCTAAAATAAGATGTAGAGTAACACTTGTTGAAAAAACACGAGAAACACGTTGTCTATCATTTTCCCCTAAAGCGTAAGTTATAAAACGTTGGGAAGCTCCAGCCATAGTTCCACTAAGCATGGAAAACATAGCCACAACTCCTCCTACCAAGTTATAAATACCATAATCATCGACCCCAAGAACATCCAATACAACCCGTGAAGTAAATAGAGATACAAATAGTAATATTAATACTCGTATGTATAACAAGAAAGTATTTTTTGCTATACGTCTATTACTTCCAATATTCACATCAGTCATAAAAAATGTAAAGGCCTATTATATGAGAAACATAAAATTTATTTTTCTATTTCTTCAAAAGGGTACGTATTTTCCTCAATATTCCTCAATTCCTCAACTATCTCCACCTGTTCCAAAGTCAGCCCACCTTCATCCCAAGTATCAATAATACCATGAGCTTCCTTTGCCAACTCTTCATCATAAACCTCACCATAGCAATAAGTCAGCAGGCGAACTTTCAGCAAAGAAGCAGGAAGCTTGGGAAGCACCTCCCAGCTACGGTCAAGTACATTCTGAACATATTGTTGCTTGCGGCCGTTATCATAAATAGTAGCGGCAAAAGCAACTAACAGGCCAAGGCAAAGCTCGGCTTCTTCTTCGACTGTGTTGCCACGAGTACCATAAAGATGAAGAGCTTGCTCGTAGACGTCACGATTCAAACGTGTAAACTGGTCCGCGTAAATGGGACTACCATCCATGCCTAAGGTTAGGAGTTGATGGGCAAGAGTGTATAAAGAATCCATGAAGAATTATAATTATAAATTATTTCAATACTTGAGAAGAGAAGTCTTTCAGAAAGCTTAGAATGACAAATAACATCAATCGCTGAACAAGCTTAGGATGACAGATTATATCAATCATTGGTTAATGGCTCGACCAACGACGAATGAATAAAAGTGGTAGCAACAGCCATGACACCTTCTATATTTACTACTACCCGACGGTCGTGACGAATGCGGACAAACTCTCCGATAACGCCTTTGAAGATGCCGTCGATGATACGGACTTTCTGACCTTTCACTAAATGAAGCTCGGCGGGTTCTATGTAGAGAATGGACTCATCGTGAGTACCGGCAACAAGGATGAAGCTACGCATCTGGGCATCGGGGATGACAACCGGACGGCAATATTCACGATTCATAATGAAACGTATGGGCAGGGAAGCTTCGAGCTCATCCTTCAAGAGGTCAATACGTTTGCGCGTGGAATGGATGAAGACAAGGTTGTGGATAGCAGGAACTAACTTGCGTACACGCTTGCCTCCCTTCATTATATAACTATACCGCATGGGAATGAAATTCTCTATCTGCTCTTTATCTAAAATGGCTTTCAAAGTCAGTTCGCGGCTATAGGAGACGCGAACGGCGAACCAATAAAGATCAGACGAAGAAAAAGACGATGTATTTCCAGATGAATTACTCATTATTATAAAAGAGGAGAAGAGAGCCTTTGTGAGAAAAAGGGGAAAGAGATTCTTCGCTTCGCTCTGAATGACAGGGAGAAAGAGATGAAGAAAACTCTATTTTTTCTTTGAAAAGGACGCTTACTACCTAAAGAAAGGATACTTACTACCTGAAAAAAGGATATTTATTATCTCAGAAAAGGATGTTTTTTAGGGACACCGGAGTAGTGAAATACCTCCCGGTCAAATTATGTAATGCGATTGTTTTCAGTAACTTATGCTGCATTCATATTATCTCAAAGCTTCCTACCATCACGGAAAAAGAAGCGGTGAAACAGTTATAGGACACTTTTTAGAGTATAAAAAGCTATAAACGAGCGAGTTAAAGACAGTAAAGCGTTCAATAAACGTTCGTTTAATGGACGCCTTTTCCAGCCCTCTTACATATCATGCTATTTTAATAGAAATACATGTTAAAATTCCAAATTGGGATATTGTGCAATAATCTGATATATAATCAGATAAGCGTTTTATTAAAAAAGATTATCATTTTATTCATCAGAATATTTTGTAATTTCATTTCTTGACGTTACCTTTGCGTCCATTAAACGAACGTTTAAAAACCACTTCCCCACCCCTATTCCCCTTTATTTTAAATACATACGCGCACGCGCGTAATACTCTCTCTTTTTTAAAAGAAATCCCCCTACATATATATTACAGTAATATACACAGCGACAGCACACGGCGATTTTTTTCTCAAGAGATTATTGTTTCAGCAGAACTACCGATATTAATTTTGGCAGAAAGTGAATAAACACTAATTTTGCGCCATTTTAACGTATAAACATTTTTAATCGTTAAACGAAATTAGAAAAAACAAATGAAAAATGTAATTTTAAAAAAGCAACGGTGATTGAGGAAGAACAGTACAACATCGCCCTGAAAGACGAGAAAATTAATGCAGAAAACTTTGCTTTAAGTATCAAACTAATGGGCAGCACACCCCTACCCGTGACGAAAGAGAGAAAGGAGATTATAGATGCCGCAGCCCGCATTATCCTTATCCTGAAAAAAAAAGGAAGAGCGACGGAAGTCAAGGAATGGATAGCATTCTTGATGACACAGTTCCAATTCCTGAACACAAGAAACGTCAGTAAAGAAATCAACTCTAAAAGTCTTGAAACAGAACTGTATAATCGAATAAAAGAACTGGAAAACGCCAAATAGCCGAACAGGCAAATCCGCATTCCGAAATTAAAGAAACAGCCCGCTTCCACTAAGCCGGGCTGTTTTTTTATTCGGATTTTTTGATATTATTTTGCAGTGTGTTCCCCAAGAGATAAGGAACAGCTGAGCTTATGAGTTCCTAAGTTTTCCATCATGAAGAGCTTACCGATTCACAGACTCTTCGAACTAATTTAAAACTTAAAAACAAAAGAACCGATGGAAGACATTACCATCACCCTACACAAGGGATTCTCTGCCGTGGCAGGAAAAACGAGTCTTAAAACAATCATTGAAGAAGTGCGCAATGGGAAGCATGCCGCAACCATACAACGCATTGTGCAACAAGCAGAAAAAGGAATGAAGAAGGAGGCAGAAAAACTGAAAAGGACACTCCCCTACCTTTCGCTGACCGCCAACTACGAAAAAGAACGGCTGCCCTACAGCATCGCAGGCTACAACCCCGTTATTACCATCGACATCGACGGGCTGAAAACCGAACAGATCAAAGCCGTCCGAAAGCTCCTGGAGGCCGATCCGGACATACTCGCCGCTTTCCTCAGCCCCAAGCAGCATGGTTTCAAGGTATTTGTCTACCTGCGCACTGCCTACGCCTGCAAACTGCGCGAAACGACCTTCAGCACGCGGGAAATCGGCTATACCGAACTGGAAAAGTATCATGCGCAAATGTACGAAGCCACGAGAGTCCGCATCGAGCAACTGACGGGAGTAAAAGTAGATACCAGCGGAAGCGACATCAGCCGGGGATTCTTCGAGTCGTACGACCCCGAAGCGTATCTGAACGAAGCACTGCTGGCAGCCATCCCGGACTACAATCTGCAGATCGTACCTCCGGAAAAGACAGTACGGCCCAGGAAAAAAAGAGCATCCGTCTCTCCCACATCCGCCACCCAGGTGGAGCCGTGGGAAATGATGGAATACCGCAAAGCACTGAGCACCACCAAGCGTTCGGACAAATTCGTGGAAGGAAACCGCGACAACTTCCTCTACATACTGGGCAACCGCTGCTATCGCAAAGGAATCAAGGAAGAGTCCGCCTGCCTGATGATACAAAAAGACTTCGGCAACCAAGACTTGAACGTACTGGACCCCGTACACAACGCCTACAGCTACACCAGCAAGACCGAAGCGGCAGAAAAAGCAAAGGAAGAGAAGCAACCCGTCATCAACCAGGTGATGGATTTTCTGGAAGAACATTACGGGATAAGAAGAAACATCGTCTTGGACCGACTGGAGTTTATGCCATACGACCGACCGGAAGAAGCCCGAAAAGGTTACCGTCCCATGCGTATCAAAGACTACAACTCCATATTCGTAGACCTGCAGATGGCAGGCATTTCCTGTTTCCAGAACTTCCTGAAAGCCGTGATCGATTCCAATTACGCCAAAGATTTCAACCCATTCCTCGGCTACCTAGACAACCTGCCGTCGTGGGACGGAACGGATTACATCCGCCAACTGGCAGACACCATACAGACCGAAAACCAGGAACTATGGAGAGAAGGATTCCGGAAATGGATCGTAGGCATGGTGGCATGTGCCATCCGCGACAAGGACATGAACCAGCTGGTACCCATACTCTACAGCGAACAGGGAAAGGGGAAAAGCACCTGGATACGCAACCTGCTGCCGCCCGAATGGAAAGAATACTTCTACAACGGCATGGTGGACCCTGCCAACAAGGACCATGCCCAACTGTTATCCACCAGACTCATCATCAATATGGAAGAGTTTGAAGGAGTAAAGCCCGGAGAACTGGCAAATCTGAAGAGATTCATCACCCAGGAAAACGTCACGCAACGAAAAGCCTACGATTTCGAAGCCTTCACCTTCATACGGCATGCGTCTTTCATCGGAAGCACCAACAACCGGCAATGTCTGCAGGACGTAGGCGGAAACCGGCGTTTTCTGCCCATCACCATCCGGCAGGTAGATTATCGTACGCCCGTAAACCATGCCGGAGTTTACTCCCAAGCACTGGCTCTGCTCGAAAGCGGTTTCCGCTACTGGTACGAAGGCGAAGAGATAGAGCAGCTGAACAAACATAATGAGTTGCACCGCATGAAGGATCCGGTGGAAGAGAATCTTTTTGTCTTCTTCCGCAAGCCGTTGCCGGAGGACCTGAACGTACGATGGATGCCGGCAGCTGCCATACTGACAAAGCTGAATGTATTCGGAAAGGTGCCGGTGACCCAGCATGCACAGCAGGTATTGGTACAAGCGTTGGAGAAATACGGTTTCAGAACAAGGATAAATGAGCAGGATACCACGGAATACGAGCTGGTGGATATTCAGCAGGATGATGTGGAGAACAACTTCAAGGAGCCCAACTCTTCACAGAAGAAAACAGAAGGAGGAAAAGGAACAGAAGAAGAAAACAAGTTGCCGTTCTGAATGAAAGGCTAATGACAAGAGAAGCCCCGTTACATATATTGTTATACAGAATAACATATATTGTTACGGGGCTTCATATATATTGGCATTTTCTTTACAAAGGATCAAGGTTCTCCCAAGTATTTCACCAGCAGAGATACTTCCCGGGGAGTAAAGCTACGACGGTAGCGGTTGTAGCCTACGGCGGCGAGTTCCTCTTTCAAGGGTTTGTTCAGGCGAATCCAGGCGGAAAGGGTATTGATGGCATTGGTAACGCAGAAGGTAGGGTTGTAGAGCATGGCAAGCTCTTCTTTGGTGTAGGTGCGGACGTGGAACGGACGGAGGTCTTCCGCTTCTTCTTTCTTTTCTTTTTCGATTTTCATTCTGATAGGTTTTAGTTGATTAATATGGTATAAAGGTAATGAATATCAGGGATATAAGCAAGAAATAGTTATACAAATAAGGGGGAATGGCAGGAGGATTCCGGTGAAACATCGGGAAAGGTGAGACAACGGAAGGAGCTCACGGGAACTCATGATAAAGAAGAAGGGAAAAGGGTACTTTTGTGGCAGAGAATTAGTTAATATAGTTTTTAACCTTTAATTTTTTAATTGTTTATGGGAGTACCATTCAAGAAGATTGCGAGGAAGGATCCTCGAAAAGCAGATGCGGTGGCAAAGTATTATCCGCAACTGGTGACATTGGGAGACAATGCGACGCTGGACGACCTTGCGTATGTGATGAAGGAGAAGAGTTCACTGACGCTCGGAGACATTCAAAGCGTGCTGACAAACTTTGTGGAAGCGATGATTACAACGCTCTACAACGGACAGTCGGTGAATGTGAAGAACTTCGGAGTATTCAGCTTGTCGGCACGTACGGCAGGGGTACTGGATGTAAAGGAGTGCACGGCGAAGAACATCAAGGCGGTGAAGATTAACTTCAGGCCGTCCAGCACCGTAAGACCGGACATCACGGCAACACGTGCAGGGCAGAAGATCGATTTCTATGACCTGGAATCGCTGGTGAATAAGGGAGAAGGAGGAAGTTCCTCCGGAGGCGGCTCGGACGACAACAAGCCGGGCGGCGGCGGTTCGGATGGAGACCAAGGAGAGAATCCGCTGGGATAAAATATAAACCTAAACTTTAAAATCTTATGAGTACAAAATCATCTACCTGGGATAAAATCCTGAAAATTGTCATTGCGATAGCTTCGGCTGTGCTGGGTGCACTGGGAGCGAATGCAATGAATGTGTAAAATGAAGGTGTTGTTTCCTTTCCGAAAGGGAGACAACACCTTTTCTCTATCAAGTATCACAAATCATTCACTTTTCCCTATCAATTACTCTTCTTATAACTCTTCACCGCCCACAGATTAAAGATCACCGCAAAAGAAGCCAAGGCACCCAACTGGGGAAGCAAATCGGAGAAACCACCACCACGAAGATAAACAGTACGCATCATCTCCACAAAATACTTTAAGGGATTGAGACGGGCAATCCACTGCGCCCACTCCGGCATGCTATGAATAGGAGTGAAAAGACCACTCATCAGCATCAGTATAAGCATAAAGAACCACATGACGAACATGGCCTGCTGCAACGTGGCAGAGTGATTGGATATCACCAGTCCCAATCCGGAAACAACCAGCAGGAACACCACCGCAAAACCATAGATCGTGAAGAAATGTCCGGCAGGCAGAATACCGTAGAGCAGCCAAGCAAGAATGAAACAAATCGTCAGTACCACAAAGCCTACCACCCAATAGGGAATCAGCTTGGCTGCAATGAAAACAAACTTGCTGACGGGAGTCACATTGATTTGCTCGATAGTACCTGCCTCCTTCTCTCCCACTACGTTGAGTGCCGGAAGGAAACCACAAATCATTGTCAGCAGCATGACCATAAGTGCAGGAACCATAAAGAGTTTGTAGTTCAGGTTCGGGTTATAAAGATTCTGAGTCGTCACTTCTACACGGGGAACAGACCTGCCCACCCCTGCCGATGCAGGCGATTCCTCCCTCAACTCGCGGGCATAGTCGTTGATGATGGCAGAGAGATAGGAACTTCCCAACCCTCCCTTCGTTCCGTTCACGGCATTGGTGGCAACCAGCAGGTCGGGGGCTTTCCCATCCATCCAGTCCTTCTCGAAATCACGGGGAATCTCCAGAATGATATCTGCCGATCCCACTTCGATGGCCCGCAGCGCTTCGTCGTAAGTTCCGGGAATATCCGTGGTACGGAAGTAAGTGGAAGCACCAATCTTATCGACCAGACGCCGGGAAATGACACTATGGTCATTGTCTACAATATTCAGGTTGATGTTCTTTATCTCCAGGTTTGCCGCCCAGGGCATCACGATCATAATCATGCAGGGGAAGATGAAGATCAGCTTCGGCAGAAAGGAGTTGCGGAACAACTGCTTGAATTCTTTTTCGATGAGATACTTTATCATAATAATCACTCTAATCTATTTTTAAACTTCTTGAAACTGATCGTTATCAGTAACACCGCCATCGTGGCCAGTATGCCGACTTCCATCAGTACAAGCGAAATATCCACTCCTTCAATCATCAGCTTGCGCACAGCCTGGATGTACCAGCGTGCCGGAATGACGACGGAAATACCTTGCAGGATGGCAGGCATGCTCTCAATCGGGAATATCATGCCCGAAAGCAGCATGGTAGGCATCATCAGTATCAATCCCGAAGCCAGCATGGCAGCCACCTGCGTGCGGGTAACGGTAGAGATGAGCAACCCCAAAGCCAGGGACACAAAGATAAAGAGCAGCGACACCAGGACCAGCCAAAACAAACTACCGGCCACAGGAACATCGAGCACATAGACCGAAAGCAACAGCACGGTAGTAAGGTTGACAAACGACAGCACAAAATAAGGCACCGCCTTGGCAAGGATAATGAAAAGCGGCTTCACGGGAGATACAAGCAGCACCTCCATCGTCCCCATCTCCTTCTCGCGAACGATGGAGATGGAAGTCATCATGGCACAAATCAGCATGAGGATAAGCCCCATGACACCCGGCACAAAGTTATAGGCACTCTTCATCTGAGGATTGTACAGCAACTTCACCTGAGGTACGATGGCAGCCGCATGTACTCCCGGCGGAAGCATCTCCTGTCCGGCAGCGGAAATGATGCTGGTGGCATAACCTGCCTGCATGGTAGCCATATTCGGATCGGTAGCATCGGAGACGAGCTGCACGCTTGCCTCACCGGTATAGAGGTTATTGGCAAACTGGCTGCCGAACACAAGTGCCATGTCTATGTCTCCCTTCCTGAACAACTGCTCCACTTCCTGCGGGGAATACAGACGGCGGGTGATGGTGAAGTACTCGCTGGCATCCATGCGGTCGATGATGCGGCGGGTAACCACATCGTTCGACGGGTCGAGGACGGCCACCCGCACGTTGCTCACTTCGGTGGTGATGGCAAAGCCGAAGAGGATAATCTGCACGATGGGCATACCCAGCAGGATCATCATCGTGCGCAGGTCGCGGAAGATATGGAAGAATTCCTTTCGGACAAAAGCTATAAATTGTTTCATTGTTCTATCTATATTTTAGGCACGGATTACACGGATTTCACAGACACTCCATCAGTCTGCCGTCCGCACAGCCTGGCGTGCCAGTTGCTGGAATACGTCGTCCATGGTCTCGGCCCCGAATTGTCGTTTCAGTTCGGCAGGGGTGTCGAGGGCACGGATCACACCGTCCACCATGATGGAGATACGGTCGCAATACTCGGCCTCGTCCATGAAGTGGGTGGTGACGAAAATGGTGATGCCACGGTCGGCAGCCTGGTAGATGAGTTCCCAGAACTGGCGGCGGGTGGCGGGGTCGACACCTCCCGTAGGTTCGTCCAGGAAGACGATCTTCGGTTCATGGAAGATGGAGACGGAGAAGGCAAGCTTCTGTTTCCATCCCAAAGGCAGACTCTTCACCAGCGTATCGCGTTCGGCGGCAAGGCCGATACGTTGCAACAGCTCATCCGTCTTGGGGGCAATTTCAGCATCGGGGATTCCATAGATACCGGCAAAGAGACGGATGTTCTCCCATACTTTGAGGTCCTCGTAGAGGGAGAATTTCTGGCTCATATAGCCGATGTTCTTCTTCACGTCTTCGGTCTGGGTGGCGATGTCGAAACCGGCTACACGGGCTGTGCCGTCGGTGGGATGGCTAAGTCCCGTGAGCATACGCATGGCGGTAGTCTTGCCTGCACCGTTGGCACCGAGAAAGCCGAAGATTTCACCCCGGTGAACGCGGAACGAGATACGGTCGACGGCGGTAAAGCTGCCGAAGCGTTTGGTCAGGTCGTTCACTTCGATGACGTAGTCTTCGCGGTGCTCTGCCTTATCGTGCTGCAAGCCGGCAGGACAAAGGATGTCGGCAAATTGCTCCAAGATGCGTTCGGGAGTATCGATGCCATGTATCCGGCCTTCGTTGATGAAGGCGATACGGTCGCACTGGCGGGCCTCGTCGATGATGGGCGTGGAAGCAATGATCGTGATACCTTGTTCCTTGAGGCGGCGCAGCATTTCCCAAAACTCCTTGCGCGATACGGGGTCTACACCCGTTGTCGGTTCGTCCAGAAAGAGCACATCCGGCTTGTGGATGAGGGCGCAACTGAGGGCAAGCTTTTGCTTCATACCTCCCGACAAAGCTCCGGCACGGCGCTTGCGGAAAGGTTCTATCTGTCGGTAGATGTCCTTCACCAAATCGTAGTTCTCCTCGATGGTGGTATGGAAGACGGTGGCGAAGAAGTTCAGGTTTTCTTCTACCGTCAGGTCCTGATAGAGGGAGAAGCGTCCGGGCATATAGCCCACCCGGCGGCGTATGGCTTTATAATCCTTCACCACATCCAGTCCGCAGACGGTAGCTGTCCCGCTGTCCGCCAGCAGCAAGGTGGTGAGGATGCGGAAGAGCGAGGTCTTCCCTGCACCGTCCGGGCCGATGATGCCAAAGAGTTCACCGGGCTTCACGGAGAGAGAGACACCTTGCAAGGCTTCTACCTTGCCGTAGTGCTTGGTGACACTATTTAAAGTTACAGCCTCCATACATTCCTATTTTCAGCATCCCGTCATTCTTCACAGCTATCTTCACGGCATATACCAGGTTGGCACGTTCGTCTTTCGTCAGAATGGTCTTCGGCGTAAATTCGGAGGTCTCGGAAATCCAGGTGACGATGCCCGGGTATTCCTTCTGAATGTCCTTGCCATAATCGGAGTAAACGGTTACCTTTTGTCCCAGCTTGATGTCGGCAAGCTGTTCGGAAGTGATGTAGGCGCGAAGATAAATCTGCTCCATATCAGCCACCTTGAACAGCGGTGTGCCGGGAGCAGCCAACTCACCGGCTTCGGCGTATTTGGCAAGGACGGTTCCCGTCAGCGGAGAGGTGATGTGGCATTTGCTCAGTTGGTCTTCGACCTGCGCCACCTGGATACCGACGGAGGAGCTTTGCCACGTCAGGCTCCGGTCACTGTTTCGCAAGGTGGAGTTCTGGGCTGCGAGCTGTTTGTTCAGCACTTCGAGCAGTGACTCGGCATCGTCCAGTTGTTTCTGATTGGCGGCGCCTACACGGAGCAGGTTGGAGACACGGTCGCGTTCGCGCCGGGCCTGCACAATCTGTTCCTTGGTGGCGGCCACTTGCTTCAGGATGTCGGGACGCTGCCCTTCTACGGACTTGACACTGGCTTCTAGCTGGAGCTTTTTCAGGTAGAGCTGTACGGTGTCGATGATGCCGACTTCCTGACCGGCTTTCAATGCCGTGCCTTCTTCAATGTCGAAACTGAGCAGCTTGCCCGAAGCTTCGGCCGATACAATAACCTCGGTGGCTTCAAAGGTTCCCGTAGCATCGTATTCAGGCGTGCCGTTTCCACAAGCAGCAAGAAGGAACAGGAGGGGAAATAGTTTTAATGATTTCATAATGATGTATGTTTTATTATTATTTTCATTGATTCAACGTATACTTCAACTGCCAGATATTCATCAGCAACTGCACCTCATGCAGTGCCTTGGTCTGGCGGGCCAGGTTTTCATTCGTAATCTCGCGTAGCATATCGGTCACGGTCAGCGTACCGTTCTCCACCTTGGCTTCGGCGGCACGGCGGATGTTCTCACGCAAACGGATGATTTCATTATCATCTGCCATCTGCCGGCGCATGGAGATTACATTTGCATCCTGCCGGGTAGCTTCGAGGCGGGTATTGAAAAGGAACACGTCGCGGCTCGATTCTATCCGGCGACGGTTGTTGTCTATCCGGCGGCGGTCGTTCTTCAAGGTATACAAGCTACCGAAGTTCCACGACATGCGTACGCCCGCTATATAATAGGTATCGAATTCATCCTTCAGCATATTCAGCCCCGGATTGCCGTAAGCCCCTTGCACAAAGAGTCCGAAGCGGGGCATCAGGCGCGTGTTTAGGGTAGCTTCCTGCACCCTCAACTGTTCGCCCTGCGCATCGAACCAGCGAAGTTCCGGACGATTATTCAGCCCACCCTCCACGGCACCGGTTTCTTCCAAGGGCGGCTTCACCAAAGACGTTTCCGAGGACACCTCCTTACCGATAAAGGCAGAAAGCATGTTCAGGTAGGCACGGCGCGAGGTTTCCAGTTCCACACGGCGCTGCTTGGTATTCAGTTGTTCCACACTGACGGCATCCAGGTCGCTCTGGCTGGCTATGCCATTGGCTATGTAGTCCGAAACTTGCTTATGTGTCCGTCCCAGGTCATCCAGCAGCAGTTGGTTCTGCTTCAGTTGTTCGTCCAGCAGCAGGATGCCGAAGAATAGTTGGTTTACACGGTCGTTCAAAGCATACATGTCGACGTTTTGTTTTTCCATCTCCACATCCGAGGCGGCACGCGTCAGGCGTTTCCTGGAACGGATATCGCCACCGTCCCAAAGGGTCTGCTGCACTTCGAGCATCACCTGGTACTGGTCTTTCGGAGCAGTCTTTACATCAATGCCCGGTATCTCCACCGGCAACCGGGTTATTTCACTCTGGTACGTCGCCTTACCGGACAATGAGAATTGGGGCAGATAACCTTTCCCGGCATTGGAAAGGTCGTACTCGCGTGCTTTCTCTATCAGTCCGTATTGGCGTACCAACGGATAGTTGGCCTGTGCCTGGCGCCGGCACTCGTCCAACGTCAGTTGGGCATGCATCAACGTTGCGCCAACAAGAAGGGAGAAAGAAAGAAGGATTCGTTTCATTTTCATATTCTGTTTCTGTTATGAGTTAAATGACAAAAGAATTATTTTTAGACAGAAGAACAAAAGAACAAATTCATGATATGCTATAGCTTATATTTTCTAATATGTTCTTTTGTTCTTCTGTCTAAAAAATATAGCTCATGTCTATCATCTTTTCTATTTTGTTTTCTGTTCTGTTTCGACAGTGCAAAGATAGGCTATAAAGATATATGATTACTTTCTATTAATCGCACAAGATGTCCCATTTGTTCGATTTACAACAATAATGGATAATATATTCGCCCGTTTTCTTATCTTTGCCACAGATATACATCCGTTAACAGAAATGAAAACAACAGAAAAGAGCAAACCTCTGAGTCTTGGATTTCAAGAGTTGAGAGACAGGGCCGACCTCATCACACATGCCGAATTCCGCTCCATACGGCAAGGAGTAGGCATGGTAGTCAGCTTTGCGCAAATGCAAAGTTCATTGTTCCGCACAGGGCAGCCTTACCGTACCCAAGAGTGCCGCATCATACGCATCATGCGTGGTGTGGGGCGTATATCCATCAACCTTGTGGAACACGAAGTAAGGGAGCAGATGATTGTCATCTCCCCGCCCAATTCTCTGATAGAGTTGATCGAGATAAGTCCGGATTATGATTTTCAGATAATCGTCCCCGAAAATGACTTCCTGCCTGCCATGCAGAACAGCAACATAACGGATATATGCGGGCAATACGGGCTTCCCCTCTCACTGACCACCGAGGAATGGGAACGTACCGACAGATTCTTCTCACTGCTATGGGAAACCATGCACCGCACTCCTTTCCGTCGGGAGGTGGTGCAAAACTTAATCACCGCCTTGCTATATGATATAAGATACATACGGGACCAGAAACAAGTTTCCCTCCCCTCCCGCCTCTCCCGCCAGGAGGAAGTGTACCGCCGCTTCATCGCTCTGGTAAACGAGTACGGCAAGCACCAACGCAACATCAGCTTCTACGCCGACAAGCTATGCCTGACGCCCCACTACCTGAGTACGGTGATCCGTGAAGTAAGCGGACAGACGGTGATGCAATGGATAAACCAAGCCGTCATCCTCGAAGCCAAGGTACTGTTGAAGCACAGCGACCTGCTGGTGTTCCAGATATCGGATGAACTGAACTTTCCCAATCCGTCGTTCTTCTCGAAGTTCTTTAAGAGAATGACGGGGATGACTCCGGCAGAATATCAGAAGCAAATGTAAATATCAAATAAAAAAAACATATCTTTGTAGGTAGAAACTCAAAATAATCCTATAAACTGATGAACCTGACATCCCTGAAAGAACTGCTAAGCTCAGTTACCAATGATTCGCGCGACACGACTAATATAGTAGCCTATTGGGAAGCCTTGGAGTATTTTCAAGAAATTTCTTTCCCTAAACCGACAAACAGCAATACCGACTCTGAAAAAGTAAGATTGAAATATGCCGGTTCGCAAGATGAACTGAACGACTTTATACACCCTTCCGAAGAAGGTGACGAGAACTTCCGCGTCTATGCAGGCGGAGTGTCGAAGTTCGAACTGTTCTCGGCGCTGTACAATCGCATTCCTGCCGAAGAAGACAATAAACGTTTCAGAAAGCTGCTCGAAAAGAATTGGGAAGTCAGCGTGCTCTATACCATAGAGCTATCTCCCGAAGGTAAATACATAAAAGGCTCATTTCAACTTTCCTCCTATATCTGGGCGATAAGTTGCTTGCTGCACGACCGGACGATCAATGAGGATAATTTAGAACCTTTGATAAAGGAAGGCGATGAGTTTTTCCAGGCAGATATTCCGGACGGCGAATTGTACGGACGACTGCTGGAGAAGGTGAAGCAGTTGATGACGGAACTGCATATACAAAACCTGTTTTACTCTACCGAACTCTACCGCAAGAAGGAGTTAAAGAAAATATGCATCCGTACGCTGCTGGAAAATGATACTGACTTGAACCAGAGTTTCTATGCCAAAGACCTGAGCCGGGTACGCAGGAGCTTACAAAGCAAAGAGTCTGCCCTGCTGTTGAATACCTATATCAATGCACCGTTAAAGTCCGTTGAAGGACGCCACAGCATCTGCTCCGCAGAGAATTACCGGAAGTGGCTGCAACCGGAGAAATACCCCATGGGACGCTGGCCTTCTGAGTTTGCCCCCGCACTGATGCAGCAAATGGCCATCAACATAGCCTTGACGGATGAACGGCAAGGCGGATGCGGCATCTTCTCCGTCAACGGCCCTCCGGGAACCGGAAAAACAACGTTGCTTAAAGATATCATAGCCGAATATATAGTGCGTCGGGCACGCTTACTGGCAAACCTAAAGAAACCGGATGACGCTTTCGGTTATGATGCCATTCTGAATAAAACATTGGAAGGCAAAACACAGTCACAGAGTACGTTCGCTTTTAAAACACAATCCGGACTCGATGATTATGGCATTCTGGTGGCATCCTGCAATAATGCGGCAGTAGAGAACATCACCTTCGAACTGCCGGAAATGAGCAAACTTCCCAAGGCACAAGCCATGAAAGAAGCCGGGCACACGCTGAAGTTCAGTGAAGAACGCGACCTGTTCTTCGGCGAGCTTGCCACAAATATGCTCAACGGCTCTACGGAACCTGACAAACAGACAAAGAAAGCCTGGGGACTGATTTCGGCACGACTGGGTAAAAGCGATAACATCCGCTCTTTCTGCGAAATGGTGCTGAAACAGTTTGCCTCCAAAATCAGCAGCAAGGCAGATAACAAAAAGGTAGCCGCCGAATTCAAAGGGCGCTTCCCTACTTTCGAGGATGCCAAAGAGCAGTTTATGGAGCAATACCGGCTTGTAGAGCAGTTGCGCCATAGACTGTCCTGCAACGAAGCTCTGTTTGAAGAAGCCAATGAAAAGATGCAGCCTGCCAATCCTCTGAAAAATGCAGCTTTCGACAAAGCAAGGGAAGAGCTGTTCTACCGGGCACTTGTATTGCATGGTTCGTTTATCATCCATTCTTTCAAGTGGCGGTGCAATCTTTATTCCCTCATATATCTCTGGGAAGGTAAATATACCTCCGAAGAAAAGGCGCTGATCTTCCCTTCCCTGCTCAACAGTCTCTTCTTCCTTGTACCGGTGGTCTCCACTACTTTTGCTTCGGTGCAGAAAATGCTGGAGTACGTAGGTAAGGAACAACTGGGACTATTGATTGTAGACGAAGCCGGACAAGCCGCCCCACAATGTGCCGTAGGCGCTCTGTGGAGGGCAAAGAAAGCAATCATTGTAGGCGATCCGAAGCAAGTGGAACCGGTGGTGACCACCGATGAAACGCTGATGAGTCTTTATCAGAAGAAGTGCAGAATCGCTTCTCTGGCAGCCTATCTGTCAAAGTCTCATTCCGTACAAGGGTTTGCCGACCGAATTAATCCGTATGGAGCGTGGATAGGCGAAACCTGGGTAGGGTGTCCGTTAGTGGTACATCGGCGGTGCATCAATCCGATGTTCAGCATTTCCAATCGGGTTTCTTATGACGGAACGATGATACTGGGCACAAAGGATGAAGTAAAGGCAGACGAACAGCAGGAATTGTTATTCGACCACTCGCTATGGATAGATGTACCCTCAAAGAGGAATATGGCTAATGGAGGAGGCAACCACTACGTACCCGAGCAGGGAGAACTCTGTCTTCGGATTATCTTATCCTGGATGAAGAAGCATTACGAAGGAAAAGATAACCGGAAGTTGTACGTCATATCTCCTTTTACAACCGTTGTCAACGGGGTGAAAACAGCTGTAAGGAAGGCATTGCAGCTGAAGGAAAATGAATGGCTACTGCCCAAATACAAGAGGTGGGCAGAGGCTAATTGCGGCACAGTGCATAAATTCCAGGGCAAGGAGGCGGAGGAAGTCATCTTCTTGCTGGGATGTCAGCCTTCGTCTACGGGAGCTATTGCATGGGTAAACAGCAATATCCTGAATGTAGCGGTAACCCGTGCAAAGAAGCGTGTCTATTTTATCGGTGACTATGAGATATGGTCGCAGAAGAATGGGAACTTCAATACGCAGATCATCCGCTTCTCGGAGGAAGATACCGGTTTGAGACGACTGCTTTACACAGATTTGCCTTCTTTTGAAGACGTAGTTGTGGATGTAGAAACGGATATAGAAGAACCGGAAATCCGTCCTATTCCCAAATATTCTTTCCTGACCGGACCTGATTACCGGATGCGGCATCACGTCATATATTCGCATCCTTACCAGCTGATCTTTGAAGTCATGATTAGTGATCCGGCAATAACATTTCCACTATTGCCTGCCTCTCATTATCAGAAAATATCAGAAGAACCGGATTTATGGATGTGCCTGATTTATCCGTCGGATATAGACTTTACGGAAGATGAGCTACATGCAGAGCTTGGGCAGGTGATAGACTGGTTTGTGGGCGACAATTCAAATGCCACACTTGAGTAAAGGAAGTGTGGCATTTGAGCTGCCCAAGTGTGGCATTACTTATATTCCGACCATGACTTGATAGCCAAATCATCCAGCGTCATCGTGCAGAAGGCATGGATAAACGCACTTGCCAGACGGGCATTCGTAATCAACGGAATGTTGAGGTCGATGGCGGCACGGCGTATCTTGTAGCCGTTTGTCAACTCGCCTGCGGTGAGGTTCTTCGGGATGTTTACTACCATATCGATCTCCTTTTTGTGCAGCATGTCGAGTGCCTGCGGTTGTTTCTCCGGCTCACTGGGCCAGTAGACGCGGGTATTCTCTACACCGTTCTCCGTAAGGAAGTTGCTGGAACCACCCGTAGCGAAGATCTTGTAACCCTTCTGCTGAAGCATGCGGGCGGCAGTAAGCATATCCACTTTCTGCTTCGGCGTACCGGTAGAAAGCAAGATATTCTTCTTCGGAATGCGATAGCCCACGGAAAGCATGGCTTTGAGGACAGCACAGGAAGTATCACTTCCGATACAGCCCACCTCACCCGTACTGGCCATGTCCACACCCAGCACCGGGTCGGCCTTTTGCAGACGGTTGAAGGAGAACTGGCTGGCCTTGATACCTACGTAATCCAGGTCGAAGAGGTTCTTGTCCAACTTCTGCACAGGGATGCCGAGCATTACTTTTGTGGCAAGATCGATGAGATTGATCTTCAACACCTTGCTGACAAAGGGGAAGGAACGGCTGGCACGCAGGTTGCATTCAATCACCTTGATATCGTTTTCGCGAGCCAGGTACTGGATATTGAATGGTCCCGAGATATTCAGTTCGCGCGCAATCTCACGGCTGATGCGCTTGATGCGGCGTACGGTCTCCACATATAACTTCTGCGGCGGGAACTGGATAGTGGCATCACCGGAGTGCACACCCGCAAACTCGATATGTTCGCTGATGGCGTAAGCGATGATTTCTCCATTCTGCGCCACGGCATCCATCTCCACCTCTTTGGCATGTTCGATGAACTGGCTGACTACAACGGGATGCTTCTTCGATACATTGGCTGCCAGTTGCAGGAAGCGTTCCAACTCCTCCTGATTGGAGCAGACATTCATGGCCGCACCCGAGAGCACGTACGACGGACGAACCAGCACGGGGAAACCTACCTTCTCTACAAAAACATTGATGTCTTCCAGTGAAGTAAGCGCACTCCATTCGGGCTGATCCACACCGATGCGGTCGAGCATGGCGGAGAACTTGTCACGGTCTTCGGCATTGTCGATGCTCTTGGCGCTTGTACCCAGAATGGGCACGTTCTGCGCATCGAGGCGCAAGGCAAGGTTGTTCGGTATCTGGCCACCGGTAGAGACGATGACGCCATGCGGATTTTCCAGTTCGAGGATATCCATAACGCGTTCGAAGGTGAGTTCGTCGAAGTAGAGGCGGTCGCACATATCGTAGTCCGTAGACACGGTTTCGGGGTTATAGTTTATCATAACGCTACGGTAGCCTTCCTTGCGGATGGTGTTCAGCGCCTGCACACCGCACCAGTCGAATTCTACCGAGGAGCCGATACGGTAGGCACCACTACCAAGTACGACGATGGATTTATGGTCGCCCAGGTATTTCACATCGTTGGCAATGCCGCTGTACGTCAGGTACAGATAATTGGTCTGTGCAGGATATTCGGCGGCAAGGGTATCGATTTGTTTCACTACGGGCAGCACGCCTACGCTCTTACGGTAGTTGCGGACGTAGAGGATGCCGTCCTCCATATCTCCCTCGTAACCTATGACACGGGCTATCTGGAAGTCGGAGAAACCTTGTACTTTGGCTTTGCGAAGCAGTTCGACGGGCAGGTCGGCAATCTGCTTATGATTCTTGCCCCACTGTTCCAGTTCCTTGCTGGTATTCATAATGTTCATCAGCTTCTCCAGGAACCAGCGGTCTATCTTGGTCAGCTCGTGCACCTGGTCGATGGTATATCCGGCACGGAAGGCTTTGGAGATAACGAAGATACGTTTGTCGGTAGGTTCTTGCAGCGCCTTGTCGATATCGGAGATAACAAGCTCCTTGTTCTCCACAAAGCCGTGCATGCCCTGACCTATCATGCGGAGTCCTTTCTGAATGGCTTCCTCGAAGGTACGGCCGATGGCCATTACCTCGCCTACGGACTTCATTGAAGAACCGAGCTCCTTGTCCACACCGTGGAACTTACCCAAGTCCCAACGAGGGATTTTGCAGACTACATAGTCGAGTGCAGGCTCGAAGAAGGCGCTTGTGGTCTTGGTAACGGAGTTCTTCAAGTCGAACAAGCCGTAGCCGAGTCCCAGTTTTGCAGCCACGAATGCCAACGGATAACCCGTTGCTTTAGAGGCTAATGCAGACGAACGGCTCAAGCGGGCATTTACCTCGATTACGCGGTAGTCTTCACTCTCGGGATCGTAGGCATACTGTACGTTACACTCTCCTACAATACCGATGTGGCGGATGATGCGGATGGCAAGTTCGCGCAGTTTATGATAATCGCTATTGCTCAAAGTCTGCGACGGAGCGATGACGATGGACTCACCCGTGTGGATGCCCAGCGGGTCGAAGTTCTCCATGTTGCAGACGGTGATACAGTTGTCGAAGCGGTCGCGGACTACTTCGTATTCCACCTCTTTCCAGCCGCGCAAGGACTTCTCTACGAGTACCTGCGGAGAGAAAGAGAAGGCTTTTTCTACCAATACATTCAGTTCTTCTTCGTTGTCACAAAAGCCCGAACCCAGTCCGCCGAGTGCGTATGCAGCGCGGACAATGACGGGGTAACCCAGTTCCTTGGCGGCACGGCGGGCATCTACGGCATTCTCTACTGCTTCGCTCTTGATGGTCTTTACATCGATCTGGTTCAGTTTCTGAACGAAGATTTCACGGTCTTCGGTGTCGATGATGGCTTGTACGGGGGTACCGAGGACTTTTACATCGTATTTCTCGAAGATCTTGTCTTTGTAGAGGGCTACACCGCAGTTCAAGGCGGTTTGTCCGCCAAAGGCAAGCATGATGCCGTCGGGACGCTCTTTCTCGATGACTTTTTCTACAAAGTAGGGGGTGACGGGCAGGAAGTAAATCTGGTCGGCAACGCCTTCCGAAGTCTGCACCGTGGCGATGTTCGGGTTGATGAGGACGGTATGGATGCCTTCTTCCTTCAACGCTTTTAGCGCCTGCGAACCGGAGTAGTCAAACTCTCCCGCTTCACCGATTTTCAGTGCACCGGAGCCGAGTAGCAGGACTTTCTTTATTTTATCTTCTTTCATTTGTTGTACGTTTAATAAGGTAATTACAGCAGTTTCACAAACTCGTCAAACAGAAACTCCGTGTCCGTCGGTCCGCTGGCAGCTTCCGGATGGAACTGTGCCGAGAACCAGGGATTGCGCTTATGCTTGATGCCCTCGTTGGAACCATCGTTCATATTGATGAAAAGCGGTTCCCAGTCTTCGGTCAGCGTATTGTTGTCTACGGCATAACCATGGTTCTGCGAGGTGATGAAGCAACGCTCCGTACCCACCATGCGCACGGGCTGGTTGTGGCTGCGATGACCGTATTTCAGTTTGTATATCTTGGCTCCTCCCGCTTTACTCAGCAACTGGTTACCCATGCAGATACCGAAGATAGGCAACTTCTCGTTTGCCATTGCCTTGCGGATGTTCTGTACGGCAGCATCGCAGGTATCGGGATCACCGGGACCGTTGGAGACGAACAGTCCGTCGAACTCTAGTCCGTTGTAATCGTAATCCCAGGGCACGCGGATAACTTCTACGTCGCGTTTCAGCAGGCAGCGGATGATGTTGGACTTTACACCACAATCCACGAGCACTACTTTCTTCTTATCAGCACCCTCATTGTAACGGATCACCTCTTTGCAACTTACCTTATCTACATAGTTTACGCCTGCATAGACTGCTTCGGGCACATTCTCCGGCTCGTCATCGAAGACAATCTTGCCCATCATTACACCATGTTCGCGCAGCACCTTCGTCAGTTCACGCGTGTCGATGCCCGTAATGCCGGGTACTTGTTCACGTTTCAGCCAGTCTCCCAAGCTTTCTACAGCGTTCCAGTGGCTGTACGTCTCCGAGTAATCGCTCACGATGATGGCTTCAGCATGGATGCGTTCGCTCTCCATGAACGTAGCCAGCCCGTTCGGTTCGATGGTGAACGGTGGCACACCGTAGTTGCCCACTAACGGATAAGTGAGCGTCATTAACTGACCGGCATACGAAGGGTCGGTCAAGCTCTCGGGATAACCCGTCATGGCTGTGTTAAAGACCACCTCTCCCGCTACCGGCTTTTCATAGCCAAACGACTTGCCGTGAAAGCGGCTCCCGTCGTCGAGGATAAGAGTTACATTTCTCATCTATAGTATTACTTTGTATCTTGATTATTCTTTTCTTCTTCCATCAGAACTGGTAAACTTGTTCAATATAGTCAATGAATGCGGCATTCAACAGCTTCACGCCACCCGGTGTAGGATAGTCTCCGCTGAAGTACCAGTCTCCCTGATGTTTGGGACAAGCCTCATGCAGTCCTTCGAGGGGCTGATAGACAATCTGTACTTTGGCTTTCGTTCCTTTCGGGGTAAGCAGTTCCACCATCTTGGCGGAGATTTCTTCGTCGGTGAAGGGAGCATAGATATCCTTTACATAGTTCACCATCTGCTCCTTCGGCAAGCCCACCTGGTCTTTCGACTTACGATAGGCAGCGGCAATCACATCCTTCATGTCCCGTTCTTTCAGCAGCTCTACGGCAGCCTTGAAGGCGATGAACTCGCTCATCTTTGCCATGTCGATGCCGTAATAATCGGGATAGCGTACCTGCGGAGAGGAAGAGACGATAACGATCTTCTTCGGACCCAGACGGTCCAAGATACCGATGATACTTTGCTTCAAGGTGGTTCCGCGGACAATGGAGTCGTCAATGACAACCAGATTGTCCACACCTGGCACGAGGCTCCCGTAAGTGATGTCGTACACATGAGCGGCAAGGTCGTTGCGGCTGTTGCCCTCGGCGATAAACGTGCGCAGCTTGATGTCTTTGATGGCTACCTTTTCACTTCGTATGCGTCGGGAAAGGATACGTTCCAGTTCTTCGTGACTGGGTTTGTTTGCCAGGTTTGCAATCTGCTCTACCTTTTCTTCGTTGAGATACTCGTCCAGTCCTTGCAGCATGCCGTAGAAGGCAACTTCGGCCGTGTTGGGGATGAAGGAGAATACGGTATGGTCGATATCGTTATCAATGGCTTTCAAGATGTTAGGTACCAACTTCTCACCTAACAGTTTACGTTCCTTGTAGATGTCCATGTCACTGCCGCGACTGAAGTAGATGCGCTCGAAAGAGCAAGGTCTCACCTCACGGGGCTTGTTGATTTGCACCGTACGCAGCTTGCCCGCCTTGTTGATGAACATAGCTTGTCCGGGTTGCAGTTCCTTGATGGAAGCGGCAGGCACATTCAGGGCGGTCTGTATCACAGGGCGTTCGCTGGCAAGCACGGCTATCTCGTCGTCCTGATACCAGAAGGCGGTACGGATGCCCCACGGGTCACGAACGGCAAAGGTTTCACCGCTTCCGGTGAGTCCGCACATCACATATCCTCCGTCCCACTCCCTGCTCGAAGTGCGCAGCACGTTGGCAAGGTCGATATGGTCTTCGATGTAATGGGTCACGTCCATGCCCGTCAAGCCCTCGGCTTCGGCGAGGTTGAAGAGGCGTTCTACTTCGCGGTCCAAGCGGTGTCCCAGTTGTTCGAGCATGATGTATGTATCGGCGTACTTGCGCGGATGTTGTCCGATGGCGGTGATGCGTGCAAAGATTTCATCGACGTTCGTCATATTGAAGTTGCCGCAGAGGGCAAGGTTCTTGGCACGCCAGTTGTTTCTTCTTAAAAACGGGTGCACGTAGGAGATTCCCGACTTTCCGGTAGTGGAATAGCGCAAATGCCCCATATAGGCTTCACCGGCAAAGGGAAGCACACGCTTTGCGTATTCGGCATCGTGCAGCTGTTCTTTTGTCAGATCCTTGAAGTTACTCTGCACCGTACCGAAAATCTCGGTGATAGCACCGGAGCCCAAGGCCCGTTCGCGAAACATGTACTCTTCACCGGGATTGGCTTCCAGTTTTACACAAGCCAGACCCGCACCTTCCTGTCCGCGATTATGTTGTTTCTCCATCAGGAGATAGAGCTTGTTCAGTCCGTACATCCATGTGCCGTACTTCTTTTCGTAGTATTCCAGCGGTTTCAACAGGCGTATCATGGCGACGCCACATTCATGCTTTAGTTGTTCCATTTATAGATTTACTAATTACTAAATTACAAGTTACAAAAACGCATTATCTATTCAAGTAAAACGCATCATCTGTTCAGGGTAAACACATCATCTGTTTGGGTCAAACGCATCATCTGTTTTGCCTCAACACATCATCTGTTTTTTCCCTACTCTACGGTCACCGATTTCGCAAGGTTTCTCGGTTGGTCTACATCCATACCTTTGCACACGGCGATGTGATAAGCAAGCATCTGCAGCGGCACCGTAGTTATTAACGGATCGAGGCATTCCATTGTTTCGGGAAGTTCGATGCAAGTATCGGCAATCTTGCTGATAACCGTATCGCCTTTCGTAACGATGGCAATAACCTTGCCTTTGCGCGCCTTGATTTCCTGGATATTGCTGAGCACTTTCTCGTAAAGTCCGTTCTGCGTGGCGATAACCACCACCGGCATTTCGGCGTCTACCAGGGCGATAGGCCCGTGCTTCATTTCGGCAGCCGGATAGCCTTCGGCATGGATATACGAGATTTCCTTCAGCTTCAATGCACCTTCCAGGGCTACGGGATAGCTGTAACCGCGTCCCAGGTAAATGAAGTTATGGGCGTATGTGAATATCTTGGAAAGTTCGGCAATGCAGTCGTTCAGCTTCAATACTTCCTTCATTTTGTCGGGAATCTGTCCCAACTCCTTGACAACGGCAAGGTATTGTTCCTCGTCAATCGTCTTCTTCTCCCGGGCAAGCGTCAAGGCAAGCATGGTGAGCACCGTAACCTGTCCGGTGAAGGCTTTGGTAGATGCCACACCGATCTCGGGTCCTACGTGAATATACGAGCCTGTATGCGTAGCGCGGGGAATGCTGGAGCCGATGGCATTGCATATACCATATATAAATGCTCCACGACTTTTGGCAAGTTCCACGGCAGCCAATGTATCGGCTGTCTCTCCGCTCTGCGAAATGGCAATCACTACGTCGTTGCTGTCAATCACCGGGTCGCGATAACGGAACTCCGATGCATATTCCACTTCCACCGGGATGCGGCAGAAGCTCTCGATCAGGTGCTTGCCGATAAGTGCTGCATGCCAGGACGTGCCACAGGCTACAATCACAAAGCGTTTGGCAGCCAGCAGGCGCTCCTTATAATCTATCACAGCCGAAAGTACCACATTGGTTCCTTCTACATTGATGCGTCCGCGCATGCAGTCGTGAATACAGTCGGGCTGTTCGAAGATCTCCTTCAACATGAAGTGCGGATAACCGCCCTTCTCCAACTGACCGAGGTTGAGTGCCACCGTCTTCACTTCGTGCGGGCACTCCACGTTCTTCAGGTTCACTACCTTCAGCTTCTCACCCCGGCGTATCACGGCAATCTCTTCATCTTCCAGATACACTACCTTGTCGGTATATTCCACAATCGGCGTGGCATCCGATGCCAGAAAGAACTCGTCCTTGCCGATGCCCACTACCAGCGGACTGCTTTTGCGTGCCGCAATAATCTCGTCCGGGTTGTCTTTGTCGAGCACGGCGATGGCATACGCACCGATCACTTCCTGCAAGGCAAGCTGTACGGCCGTCAGCAAATCAAGGTGGTTTGTCAACTGGATGTACTCAATGAGCTGTACCAGTACCTCGGTATCTGTACTGCTTTTAAATGAATAGCCTTTAGCTTGGAGTTTTTCTTTAAGGACGGCGTAGTTCTCGATGATGCCGTTGTGGATGAGTGCGAGACGTTCGGAAGAGGAATAGTGGGGATGGGCATTAGCGGAACAAGGTTCTCCGTGCGTAGCCCAACGGGTGTGTGCAATACCAATATTACCGGAAATATCTTTTTGAGTAACGAAAGTTTCCAGTTCCGAAACCTTACCTTTCGCTTTATACACGTTCAACTGCCGGTTGTCACTGATCAATGCTACCCCTGCACTATCGTATCCACGGTACTCTAACCGCTTCAGACCTTTGATAAGAATGGGGTAGGCTTTCCTTTGACCTATATAGCCTACGATTCCACACATAATATATCAGTATTTGAATTTGCGCTGCAAAGATACATATTCTTAAGAACATAAAGTTTATTTTTCTCCTATTTATTTATCAAAAGAATAGAAAAAAGTTCTTTTAATGTCAAAAAGCAAAAGAAAATATTCTTTTGAAAGCAAAAGGATGAATTTACAATCTAAAAGCAAACTAAATGTATTTGATTTGAATTTAAAAGAAAACAGCCGGTATTTCGTGTCAGATTATAACCTTATCCCCAATTGCAGGTATTTAATGAAAGAGAAGTGCGGATATTATTATATCATTTTGAAATTAAATAACTATATTTGCCGAACATTTTGACACTACTAATAGGTATTACACAGAAATAAAGTAAACTTAGAATGATGAAAGAAGAACTTTTTAACAACGAAACAAAAGCACAGCCCTACCAACGACAGCCCAGACAACTGGGCCTGTACGATGCCTCCAATGAGCACGACGCTTGTGGAGTAGGTATGCTGGTCAACATTCATGGGGGCAAATCACACGATCTGGTAGAATCGGCATTGAAAGTATTGGAGAACATGCGCCATCGCGGAGCCGAAGGTGCAGACAATAAGACCGGAGACGGCGCCGGCATCATGCTGCAAATCCCGCACGAGTTCATCTTGTTGCAAGGAATCCCCGTGCCCGAAAAGGGAAAGTACGGTACCGGTCTGCTTTTCCTTCCGAAGGACGAACGGGACCAGGCTGCCATTCTGAGCGTCATTATCGAAGAAATCGAGAAAGAAGGACTGACACTGATGCACCTGCGAAACGTGCCCACCTGCCCCGAAATTCTGGGAGAATCGGCACTGGCCAACGAACCGGACATCAAACAAATCTTCATCACCGGATTTACGGACGCCGAAACCGCCGACCGTACGCTATATATAATAAGGAAGAGAATAGAAAACAAAATACGCAAGTCGGACATCCCCGCCCGTGAGGATTTCTACATAGTTTCGCTCTCCACGAAGAACATCGTCTATAAAGGTATGCTCTCGTCCTTGCAGTTGCGCAACTACTTCCCCGACTTGACGAACAATTACTTCACCAGCGGTCTGGCACTGGTACACTCCCGTTTCAGTACCAACACCTTCCCCACTTGGGGACTGGCACAGCCGTTCCGCCTGTTGGCGCACAACGGCGAAATCAACACCATCCGCGGTAACCGTGGCTGGATGGAAGCCCGCGAAAGCGTACTCTCCTCTCCCACGCTGGGCGATATCAAAGAGATACGTCCCATTGTGCAACCGGGCATGAGCGACAGCGCCTCGCTGGACAATGTGCTCGAATTCCTCGTGATGTCGGGTCTGAGCCTGCCGCACGCTATGGCGATGCTTGTGCCCGAATCGTTCAACGAAAAGAACCCTATCAGCGAAGACCTGAAAGCCTTCTACGAATACCACTCCATCCTGATGGAGCCGTGGGACGGACCGGCAGCATTGCTCTTCAGCGACGGACGCTATGCAGGCGGTATGCTGGACCGTAACGGCCTGCGCCCTGCACGCTACCTCATCACCCACAACGACATGATGGTAGTGGCAAGCGAAGTCGGCGTGATGGACTTCGAGCCCGCCGACATCAAAGAGAAAGGACGCCTGCAACCGGGTAAGATTCTGCTCGTAGACACCGAGAAAGGCGAAATCTTCTACGACGGCGAACTGAAACAACAGCTTGCCGAAGCCAAGCCCTACCGCACCTGGCTGGCCAACAACCGCATCGAACTGGACGAACTGAAAAGCGGACGTAAAGTGCCCCACAGCGTGGAGAACTACGAACGCATGCTGCTCACCTTCGGCTTCTCGAAGGAAGATGTAGAGCGGCTGATCGTACCGATGTGTACCACCGGTGCCGAGCCCATCAACTCAATGGGTAACGACACGCCGCTGGCCGTACTGAGCGATAAACCACAACTTCTCTATAATTACTTCCGTCAGCAGTTTGCTCAAGTCACCAATCCGCCCATCGACCCGTTGCGCGAAGAACTGGTGATGTCTCTGTCGGAATACATCGGCGCCGTGGGCATGAACATCCTGACGCCCAACGAAAGCCATTGCAAGATGGTACGCCTGAACCACCCCATCCTGAGCAATACGCAACTCGACCTCCTCTGCAACATCCGCTACAAGGGTTTCAAGAGTTTGAAGCTGCCCATGCTGTTCGAGGTGGAGAAAGGACGTCAAGGCTTGCAGGAAGCGCTGGCCTCTCTTTGCAAGCAGGCCGAAGAATCTGTTACCGAGGGCGTGAACTACATCGTGCTTTCCGACCGTGAGGTAGATGCCACCCATGCCGCTATTCCGTCGTTGCTGGCGGTGAGCGCCGTGCACCATCACCTGATCTCGGTAGGGAAACGCGTGCAGACGGCACTGGTAGTAGAGAGCGGTGAAATCCGCGAAGTGATGCACGCAGCCTTGTTGCTGGGCTTCGGTGCCAGCGCACTGAACCCGTACATGGCATTCGCGGTCATTGACAAGCTGGTGGCCAAGAAAGAGATACAGCTGGACTATGCTACGGCTGAAAAGAAATATATCAAATCCATCTGCAAAGGTCTGTTCAAGATCATGAGTAAGATGGGTATCTCTACTATCCGCTCCTACCGCGGTGCCAAGATATTCGAGGCAGTAGGTCTGAGCGAAGAACTGAGCAACGCTTACTTCGGCGGACTGGCTTCTTCCATCGGCGGTATCCGTCTGGACGAGGTGGCACGCGACGCAATAGCCTTCCACAATGCGGGCTTTGCCCCGAAAGTAGACGAGCAGCTACCCAACAACGGCCTCTACGCCTTCCGCAAAGACGGCGAAAAGCATGCGTGGAACCCTGAAACAATCTCCACCCTACAACTGGCGACCCGCTTGGGCAGCTACAAGAAATTCAAGGAATTCACCTCCCTGGTAGATGGCAAAGAAGCGCCCATCTTCCTGCGCGATTTCCTCGACTTCCGCCGTGCACCAATCTCTATCGACAAGGTAGAACCCGTGGAAAACATCCTGCACCGCTTCGTTACGGGTGCCATGAGCTACGGTTCCATCAGCCGCGAAGCGCACGAAGCAATGGCCATCGCCATGAACAAGATACACGGCCGCAGCAACACGGGTGAAGGTGGCGAAGACAGCGCACGCTTCACACCGCGCGAAGACGGAACCTCGCTGCGCAGCGCCATCAAGCAGGTAGCATCGGGACGTTTCGGCGTAACGGCAGAATACCTGGTGAATGCCGACGAAATACAGATAAAAGTAGCCCAGGGCGCAAAGCCCGGTGAAGGCGGCCAGTTGCCGGGCTTCAAGGTAGACGAGGTGATTGCAAAGACGCGTCACTCCATCCCCGGCATCTCGTTGATATCTCCGCCGCCGCACCACGATATTTACTCCATCGAAGACTTGGCACAGCTCATCTTCGACCTGAAAAATGTAAACCCGCGCGCCAAAATCAGCGTGAAGCTGGTAGCCGAGAGCGGTGTAGGTACCATTGCCGCCGGTGTGGCTAAAGCGAAAGCCGACCTCATCGTCATCTCCGGTGCCGAAGGCGGTACGGGGGCTTCTCCCGCCAGCTCCATCCGCTATGCGGGTATCTCGCCCGAGCTCGGACTGAGCGAGACGCAACAGACATTGGTACTGAACGGACTGCGCGGGCAAGTAATGCTGCAAGTAGACGGACAGTTGAAGACAGGCCGCGACATCGTACTGATGGCCATGCTCGGTGCCGAAGAGTTCGGCTTTGCCACCAGTGCACTGATTGTATTGGGCTGCGTGATGATGCGCAAATGTCATCAGAACACCTGTCCCGTGGGCGTGGCCACCCAAAACGCCGAACTGCGCAAGCGCTTCCACGGACGGAGCGAATACCTGGTGAACTTCTTCACCTTCCTGGCGCAGGAAGTGCGCGAATACCTGGCCGAAATCGGTGTAGAGAAACTGGACGACATCATCGGCCGCACCGACCTCATCATCCGCAAGCCTGCCGACGGCATAGAGAAACATTCTCTTATCTCCTTCGACAAGCTGCTGGCACGCGTGGACAATGATGCAGCCATCCGCCACGTCATCGACCAGCAACACGGCATCGACCACGTGAAGGATGTAGAGATGCTGAACGCTGCCACCGACGCCATCGAGCATCAGAAGGAAGTATCACTGGAATACGCCATCGCCAATACCGACCGTGCCTGCGGTGCCATGCTCTCCGGTGCCATTGCCGCCCGATACGGTGAAAAGGGATTGCCGGAACAGACGCTGAACGTCAAGTTCAAAGGCTCGGCCGGACAGAGCTTCGGTGCCTTCCTCGTGCCGGGCGTCAACTTCAAGCTCGAAGGCGAAGCGAACGACTATCTGGGCAAGGGACTCTCCGGCGGACGCATCGCCGTACTGCCTCCGGTACGCAGCAACTTCGAAGCCGAGAAGAATACAATTGCGGGCAACACCTTATTATATGGTGCCACAAGCGGCGAAGTCTACATCAACGGACGCGTAGGCGAACGCTTTGCCGTCCGCAACTCCGGTGCCATCGCCGTAGTCGAGGGTGTGGGCGACCACTGTTGCGAGTACATGACCGGCGGCCGCGTAGTAGTGCTGGGCGAAACGGGACGTAACTTTGCAGCCGGTATGTCGGGCGGTGTGGCCTACGTGTGGAACAAAAACGATAACTTCGACTACTTCTGCAACATGGAGATGGTAGAGTTGAGCCTTATCGAAGAAGCCTCCTATCGCAAGGAACTGCACGAACTCATCCGCCAACATTACCTCTACACCGGCTCCAAGCTGGCACGTACCATGCTCGACGACTGGACGCACTACGTGGACGAGTTCATCCAGGTAGTCCCCATCGAGTACAAAAAGGTACTGCAAGAGGAACAAATGCGGAAGCTGCAACAGAAGATTGCAGATATGCAGAGAGACTATTGAAATCATAAATCCTTGAAATCATAAATCATAAATTTGAAATCATAAATTTCATCATGGGCGATTCAAAAGCATTCCTAACCATACCCCGCCAGGAAGCGGGTTACCGGCCGATACACGAACGTATCACCGACTTCAGCCAAGTAGAACAGACGCTGAACAGTCATGACCGCAAACTGCAAGCTTCGCGCTGCATGGACTGCGGTGTACCCTTCTGCCACTGGGCATGTCCGCTGGGCAACAAAGACCCCGAATTTCAGGACGCACTCTATCGAGGCAAGTGGCGCGAAGCCTATCAGATACTGACCTCGACCAACGACTTTCCCGAATTCACGGGACGCATCTGCCCCGCGCTGTGTGAGAAATCTTGCGTACTGAAACTTTCGTGCAACGAACCCGTCACCATCCGCGAGAACGAAGCGGCCATTGCCGAAGCAGCCTTCCGCGAAGGTTATGTGGTGCCTGTTCAACCCGAACGCAACGGAAAGCGGGTAGCCGTCATCGGTGCCGGGCCTGCGGGACTCTCTGTAGCCGTGCGCCTCAATGCCCGAGGCTATGAGGTGACGCTCTTCGACAGTAAGCCTATGCCGGGCGGATTGTTACGCTACGGCATCCCCAACTTCAAACTGGATAAAGCCGTCATCGACCGCCGCATGAAGGTACTCGAAGCCGAAGGCATCCACTTTGAAATGGGCGTACACGTAGACGTGCAGAAACTGCCCGAAGGGTTCGACGCTTATGCCATCTGTACCGGTACGCCGCAAGCACGCGACCTTGCCATTCCGGGCCGCGAACTGAAAGGCATCTACTTTGCCCTCGACATGCTGGCACAGCAGAATCATATCTTGGACGGAGAGACTTTCCCGAAGGATCAACTCGTCAATGCACGGGGCAAACGTGTCCTCGTCATCGGCGGTGGCGATACGGGCTCGGATTGTATCGGCACCAGTATCCGCCAGGGAGCCGCAAGCGTGACGCAAATCGAAATCATGCCGCAACCACCAGTAGGTCATAATCCGGCAACGCCGTGGCCGCAATGGCCCGTAGTGCTGAAGACTACCTCGAGCCACGAAGAAGGTTGTACCCGCCGCTGGTCGCTGGCCTCCAACCAGTTCATCGGAAAGAACGGACGGGTGTGTGGCGTAGAGGTGGAAGAAGTGGAATGGATTCCGGCTCCGGACGGCGGCCGCTCCACGATGAAGCCCACAGGCAAGAAAGAAATCATCGACGCCGATATGGTACTCCTCGCCATGGGCTTCCTGAAACCGGAACAGCCCAAGTTTGCCGAGAATGTATTTGTAGCCGGCGATGCCGCTCTCGGCGCCAGCCTCGTGGTACGTGCACTGGCGGACGGGCGACGGGTGGCGAAGGCAATAGATGAGTACCTCTACCGCGGGTAAATCTGCGTATAGACGCGGGTAAATTTACTGTATAGACGCAGATTTTGCTCCCTATATACGCGGGCAAATCTGCGTATAGGCGTAGATTTTGCTCCCTATAGGCGCAGATTCAGTTCCCTATATACGTAGATTTTCTGCCCTTATTTTGGCTCTTTAAATCATTAACATTTTAACTTTTATAACTATGTGTGGAATAGCAGGAATCTTCAACATAAAAGTTCAGACCTCTGAACTGAGAAGCAAAGCGCTGAAAATGGCGCAGAAAATTCGTCACCGCGGTCCCGACTGGAGTGGTATCTACGTCGGCGGCTCCGCCATCCTGGCCCACGAACGCCTCGCCATCGTCTCCCCCGAGAGTGGCGGGCAACCCCTCTACTCCGCCGATGGCCGGCTGGTCCTTGCCGTCAACGGTGAAATCTACAACCATCGCGAAATCCGTGCCCGCTACGCTGGTCGCTACGACTTCCAGACCGGATCGGACTGCGAAGTCATCCTGGCACTCTATCGCGAAAAAGGCCCCCGTTTCCTCGAAGACCTCAACGGCATCTTCGCTTTCGCCCTCTACGATGAGGAAAAAGACGACTTCCTCATTGCCCGAGACCCCATCGGCGTGATCCCCCTCTATATCGGCCGCGACCGCGAAGGCCACGTCTACTTCGGCAGCGAACTCAAAGCCCTCGAAGGCTTTTGCGATGAGTATGAGCCTTTCCTCCCCGGCCACTACTACCTGGGCAGCGAAGGCAAGATGAAGCCTTGGTACACCCGCGACTGGACCGACTACGAAGCCGTGAAGGACAACTATACTCCTGCCGCCCAACGCAGCTACGAGCCCACCTCGCAGGACAAAAAAGCCCATGCCGCCCAAGTCTCTGCCGTGCACGATGCCCTCGAAGCAGCCGTACACCGCCAGCTCATGTCCGACGTCCCCTACGGTGTGCTGCTCAGTGGCGGCCTCGACTCTTCCGTCATCTCCGCCATCGCCAAGAAATACGCCTCCAAGCGCATCGAAACCGATAACGAGTCTGACGCCTGGTGGCCTCAGCTCCACTCCTTCGCCATCGGTCTGAAGGGTGCACCCGACCTGCTGAAAGCCCGCGAAGTGGCACAGTACATCGGCACCGTTCACCACGAAATACACTACACCGTTCAAGAGGGACTCGATGCTCTGCGCGACGTCATTTACCATATCGAAACCTACGATGTCACCACCGTACGCGCTTCCACTCCTATGTATCTGCTGGCACGCGTCATCAAGTCTATGGGCATCAAGATGGTGCTCAGTGGCGAAGGTGCCGACGAAGTGTTCGGTGGTTACCTCTACTTCCACAAAGCCCCCACCCCGCAAGCCTTCCATCAGGAGACTGTCCGCAAGCTCTCCCGCCTGCATACCTACGACTGCCTCCGTGCCAACAAGAGTCTGGCTGCCTGGGGTGTAGAAGGCCGTGTACCCTTCCTCGACAAAGAGTTCCTGGATGTGGCCATGCGCATCAATCCCGCCACCAAGATGTGTCCGGGTAAGGTCATCGAAAAGCAAGTAGTCCGCGAGGCCTTTGCCGACATGCTGCCCGAAAGCGTTGCCTGGCGTCAGAAGGAACAGTTCTCCGACGGTGTGGGCTACAACTGGATCGACACTCTGCACGCCATCACCGCCACAGCTGTCACCGACGAGCAGATGGCGCACGTGGCCGAGCGCTTCCCCGTCAATCCGCCGCAGAACAAGGAAGAATACTACTACCGCTCCATCTTCGAGGAGCACTTCCCCAGTGAAAGTGCAGCCCGCAGCGTGCCCAGCGTGCCCAGTGTAGCCTGCTCCACGGCCGAAGCCCTCGCATGGGATGCTTCTTTCCAGGGAAAGAACGAACCGAGCGGACGCGCCATAGCCGGCGTACACGAAGAAGCGTATCAGGAATAAAAAAAAAGAGCTGCCGACAGATTTCCCGTCAGCAGCTCTTCTTATTCTTTATTTACCAAATTCGGTCAGACTAAAACATCATTGTTTGTCCGCCAATCACACCAGCCACAGCACTCGCTACGGCGATAATAAGTTTCAAAATCACATTCCACGTTTTTTTCATAAAGATTATCCATTATTTGATTAATAGTACATGGCCACCGTTATCCCAGTGGGTTCTCGCCTTGGTCTCCATCCGAACCGGAGTCTCCTCCTTCCGAACCGGAGCCACCACCTGTCGTGGTCTTTCCCTTAAGATAGTCATCCAGACTCACCAAATCCAACCTTTCTCCGGCACGGGTAGCAGCCTTCGATATTTTCAGCTCCTTGTTCGCCTGAAAACAGATACGGACGCTCTCCACACTTTTAGCCGTTACATCATCAGCCTTTTCCTCGCCTTTCGATTTTGCTGCCAATATAAAGACACCTAGTCCGGCAATATTAACCGTTTTCCCCTCCAGTAGCTGCTCTTTCAGCTTTTCCACAAAATTCTGCATCGTACTCTTGATGTCACCGATAGACAGAGAAGAACGATCCTGCATCTTCTGTGCAATAAACGCCAAATCTACGCTTTGTCCTAACGTCACCAACTGCGGGAAATATTTCTTGGGAGAGTTTTCAACCCGAGGGTCCGACGGTCTCTCCACCGTTCTAAAAATTACACTCATACTTTTTTTCTTTAGAGATTTAAATTCGTTTTTCTATTCACATGTTTCGTTGATCAACGATGCAAAGGTGCGGATTAAAAACTATACAGCCAAAGAAAAAAGGCGCTTGAGAGTAGTTTTTCTCAGAAAAGTGCATATAGTTGAGATAGGAACCGCAAGCATTTGAAGGGTATGTTTCCCCAATATGTATCTTAACGTCAGTTCGGTGAAATCAACTCTAGGTATTCAATAACTATTTTTTAGATGTAAATCGCATCTTTTAAAATGTGTAATATGCAATAACCTTTTGTCACTATTTACTGTTTCATATCCACCAATCCTTTTCCGTCAGATACGGATTACCAAACATATCCTCCATTCTTGCTGGAATTTTTGTCCATTGGGCATTGTCGGGGGCTTTCATCTTTTTTTTCGTATATGGAGTATTGGTGTAGTTTTTCCACTCAGCACCTTCAGGACCATCAGGACATGCTATCATCAAAAGCATTTGCTGGGTTTCCAACTGCTTCAAAGATCTGAATGCATGCTCATTATGTATGCCTACAATACGTTGCTGCCCGTCGTTGCTATCTTCAACACCTTCATGTTCAAACCATTGCTTTCGGAAAATGGTAGAAGCCATCGATTTACCTAAATCGTTGTTCCATCGTTCGATTATTTGAGTACGTTCCTCTGCGGTAAAGACCACATCTTCAACTTTTGTTTTTAACTTGATGCCGTTTGGCAAGCACTTCTTCAACTTATTGCCAGAAAATCCTTTAGGTCTGTAGTCGCAAAATGTTTCGTTGAACACATTGAATGAAAAGACTTCCTGCTTAGTAATTGACTTTGCTTTATCCACTAATTCATCTTTTATCCAAAGTCCATCACCATCAGCAAATTTTCTGTAGTAAGCTTCCGACTCCTCACATGTGAACGTAAACCTATACATATACGCTTTCAAGCTTTCCTCCTTTGATAGATGCAAGCCATACCCTTGCTGTGCTCCAGGACGTCTGAATGCCTGCAAACCAATAGGCTTGATACTTCCATTTAAGAATCCGTTCCCATCCAACATAGGGATTGGTTCATTATCGAATATCGGCAGAAAGACATATAGAACAGCCTCATGCTCCTTGCCATCATTATGATAGCAGTACCTGTCATGTTCGCTGTCGTAAGGACACATTGCAAAGAATAATGCCACCTCCAAACTACTTGTCAAATCCAGAACCGAGGTCTTTAAACCATAATGTTGCGCCAACCCTTCTTCATCTACAAGAAATCTATGTTTCCGGAAAAACTGCTCCACTACAGGGTGGGATGCCAATAAACGTCGGAACACCACAAGGCGCATCCTCTCCACGAACACTTCTACATCTGTCGGATTACCACGATAAAGCGAAGGCGAACAAGGAATATACTCTTCACCTTGACCGCGGAAGAGAAAATGCAAAGTTCCTACTTGAGGAATTAAACACTTCGTATCCCCTTTCCCTGTTAGTACAGCCTCAAAAGTTCCACCGCACTTCTGCTCGAGAATAGCTTTATTCGCAGGTGTATGCTCATACATTAAATCCCGCTTTACTATCTCGTTGTGGATAGTTTGTATTAGTTCTGATAAAATCATAATCCTGTTCTTAGAATTCCTGTCTTAGCTACATGAGTTTTTAGGATATGTAGTTCGTAAAAAACTTTTCTTCGTTCGTCGCGAATCCTTAATATTTTTTAGTTAAACAGACTTTATTTATTGATTCCAATTTTCGACAAAGATATTTGGCTGTATTGAGATATCCTAAATAATAATCAACTATTCAAGCATCATACCTTGATTTATCTGTCTTCTGAGGCCAGAACAAATAACTAATGAACTGCCAAACACCAATAAAAAACTGTTTCATATTAATTGATAATCGCCTCCTTGATGCAATCAACAATATAACGTACATCATCATCCGTCACATACGGACCTGCTGGCAAACAGAAACCAACCTTGAAGATTTCTTCCGACACGCCATTCACGTATGCCACAGCGTCAGCATATACCGGTTGCTTGTGCATCGGCTTCCACACGGGGCGACATTCAATCTTTTTCGAAAGCATAAACACGCGAAGAGCCTCTACATTGGCATTGGGCTGGCAATCGGTTACGGCTGAATCTACCGCTTTAATCACACCGGCAGCACCACCTACGGCAGTCTTGATTACCTCCTTGTAAGCATTCTCCTGCCCCTGAATCTTTACATCCTCGTCAAGAGTGGCTGCACAGAGCCAAAAATTGGAATCGAATTTGCGTTCACCGGTTTTGGAATTCATAGTTTCAGGCTGTTCATGCAGATGTATACCTTTAACGTCCTTCAACAGCTCCTTATACAACTCCTGCACATGCTTGTGATGTGCAATATGATTATCGAGTACCCTCATCTGACCACGACCGATACCTGCACACACATTACTCATACGGTAGTTATAACCGATTTCCGTATGCTGATAATAAGAGTACGCATCACGCGCCTGAGTAGCGTGCCACATAATGTTGTTCGCATCCTCCTCGTTGCGGCAAATCAATGCGCCACCACCCGATGTCGTAATCATCTTGTTGCCGTTGAACGACAGCACACCAAAGCGACCGAACGTACCCAGCACTTGACCGTTGAAACGAGAACCCATTCCCTCGGCTGCGTCCTCAATCACAGGAATACCGTATTTGTCTGCAATCGCCATGAGCCGCTCGCAGTCGTATGGCATACCATAAAGCGCTACAGGAATTATCGCCTTAGGATACTTACCTGTCACAGCCTTGCGTTCAATGATAGCCTTCTCCAACAGCTCCGGATCCATATTCCAAGTTTTACGCTCCGAGTCGATGAACACTGGCTTTGCACCAAGGTAAGTGATAGGGTGTGAAGAAGCGCAGAAGGTGAACGATTGCACGCACACCTCATCCCCCGCCTTCACGCCACAGGCAATCAATGCCAAGTGGACGGCAGCAGTACCGGTTGAGAGGCACACCACCCTTCGGTCAAGCTTTGAGCCTTCTGAATTTGCATTGGCAAAATCTGCAAGATTCTGCTCAAATGCGTTCACATTCGGCCCCATAGGTACTACCCAATTCGTATCAAATGCTTCCTTTACGTATTTTTGTTCCCAACCTTCCTCGCTCATATGAGCAAGGCAGAGATAAATTGTTTTATCCATAAGATATATACGATTTACAAAACTATATTCTTAATTACTTTGCATCGGTTTCCTACCGCTAAAACCCCGTCCGGAATATCCTTTGTGACAACTGAGCCAGCACCAACCACACTCCATTTCCCAATCTTCACCCCAGGAATAACAATGCTACCGGCACCAATCCAAGAGCCCTCACCCACTTGCACATTGCCACAAAGTGTGCAATGAGGAGAAATATGCACATAATTCCCAATTAGACATTCATGGTCAATCGAAGCACCCGTATTAATGATACAATGACTTCCAATACGACAATCCGACTGAACGATAGCTCCCTGCATCACAACAGTTCCTTCCTTTATCACTGCCTTTTCCGAAATAATTGCCGAAGGATGAAAAGCCCTACCATACTTCACTTGTAGTTTCTCCGCTATCTTTCTGCGAATATCATTATTCCCGATACTGATTATCAACGGGCCACAGACTTCCGACGAACGTAATACGGGATAGTCAAAAAGAGAATGGATTTTTTCATTATCGTCAAACAACGCTTCAATCGGTTCATTATTCGCACGCAATATATCAATGATCACTTTGGCATGACCACTGGCACCATATAAATACATTTCCTATAAAATTAATTATTCCCCGTAAAGACCTCCATCGTAACCGAAGTTTCCGAGCTAATACCTTCGCGTACAAAGACCTTCTTTATTGTCATAAAAACGATTTTCAAATCAAGCAGAAAAGAGCAATGGTCCACGTACCACACATCCAGTTCAAACTTACGGGTCCAGCTGATGGCATTGCGTCCGTTCACCTGTGCCCAACCCGTAATGCCCGGACGCACTTCATGGCGACGCGCCTGCTCTTTGCTGTATAACGGCAAGTATTGGGGAAGCAAAGGACGGGGACCTATCAGAGCCATATCCCCTTTCAATACATTTATCAGCTGGGGAAGTTCATCTATCGAGGCGGAACGTACAAAACGCCCTACTTTGGTCAAGCGTGCAGCATCAGGTAATAAATTTCTCTCTGAATCCCGTTCATCGGTCATAGTCTTAAACTTGATAACCCGAAAGATTTTGCCATGCTTTCCGGGGCGTTCCTGAGTGAAAAAACCTCCGGCACCCTTATTGGCAAAATGCAACCAAAGGGCAACAAGAAGCAGTATCGGCCAAATCAAAGCCAATACGAAAAGCACGAGGATGAAATCAATCACCCTCTTAAAAAAATGAGAATACATGATTAAAAAAATAAGATTGTGTACGAAAGATTACCCCAAATTATCTACTATATCATGAGATACTAAATCTTGTTTTTCATCAACATAATCTTTCAATAAGGAGATTATATCATTGTCTTTGAGGGTAATCAAGCCTTGTGGTCCCGTTTGGGATAAATATATAAGAAAACGACTTCTTCTTTTTGTCTATGAACAAGATAAAGAAGTCTAAACCCATCTTTTTTACTCAAATTTCGTCCACTGTTAGGTACTCTAAGCTTGATAATGGAGAAATTATCTTCATTCAGCACCATATCCCGATTTATGCGAATCTCGGCTATAGACTATCCGCAAATGAACCGCATATATCTTTAACAACACTACCATAGCCTTCTTTAGGCTTAGAACAAAGTTTTGTGAGGGCATTTCGAAACGCCTGAATGGAATAAAATACAGGCACAACGATTACAAGTTATTGATTAAACCAACCAAATTCCTATAATCCTTATTTTGAGGGAGTGAAACGATAAATATCTTCATATCATTCCCTATTTCCTGCAAATCATCAATGCTATTTTTTAAATCTCTCAAATCGGTTTTAATACCGGAATAAAAACCTGATGTTCGATATGCTGTATATAATCCAAACAAACTCCTGATTAGCTTTTTATACATATCAGCTATCTGAGAATAATCCTCTTTGGTTAATTGAGAGAAATTATCATGAATCAAATCATAAAGTTCAGCTATAGATTTATTCAAGCTACGTATATTTTTCTGAATATCCAAATAAGTATCAATAGCCTTATCCATAGCTTTTTTATTTATTGCCGATTCAGTTTGAACAGCAACAATATTATCTTTAATGACTTCAACACAACACATTATATATCTCCCTTTTCCAATGCCAATTGGATTTTGTTAAATAATTGATTACGCAAATATACATATAAGCAACAAATAGCCAATATAAATACTGGCAAAACATTGATTATTTAACCTTTTGCTATATTATTGGTTATCAATATTTTTTTTGCAGTTGTTTTTCATACATTTCCTGTCTTACCGTTTCTACTTCAGAATCAATATCTTCCTAGGATATTTCGTCCGTTTCCAAAGAACGATATTCTTCCAATAACGCTTCCCAAACCTTATGCTGTTCGTAACGTTCCACAATCATAGGACGGGCACGTTTTGCCATTTCTTTTACTTCATCATTACGATGTTCATAAAACCATTTCATCGCATTGTATAAAGCATCCTCATTACGTGGAGGAATGATTTTGCCGTTAATGCCATCTTGAATTATTTCGTTACAACCATTTATATCAGTAACTATTGAGGGCAACTCCATTGCACCTGCTTGAAGAACAACGTTTGGGAAGCCTTCACGATAACTAGGGAAAACCAAGACATCTGAAGCAGCAAAGAAAGGGCGAACATCCAACTGGAATCCCCAAGCCACAATCGCTTTTTCCTTTTGTATATTACTTTTAACATCCTTATCCAGCGGATCTAACTCATTCTCTAAATCTCCAACCAGATATAACCTTATATCAGAATAATCACTTAATAATTTCAAGAAAGCCTTTACCAATTCATTAATGCCCTTGTCCTTTACCAATCTACCGACAAATATGAAATTGAAAGTGTCTTTTTCTTCACGTATACTTTTCACTTCTTCCAATATTTTTACAGAGCGCGAATAATGTTCAATATCCACTCCGTTTATATTGCCATTCAAAACTACTTTCAAAGGTTTCTTCGTAACTCCGTTTCTTATCAAAGCATTTTTCACTCCTTCTCCCTCAGGAATTACTTTTGTTGCACACAAACAAGTTATTCTCTCCATTGTAATTAGCAACCATCGAAACCATCCTGTAGTTGTTTCAAATCGCAAGCCCGTTACCGTATAGATGCGATGTGGTACACAAGTCATCCAAGCTGCCATCATCGCTAATAAACTGCCTTTAGGAGTATTAGCATGAACAATATAGGGCTTTTCTTTTCGGAAGAGTTTTATCAATCTCCATAAAGAATTCACATCGTTCCATAAAGATATTTCTCGATGCATTTGGATATCTATAGTACGTACGCCTTCCCGATTAGACACTACTTCCAAATTTCCAGTACCAAAATCAGACGCAACGCCAATAACCTCAAAATAACTAGAAAGAAAATTTAACTGCCCTTTAAGAAGCATATTTAAACTGCCAGTAATGGTAGTGAGTCGAATAAGTTTTTTTGCTCTATCAGAGGCTATAGTTTCCACCTTAAATATTTGATTCATAAAGTCCAATTGTCTTTGTAACCACTTAAATTAGCCCCCTTTTAAAGGGCACATAAACATACCTTAGACTGATTTTGTTAATGTAATCATTCTGTTTTCAGCCACGACAGTTTTCAGCCGATAAAATAAAAATGTCCGCAAGAAAATAATTTTGTTTTAGCATTTGGATTTGCAAAAACATGGCAGAAGCTTCTTCTTGTCGCAGTCTTCACCATTAAGAATGCATTCAAAAAATGTTTCAGGTAATCCTGAGGGCTATGCCATTAAGCTTACAGCTCTCTATCAGCGAGAAGATGAATGCCGTGTCTTCAGTGACAGCTTCACTGCCTATATTCATACAATTCTTAAGCAGCAGTGTTACAGGTCTCATTCTCTGTTCGCAAAGATTGTTCGATATTTCCGCCGAACCGTCCTTGAGGATATTGCTCAGGGATTTCCATTGGTTCATCGTATAGTTCACAACCTTTCTCATCAGGCCGTTTGCCATAATCTTCGCGTCCTGCATCATCAGGACGGTCTTGAGATGGATAGGTTCGAGAATAGCTCCCGTGAGCTTCAACCTTTTTTCCTTAATCTGCCCGCTGCCGAGGCTCATCGTACGGAACAGGGCTTCATTCTTGAATATGACTTCGATGGAGTCTATTATTCCCATCACTATCCTCAAGCTGAAGTCTGAGATTGAAGATCTCCCTTGTCAGTAGTCTGTTCACCTCCTCCTTCGCTTCCAGCTGCTTTCTCATAAGTTCGGACTCTTTTCGCAGGTATTTGACTGTCGCGGACAGTTCATTGATGGTGGCCATCAGTGCCTTCGAGCTCTCCTTGTTGGATTCTTCAATGACCTTAAGCCTTGCAACCAGTTCGTTCACCTGTTTGCGAAGTCCCGCCTTTTCCTCGTTACATGGACTGTCTTGCCCAACTCTCACTCCACAGCTGATGACGTTGCCAGTTCATAAACTTATCGTAACTCACACCATAATCCGCACAGAACCACGAAAGTCCTTGGTCTCGCTACATAACTAATAGAGGTCATATACCTCCTAGTAATTTACTTTTTCTCTTGCCATAATCATTGTTGTCAAAGGTTATGGCAAAGGTATACCAGGAGACAATGAGCATCAAGGCGGAAAAATAGTAGGGTTACCGAACACCTGTTCCATCAACCGTATCGTAATCATTACCAAATACACCAAACTCTTTACGTATGCCAATAACGACTTGTATAAGGTAGCCTGTTTTATCTAATTCAATGATAGTATGTTTCCAATATAACCAGCGCCATCTGCTAGAAGTATATTCATCTATTACATAGTTCTTTATAAACGTTATTATAATTTTCAGCCATCTTTGATATATCATATTGTTTTGCTCTTTCTGTGCATCTCTTCACTATATTATCACGAAACAGTATGTCTGTAGTAAGTTTTAATATTAATTCGGCAAGTACTTTTTCATCTCCATGAGGAAATAATAACCCATATCCTCGAGTCACTTCACGAAGCCCTTCTACATCACTAGCAATAAATGGATTACCTGATGACATTCCCTCTACATTCGAAAGCGAAAGCCCCTCTCTATGACTAGACATGACTATCACATCAGAGGATCTTAAAATATTAGGAACATCATTACGCACCCCTAGCAAATGGACTCTATTGTTAAGTTTAAGATTGTCTATCAAATATTCTAGTTCTGCTCGTTTTTCTCCATCACCGACTAAGACTACATGATAATCATCTGGCAAGTACTTTAATGATTTAATAACAGTAGGTTGATCTTTCTCATAACGGAATCCAGCAACCATAGTGATGATTTTTAAGTTTGAAAAACCTAAATCTACTTTATCAGCAAATGCAAATCTATTTACCTCTATGCCATTTAATATCGTTGTAATTGGATAATTGTTACCAATATAATTTCTCAAACTAGTTTCTGCAGACTCAGCAATACATATGATTTTATCATATTGTCCATACATCCACTTATCAATAAATTTTAAAAAAGGATAATGCCTTCTTCTTGTCGATGTTGAATGTTCTGTTGTAACAAGAATATTATTATTAGCTTTTGCCATAGGTGCAAACATTTGACAAGCTGTATTATGAGTATGAACTATGTCAAAATTTGTCATCAACTTTCTCAACCTCAAAATATGTTTATAATTATAAGGGCCATCTGTTTCTGAAAATCCATGAACCTTAATGCCAGTTTCCTCCAGTTCGTTATAAAAAATTGTTCGTTTGCTATTGAATACTGCTATTTCCACTTCATTTCCCAAATGAGACAATCTTGGAAGAAGATCTACCATAAGGTGTTCAGCTCCTCCCGTTGCTAAAGATGTTATTACATGAAGAATTCTCATAATATACCTTACTTAGTCAGCAAACCATTTAAAACTTCCCAATATTATGACGTAATATTATAATCTTCTTATAAAACCTGAAGAATTTACCATAACTTCTTTACTAGATTTGATAGAGTCACAGCAAACTTAAATCCGAAGTATTGACTAATAAATCTAAAAAATTTCTGTTTAGGTAGAAACCAAGTGGCAGTAAAATGATGAATTGTATATGTATTAGAAGTTTGTTCTACTTCAAATGTATCATTACGTTTTGGTGAGAAATATTCAGCTGGCAAAATAAATAGTGACTTCTCATCCAATGTTATTTTGGACGGGTTATCAATATCTCTTACCTCATAATTAGCTTCTGCTATCTCTGTAATAATATCAGGTAATGTTTTTAGATCTAAAGTTCCATCTTCTTTGACAAAGGACTTATTGTCATAGTAATTAACCACTTTCTTCATTAATACCATACCTGGCTCAGCACCCATTATGGCGGGCTCTAACTTACCAGATTTCTCTCGACACAAAAAATATGGCAGATTTAATAAATCGTTAAACGACTTAAGAACTTCAACGTCAGAGTCCATATATATCCCACCCTCTGTGTATAAAGCATAAGCACGTAAATAATCACAAGCATATGAATATTTTTTATGCTCATATGCATGCTTAACCCAAAGCAATTTATTAAAATCAACTTTATTTAAATCCCAAAGTACTATTTCATAATCAGGAAGATATTTCTTCCACGTACTTATACAATACGCAATTTTATCAGGATATTTATCACCTGAAAGCCAACATAAATGAAGTTTTTTAGGAATCATATATAAAATAAATTGTTACTATTCCCAGAAAAAAAGATAAGGAACATTTCCATTAGTATCTTTAAAGACACCCATAGAATATATTGCGACAAATGCTATAATAAAAACTATTTTAAAAAATATCATGCCATTTCTCTTCTTATACTTCTTAAGCATATATGGAATAAAGAATACTAAATAGGAATAATAGAAAAGACTAATTCTATTTAGCAGCATAAATACAGATGAAAAGAATTGTATTATAGTAGCAATAACAAGCACATAGATAAAAAATTCCATATCTTTATCTTCATCTTTATTCTTTTTGTAAATATATAAAGAAAAAAAAGTAGCAAACAACAAGAATAAAGCTAGTGATGTTAATCCAGTACTTGCATCACTAATCAAATACGATTCATCTGAAATTTCGAAAATTGTAAAATAAGTATTTACAATTTTCGCAAATCCTGATCCTGTAAGAACCATTGAAGCAGTTAGAGAACAAACAATTCCAATGATTATCAACCTATTATTAAATTTTAGATTATAAAGGAAATAAGCAGGAATAAAAAAAATAGACGTTCTCTGCATTGAAATTGCAATTGCCATCATTATTAAAAAACGTAACAACTGTCGTTCCTTAATATATTGAAATGATAATAAGCATATAGATATACATAGGCTTGCTCTAATAATATTAAATGAATTCAAATAAGCTATTGAAACATAAACTAAAACGCTTAATGCTTTGTCAACAGAAAACTTATTAATCGCATACATTGCAGTCCCTATCACAAAAAAAGAAGTGAAAATTATGTAAAACTGATTGGAGCCATCTATACAACTCATCACTTTTTGTAGATAGCGAAAACCATATTCTGAAAAAAAAGAAAATTGAGAGTCATTCCATGTTAACAAATCCCCCCAGTTAGTATGCTGTACTCGATCAAAAGTTGGAAGATATCTTTTAAGATCACCTCCTACAGTCTCTTTTCTAAAAGCTGAAACTATAAATAGAACAAGAAAAGACAAGAATGGTATCGCTCTATTCTGTTTACTGTCTGCAGTTATAGCTAATAATAAAAAAAATATTATAATAACAAAATAAAGTATCATAGGGAAAAATTACAGCTTATGAACTAATTTAGGCAATTCTGCTAATTTAAAAATATATTTTGCCATAATATTGCAAATCTTAAAAAGAAAGGGGTGAAAAGAATACAAATACAGTTGTAATTGCACTGCTGGTAAATAGTATGACGTTAAAGCTTCATCCGATAATATTTCATATTTATCACAGAATAAGGATTTAGGGCTACTTATCACCGACGCTATATTATTATCAATAATATATCCATTTTCTCTAACCTTCAAAAATATCTCTGTTTTGGTAAGTTTGTATGGATAGTTTTTTAGCTTTGTTCTCGTATTTGAATTAAAATAGTGAATAATCTTAGCATCATGCAAATATTGCAATCCATTGCCAAGCACCTGACAATTCATTGTATCTGGTAATCTATCAATAATGTAACCTAAATCTCGATTTGCAATAGCAAGAGCGGGCTGATCAATGTTTAAACCACGTTCATAGTTCATCTTCCAATTTTCATGCCACTTTGAATATAAAATACGTGAAGCATCATTATCTTCTACCAACATCACTCCACTATTGAAGAAATTCACATCTTTCGGTGTAATATCCCATCCTATTTTACTTGCTTGATTCAGAATTGAAAAAAACATCTGATTATCAAAAAGACCTATATGCCTATCAAGTACAGCTAATATATCACCACGTATATCATCAACAAAAGACAAGTCGGATGTGACTAAAGTATCAGTATCTATAAACAGATATCGTCCTCTAACATTACTTCTGATTGTTGTTTTAATATACCGTGATCGACTTTTTTTATCCAATCCATCAGGTGTATTAACTATAATATAATCATCAACTAATGTTCTTGCAATTTTTCTGTCTTCTTGTAACAATTTATCTGTTATACTATCTACTACAAGCACTACAAAAGAAGAAACATTATAGAGTCGTAATGTATATAAAGAAATAACAAGCTGCTCTAAATAAAGATCTGTTTTATCTGAAGATAAAGCATAGACTACCTTTGTTTTCATATTTATTTACTTATATATAAACTTAGATAAAACTTTATGTAATAGATAATATACATTTAACAACTTGAATAGATGAATAAATACTATCGCTAACAATAATGACGATATTCCTTTTATTATCAATAAGAGATATTTATTATCTATAGAAGTATACAAATTAAATAGATAAAAAAAACATCCCAATATCAACCCAATTAGTAAAGGTTTTTGAAGAATCTTGAAGAATGAGACAATTTTTACATTTAATACATACCGATAAATTATAGAATATGTAATAACAAAATTAATAAGTAAAGAAATTGTCCATGCCCATGCTATTGCTTCTATCGACTTAAAGAAAAAGGCGGCTATTATAAAGGAAACAACTGTGATTATCGTGTTTCTTATACCAACATAAAATTGTTTTTTTGTCTCACTACAAATTAAAAAGATAGCACCTGATGTTGATTGTATCATCTGCAGTGGTAAGGATAAAGATAATATAGCTAATGTTCCTGCGGCTGGAGTCCACTGATTTCCAAAAAATACATAAATAATTTCATCAGCCATTCCCCAAAAGATAAAACCAATTGGAAAACTTATTATAGCTATCAATCTAGTTATTTTCAAATATTTATCGGCTAATAGTTCCTTTTGATTATGAAGATCTTTTAATACTGGTTGCAATACAGGATTTATTACAGCAGGCACATTACTCATAGGTAATTGCATTAAACTATAAGATTTCTCGTAATACCCTAATTCAACTGCGGATAAATATCGACCAATAATCAACTTATCTAAATTCCTCGAGAAGTAATTAAAAAATTCGAACAGAAATTCATAAGAGGAATAGGAAAATATACGCAAAATTGGCTTTAACGAAAAAAAGAACTTGAATTGTACTGGATAAAAATGTCTATTATATAAAAACATTCCTATTGCCGTAAATACTGGAGTAATCAGAAGTGCATACAATCCAAATCCTATAAATGCAGCAGTAACAGATATAACGCCAGTTAAAACTTGTAGTATCAATGTCCTAATAGCATTTTCTTTGAACCTTTTATCTTTGAACATAAGTGCATTTGGTACCATATTAATTGCACTAAAAAATACATTAATTGACAATATCTGGCATACTTCTACCAATTGTTCTACATTATAAAAAGATGCTATTGACCAGGAACCAAAGAAAAAAAATAGAGCCAAAAGTAATCCTACATAAAAAGAGAAAGAAAATATATCATCCAAATCATCTGTAGTGAGATCTTTAAATTGAATTATAGCAGGTCCAATTCCCATCTGACATAGCATTGATAGAAATGTTATAATAACAGTAGCAATAGCAACTACCCCAAACTCCTGAGGAGTTAGGATTCTGGCCAAAATCATAGTAATGATTAGACTGATAACTAAACCTGAATATTTAGCTATAGATGTCCACATTACACCATTTATCATTTCTTTTTTAAGAGATGTCATAAATTATAATAATGATTCTATGAGGTTGTGTATAGAATCGCCCTCTTTTAGAATATATGATTTCTTACATTTCGAATTAAGTCCAGCTTCATAGTCACTCTTACTATCTCCTATCATATAACATTCTGAAAGGTCTATATTAAAATCCTTAGCTGCTTGCAAAAACATACCAGGTTTCGGTTTTCTACAATCACATTCAATCTTATATTCAGGTCGCTCACCGTCAAATCCTTTATCTGGATGATGAGGACAGATATAGATACCATCAATATATGCACCTTCTTTACCAAGAAGCGTTTCCATCTTGCGATGAATCTCATTAAGTTCATCCCATGATACTTCACCTCGAGCAATAACCGGCTGGTTCGTAACAATAATTGCAAGATAACCACTTTGATTAATAAGCTTGATTGCTTCAGGTACTCCTTCTATTAGTTCGAAGTCATCAATATCACGCAAAAAGCCAACATAGTTATTGAGAGTTCCATCTCGATCAAGAAAGATAGCTTTCTGCTTATTTCTAAGATTCTTTGCCTGAACTACACCTTTTTTGAAATCTACTTCAACTTGATGGAAACGCTCAGGTGTTCCCATATCCTTCACATATTCAGGACTATCATAGCAGAATATCCGACCAGTACCGCAAAAAGGTTTGAGAATTTGACGATCCAAATCCACCTTTCCTTTTGGGAAACCTGTTGTTTCGTCAGTTTTCAAATTCTTAAAGACTTCATCTAGCATCTTAGGGTCAATAATATGCAAGCCAGCATTTACTCTATTGTTATACCACTGCGGACGTTCATCTTCCTTACTAAGCCATTTCTCTACTTTACCATCCTCATCAGCAATAATCAAACCGCTATCGTACGGATGTGAATTTGGGTGAGTAAAAAGCGTAGCTAAACCTTTATGCTGCTTATGGAATGCAACCATTCGATTGAAATCTACATCAAAAGCTGCATCAGCATTGAGAAGCAAGAATGGTTCATCGCCAATCTTTTCTCTTAATTGAAATAAAGCACCTGCATTACCAAGTGGTGTTTCTTCTACAAAGTATTCTATACTAACTCCAAACTTGCTACCATCTCCAAAATAAGAAGAAATCTTATCTGCAAGATAACCGATAGTTAAAATAATATCTTTAAATCCCTGAGCAGCAAGAGATCGTATCTCACGCTCAAGGATAGGCATACCATTAACTGGTATCAATGGTTTTGGAATATTTGGAAAAAGCTCAGCAATCCGAGTTCCACGACCACCAGCCATTAAAATTGTCTTCATATAATTACTTTCCAAAGAAATAATCTTCCAACATCAAGCATAAGCAATGATATACAGGAAGATGAAGTTCTTGAATTTTGTATGTTTCTGTTTCTGGAACTCGGATACAAACATCTGCATATTTCATCAGGTCATTTTCCTTTGCACCAGTAAGGCCAACAACCTTCAAGCCCCTAGCTTTAGCAGTAATTGCAGCATAAAGCACATTCTGGCTATTTCCAGATGTTGAAATACCCAGAAAACAATCACCAGCTTTACCATAGCCATTTACTTGTTGTGCAAACACAAGTATAGGTTCGCTATCATTCATGAATGCTGTAGCTAAAGAGGAATGAGCTGTAAGGGTGATTGCAGGAAGAGCTCCCTGAAGATTTTCTGCGAGTACCTCTCCCTTTTCAGAATCAATAGCACGCATTGCAGCGGCTTGGTCGCTATAAACCTTACGTTTTAACTTAAACTCCTTCATCAATTCACCTACAATATGTTCAGAATCAGAAGCAGAACCACCATTACCGCAAACAAGTAACTTTCCCTCTGAGGCATAAACTGCCTCAAGCAGTTTATATGCTTTTTCAATATCTTCTTTACATACAGAAAGATTAGGGTACCTTTCAATTAGTAAATCTAAATGCTTAATTATTTTTTGCTCCATATTATTTACCTTTTTTTATCAGTTCTCGAACATATGTTGCCATTTTCTCAATATTTCCTTTCGATATTTCTGATATGAAAGCGAATTGACTGTCTGAATAGGTATAAAATTGAATTTTTTCTCGCAATTCTTCAGGAATCTCAATGAGCTGAATATAATCATTTACTGATTTCTGTGGAATTACGCCTTCACCCATCATAGTTTTGACAACAGTCTCAGCTACTTGTCTATGGGAAATAGGATGGTTACCACCTAAATTGTAAATACCTGTAGTTATATCTTCACGTATTATAGCCTGATACATTACTTCGGCTACATCTTCTACCCAAATATGATCTCGAATTATCTCCTTATTGAAAAGATCAATGACATTCTTCTCTTTAATAAAACGATAGAACCGATATACGATATTTGCATTTTTCCCTTTATGAAATTCACCCCATCCGAATACATTAAAAAAACGGAAACCTATTACCTTATTAGAAAATTTCTCTTTATTTGCAATTATATATTGATCAAAAAGCCACTTTGACAGAGCATATGTATTATGAGGCTCCTCATTACCATCTCCAACCCTTTGGTTACCTCCATTTCCATATACTGCAGATGATGAAGCATATATAAATGGAATATTATGCTTATTTGCAAATTCACAATACATCTTCGAAAACTCATAATTCTCGTTCATCATCGTCTTCGAATCACAAACAAGTACATCGGCATTAGCCCCTATATGAAAAAAGGCCTCCGGATTTTCTACTGTTTCAAGAAACCTAGAAATACTCTCTATACCATCTGTATAATCAATGAAATTTGAAAAATGAAGTCCGAAAAGATTTTTCATCTTTTCGTCACCATAAGAATCTAAGATAATAATATCATTGATTCCTTTCTCATTTAACTTTTTCACCATATTGGATCCAACAAACCCTGCTCCTCCTGTTATAATATAAGCCATAACAACTAATTTATCTACGTAAAATTATATTCTTTCTTGGTATGTATGAAATAGGCTGATAATGAACAATTGAAGCACCTTCATTCTCAAAATTGAACGGAACTATCATCAAGTCCTCTAAAGCATTCATCACGGCCTTTCTCTTATCTTTTTCAACATAAAAAAGAAGGAATCCGCCACCACCTGCTCCTAACAGCTTGCCACCTAAGGCACCAGCTTTTGTTGCAGCATTATATAAATAATCAATAGATGTAGAGGATACTTTTTTACCAGTTCCTCTTTTTAATTTCCATGTTTCATCAAGAAGTTTACCAAAATCATTTAAATCAGAATTACCATCCGTCAGAATATTTTCTGCAGCATCAACTAATTGAAGCATTTCTATTAGCAGTTTTGTTTTATTCTTAGGATGAGCAAAAGTATTTTTTTGAATTTCTGATGAGAATCTTTGAACACCAGTATAAAATAAAATCAAATTATCATCCAAGCTTTTTTTTCTATCAGGTGAAATAATTATCGGATGTACTGCAAATTGATTATCTTTAAAGTCAATTCTGTTTAACCCTCCATATGCCGCTGCAATTTGATCTTGCCAACCTCCGTGTTCTTTGAGAATGTCTCTTTCTAACAAAATGGCCTCCTTTGCTAATTGATACTTACCTACATATTTGCCTTTTAATGCATAAAAAGCATTTAACATACCTACAGCAAACGTACTGCTTGTTCCTAGCCCTGTTCGGGCAGGAAGATCCCCTTCATATGTAAGTCGAATTTCATGAATATCACATAAACGCATTGCTTCACGAATCAAAGGGTGCTCAATATCTTCAATATTGTTTACTCTTTCTATTTTACTGTGAATCAATTCACTTATATAAGGCATAAATGGAGGCAAATGCCTAACATTAACGTAACAGAATTTATCAAATGTTGTGCTAATTACTGACCCACCATATTCATTAAAAAAAGCAGGCATATCAGTACCACCACCAAAAAAAGACATTCTAAAGGGAGTCTTTGTTACAATCATATTGGAGTATTAATTTAAAGAATTCCTATTATCTATATATAAGCTAATTAGGGAAAAGTATAGCTTGGAAATTTCTGTTATTGAATGTTTTTTAGCCCAATCAATACAAAATTCAGAAGAGTAAGAGAAACTACTACTATAATAGCGCTCTATAGAAACAGCCAAATTATGAATATCACCTTCGGGTGATAGAAGTCCTGTTTTTCCATCAATTACTGCATCAGATACTCCTCCAGTTTCCGATGCTATGACAAACTTTCCAAAAGAATTAGCTTCAACAGATACAATTCCAAATCCTTCTACACTCGTTTGGTCTTGAATTGTCATACTTGGCATCACAAACAACCCACATCTATTATATAATTCTCTTTTTGCAGATTCACTTACTCTTCCTAGAAACTGAACACGATTATTCAAATTGTAATCACTTACCAGTTTTCTTAACTGTGGTTCAAATGGTCCTTCCCCTCCAATAATATATTGTAATGATGGCAATTTATCTTTAAGAAGATACAATGCTTTTATCACATTCTGAAAGCCTTTCCTTTCAACTATTCTTCCTATTGACAGAAGTAAAGGTATTTTTTTCTTATCAGCATTAAGCATATTCTCGTCAACATCATGATTAAAATCAATAGGAGAGTGGACAATATGAACCAGTCGATGGTGAATATTTTCTACTAGGTTTGATGTGTATTTTGAATTGGCAAATACTTGATCAGCCATTTGTAAAACCAATTTTCGAGGAATCTTACTATAAATCATATTAAAAACATTCTTAACTATGTTAAGTCTAGGGGGATCCATCAATTCATTACCATGACACAGAAAGCCAAAAGGAATCTTCTTAATTAAATTAAGAAGAAGAACATTTGGACACATATAACAAGCTATCCCCAATACATAATCAATATGTTTTACTTTATCAATTTGCAACAATTCGCATAAGACACCGTAACTGAAAAATTTTATTTTATCTATAGAATATTTGCTTTTATAAAACGTAACATTATCAACACTAATTTCACGCGATTGATTACCAGCATAACAAGATACATCAGCATACTTAGATAAATGTTTCGCAAGCAAGTAACTTGTATTTTCAATGCCACCTGCTTCCAAGCAAAAATCAAAACTTACAAGAAGTATGTGCATATATTTTTATTTAGAATTGATATAATAAAGCTATACTCAAAAATGAATATGCATTCTATATTAGTCTCTTCTAAAGAGATCACGAGTGTAAACCTTATCTTCTACGTCATCAAGAACATTATCATAGCGATTAGCAATGATAGCATTACTCTGCTCCTTAAATTCATCCAGGTTGTTTACAATCTTGCTTCCGAAAAACAGTTCAATGTCCTCAAGTGTTGGCTCATAGATAATCACATTTGCACCCTTGGCTTTAATACGTTTCATAATGCCTTGAATAGCACTTTGACGAAAATTGTCGGAGTTACTCTTCATTGTCAAGCGATACACACCGATAGTTACAGGATTTTTTGAACCATCATATTGATTATTACTATAATAATCATACCAACCAGCCTTGCGAAGCACTGCATCGGCAATATAGTCCTTACGGGTACGATTCGATTCCACAATAGCAGTCATCATGTTCTGAGGCACATCTGCATAATTGGCAAGAAGCTGTTTTGTGTCTTTTGGCAGACAATAACCGCCATAACCAAATGATGGGTTATTGTAGTGAGTGCCAATACGAGGATCGAGACCAATTCCCTGAATGATGGCAGCTGAATCCAAACCTTTTACTTCGGCATAGGTATCAAGCTCATTGAAGTAACTTACACGAAGGGCAAGATAAGTATTGGCAAAGAGTTTGACTGCTTCGGCTTCTTTCAGTCCCATAAAGAGAGTATCAATGTTTTCTTTAATGGCACCTTCCTGAAGAAGCTTAGCGAATATCTCAGCAGACTCTTGCATATGATTGCCTTGAATTTTTCGGATTGCTTCGTTCTCCTCCTCCCATTCAACGGACATCATTTTTGGATAACCCACGATAATACGTGAAGGATAGAGATTGTCTTCAAGGGCTTTCGATTCGCGAAGGAACTCAGGAGAAAACAAAAGGCGGAATTCACGACGTTTTCCATCTGGCAATGGTACCATCTGAGCAAACTTCTGAGCATACTTCACATAGAGGGAACGACAGTAGCCAACTGGAATAGTTGACTTGATAACCATTGTTGCTTCAGGATTCACTGATAGTACAAGGTCAATGACGTCTTCTATATGATGCGTATCGAAAAAGTTCTTAGCCGGATCGTAGTTTGTAGGAGCTGCAATAACCACAAAGTCAGCATCCTTATAGGCAGATGCCCCATCAAGAGTTGCAGTGAGGTCCAGTTCCTTCTCCGCAAAATACTTCTCTATATATTCATCCTGAATTGGAGATATACGATTGTTAATCTTTTCCACCTTTTCAGGTATCACATCAACGGCTGTCACCTTGTGATGCTGTGACAACAAAGTAGCAATGCTCAAACCGACATAACCGGTACCAGCAACTGCTATTTGCAAATCTTCAAAGTTTCTCATATTCTATCTTTCTTCAGCTTTATCTCTGCTTTTACTCCTCCAGTTCTTCCCACGGATAAGGATTCTCCACCACATTCCGGAACTCGTCAATAGCTTCCTGCTGTTCGGGAGTAAGCGATGTGGAATCCCATGAAGAGATGATAGTGCGGGCTTCATCGGCCAAAGGCTCGTCGAACACTTCACCGTAGCAAGCGGTAAGCAGACGGAGCTTCAACAACGAAGCAGGAAGGATGTCGAGGATGTCCCAGCAACGGTCCAAGACTTCCTGGACGTGCTTCTGCTTCTCCCCGTGGTCGATGAATGATGCGCTATAGCCCATCAAAAGAGCAAGATAGATATTCGCCTGTTCCCCAATGGTAGAACCTTTGACACCGGAATTATACAGAGCCGTAGTCAGACGATAAACTTCACCGTTGCGGCGGGACAAATCATCGCTATAGATGGGGCTCCCGTCCACACCAAGATACATCAGGTCGTGCGCGGCACGCTGAAGAGTAATTGCTTCTTCTAAAAGAGACATAATTATTTCAGATTTATGATTTCAGATGTTATTTGATTACTTCGATAAGATCCGGGTGGATGGTTGCCATGGCAACAGCGATGACACCTTGTATTTGGATGACTACACGACGGTCGCGGGCACCTTTCACTTTCAGGAAAATACCTTCCTGACCTTCGAATTCGCCACCGGTGACACGAACTTTGGTGCCTTTCGACAAATTCAGTTCATCAGGTTGGAAATACAAGAGATGGTCATTATAGGTGCCGGATACAGCGATGAAACGCTGCATATCTTTGTCGGGGACAATAATCTTCTGTCCACTACGGGTATCGGTGATATATTGCAAGTAAGTGACCTGAGACTTGACACGCTTCAATTCTGAAGGACGAGCATGGACAAAAAGCAGATTGTGAATGACAGGAACCAAAGCGCGAACTTTCTTCCCTTTACGGATACTTACCTTATATTGCATAGGGACGAAACAGCCTAATCTTTCCTTTTCAAAAAGATGCATGGCATCAAGCTCTCTACGGTAGGTGGCACGCATGGCATACCAGACTTCGGTCTCTTTATCCGCTTCCATTTTCGTTATTTTGTTCAGAAAAGGGTGTTCCTCCGGGGCTTTGAATTCTCAGTACATAACTGTAATTCAATCACTTGCGAGCACTCTATGTAAAATACGACAAGCTTTATGCCCCTCTTGTCAACAGATTTTCTGTAGTTGTTCATTACCTTCTGGTAAGAGACTATAAACGAACGTGTTATGAACAAAAAACGTTTTTTAGACGTACGTTTTTTGAACGCCTATTTCAAAGCCCTATAAAACATTCTGAAAAAGCTAAAAACAAGAACTATTTAACTGATTAGATACAATATTTATCTTACTGATAATCAATACACTAAACATACAACCATTTATTATTAGGAATATTTTTTATCAAACATTTTGTCATTACAAAAAACATCTCTATATTTGCGCCCATTAAACGTACGTTTAATGGGCGTTCCAACACGTTGTATTACAACTATTTACGATTTAATCATTCATCTTTTCCTCCAAATCTCCTTATTTCTCCCCCACTTTTTATACTTTCGCATTTTTTAACCAGAACAAAAAACAGTTAAATGAAAGAAGTATTATGCAAATGAAAGAACTCAAAAAAAGGAAAATCTCAACGGTAACGAACTGAGAAGCACGTCGTATCAATCTGATACACAGAAATCAAGAAAAATAAAAGTAAAGGAACACTGTTCCATAGTGGATGAAAAGCTATTGGCAGAACGAGTTTACTACGGAGACCAAACCCATATTTATGTAGGTTATTTAAGAGCTTTTAAATCAGGGTATTTTGAAGGCACAAAAATCAGAAAAATAACGGATATAGCCAAACTACTCGTAGCATCCGAAAACTTCACAAAAAGAACCAGAGGAGAACAAAAGCCTTTGACTTACAGTACGATAATCACCGAGCTGGAGAAGGTATGGGCCATAATAAAACAAGAGGACACCGCACAAATTGACCCCTACGGATATGATGTAAAGATAAATCACTGATAGTTCAGTACATGAAAAGGCAGTAATTTTGCCGCCGTCAGCAACCGGACAGAAGGGCTACACCTTTCTCATCGGATGGTGTAGCCTCAACAAGGCAAGGGTGTAGCCATCCACACTGAAAGGAGTAGCCCTTTTTCATTGCTGATTATCACATATTTACTAACACTAAAAACATAAAAAAATGAGAAAAGAAAAAAATGGGTCAGAGGAAAAATTTGTATCCAAAAAAGAAAAAACAAAGAAGCTATGGGAAGAACGGATCACAGAAAACACAACATTGAGCATGGAGTCTGTACAATGGATGGCACAGCGCATAAACTCCTTGCTGGAATACATGCAATACGGATATGCTTTGATAGCCTACCGAAAGCAAGACGGCAGCTTCTATATGGGAAGAGGAACCCTCTTTTCCTACGAAAACGACTTCAAAAAGAAGCATGACGTGACAAGCATCAAAGCACACGTAGCCTATTGGGACGCAGAACAACAAGGCTGGCGGACTTTTCTGATTGAGAATTTTCTGGAATGGAAACCGATAGTAAACTAACAAAAATACTGAAGTTAAAAGTTATGGAGGCTTATTTATTACATGACGCCAATGCTGGCAGCAATTTAAAATTAATGATTATGATACAAGAAGAAGGTATGAAAGGATATGGCATTTACTGGACAGTGCTCGAATTCCTCAGATTACAGAACGAATATAAAGCCAGCCTGAAAGTGATTCCCATACTGGCACAAAAGGCAAGGGTAACAACCGCCACACTGAAGCGGATCATCTATGACTATGCGCTGTTCGAGGTGAACGAGACAAGCTTCTCATCCCCCGGACTAAGCCGCCGCATGGAACCATGGGACGCCCAACAGGAAGCTAAAAAGGAGGCAGGGCGTCGCGGTGGACTGGTTAACCAGCAGAGAATCAGAGACGCGAAGGCAAGCAGTGCTTTAGCAAATAAACAAAATAAAGAGAATAAAGAAAACCCCTCTCTATCTCCCCCAAGGGGAGACGAGGAAAAAGAAGGAGGAGATTCTTCTGACTCCACCGGAGTACACGCTCAACAAACAGACGCATAATTACCAAGGCTTGATGGAGGAACTGGCAAGGCAAAAAGTTACCGACATCCACGATCTGAATGCCATTCTGAGACTGACAGATTTCGGAAGACTGGGAGGGAAAATCTGGAAAATCCTATATGAGTTGAACAGTTCACCCCACCTGAAAGCCCGCATCGTTATGCCCGGAAAGTATATACTGAAATTACTCCAGGATTAGATTTAAAAATAGAGAATGAGAACTTTATACTCATTCTCTATTTTCCACCAATAATCTATACAGCCATCAATGAGTTTCATTTTTATTTTCTACCTTTGTACACAAAACAAACACCATAATCATTATGAATCTAAAAAATCTCTTTTTAGCCTCTGCCCTGGCGCTTACCGCATGTGGCACCATGCAGGCGCAATCTACCCAAGTCATTGCACACCGCGGTTTTTGGAACACCGCCGGTTCTGCGCAAAACTCCATCGCTGCACTCGTAAAAGCCGACTCCATCGACTGCTATGCCTCCGAGTTCGACGTATGGCTCACCATCGACCACCAACTGGTCGTTAACCACGATGCCACCTTCAAAGGCGTCACCATGCAAGATGCCACCGCCAAGGTATGCACCGCCGTACAACTGGACAACGGCGAAGCCCTCCCCACCCTGCAACAGTATCTGGACAAAGCAAAAAGCCTGAAAACCCGCCTCATCCTGGAACTGAAAGCACATAAAACTCCCGAACAGGAGACCCGTGCCGTAGAGGACATCGTAAAGATGGTGAAAGACATGGGACTTGAGGACCGCACCGAATACATCACCTTCTCCCGCCATGCCACCAAGGAATTTATCCGCCTGGCTCCCCAGGGTACTCCCGTTTACTACCTGGAAGGTGACCTCTCTCCCAAAGAGTTGAAAGAATGGGGCTGCGCCGGACCGGACTACCACTTCAGCGTCTTCAAGAAGCACCCCGAATGGATCAAAGAATGCCACGACCTCGGCATGAAAGTAAATGCCTGGACCGTGAACGACCCTAAAGACATGGAATGGCTCATCGACCAGGGCGTAGATTTCATTACGACCAACGAACCCCTGCTATTAGAGGAAATCATAAAGAAGAAATAGCCAACCTACGTACATTTAGAAACTAAAATAAGAAAATCCGCTTCATTATGTCAACAATGAAGCGGATTTATTGTTTCAAAAAGGTAGCAATTACTCGAATAAACAATCTTTTTTCTTATTTGAAATCAAATTAAGATTGCATCTTGATTACAATTTATTCAAATATAGCACTATATGCTTTTAAATTGAAACAGGAATAGCGTATATTTGTATCGACTGAAAGTTTAATTAAAAATAAATAGAAAATAGATACGCTTTTCATCAAACATTGAACAAAACGTCGTATATTTGCAGTGAAATAAAACAAAAGGATATTTTAATTAACCAACAAAGTACAAAATGACAAGAGTTATTAAATTCACCAAAATGCATGGCGCAGGAAATGACTACATATATGTAGACACCACCAAATACCCCATTGAAAATCCGGAGGAACTTTCAAGGATATGGAGTGCGCCGCATACGGGAATTGGCAGCGATGGCCTGGTACTTATCGGTCGGCCCCAAAACGCAGATTTCAGCATGCGCATCTTCAATGCCGACGGTTCCGAAGCCATGATGTGCGGCAATGCGACCCGCTGCATAGGAAAGTATCTTTTTGATTACAGATTGACAGAGAAAACTGAAATAACCCTTGACACACGGTCGGGTATTAAAATACTGAAGCTACACATTGCAGACGGAAAAGTAGATACCGTGACCGTAGACATGGGCATACCGGCCGATGAACCGGTAGACTATGACGGCAAGGGTGCCAAACCAATGAAAGAACAACCCATCGAAGTAGAAGGAGAACGGTATGTAGCGACCACCGTGTCAATGGGGAACCCTCACCTGGTGATTTTTGTTAATGATATTGCAGAGGTAGACCTTGACACCATCGGTCCGAAGCTGGAAAATCATCCGCTCTTCCCCGGACGCATCAACGTAGAGTTTGCCCAGGTACTGGGCGAAGGCAAAATAAGGATGCGCGTTTGGGAACGGGGTTCGGGCATCACCCAGGCCTGCGGCACCGGAGCTTGTGCCACCGCCGTGGCCGCCGCCCTGACAGGACGTGCAGGAAGAGAATCAATCATCATCATGGATGGAGGCTCGCTGAACATAGAATGGGACATAGCTACAAAACATGTCCTCATGACGGGAGGAGCCACAAAGGTATTCGACGGAGAAATAGAACTAACTTAAAACAAAAACAAGTATATGGCATTAGTAAACGAACATTTCTTGAAACTACCCGGTAGTTACTTATTTTCAGACATAGCTAAAAAGGTTAATACTTTCAGGATAACGCATCCCAAACAAGAGATCATCCGTCTGGGTATCGGAGACGTTACCCGTCCACTGCCACCAGCTTGCATCGAGGCGATGCACAAGGCAGTGGAGGAGATGACAGACTCGAAAACATTCCGCGGTTACGGTCCCGAACAAGGGTACGACTTTTTGATTGAAGCCATCATCAAGCACGATTACGCATCGCGCGGCATTCACTTCAGTCCCACAGAGGTTTTTGTAAACGACGGGGCAAAGAGCGATACGGGAAACATCGGCGACATTCTGCGCCACGACAACAGCGTGGGAGTAACCGATCCCATCTATCCGGTCTACATCGACAGCAACGTGATGTGCGGACGTGCCGGAGTACTGGAAGAAGACGGCAAATGGAGCAACGTGACTTATATGCCCTGCACCGCCGAAAACAACTTCATCCCCGAAATCCCCGACAAGCGTATCGACATCGTTTACCTCTGTTACCCCAACAACCCCACGGGAACCACCTTGACCAAACCGCAACTGAAAAAGTGGGTGGACTACGCACTTGCCAACGACACACTGATCCTGTTCGATGCCGCATACGAAGCATTCATCCGGGAAGACGACGTGCCCCACTCCATCTATGAAATAAAAGGTGCCAAGAAATGCGCCATCGAATTCCGCAGCTTCTCCAAGACTGCCGGATTCACCGGAATGCGCTGCGGATATACCGTAGTACCCAAAGAGCTGACAGCCGCCACCCTGGGAGGCGAACGCATTCCACTTAACAAGCTGTGGAACCGCCGCCAATGCACCAAGTTCAACGGCACCAGCTACATCACCCAACGAGGTGCGGAAGCCATCTACACCCCGGAAGGCAAGCGACAGATAAAGGAAACAATTGATTACTATATGAACAACGCCCGTACCATGAAGGAAGGCCTTGAAACTGCCGGACTGAAAGTGTACGGTGGAGTGAACGCTCCATACATCTGGCTGAAAACACCCAACGGCGTAGGCTCGTGGAAGTTTTTTGAGCAGATGTTGTACGAAGCCAACGTGGTGGGCACTCCGGGCGTAGGTTTCGGCCCCAGCGGCGAAGGCTACATCCGATTGACCGCCTTCGGCAAATACGAAGATTGCGTGGAAGCTATGAGACGCATCCGCAACTGGCTATCTTAAACGACCAACTACAAACTACTATACAATAGCGCTACACTATAGGTGAGCCGGACTGATCATCCGCAAAATTCTTAACTTAAAGGTAAAAAGGTATGAAAACAAAAAGCGTTAAATTGGGGATAATGGCAATGCTATTATCAATTGCAATGCCTTTCACGGCAAAGGCTCAGGACAAAGTAGAAGCATCGGTAAGCGCCGACCTCGTAAGCGGTTACATCTGGCGTGGTCAGGATTTGGGAGGCGTAAGCCTTCAGCCCGGCATGTCTGTAGGCTATAAGGGTTTCTCTTTGGGAGCTTGGGGATCAGTAGGACTCGAAAGTACCGACACAAAAGAATTCGATCTCACATTGGGGTACTCCACCGGAGGCTTCAGCATATCGGTGACGGACTATTGGTTCAACAAGACCGGCGACGGAGAGACGGCCAAATACTTCCAGTACGGTACCCACGATGCAGCCAATTCCCACTTGTTCGAAGCACAGATTGGCTACGATTTCGGTCCGCTGGCTGTAAACTGGTACACAAACTTTGCCGGTGTCGACGGTCTCAACAAAGACGGCGACCGGGCCTATTCATCCTACGTCTCCGTAGCAGCCCCCTTCAAGCTGGGAGGGCTGGACTGGACAGCCGAAGTAGGTGCCACCCCTTGGGCTACTGATTTCTACGGTGCCAACGGCTTTGCCGTATGCGACATCAGTCTGGGCACATCGAAAGAGATCAAGATTACCGACTCCTTCTCCCTCCCGTTGTTTGCAAAAGCAACCTGGAATCCAAGATCGGAGGGTGCATACTTTGTAGTCGGACTGAGTTTCTAAAAGAGTGTAGAATCGTAAATTGTTTAAAGTATGAAAAAGATTGAAGCTATTATCCGCAAAACAAAGTTCGAGGATGTGAAGGACGCACTGCTCGAAGCGGACATCGAATGGTTCTCTTACTACGACGTCAGAGGTATCGGGAAATCCCGTCAGGCCCGCATCTACCGTGGTGTGCACTATGACACCAGCTCCATCGAGCGAATCCTTATCTCGATCGTAGTGCGCGACAAGAATGCAGAGAAGACCGTACAAGCCATCATCAAATCTGCACAGACCGGCGAAATCGGTGACGGACGTATCTTCGTCATTCCCATCGAAGATGCCATCCGCATCCGCACTGCCGAACGGGGCGACATTGCCCTCTATAATGCCGAGCAAGAGAGATAAGCAGGCAGCATAAGCCACATATACCCATCGGGGCAGCGTGCCCTGATGACAAGAAGAAGTACAATACAACTAAATAAAGTAAAGAGATTATGGACAAATATATAAAACGCAGTTCTGCCCGACTGTGTATAGCCATTGCTATATTCATGGCATTCTGCTTTACCACCGATACATTTGCACAAGATGCCGCAGCAACGGACAGCATTGCGGCAACAGCCACCGAAGTAATCACCGCCGTGGAAGTTCCCGTTGACGCGGCAGCTTCCGATACAATCGGCGAATTGGCCAACGGACTGAACACCGTCTGGATGCTGCTTGCAGCTATGCTGGTGTTCTTCATGCAGCCGGGTTTCGCACTGGTCGAAGCGGGCTTCACCCGTACCAAGAATACAGCCAACATCCTGATGAAGAACTTCGTGGACTTCATGTTCGGTTCGCTGCTCTACTGGTTCATCGGTTTCGGACTGATGTTCGGCATCGGCGGATTCATCGGCATGCCCCACTTCATGAATCTTTCGTTCTACGACGGAGGCGGACTTCCCTCGGAAGGCTTCCTGATATTCCAGACCGTGTTCTGCGCCACAGCGGCCACCATCGTATCCGGCGCCATGGCAGAGCGCACCAAGTTCTCCATGTATCTGGCCTACACGGTCTTTATCAGCGTACTGATTTATCCGATTTCGGGTCACTGGACCTGGGGCGGTGGTTGGCTGATGAACGGCGAGCAGGGTTCGTTCATGATGGATACGTTCGGGGCGACTTTCCACGACTTTGCAGGTTCTACGGTGGTTCACTCCGTAGGTGGCTGGATAGCCCTGGTAGGTGCAGCCATTCTGGGCCCGCGTATCGGTAAGTACGGCAAGGACGGCAAGTCGAAGGCCATTCCGGGACACAACCTTATGATGGCGGCGCTCGGTGTATTCATCCTCTGGTTCGGATGGTTCGGATTCAACCCGGGTTCGCAGCTGGCAGCCTCTTCTACGGCCGACCAGATCGCTATCTCTCATGTGTTCCTCACCACCAACCTGGCCGCATGTGCCGGAGGTTTCTTTGCACTTTGCATCAGCTGGTGGAAGTACGGCAAACCGTCTCTGTCACTGACGCTGAACGGTATCCTGGCAGGTCTGGTAGGTATCACGGCCGGTTGCGACGCGGTTTCGGCTGCGGGTGCAGTCATCATCGGAGCCATCTGCGGCGTAGTAATGATATTCTCGGTAGAGTTCATCGACAGAGTATTGAAGATTGACGATCCCGTGGGTGCATCTTCCGTACACGGTGTCTGCGGTTTCCTCGGAACGGTACTCACCGGACTGTTCTCTACCAGCGAAGGCCTGTTCTACGGTGCAGGTGCAGGTTTCTTACTCGCACAGTTGTTCGGCGCACTCGTAGTAGGCGCATGGGCAGCCGGCATGGGATTCCTCATCTTCAAGGGTCTTGATATGGTACACGGACTCCGCGTTTCCAAGCGCATCGAAGAAGAAGGTCTCGACATCTACGAACACGGAGAGTCGGCCTATAACTAAACATAACCTCCCGGTCGGGCTTGGCCGCCCCTCCGGGAACAACTAAAGATGAAGTTTTTTTCACTCTAACAATAAGTTTTTTTAAACCAACAATTACAACTCAAGGTATTATGTCAAAATTGAGATTCAGAGTAGTAGAAACGGCGTTCAAGAAGAAACCCGTTGAAGTGGCAGTTCCGGCGGAACGTCCGTCAGAGTATTTCGCCAAGTATGTATTCAACAAGGAAAAGATGTTCCGGTATCTGCCCAGCAAGGTATATGCCAAACTGATTGACGTGATTGACAACGGTGCCCCCCTGGACCGCAGTATTGCCGACGAAGTGGCTGCCGGCATGAAGAAATGGGCCCTCGAAATGGGAGCAACCCACTACACACACTGGTTCCACCCGCTGACCGAAGGTACTGCCGAAAAGCACGATGCTTTTGTAGAACATGACGGCAAAGGCGGTATGATGGAAGAATTCACCGGCAAGCTGCTCGTACAGCAGGAACCGGATGCATCCAGTTTTCCCAACGGTGGTATCCGCAACACGTTCGAAGCTCGCGGTTACTCTGCATGGGACCCCTCCTCTCCGGCGTTCATCGTGGACGATACGCTCTGCATCCCAACTATTTTCATTGCCTACACCGGCGAGTCTCTGGACTACAAGGCACCGTTGCTCAAAGCCCTGCGCGCTGTGGATAAGGCTGCCGTAGACGTATGCCGTTACTTCAATCCCGATGTGAAGAAAGTAGTTTCTTATCTGGGCTGGGAACAGGAATACTTCCTGATAGACGAAGGTCTGTACGCCGCACGTCCCGACCTCTTGATGACCGGTCGCACGCTGATGGGCCACGACTCGGCCAAGAACCAGCAGCTGGAAGACCACTACTTCGGTGCCATTCCAAGCCGTGTGGCTGCCTTCATGAAGGAACTGGAGATTGAAGCGCTGAAGCTCGGCATCCCCGTCAAGACCCGTCACAACGAGGTAGCTCCCAACCAGTTCGAGTTGGCTCCTATCTACGAAGAGTGCAACCTGGCTGTAGACCACAACATGCTCATCATGGCCTTGATGCGCAAGACCGCCCGTCACCACGGCTTCCGCGTGCTGCTGCACGAAAAACCGTTCAAGGGCGTCAACGGTAGCGGCAAGCACAACAACTGGTCGCTGGGTACCGACACCGGCATCCTGCTGATGGGTCCGGGCAAGACACCGGAAGACAACCTGCGCTTCATCACCTTCGTAGTGAACACCCTGATGGCCGTCTACAAGCACAACGGATTGCTGAAAGCCAGCATCTCAAGCGCCACGAACGCTCACCGTCTGGGTGCCAACGAAGCACCTCCCGCAATCATCTCTTCATTCCTGGGCAAGCAGTTGTCTCAAGTGCTCGATCATATCGAAGAAAGCACCAAAGACGATCTCATCAGCCTCAGCGGCAAGCAAGGCATGAAACTGGACATCCCGCAGATTCCCGAACTGATGATTGACAACACCGACCGTAACCGCACCAGCCCGTTCGCCTTCACCGGCAACCGTTTCGAGTTCCGCGCCGTAGGTTCCGAAGCCAACTGCGCCAGCGCCATGATAGCCCTGAACTCCGCAGTAGCCGAACAGTTGATTGAATTCAAGAAAGATGTGGACACCCTTATCGAAAAAGGCGAACCGAAGATTTCGGCTATCCTCGAAGTCATCCGCAAGTACATCAAGATCTGCAAGCCCATCCACTTCGATGGCAACGGTTACAGCGACGAATGGAAAGCCGAAGCTGCCCGCCGCGGTCTGGATTGCGAAACCAGCGTGCCCGTCATCTTCGACAACTACCTGAAGCCCGAAAGCATCAAGATGTTCGAGTCTATCGGCGTCATGACGCAAAAGGAACTGGAAGCCCGCAACGAAGTAAAGTGGGAAACTTACACCAAGAAAATCCAAATCGAAGCCCGTGTACTGGGAGACTTGGCCATGAACCACATCATCCCTGTAGCTACGCAGTATCAAACCGATCTGGTGGACAACGTATACAAGATGAAAGACCTCTTCCCCGCAGAGAAAGCTGCCAAGCTGTCTGCCAAGAACCTGGAACTCATCGAAGAGATTGCCGACCGCACCGCCTTCATCAAGGAGCATGTAGATGCCATGATCGAGGCCCGCAAGGTTGCCAACAAGATAGAATGTGAACGCGAAAAAGCCATCGCCTACCACGACACCATCGTGCCGATGATGGAAGAAATCCGTTACCACATCGACAAGTTGGAGCTTATCATCGACAACCAGATGTGGACGTTGCCGAAATATAGAGAACTGCTATTTATAAGATAAAAAAATAGGTAATCTCACGACTCCGGAAGGAAACCTGAGAGTGCCCTCGCGGCACAAGTTATCTATTTCTTTTGTTGGTTGTTTTAAGTTTGCAGGGGGAGAGGTACCGTGAGGCAGTTCTCCCTCCCTTTTTTTACCGGGCCGAACGTTTGCCCATAGTAATAAAATAAGTTATCTTTGCCCAACATAAAACAACTATTTCATTATGAAAAATCTGCATCTCCGCTCCACAGCGCTACTGCTGTTCGTACTGCTGTTTGTGTCCATCTCTGCATCTGCACAAACCGCCCTGCAAGAAAAACTGAGTAAGATTTCCGCCATCACGGAAACCAAACCGCTGGAATCGACCAAGTTTTCCGAAAAGTATGTAACCTACTTCACCCAACCGCTGGACCATCGCCATCCCGAGAAAGGCAGCTTCCGCCAGCGCGTCATCGTGGCTCATGCCGGCTTCGACCGTCCCACGCTCATCATAACCGAAGGCTACGGAGCCGCTTATGCCCTCCGCCCCGGATATTTCGAAGAGCTTTCCGAGATGCTCAACACTAACATCGTATTCGTGGAATACCGCTACTTCCTCGAATCGACTCCCGAACCCAAAGACTGGCAATACCTCACGGCCGAAAGCTCTGCCGACGACCTGCATGCCGTCATCACTGCTTTCAAGAGCATCTATCCCGGCAAGTGGATTGCAACAGGTATCAGCAAAGGCGGACAGACCACGCTGCTCTACCGCACCTTCTATCCGGACGATGTAGACATCTCCGTGCCCTATGTAGCCCCGCTGTGCTACGGCGTGGAAGACGGACGTCATGAGCCCTTCCTCCGCAAAGTATCTACTGCCGAAGACCGCAAAAAGATTGAAGATTTCCAACTGGAAGTTTTGAAACGGAAAGCCACGCTGCTGCCCCGCTTCGAGAAATATTGTACGGAGAATAACTATAAGTTCCGCGCCCCTATTGAAGAGATATACGATTATTGTGTGCTGGAATATTCCTTCGCCTTCTGGCAATGGTGCACTCCCATCAGCAACATCCCTGCCACATCGGCTTCGGACGACGACCTGCTAAAGCATCTGCTGGCTACAGCCGAACCGTCCTATTTCACTGCCAACAGTCCCGAAGAATCTTTCTTCGTACAGGCAGCCCGCGAACTGGGGTACTACGGTTACGACACGCGTCCTTTCAAAAAGTACCTCTCCATCAAGTCCAGCAAGGGTTATCTGCATCGCCTGATGCTGCCCAAAGAGTTGAAAGATATGCCTTTCGACAAAACGCTGAGCAAGAAAATCACGAAGTTCCTGAAAGAGAACGATCCTAAAATGATATTCATCTACGGCAGCAACGATCCGTGGACGGCAGCCGGAGTGACCTGGCTAAAAGGAAAGAAAAACATCCATGTGTTTATCCAGCCCGACGGCTGCCATCTGGCACGCATCAACACACTGCCTGAAGCTGAAAAGGCAGAAGTTATAGAGTTGATAAACAAGTGGTTGCAAGAATAAAAAAACGGATGGTCTGTTCAGGGTAAACAGATCATCCGTTTGATGCAAACAGACCATGCATTTGAGGCAAACAGACCATCTGTTCCGGCTCAACGCATGGTCTGTTTTTTTAGTCTATTATTTCAGCGTCTTCAATGTTGTCAATCGTCTTTGCAGAAGCTCCCGGTGTCTTGGGTCTGCGGCGCGTAAACTTGAACCAGTTCAGCAACTCCGAAGCGGCATACACCAAACTACTGATACCGATAATGATGAACGCCGTGGAGCGTACTCCCGTAGGGTTGAACAACGCAACCAGTCCGGCAATCAGAATCAGCACCGGAACCACATAGAAGCCTCCCGGCACCGGCATCCAGCGACGGGCTGCCGAAAGCGAGGCAATCTGCTGCACCCCTCCCATCACCAGGATGAATCCCAGCACAAACGTCAGCAAGTCGGCAAAGAAGCTGGGCATCACGATCAGCCACAAGCCGAACAACAAGCTTCCCACTCCTTCCACCGGGAAACGGCGGCGCACCTCGGCGCTCTGTGCAAAGTAGCCTATGATGCTGATGAGCGAAGGCACCAGGAAGATAACACCTATCGTAATGACAAAATAATCACCGGCCTGATCGGGAAACATCACCAGCACCAGTCCTATTACCAGCGCGCAGATGGCGCGCAAAAATGAATAACTTAATCCTTTCATGAGTCTGCTATTTTTTGCGAAGATACATTTTTATCTGAATAACTCCGCACGAAAGTCCCGGAAAATCAATTTACATTCAACCAGGCATTCAAATCTTCGGCCACCAAAAGCCAATATAGTAGGAGAAGTATTGCAATAATTACGCCTATGGCTACTAAATGTTTTCGTTTCATTGTTTATCCTTTCTTTTTTAAAGTAAATATTCGCTGTGTACATCGTTACAGAACAATATTTCAAGAAAATTGTTCTCATGAAGAAAAAAAGTAAGATTTGCTTTGGTGTTTCAAACAAAGTGCTTATATTTGCCCCCGTTAAAACAAAAAAAGACAATGAAAACAATGTTCATAAATACATATTGGTGGTGGCACCCGTTGATACTCCGACAGTCGTAGGGAGCAGTGCTCGTATGTATATATGTGATATATAATAGAAATAAGAAAGAGCCCTGTCGCAAACCTGCGACGGGGCTCTTTTCGTTTACAGAATATTCAATAATTAAATCATAGACAACATGAGTTTCTTAGTTGACAAAGAAGGCTATTACGGAGAATTCGGCGGGGCATACATCCCCGAGATCCTCCACAAGTGTGTAGAAGAATTGCAGAACACCTACCTCGACGTACTGCAAAGTGAAGACTTCAAGCGTGAATACGACCAACTACTGCGCGACTACGTAGGCCGTCCCTCTCCGCTCTACCTGGCCCGCCGGTTGTCCGAGAAGTATGGTTGCAAAATCTACCTCAAACGCGAGGACTTGAACCATACCGGCGCCCACAAAATCAACAACACCATCGGCCAAATCCTCCTGGCACGCCGCATGGGCAAGCAACGCATCATCGCCGAGACCGGTGCCGGACAGCACGGCGTAGCCACCGCCACCGTCTGCGCCCTGATGAACATGGAATGCATTGTCTACATGGGCAAGACGGACGTAGAGCGCCAGCACATCAATGTAGAGAAAATGAAGATGCTCGGAGCAACCGTCGTCCCCGTCACCAGCGGCAACATGACGCTGAAGGACGCTACCAACGAAGCCATCCGCGACTGGTGCTGTCATCCGTCGGATACCTATTATATAATAGGTTCTACGGTCGGCCCGCATCCCTACCCCGACATGGTAGCCCGCCTGCAATCGGTCATCAGCGAAGAAATCAAGAAGCAGCTCATGGAGCACGAAGGCCGCGACTGCCCCGATTATCTCATCGCTTGCGTAGGTGGAGGAAGCAATGCTGCCGGTACCATCTATCACTATATCGATGACAGCCGCGTACAGATCGTCCTCGCCGAAGCCGGCGGTAAAGGCATAGAGACAGGCATGACTGCCGCCACCATCGCCCTCGGCAAACTGGGCATCATCCACGGTTCCCGCACCTACGTCATCCAGAACGAAGACGGTCAGATAGAGGAACCTTACTCCATCTCCGCCGGACTGGATTACCCGGGCATCGGCCCCATGCACGCCAACCTTGCCGCACAGAAGCGCGCCCTCGTCCTCTCCGTCAACGATGACGAAGCCATCCGCGCCGCCTACGAACTGACCAAACTCGAAGGTATCATCCCTGCCCTGGAAAGTGCGCATGCCCTGGGAGCCCTGGAAAAGATGACGTTCCAACCGAGTGATGTGGTGGTACTGACGGTTTCAGGACGGGGAGACAAGGATATAGAAACTTATTTGAATTATAATGATAAATGATAATTTAGTGTCATGTGATAACAAGTGTATCTCAAACTCCTCCGCCTGAAAGGAGAGGAATTTGAGATACTCCGTAAATTCCCATTTATAGCCAAACAATAAAAACCATAATAACAATGAAACAATACCATTACCAAACCGTCAGCCGCACCGTACTCGGCGACCTGCACACCCCGGTGAGCACCTACCTGAAAGTACGCGACATCTTCCCCCAAAGCGCCCTCATGGAGAGTTCCGACTATCATGGCAGCGAGAACAACCGCTCCTTCATCGGCCTCTGCCCCGTGGCAAGTGTCAGCATCGACCACGGCATGGCCGTTTTCCGCCTGCCCGACGGAAGTCGTGAAGAGCGTCCCATCTCCGACGGAGGCAATAACGGCAGTAATGCCGAAGGCGAATACCGCGTAGAAAACGCCCTGCGGGATTTCCTCTCCCGCTTCCAAGTAGAAGGCGAATACAGCGACTACTGCGGCCTCTACGGCTACACCTCCTTCAACGCCGTGCGCTACTTCGAGAACATCCCCGTGAAGGACAGCCGCGAAGCCACCAACGACGCCCCGGATATGCTATACATATTATATAAGTATCTCATCGTCTTCAACGACTTCAAGAACGAAATGCTGCTGCTCGAAATGCTGCAAGACGGCGAGACCAGCGAACTGGACCAGGTGCAGAAAGCCATCCACAACCGCAACTACACCGCCTACGACTTCCGTGCCATCGGCGAAACCACCTCTCCCCTGACCGACGACGAGCACAAGGCCAACATCCGCCAAGGCATCGCCCACTGCATGCGTGGCGATGTCTTCCAGATCGTCCTTTCCCGCCGCTTCGAACAACGCTTCGTTGGCGATGATTTCAAACTCTACCGCGCCCTGCGCAGCATCAATCCTTCGCCCTATCTGTTCTACTTCGACTTCGGCGGCTTCCGCATCTTCGGCTCCTCGCCCGAGACGCACTGCCGCATCGAAGGCCGTCATGCCTACATCGACCCCATCGCCGGAACCACCAAGCGCACCGGCGATGCCAAGCAAGACGCCATCAACGCCCAGTACCTGCACGACGACCCGAAGGAGAACGCCGAACACGTCATGCTCGTAGACCTGGCCCGCAACGACCTGAGCCGCAACTGTCACGACGTAAAGGTGGACTTCTACAAGGACATGCAGTACTACAGTCACGTCATCCACCTCGTCAGTCGCGTCAGCGGTACGCTGAACGAAGAAGCCGACCCGATCAAGGCGTTCATCGACACCTTCCCCGCCGGAACGTTGAGCGGTGCCCCCAAAGTACGGGCCATGCAGCTCATCAGCGAACTGGAACCTCACAACCGCGGTGCCTACGGTGGTTGCATCGGCTTCATCGGTCTGAACGGATCGCTGAACCAAGCCATCACCATCCGCACCTTCGTCAGCCGCAACGGCGTGCTCTGGTTCCAGGCAGGAGGCGGCATCGTGGCAAAGAGCAACGATGAGTACGAGCTGCAGGAAGTGAACAATAAACTCGGCGCGCTGAAAAAGGCAATCGAAATGGCAGAGAAAATGTAAATTCATGTACAATTTACATTGTAAATAAAAAGATTAGATTATGATAAAGACTGTTATTATAGACAATTACGACTCCTTCACCTACAACTTGGCGCATTTGGTGAAAGAGCTTGGTGCAGCGGTAGAGGTGCTGCGCAACGACTGTTTCCGCCTCGAAGAGCTGGAACAATACGACAAAATCATCCTCTCGCCCGGTCCCGGCATTCCTGAGGAAGCGGGACTGTTGCTCGACGTTATCCGCACGTATGCCGGACGGAAGCCTATCCTCGGCGTCTGTCTGGGCGAACAAGCCATCGGGCAGGTCTTCGGAGGAACGCTTACTAATTTGAGCGATGTCTTCCACGGTGTGCAAACCCCGGTGCGGCTCGTAGAACCCGATTACATCTTCCGCGGACTGCCGGAAGAAATTCCCGTCGGCCGCTATCACTCCTGGGTAGTCGATGCCGCGAGTCTTCCCGAAGATCTGGTAGTGACAGCCATCAGCCCCGAAGGACAGATCATGGCGCTGAAGCACCGCAAGTTCGACGTCCACGGTATTCAGTTCCATCCCGAATCGGTGCTGACGCCGGACGGAAAGAAGATACTGAGTAACTGGTTATACGCCGTATGATCCCTCATAACTCATAACTTATAACTCATAACTAAAAAAGATGAAAACCATATTATCCCGTCTCTTCAACCACGAAGAGCTCACTTCGGAGGAAACCAAGCAAATCCTCCTCAACATCACCCGAGAGATGTACCCGGAAGCACAGATCGCTGCCTTGCTCACCGCCTTCCAGATGCGCGGCATCACTGTCGACGAACTGATAGGCTTCCGCGAAGCACTGATGGAGACACGCGTCCCGATAGACTTCAGCCCCTACCGCCCGATCGACATCGTGGGTACGGGTGGCGACGGCAAGAACACGTTCAATATCTCCACCTGCGCCTGTTTTGTTGTGGCAGGTGCCGGCTACAAGGTGGCCAAGCACGGCAACTATGGCGCTACTTCCGTCAGCGGAGCCAGCAACGTCATCGAGCAGCACGGTGTCCGCTTCACCAACGACGCGGACACGCTGAAGCGCAGCATGGAGGAGTGCAACATCGCTTACCTGCATGCGCAGTTGTTCAATCCGGCAATGAAGTTCGTCGGCCCCGTGCGCAAAGCGCTGGGTGTGCGCACGCTGTTCAATCTGTTGGGCCCGCTGGTGAATCCTTGCAAGCCTGCCTATCAGCTGCTGGGCGTGGCGGACCTCTCGCAGATGCGTCTCTACACCAACGTCTTCTACAAGCTCGGCATCGACTTCGCCGTAGTGAACAGTCTGGACAGTTACGATGAAATCTCGCTCACCGACGAGTTCAAAGTGATGACGCGCCACTACGAGCGCATCTACCGTCCGCAGGCGCTCGGCTTCAGCGATGCCCGTCCCGAAGAGCTTTTCGGCGGTGCATGCAAGGAAGATGCCGCCCGCATCTTCGACAATATCCTCCGCGGTCAGGCCACGGCAGCGCAGACGCAGTGCGTCATCGTCAACGCCGCCTTCGCCATCCAGATCATGGAGCCGCAGAAGGAGATTGAAGAGTGCATCTCCATTGCCCGCCAGTCGCTGGAAAGCGGACGGGCGATGGAGACGCTGAAAAAATTCATTGAGATTAATAATTAAATGATAATTTAGGGGCGGAGCGCCCCTAAATTATCATTTATAAAACCATAACATCATGAACGATATCTTATCCGAAATAATCGAAAATAAAAAAATCGAGATAGCCCTGCAAAAGCAGGCTATCTCCCCGGAGCAACTGCTGGAACAAGCAGACGCCCTTCTACAAGAAGACGCCTCTCCCCGCCGCAGCATGAAGCGTGCCCTTGCCGCTTCGCCCTCGGGCATCATCTCTGAGTTCAAGCGCCGTTCCCCCTCCAAAGGCTGGATCAACGAAACCGCCCAGGCCGACGTCATCCCCCCTGCCTACGAAGCTTCCGGTGCCGCCGCCCTCTCCATCCTCACCGACGAGAAATTCTTCGGCGGCACCCTGCGCGACATCCGCACCGCCCGCCCCCTCGTCCACATCCCCATCCTGCGCAAGGACTTCATCATCGACGTCTACCAACTGCTGCAGGCCCGCATCGTCGGCGCCGATGCCGTACTGCTCATCGCCGCCTGCCTCACGCCCGACGAATGCACCACCCTCACCGCCCAAGCCCACAAGCTCGGCCTGGAAGTGCTGCTCGAAATTCACAGTCCCGCCGAACTCTCCTATATTAATAAGGAGGTAGACATGGTCGGCGTCAACAACCGCAACCTCGGCTCTTTCGTCACCAACGTGGAGAACTCCTTCCGGATAGCCGAACAACTGCGCGAAGCCGTTCACGCCTCCACTTCTGAAGGCAGCGACAGTGACGCTCTCCCCCTTCTCGTTTCCGAAAGCGGCATCTCCCGTCCCGAAACCATCCGCCGCCTGCGTGCAGCCGGCTTCCGTGGCTTCCTCATCGGCGAAACGTTTATGAAGACCGGACAACCGGGCGAGGCGCTGAAAGAAATGAGGGAATCGGTGGAAGAATGAAAAATGGAGAATGAGAAATGAAAAGTTATTTGCAATTCACAATAATCGCCCCATGGATTTAATAACCAAAGTATGCGGCATGACCCGCGCCGACAACATCTTTAGCGTAGAGCAACTGGGCGTAGACATGATCGGCTTCATCTTCTACCCCAAGTCTCCACGCTGCCTGTGCCAGTTGCCCGAATACCTGCCCACCCGTGCCAAGCGCGTCGGCGTCTTCGTCAACGAAAGCAAGGAGAACATCTTCATGTATGCCGACCGTTTCGGCCTGGACTATATCCAGCTCCACGGCAACGAATCGCCCGACTACTGCCGTTCCCTGCATGCCGGCGGCCTGCATCTCATCAAGGCATTCTCCATCGCCTTGCCCAAAGACCTGCTCGCCACCTCCGCCTACAACGGACCGTGCGACTACTACCTTTTCGACACCAAGACCCCGCAGTACGGCGGCTCCGGCAACCAGTTCGACTGGAGCCTCCTGCACTGCTACAACGGCTCCACGCCTTTTCTGCTCAGCGGCGGCATCAATTCTTACAGTGCCCCGGCCATCAAAGAATTCCATCACCCCCGCTTTGCAGGCATCGACCTCAACAGCCGTTTTGAGTCTGCTCCGGGCATCAAGGACGTAGAGCGTATCGAGACCTTTCTAAAAGAAATAATAAATTTAAAATCATAAATCTTATGTTGAACCGCATTAACCAACTTTTCCAGGACAGCCCCAAGAACCTGCTGTCCATCTACTTCTGCGCCGGCTGTCCCACCCTCGACGGTACTGCCGACGTCATCCGCACCCTCGAACGCAACGGCGTGCAAATGATCGAAATCGGCATCCCGTTCAGCGACCCCATGGCCGACGGCATCGTCATCCAGAATGCTGCCACCCGTGCCCTGCGCAACGGCATGTCCCTCCGCCTTCTCTTCGAACAGCTGCGAGACATCCGCCGCGACGTCCGCATCCCCCTCATCCTTATGGGCTACCTCAACCCCATCATGAAGTTCGGCTTCGAGGCCTTCTGCCAAAAATGTGCTGAGTGTGGCATCGATGGCGTCATCATCCCCGACCTCCCCTTCCGCGATTATGAAGCCAGCTACAAGGCAATCGCCCTGAAGTACGACATCCGCGTCATCATGCTCATCACCCCCGAAACCAGCGAGGCCCGCGTCCGCGAAATCGATGCCCACACCGATGGTTTCATCTACATGGTGTCCAGCGCTGCCACCACCGGTGCGCAGAAAGACTTCGACGACGCCAAGCAATCCTACTTCAAGAAGGTAGAAGCCCTGCAACTGCGCAATCCCCGCATGGTGGGCTTCGGCATCAGCAACAAGCAGACCTTCGATGCCGCCTGCGCCCACTCCTCCGGTTCCATCATCGGCAGCCGCTTCGTCACCCTGCTCAATGAGGCGGAAGGCGATGCGGAGAAGGCTATTACGCAGTTGAAGGAGGACTTGAAAAAATAAAGTATATTCAAATTTCATACGATATATTTTTATTCATAAAAAATAAGAAGTATCTTTGATTTTGTTTTTGCCAAAATTGGAAATAACATCTTAAAAAATTAATATTATGGTTGCTTTGATAGGAATGTGTATAATCGCTGTGCCTGCAATTATATTTTGGATATATACAGAATCATCAGCAGGCAAGAAATGGATAAAAACTTTATAGTATATGTAGAAACAACAGAGACAGGCTCATTATGAACTTGTCTCTGTTGTTTCTACATATATTATATTTTTTGTATCTTTGTGCCCGAAAAAGAACTCCAATATGATGTTTATGAAAGTCGATTGCCCTTCCGTACTCCTGATTTACACAGGCGGAACTATCGGAATGATAGAAAACCCTGAGACCGGTGCCCTTGAGAACTTCAACTTCGACCACCTGCTCAAGCATGTCCCCGAGCTGAAGCGCTTCAACTACCGCATCTCTTCCTACCAGTTCGATCCCCCCATCGACTCTTCCGATATGGAGCCCTCCCTTTGGGCAAAGATTGTCAAAATAATCAACTATAACTACGACTACTTCGACGGCTTTGTCATCCTGCACGGCACCGACACTATGTCCTACACCGCCTCTGCCCTCAGCTTCATGCTCGAGAACCTCTCCAAACCCGTCATCCTCACCGGCTCGCAGCTCCCCATCGGCACCCTGCGTACCGACGGCAAGGAAAATCTCATCACCGCCATCGAAATAGCTGCCGCCAAAAATCCCGACGGCACCCCGGTAGTCCCCGAAGTATGCATCTTCTTCGAGAACGAACTCATGCGCGGCAACCGCACCACCAAGATCAACGCCGAAAACTTCAACGCTTTTCGTTCTTTCAATTACCCTGCACTGGCAAAAGCCGGCATCCACATCCGCTACAGCGACCACCGCATCCGCCGTCCGGACCCGTCGCGCCCCATGAAGCCGCATTACCTCTTCGACACCAACGTCGTAGTGCTCACCCTCTTTCCCGGCATCCAAGAAACCATCATCGACTCCGTGCTCCACGTCCCCGGACTGAAAGCCGTCGTCCTCAAAACCTTTGGTTCCGGCAATGCCCCCCAGAAAGAATGGTTCATCCGTCAGCTGAAAGATGCCAGCGAACGTGGCATTGTCATTGTCAACATTACACAATGTCAAAGCGGCGCCGTAGAGATGGAGCGATACGAAACCGGTCTGCAACTTCTTCAGGCGGGCGTCATCAGCGGCTACGACAGCACCCCCGAGTGCGCTGTCACCAAACTCATGTTCCTTCTCGGCCACGGACTGAGCCAGGCTGAAATCCGCTATCGCATGAACTCTGACTTAGCAGGAGAAATTACCAAACGGCAATCCTGAAAACCAAGCCATTATTTGACGATTCTAAATACAAACTTGATTTATCTACCCATACTCAAATCTTAAATAGAGTTAACGTGTGTGCATTTATCCCCCCTTAATAAGGCATATTAGCTTAATTAAGCGTATTTTTGCTTGTAATCAAACAAAACATATATTGAATATGGAAAAAAATATCATAAATAAGAGCCTGCTTCTGCATACAAAAGTGAAAACAACTTACCCCAATAACGAAACAATTTATTAACATTAACATAGCAAATAAACAAGCGGACATAAGCAATGAAAAAGATATTATTTGTAGATGACAAACCTGCCATAGGCAAGGTACTCTCGGTATATTTAGGTCAGGAAAATGAGCTGATATATTTTGAAAACCCCGTTCAGGCCATCAACTGGCTGAATGAAGGTAATGAACCTGCTCTGATCATCTCTGATATTCGCATGCCTCAGATGTCGGGCAGTGAATTTCTGGCATATCTGAAGGAGAATGCACTTTTCAAAGACATTCCGGTTGTTATGCTTTCCAGTGAAGAAAGTTCCACCGAACGCATCCGCCTTCTCGAAGCCGGAGCCGAAGACTACATTCTGAAGCCGTTCAATCCGATGGAATTGAAAGCCCGTATTAAAAAGTTCCTCTAATACCTACTTATATATGGATATGCTATATTACATTTATATTGGAAACAATCGATCCATAATCAACCACTTGACCAAAGTGGTAGGAGGTATGTTCATGGCAGTTTCCTCTTGCAACAAAGCTGCAAAAGTCATCGACGGTATCCGCGACCGATATAACACATCCATACTTTACGAACAAAACAACCCGGAAAAAGACAGTAAAGACATCACTTTCCTGCACAAACGCTTTCCGCGCGTCTATATAATCCTTGTTACCGAAAAGCTGCAAAGCGAATACCGCAAACTTTACCTGCAGGCAGGTGTCAACAACACGTTGCCCCCGATGGCGAATGAAGAGAGCGTCCAGCAAATGATAAAATTCCTCATGTTACGCAAAGAGCATAAGCTGCAAGAGTTCAGCCAGACACACCGCAAATTACTCAACACCTTCCACTTGCCTACGTGGAAACGTGTATTTGATATTCTTTTTGCCCTTGCAGTGTTAATCATACTATCTCCGCTGCTTATCGCCACGGCAATAGCCATCCGCATGGAAAGCAAGGGAAAAATCATCTACAAGTCACAACGTGTAGGAAGCAATTACAAAATATTCAATTTCTTGAAATTCCGCTCCATGTACACCAATGCGGACAAGCGTTTGAAAGAGTTGAATGCCCTCAACCAATACAAGATGGAGGAAGTGCTTACGGACGACCAACCCGAAATCCGTTTCGACGATCTTATCGGTACTCCCGAAGAAGAAGCTTCCTTATTCATTTCAGACGATTGCATCATTTCCGAAGAGGATCTTATAAAGAAGAAAGCGCAAGACAAACAGAATACGTTTGTCAAGATAGAGAATGACCCTCGCGTAACCCGCGTAGGCCGTTTCATCCGCAAGTACAGTATTGACGAACTTCCGCAATTGTTCAACGTTTTAAAAGGGGATATGAGTATTGTCGGCAACCGTCCCCTCCCCCTTTACGAAGCCGAACTGCTCACCAGCGACACCTACATCGAACGCTTCATGGCTCCCGCCGGACTGACCGGATTGTGGCAGGTTGAGAAGCGCGGTGGTGCTGGTAAGATGTCTGCCGAAGAACGGAAGCAACTGGATATAAAATATGCCCGCGAGTTTTCTTTCTGGTTGGATATGAAAATTTTGCTTAAAACGGTGACAGCGTTTGTGCAAAAAGAGAATGTATAATTGAAATAGTAGAAACTATATTAGTTTTAAAGATGATAAGAAGATATACTAAATTTATAGTTTACAGTGTAATCCTCTTGGGGTTGCTGGGAGTTCCGTTTTCTGTATCTGCGCAAGAAGATATGACAAGGGAGGAACGTATCAAAGCGTTGGAAAAATTAAAAATGGAAGATGAAGCATGGGAACAAAATACTACCATACAAGTATCGAGTGAAGCGCCTATGAATCTTGAAGAATTGAAACTCCCTCCCCTGTCTGTATTTTTAGATGCTGTAGTAGAAAATGCCACCATAAAACGGGCACAGTCACAAGTGGAACAAACCAAAAATGAATATCGTCTACAAAAAAGAGATTGGTGGAATTACTTAAGGGTTAATGGAATGTACTCATACGGTCGATACAATGTGCTTAGTAATGCTAGTGATGAATTTACTCCTATGTATCAAACAACGATGTCAAGTGCCCAGCATAACTTTAATGTAGGAGCAAGCGTTACAGTTCCAGTAGGCGATCTTGTAAACAGAAAATTAAAGTTGAAAAAATACCAATATAGTATTGAGCAACAACAATACGTTCAGGAAGAAATGATGGAAGAACGCCGTTTAAGAGTATTAGAAGCATACAATGCTGTGACCGAGCAATTATCAACAATCCGAGCCAAGGCTGAAAGTGCTGCAATGTATAATGCGCAGATGAAAATATCAGAAAATGATTTCATTCAAGGTTTAATTGACCTTAAAACACTTTCATTAGAGCGTGCACGCCGAACCGGAGCCGTAACAAATTATGAACAAAGTCGCGTAGCCCTGCATAATTCTATCGTTTTATTGGAGATGTTGACCAGTGTAAAAATTATAAAAGAATAACAAGACAATGGATATAGCTTTATTCATAACACAATTTTTCTATCGCATCCGATATTGGTTGCTGTGGGGAAGTCTATTGGTCGTAGGACTCGTTATATATTTCACACAATTCCTACCTTATAGTTACACTGTAGAAAGTAGTCTTTACGCAGGTGTAACCAATGAGGTTTCTATTGACGGTAGTACTGTCAGCGGAACTATGGTAAACGGAACTTTTGATAACCTGATTAATATTGCTAAATCGCAAGGAACTTTATCAAAAGTATCTGTCCGTTTGTTGGCTAATGCATTAACTTATGGAGAAGAATGGAACGATAATCATTTCATCCAAGCAAAGCACTATCGCTTATTGCTACAAGAAACTCCTAAAGAAGTTTTGGCATTAGTTGACCGCAAAAGTGTGGAAAAAACAACTGAGAATTTATTCAAATACCGAAATGAGAACAGCAATAATTTTGTGTATGCCAAATTTAACCGCCCAGGACAATTTTATAGTGCCCAAGCATTAGATGAAATTATTGTAGAACGCGCTGGTGTCAGTGACATTATCAACCTAACCTATACTTCTGCAGATCCTGGTATGACTCAGCAAACACTCATTATTTTGATTGATGAACTCTCCAAAGCTTATGAGGTCCTTCGTTTTAAATCAACAAATGATGTCATCAAATATTTTGAAGAACAAGTACGACTTGCCAAAATACGCCTAAACGAAGAAGAAGAAGCCTTGATGCAATATTGTGTACAAGAGAGAGTGATCAATTATAATGAAGAAACAGAAGCTTTGTCGGCTACACGCTATGCTGTAGACGACCGTTTAGAGTTAGCAATGCGCGAATATGAAGGTGCAGTAGCTTTGCGTAAAATGTTGGATGAAAAGATGGATATCCGTAGCCAGATTATCCGCAATAACACAAATTTGCTACAACAGCTTGATAAAATCAGCAAGTTAAACCAGAGTATTATGGAAGATGAGATATTTATATCCGACAATATCTCCAATAGTTCAGAAGAGTTACGACAAAAGAAAGAAGCGTTGAAAAAAGCAGAAAACAATGTCAGTCACATATCAGATAACTTAAACGAGTTCAATTTCTCCAAAGAAGGAGTCGGCATTCAAGATATGGTATCTGAATGGTTGAAGGCACTCATCAATGAGGCTAAAGCCAATGCAGAACTTAAAGTCTTGAAAAATCGGCAGCAAGATATCTTTGACCAATACAGCCATATGTCTCCTGTAGGTACACAAGTAACCCGTAAGGAACGTGCTATTGGCATTGCCGAAGATAATTACCGTACACAGCTAAAAGGTTTGGCAGATGCAAATCTCCGTTTAAAAAACATTGAGATGAATACCAGCAATCTGCAAGACATCACACACCCCGAATACCCATTGAATGATAATGGTCGCAAACGTTTTATATATATTCTTGTTGCTTTCTTAGGAAGTATTGTATTTATTACTACCTATTTTCTGATCATAGAATTATTGGATCGTACCTTGCGTGATCCAATCCGCAGCAAGCGTCTGACCGGACTATCAACTATTGCAGCATTCAACGGTGTCAGCAATCTGAAATTCCGTGGATTCCTGAAAGCTTGTAATCGACTCGCAGCAGCTTATAGTTGTCGTCAGTTAAATCGCTATATTACCCCTGACCATCCAGCTGTATTCAGTTTGTTCAGTATGGAGCCTGGCGAAGGAAAGAGTTATCTAAGCAAATACTTCGCAAATTACTGGGAAGAACAAGGTCTGAATGTACGTATCGTAAAAGCAGGAGTTGATTTTGAGGCAGATTCTGTCAGCTACATTGAAGCACAGCAATTATCTGATTTTTGGATTCCTAATGATGCAGAAAAACATCCGGATGTAATCTTAGTGGAGTACCCTGCTATCAGTCAAGCTTCCCTCCCCTTACCCGTATTACAGCAAGCAGATGCAAACTTATTGATTGCTAATGCTTATCGTTTATGGGGTAGTAGCGATACTACGACATTTGCCCCTATCAAAGAGGCAATAGGAAGTACTCCACTATATCTCTACTTAAATAATGCTGACCGTGAAGTAGTTGAATCATTTACAGGAGAGTTGCCACCCCATACACCAATGCACTCTTTCACCAACCGTTTAATGCAATTGGGATTGACTTCAAAGCCTGCAGCGGTAAAATAAGAACAAGTATAAGATATGACGAGAGTATTAAAAAATATAGGCATCAATCCGGCATCATCAGGCATTATTTATGCATTGTTGATTGTAGGATTATTGTCTATGGTCTATAGTCTCATCATGCAACAGTGGTATTTTTTTATAGGAACTGTATTTTGCCCTTTGGTACTTATTACCCTGCTTTATGCAGTAAAGAAGCCAATGTTTAGTTATTTCTTATTCGGAGCAATAACATGCTATTTTTCAGCCATTTATCGATATCTTGGCATTCAAGGTTTAAGTATCATAATGGATATTTTGGTTGCTTTCTGTTTATTTTCCATCATCATGAACCAAATAGTCAACCATGAAAGTTATCCATTGAAAAAGGGATTTAACCTACTTACAATTTTCCAATTCATTTGGGTTAGCTATTGCTTTCTTATATTAATCACTCCCTATGCTACTTTACAAAACTTTATAGAAGATCGTGGATTATATTTCACGTTACCATTGACTTATATTCTTTCAGGAATGCTACTCTGTGACTCCAAACTGCTGAAAAATACGATCTTATTATTTGGCTTTTATGTACTAATGGCAGCATTCAAAGCTTATTGGCAGAAACGCAGAGGATTTGATAGTACAGAAATAAAATTCCTGTTAGAAGACGGAGGATACAGTACACATGTATTAAGAACTGGTATGCGCTATTTCTCATTTTTTACTGATGCCGGCAATTTTGGTGCTTGTATGGGGCTTTTCACTATTGCATTTGGGATTATAGCCACTGCTGCCAAAAAGCCAATATTCAAGATTTTCAGTCTTGGTGTAGCAGTTGCAGCATTTGGCGGCATGATGTTATCAGGTACACGTGGTGCCATGATAGTTCCTTTGGCTGGTCTAGCTCTATACCTCCTACTCAGCAAAAATTTTACTCGAATAATTGTAGCAGCGATCGTAGGTGCATCCATTTTTAGCTTTTTTTATTTTACTGATATCGGTGATGATAATGTTTTTATCAAACGTATGCGTACAGCATTCCGCCCCAATAAAGATGCCTCTTTTAGCGTAAGACTTGAAAACCAAAAACGATTTGCTTATTATTTAGCAGACAAACCCTTCGGAATGGGGGTAGGAGGTAAAGTCGTAGATGTTCGAAAACTAAGAACTGTAGACGAAGAATTCATCGCTACGGATTCATTTTTTGTTGGGGTTTGGGTAGAAGGAGGTATTGTAGGTCTCTGTTTATATATCAGTATGCTAGTTCTCCTTTTATTACGTTGCTGCTATCTCCTTATGTTCAAGATACGAAATAAACAACTCCGCCAAATACTTGTGGCACTATTGTGTGCCGTTTTTGGGGTTTGGGTGAACGGTTATGTGGGACGATGCATGGAGTTTCAACCAGGTATGTTCACAATTGCAGTATTCCTCTCTTTTGTTCTGAATGGCCAAAGTATAGATAGGAAATTAGGAAAAGATGAAATAATAATTTAAAAAACAAAAAAACGAATAAGAATATGAATGAGTTTTTCCAAATATTCAGTCCGGATTGGTGGATGAATGAAAACAACAATGCGTTGCAGATGACTGACGCTATCTTATTTTTATTATTGCTCATCCCTGTCGCATACTTATTTATCTATGCGGTTGCCTCCTTGCGAAAATACAAGAACCCCTATCCACCATCCAAAAAGCAACATCATTTCCTAGTGCTTTTCGTTGTATTGAAAAATGGACAAGAGGTTATTGAATCCATCAACCATTTTTTAGATACTCAACAATATCCTCGTGATAAATATGATATTGTTGTGGCAGCTACCCAACTCTCCGAAGAAGATTTAGCCACACTACTGCAAATGCCGATTAGCATTATCATTCCAGACAAAGAAGTTTGTACAAAAATATATGCCATACAGCAAGTCATGCAACGATATTCCAACAACGAATACGATGCCATAACAATATTCAACTCAGACAATAAAGTCGTTCCTAATGCGTTGAATCTTTTCAACAATGCTTATTATTCTGGTTGCGATGCTATTCAAGCACATCGTATGACTGAGAATCTTGATACCAATATTGCAGTACTAAATGCTACAAGTGAAGAAATCAACAATCATTTATTCCGCAAAGCACACACAAATTTAGGTTTTTCTTCTGCTCTTATTGGCTCAGGAATGATGTTTGACTTTGAGATGTTCCACCGTATTGCTCCTCGTTTGTCAGGAAGCGATTTCACCAAAGCTATGGAAATGGAATTACTCAAAGAGAATGTATATACAGAATATATGGAAGAAGTTATCTGTTATTGTAAGAAAACAGCTGATGCTGCCGGATATAGCAAGGAACGCCAACGCTGGTTAAGTTCCCAATATCGTAGTACATTACTAGCTTTTGTAAAGTTTCCGATTGCCTTTTTACAAGGCAAATGGGACCTTTGCGAAAAATTATTTCAATGGATGATGCCTTCCCGTTTTCTGCTCATCGCCTATATCATTGTATGTGCAGTGATAATGACTTTTTTGAACTGGCCGCTTAGCATAAAATGGTACGGATTGCTGATTGCACTGTTTGTATCTTTCCTTATTGCTATGCCTGATGGAGAAATCAATCGCCATTTCCGTAAAGCATTCTGGTCGTTGCCAGTTCTTATATTTACATCTGCCTTCAGCCATATCGCTCGCATATTCAGAAAAAAGAAAAAACAAAAAATATAGGAAAGGAACGGCATGAAAATTGGGATTGAGGCACAACGGATCTTCCGCATTGATAAACACGGAATGGATTTCGTAATTCTTGAGGTGTTGCGAAATCTGCAAAACTGCGAAGACGGTAATGAAAATGAATATGTAGTCTTTGTAGCTCCAGGAGAAGATGTTTGTTTAAAAAACAGTCCACGGATGCAGATTGTAGAGCTCTGTTGTCCCTCTTACCCTCTTTGGGAACAATGGGCACTGCCGAAGGCCATACGTAAGTACGGTGTAGAATTATTGCATTGTACTTCAAATACTGCTCCACTACACTGCCCTGTTCCTCTTATTCTAACATTGCATGATATCATATATCTGAACACAAAAAAAGGAAAGGGGATGTCCGCCTACCAACAATTAGGATGGTACTATCGCCGTTGGAATGTTCCCCGCGTTCTTAAACAATGCCGTCACATCATTACAGTGTCCGAAACAGAACGAACCAATATTTTAAATCGCTTTCCAGAAATAGCAGACCACTTGAGTGTAGTGCATAATGGCTACAGTGAATGTTACCGTCTTTTACCTACAAAAGAAGCATATGCCATCACCAGCAAATATCTGCCCGATGAACACTATTTACTTTTCTTAGGGAATACCGATCCACGTAAAAATACAGAAGGAGTTTTGCTCGCCTATAAGAAATATCTGAACGAGTCTAAAAAACCGCTACGGTTAGTGATAACAGGCCTAAAAAAGGAATATGTAGAAGACATGCTAATAAAGTTGGGAATTGAGATTTGTACTTCTAATCTCGTTTACACAGGCTATGTTCCTGGCAGTGATCTGCCTTCCCTTTACAATAATGCATTCGCCTTTCTCTATCCTTCACTATTAGAAGGTTTTGGGATTCCTGTTTTAGAAGCCATGGCATGCGGCGTTCCCGTCATTACAAGCAATTGTTCTTCCTTGCCTGAAGTTGCGGGTGAAGGTGGAATACTTGTTAACCCCCAACTACCGCAGGAAATAGCAGAAGCTATTCTGCAACTGGAGAAAAACGAAGATTTGCGTAGACATCAAAGAGACTATGGGTTGAACAGAGCAAAACTATTTTCTTGGCAGTATACAACTAAGCAATACCTAAAGATTTATACTAAAATGCAGAAAGTATGAAAATAACCTATTTAGGATATGCTTTTGGAAAATCAGTCAGACGCCATCAAGAAGGGAACTACCCTTCTCATTTTTTGTATGGCTTTGTGGAATTAGCTAAAAAAGGAGAAAATGTCAATTATGAATTAATTCCATCTGGCATGATAGCTGCTCTTACTTTCACTATACGGTTAATAAAAGACAAATCGGACATCATCATTATACCTTATGTATACGAAGGTCCTCTATCATTGTTGACTTTCTTAAAGAAATTCAAACTAATAAAAGCATCGATAATAGCAATTTCCCATAAGAGTTTAAAAAGAGAGCGTAGCTACGCGAAAAGGATATTATATAAATGGCTATATCAATCATTTGACAAAATATTATTCCACTCTCCATTAAATATGCAGGAAAGCCAAAAGCTACATTGGGTGGATTCTTCTAAAATGGAAATAATTCATTGGGGAGTCGATATAGATTTTTACAAAAAGATATACTCAAAAGAAGCAGTCGGGTTTGTTTCCACTGGCCGAGAAAATCGGGATTTTAATACTTTAATAGCAGCTTTCTCTAAAACAAATTATCCTTTGAAGATCTACACAAACAAGGTTAATTATGAAAATGATTATACATTCCTCAAACAGTATATAGATAAATATCCCAATATACATATCTGTTTAGTAGAGAATACCAAAGAAGCAGCATTGACAGCTATGAAAATGGTTGCTAGTTCATTCTGTGTTGCTATTCCTGTATATTCTAATTCTATATATTATTGTGTTGGACATACATCTATTGTTGAAGCATTAGCATTGGGAAAACCGATTATTGCTACCCGGAATCCTTATCATCCTATAGATATTGAAAAGGAAGAAATTGGAATATTGGTAGAAGCGGAAGATATATTTGCATGGATTGATGCTATTACATATTTAATCCAACATGAGGACGAAGCCATGCAAATGGGAAAAAGAGCCCAAAAATTAGCAGAAGAAGTCTATAACATAAATCATTTTTCAGAAGAACTATATGGAATTTGTTGTTCTTTAGCAAGAATGTCAGCCTTAGGAAAACACTAAAAAATCAAAGCAACTTCTTATTTGCACAACCGGAAATAAACATTATCTTTGCTAAAAAAGTTCCTTATGGCAGATTTCATCATTACCAGTTTACAATCATGGGATATCGGGATAGGCAGCACCATTAAGAACACTGCACTAGAAATTTCCAAAAAAGACAGGGTATTTTACATCAATACCCCTTCTACATTTCCGAATTGGCTTCATTCCCCTATGCGAAAAAACGACCTATTTGTAAATGCTAATTTCCAAGTAATTTATTGTAATTTTCCTGCACTCCCTGCTAACAGTATGCCTTCCAAATGTTTATTCGATATAGTCAACTATTATAATAACTATCGGATAGCTCTCACCATAAAAACAGCTATACAACGCTACAAAATTCAAGATTTTATCTTACTCATTGACACTGATCTTTTCCGCAGCCGATATCTGAAACAGTTACTACACCCTGCCATATCCGTTTATTATCGTAGAGACTATGTAATAGGTGTAAACTATTGGCAAAAATATGGTCCCGTATGCGAGCAATTCATTGTTAAAGAATCTGATATTGTCCTTACCAATTCCAGTTATTTCACAGAAGAGCTAAGACCTTTTAATCACAACATTCATACCACCAATACGGGAGTCAACCTCCAGTTGTACGATGCCAGTATGGTACATGATGTTCCAAAGGATCTTGAGTCCATCCCTGCTCCACGTATCGGATATACGGGTGCTATTATACAAAGCCGACTGGACGCAGAACTTCTATATACTATTATCCAACAACTGCCACAATACAGTTTTGTCTTTGTAGGCCCTGAAGATGAATATTTTGCTCACCATCCGCTGCATACACTAAGAAATGTATATTTCACTGGTAAGAAGGTGGTTGCCGAACTCCCTGCATATATACAGCATTTCAATATCTGCATCAATCCCCAGTTGGTAAATCCCATTACTGAGGGAAATTATCCATTGAAAATAGATGAATATTTGGCCATGGGAAAACCCGTGGTATCTACAAGCACACACACCATGAGAGATGTATTTGCCCAATATGTTCATCTCGCAACTGATACAAACAGCTATTTATGTGCTATACAGGAAGCTCTGAATGAAATCAATGATAATAACCTGAAAGCTGAACGCATAGCATTTGCTCACACCCATAGTTGGGCACATAGTGTAGAAAAAATATATGCAGCAATTGAGGAATTTCAAAGAAATACAAAAAACAAATGCCATGAAGCTATCAAAAATAAAAGAAAAGATTAATGGATCTCCTTATTGGAAATCTCGCCTCCACTATTTGATGTTCTGCAATGCCCGTCCTCGCTGGTGGGTAAAGCATATACTTAATCCGTTCATATTCCACCATGGTAAAGGAGCTGTCATCAGGAGACAGACAGTTATGAACGTATCTCCCATCAATCAATTCCGACTAGGCAAAGGCAGCACAATAGAAGAATATTCATTGGTGGATAATGGAGTTGGCGATGTCATCATCGGTAATCAAACCCGAATCGGACTGCGTTCTACTATTATTGGTCCTGTACAAATAGGTAATCATGTTATACTGGCACAGAATGTTGTAGTTTCGGGATTAAACCACCGTTATGAAGATACAGAGCATCCCATACACAAACAAGGAGTAGACACTTCCGCCATTCTCATAGGCGACGACTCTTGGATTGGCGCTAATTCGGTAATTACAGCAGGTATCAGCATTGGGAAACATGTCATTGTTGGCGCCGGTAGTGTCGTCACAAAAGACATTCCCGATTATTGTGTTGTTGTAGGCAATCCTGCCAAGATTATAAAAAGACTGGATGTAGAATCAAAAAAATGGATAGCTGTAAGATAATTGTGTACATAAAGTGTGAGGCATTGTAACCATATTTATTACCTTTGCCACCGTTTTTTAATTTATCATAATCATGTTAAAAAACTAGCTTTATCCCTCCGCAACGGAGATGAAAATGCAGTAGACATCGAAATTGATGCTACACACAGAAAGAATCCATTATTGGATGAGTTGGAAATCATTGCAGAAGCCATCACTTTCTTGCTGAAAGACAAAAAAGACTTCACAAGCAGTGAAAAACGGAAGCTGTCGCACGTGCGCAACATGACGAGACATCACAAATCGTCTAATGACTAAAACAACTGTCCAACAAATGTTTACAGAAGACAGTAGCCATAATCGCCTAAACAAAAGGTCTCCTCCCCCAAATAAAAGCGAAAAAAATTATCATTTTCTCCAATGTAGGCTTCAGCCCACAAAAAGATTAGCAAAACGGCATTATACGCATTCCCTCGAGGGGGAACTATGCATAAAAGCCTACAAATCTGCACTTGTGCAGTCCGAACTATATCCCTAACTTTGCATCATAAAACAAGAGAAAACGCTACGAAAACCGCCGTCGCAATTAGTTGTGCCCCCGCTACCGCAAGACCTTCTCCTTTAAAAATATATCATACAAATGGAGAGTAACAATGTAATGAAAAACATTATCAAAATGTCACTATTCATGCCCCCTATCTCACCGATAAAGGACAAAGCAACCGGAAAAACCCTGAAAAGCGCCACAATGACTCCACTGCGAACAGTGGAACTGGGCGAAGTATACAAACTGATCACTTCCAATGAAAAGCTCGCCGCACTAACCCTCGAAGTACGAAACGCCTCATTACAAGGCGACATAGAAACCTACCGCCGCCTGAAGCAGCAAACACTTCCCTACGTGACACCCTGCGGAGTTTTCACCCGTCGACGAAGCGACTGCCTCGCAGAATCATCCGGACTGGTAGTAGTAGACATCGACCATCTCGATTCTTCCAAAGAAGCAGAAATCTTACGACAAGAATTATTCGATGATCCCTATTTGCACCCTGCACTGGCATTCATCAGTCCCAGCGGGTTAGGAGTGAAAGCCTTCATTCCTTACCCCTCCGGTCAAGGCACCTCCGAAGGATTCCGCTGGGCCATGAACTACGTACATTGTATGTACGATGCAGACCACCAGCAACCCGGGAAAGGAGTAGATACGTCAGGAAAAGATCCGGTACGGTCCTGCTTTCTATGTCACGACCCAGGGGCACTATTTAGGGAATGAAAAATGAAAACGAGAATTACAACTTTAATTTACAACAACCAATGGAACCATTATCATCATTACACCTTCTGACCGAAGCCGTCAGGAGTGCAGGAGCCGACATTGCTCCCACTTATCAAGAGTATATACAACTGACCTTTGCCATCGCCAACGACTGCG
>CABMPP010000008.1 GCA_902388495.1 uncultured Bacteroides sp. | reverse complement strand
TGCGCAGCCTCAGCCTACCCAAGGCACAGAGCATCGGAGACTACGCATTCCAGTATGGCCGCGCCCTCACCACCGCCAGCCTGCCCGAGGTGCAGAGCATCGGATACTGCGCATTCAACGAATGCAACGCCCTCACCACCGTCAGCCTGCCCAAGGTGCAGAACATCGGAGAAAGAGCATTCGTGAGCTGCGCCCTCACCAGCCTCAGCCTGCCCCAGGTTCAGAGCATCGGAGAAAACGCATTCAACTACTGCGAAGCCCTCACCAGCATTAGCCTGCCCAAGGCGGAGAGCATCGAAGACAACGCATTCAGCCACTGCGAAGCCCTCACCACCATCAATCTGCCCGAGGCCCGGAGCATCGAAAGCTTCGCATTCTTCTATTGCACCGCCCTCACCACCGTCAACCTACCCAAGGCACAGAGCATCAGAAACTTCGCATTCTGCATGTGCAGTGCCCTCACCACCCTCAGCCTGCCCGCGGTTCAGAGCATCGAATATGATGCATTCGACGCTTGCTCCGTCCTCACCCACCTCGATATCTCCGGCGTGACGGATGAAAACCAGGTGAATGCCACCGCCTTCAGCGGCATAGGCTATGACCAGTATCTCTCGGGCGGCACCGACCGCACCAACCAATGCACCCTCATCCTCAACCCCGCCCTGCGCCCCGCCTGCACGGACGCGGAGGGAGGGACGACGGGCCCGCTGGTGCAGTTCCACGGACATCGATGGAAAGAGATACAATTCCTTGAATAGCGCGCGCGGGCATCCCCAGCTCTCCCTCTAAGTTAGAGGGAGTACCCCGCAGGGGGGAGGGCGTGTGTAGAGACATACCGAAGGGCTGCGCAACGCATCCTCACACGCCCCCGCCCTACGGGCACCCCCTCTATCTTAGAGGGGGAGCCGAAGATACTACCGACTGGTGGAAGACCTTGCGGCGTGGAAGACCCCTCAGTCCCTGCGGGACAGCTCCCCTTTCAGGCGGAGCAGTTAGAGATACTCCCGCAAGCAGAAGTAACTCAGTTCTCCCGCCTGAAAGGGGGAGTACCCCGCTTGCGGGGGGAGGGGGTCTTACACACAGATAGTCTTCCGCACAACCTGATTACTAACTTTTAAAACCCGATTACAACCCCTTAACCCCCAATTACAAACCCTTTTTTAAAACCTATTGCGATATGACCCCAAGTAATCACCACCCCCTCAGGCCGGACGGCCCCCGTCCCCCGCCCCCGTTCCGTTTCCGCCCCCGGCAAAAAAGGGAGCCAACCGAACGTTCCTTTTCCCCCAACCGCAAAAATCGGGGCCAACCGAACGTTCCTTTTCCTCCCCCGGCAAAAATCGGAGCCCGCCGAACGTTCCTTTTCCCCGCCCCGCAAAAATCGGAGCCAAAGGAACCTTCCCCCGCCTCCCCCGGCAAAAATCGGAACCAACCCAACGCGCCCCGCCCCCGCGCACAACGAAACGGGACAAAACGAATGAACAAGAATCGTAAAACCCATAAAAACTCAGAAATTATGGCTACCAAAATGCAAGACTTCGTAGGAAGCAAACTTACCAACCCCTCCTTCGCCCAAATGGCCGAAGAAGTGTACAGTCAAATCCTCATCACCACCGCCGAGAAACTGAAGCTCGACGCCCTGGCCCCCCTCTACGCCGACGCCATCGAGCGCCTCAAACGCCTCATCCTGCGCCAGACCGGCTTCGCCGAAACCGAGCAGGCCCAGCGCGCCGACCAGAACCGCGACGCCCTGTGGCGCTCCGTCTACTACTCCATCTACTACCTGCGCTACCTCAGCGCCGACCACTCGCTCTACCCGGCCGTGCAGGTCCTCCTCGCCCTCATCTCCCCCTACAAGGGCCTGGACAACGACGAGTACACCAAGGAGACCAGCGAAATCGACGGCTTCCTCTCCGCCGCCCAGGAGAAGTCCGCCCTGGACGCGCTGAAGAAGCTGGGCCTGCAGCCGCTGCTCGAAGCCTTGGCCGGCGCGAACGACAGCTTCAAGTCCGCCATCACCACCCGCACCGGCACCTCCGCCACCCGCGCCGCCGAAACGGGCACGGAGAGCACGGACAGCGCCCGTCGCGCCGTGGTGGAACTGCACCACCAGATTGTGGCGCGCGTCAACGCCGTGGCCGAGCTGGAAGGCACGGCGGATGTCACCGCGTTCATCAATCAGGCCAATGCTATTGCGGAACATTATGAGATGGTGATGAGGAATCAGGGGAAGAAGGTTTGAGAGTGATTAGTGGTGAGTGATTAGTGATTAGCACCATGCGGGATGACCGCGCAGCCCACTAATCACTAATCACTAACCCCTAATCACTTATTCACCGCTCATCACTAATCACTAACCGCTAACCGCTAAACTTCGCTCTTTGACTTACTGGAAAAACGGAAAACAATTCTTATCTTTGTCCCTCGACAGAAAGGAGATACAGATTATGAACCATTTTGAATTCACCGAAGCCCGCCGCGCCGCCATGGCCCGCACCGTTCTCACCGCAACCGATGAGGAGTATCTGATAAAGCTGGAACGCTACATGAAGCGCCTTGCCCGCCAAAGCGCCAAAGCCGCTCCTTCCCAGCCTCCCTACACCCTGGAGGAACTCAATACCCGCCTCGACGAAGCCGAAGCCGACATCGCCGCCAACCGAGTGATGACCTGCGAGGAAGCCAATGCTGAAGTAAGAAAAGCACTGCCATGGCTGAAGTAAGATGGAGCCGAAGAGCCAACCAGGAGCGCATCGCCGTCCTCGCCTATGGAGCCGAAGAATTCGGCACACAGGCAGCACAGCGCCTCAATGCCCGCATTGAAGACTACACCCGCACACTGAGCAACACTCCCTTGCTGGGCGCCGTCGAACCGCTGCTTCAGGAACGCTGCCTGCCATACCGCTCGTTAGTAGTGCACAAGCACTACAAACTAATCTATCGGATAGCCGGCCAAGTTATCTACATCGTCGACCTCTGGGACACCCGGCGCGAACCCGAACTGTTAGCCCGGAGGATACGGAGCAAAAGGAAGAAATAACAGAAAGGAGATACAGATTATGAACCATTCACCGCTACGCAAACTCCCCATCGGGATACAGAGCTTCGAGTTCCTCCGCCAGGAGGGCTACCTCTACGTGGACAAGACCGCCCTCATCTACCAACTGGTGACCATGGGCAAACCCTACTTCCTCAGCCGCCCCCGCCGCTTCGGCAAAAGCCTGCTGCTATCCACACTGGAAGCCTACTTCCTGGGCAAGCGCGAACTCTTCCACGGCCTCGCCATCGAGCAACTGGAGGAAAACTGGTACGTGCACCCCGTGCTGCACCTCGACCTCAACGCCGAACGGTACGACAGCCACCAAGCCCTGGCCGACATCCTGGAGCGCCAACTGCAACGCTGGGAAGAACTCTACCACACCGGCGGCCGCGGCATCACCTACTCCGGCCGCTTCGAGGAAGTCATCCGCTGCGCCTGCGAACAGACCGGCCGCCGCGTCGTTGTCCTCATCGACGAATACGACAAGCCCCTGCTGCGAAACTTCCACAACCCCGACCTGCAAGATGACTTCCGCGAGATGCTCACCGCCTTCTATACCGTGCTGAAGAGTGCCGACCCTTACCTGCAGTTCGTCTTCATCACCGGAGTGACGAAGTTCGCCCAGATGGGCATCTTCAGCAACCTGAACCAGCTGAACGACATCAGCTTCGACCTGGACTACAACACCCTGTGCGGACTGACGCAGGAGGAAATCGTCGCCACCTTCCAGCCCGAGCTCGCAGCCATGTCGGAGAAGCAAAAGCTGTGCGCCGAGGAGACGATGGCACAAATGACCCGCCAGTACGACGGCTACCGCTTCACCTCCGACGAAGAGTTCACCCCGATGTACAACCCCTTCAGCGTGCTCAACGCCCTGCAAAAGCGCATGTTCGACAACTACTGGTTCTCCAGCGGCACCCCCACCTTCCTCGCCGAGATGCTGAAAAAGACCAACTTCGACCTGCGGCTGATGGACGGCATCCAAGTGGGCTACGCCTCCCTGCAAGACGACCGCGCCGACATAGACAACCCCGTGCCTATGGTGTACCAGAGCGGGTATCTGACGATAAAGGACTACGACCCGGAATTCAAGACCTACACCCTAGGCTTCCCCAACGAGGAAGTAAAGTACGGCTTCTTGAACTTCGCCTCCCCCTTCTACACCCCCGTGTCACAGAACGAAACGAAATTCCACATCGGCCAGTTCGTCAAAGAACTGCGCGAGTGCAACGTCGACGCCTTCCTCACCCGCCTGCGCGCCTTCTTCGCCGGCAACTCCTACGAACTGCAGGGCGAGAACAACGAGCGGCACTACCAGATTATCTTCTTCATCATCTTCAAGCTCATGGGCCAGTTCACCGACGCCGAAGTGCGCAGTTCGCACGGAAGGGCGGACGCCGTGGTGAAGACGAAGGACATCATCTACGTCTTCGAGTTCAAGCTGCACGACACCGCCCAGGCCGCCCTGCAGCAGATTGACGAGAAAGGCTACCTCATCCCCTACACCGTGGACGGCCGCCGACTGGTAAAGGTAGGCGTCAGCTTCGACCCCGAGAAGAGGAACATCGGCGAGTGGGTGGTAGGCTAACCACCCCGCACCGCACCTAACGCGAGACATACCGATATAGAATTGTTTTCCGTTTGCCCAGCAAACAAGCAAAACAAGAAAACAACTCTACCTAAAACAAATATGTTATGAAGGAATATATCGTATGTATCGCATTGATTATAGCCGCCCTATCGTTGGCAGCTTTAATCCTCCTGTCCCGGCACTACGAACAAGCCGAACGGACATACACCCGTACCATCGCAAACCAGCTTCGCGAACAGGACCGCATGACGCGCAAAATGGAACATCTCCGCATTGAAAAGGAAACCATAGAAAGAATTCTCAAGGAGCAATTCCCCGAGCCGGGACAACTCCCCGAGCCAGACAGTGCCACCCCTGCAAAAGAAAAGACCGGCAGAGATCCTTAACCCTCTGCCCGCTTAAAACGGCCCTTCCGTCCGCTTGAATTACCCCTCTGCCCGCTTGAACTTGCGGAACTGCCCCACCAGCATCACCGCCGCTATCAAGCTGGCAATAAGATCGGAGACCGGCATACTGTACCACACCCCCGCCACACCGAAGAAACGGGGCAGAATAATCAAACAAGGAAGCAAGACAAGCATCTGGCGGGTAAGTGAAAGGAAGATAGCCTTGCCTGCCATCCCGATGCTCTGGAAGAAGTTGGACGTCACCATCTGGAAACCGATAATCGGGAAGAACATCACCACGATGCGCAATCCACGAGCCGAAATATCGATCAGCTCCTGATCGGAAGTAAAGATAGAAACCACCAAGTCCGGCACCAGCATGCCCACCACAAAACCGAAAGTAGTCACTGCCGTGGCGTACACAATCGTCAGCTTCAGCACCCGGTCCACACGCTTGTATTGCCTTGCCCCGAAGTTATATCCCGCAATGGGTTGCATGCCCTGGTTCAGCCCCATCACCACCATGACGATGATAAACACCAGCCGGTTCACAATGCCGAAAGCCCCGATGGCCAAGTCGCCTCCATGCTCTTTCAATCCCTGATTGATGAGGATGACAATGAAGCAAGCCGCCAGGTTCATCAGGAAAGGAGACATGCCGATGGCAAGCGAATCGAGTACAATCTTGCGCTTCAGGCGGAAGATGCCCCGATGGAAGTGCAACAGTTCGTCCCGGTTGCTGAACAACTTGAACTGCCATGCCAGCGAAATAATCTGCGCCACAATCGTAGCAATGGCCGCCCCGCGGATGCCCCAGCCGAAGCCGTAGATAAACACAGGGTCAAGGATCGTATTAATCACCACCGTAGCTATGGTGGCATACATCGCCTTCTGCGGATGACCCGAAGAACGAAGCACCGCATTCAGTCCCAAATAAAGGTGAGTGATGGCATTTCCCAGAAGGATAATCTGCATATAGTCCCGCGCGTAGCCTATCGTCTGGTCGCTGCCGCCGAAGAAATAAAGAATAGGGTCGAGGAAAGCCAGTACCACTACCGTAAAGGCCACACCCAGCAGGATATTCAGTACAAAGACATTGCCCAGCACCCGCTGTGCCGTATCATAGTCCTTCTGTCCCAGCTTTACGGAAATCAAGGTAGACGCACCCACACCCACCAGCGAACCGAAAGCCGCGGCAAGGTTCATCAACGGAAACGTCAGCGCCAATCCCGAAATGGCCATTGTGCCCACTCCGTGACCGATGAAAATACTGTCTACCATATTATATAAGGAGGAAGCCGTCATAGCGATGATTGCCGGAACGGCATACTGCATCAATAATTTTCCGATATTCTCCGTACCCAACGCCGTGGGTGTATTCTGTCCTGTCATACCTAATACCTGTTTCTTTATATCCATTTGAGGCTGCAAAGGTACACATTTATCCCGAAGCGGCAAAAGACTATCGGCTTTCATCTTGAGCATTATTAGCTTTCGTGTTGAACACTATTCCCCTCGATGCACAAGATGCCATCTTGTGTAGCATAAGATGCCATCTTGAGCAGCATAAGATGCCATCTTGTGCATCGAAGGGAATAGGGGGAGAGATGACAGCAAAGGGAGATACGGATGACAAGCAATAATGTCCTTACGCTGCTTCTTTAGTGTTAAATCTCTCCCAAAGAGATGATTTTGCAGAAATAGAACACGATTTTCATAGCGTATCTATACTTTCACGCTTACATTTGCGTTCCAAAAACATAGAACAATATGAAAGCACTATCTTATCACCACATTCTTTGTCTCCTGCTCGGAATACTTTTCACTTATTCTGCCAAAGCACAAACCTTTTTTATGAACGGTTCTACATACGAAGAGCGCTGCCATTCACTCGTTGACCACATGCTGCAAACTCAACCGGTGGAGAACGGTAGCATAAAGTACGTATCTCCCTTCTACTTTGCCCGCTTATGGCGTGGCTTCGAAGTAGAGAAAGCTCAGAAGAAACTCACAGAAATGTACCAGCACCAGCTGGAACACGTCGAAGCATTCTATAATTCCGGCTCGGATATGGATTTCTTTGCCCATGCCACCATGCACGGATACTTGCTCACTAAAGAGAAAATGTCCGCCCCGCTGCAAGAAAAGATCAAAGCCTTTATGCAACTGGGCCGATACACCCGTGACGGCATTACGCTAAACATGAAGCTTATGCACCAGACGGCCGGCCTGCTCTGTGCCGAAGAATGGCCCGACTTTACAGATGCCGACGGAAAAAACTCCGCCCAGCTTAAAGAAGCCCTGCACGACAAAATCATCAGTATCCTCCACCAATTCATCACCCATAATTGTAGCGAAGCAGATGCTTTCACCTACCTGGGAACAAACCTCCAATACGTCCGGATGCTTGCCGAGTTCTCCAAGGACGAAGAAATACAGAAAGCAGCCCTTGCTGCCTATCACCACATGGTGGCACAACTGCTGTTGCCTTGGAATCAGGGACTCTACTGCGCAAACCCTCCCCGGTGCAAAGGCTGGAAGAATCTGTATACCGGCAATCTGAGTACCGGCGTACAAATTGCTCAACTGGCCTGGTTGTTCTATGGTACCCCGGACGAACGAATCATCTGCCGGGAAGCTCCTAACCACGACAACTTCGCCTGCTTCAACTTCTGGATGGCCTACCAGCGCAACGTAAAGCCACTTTCCCTTCTGCAAGCACTGAACCGGGCCAAAACATACCCTTACAGCTTTGAAGCCCTGCGCATAGATAGCAAGCATTACTATTGCCGCTATACCTACCAAAGCTCCCACTACGGACTGTCTACCCAAACCGTAGAGGCTTTTGCCGACAAGTTGAAAGATTTCCAGTATACCTACGCCTTTAAGGAGACCAAGAATATCCATCTTGTCTGGCAGTCCGACTGCTCCGAAGCCTCCGTGTTCAGTGTATGCCACGACAACCCCGAGCGTCCCCAAATCTATCAGACTAAATCGAACAAACTGGGATATGGCGAGAATCCCTATCATCGTGTCTTCGGACACGAGAAGAGTGCCGTCGGCATATATAATGTAGCGAAGAACTACATGGCAACTCCTGTTTTCTACCAGATGTACGTACCTTTCAGCCGTCAAGGCATCAAACAGAGAATGGTGAAAAACATCCATGGCCTGCAATGGATATTGTGCCATACCGGCTCTATGATGTTTGCTTTCTGTACTCCCGAAGCCTGGACGTTCGAAACCACAAACGGAAAATATGCCATCGAAGACCACGATGTCCTCGTACTGAAAGACAAGAAACGGCGCCGAGGTTCCTGGGTATTGGAAACCACGGAAATTACCGATGCATATAAAGATGCACAAGGCAACCTGAAAGCCGAATTGGAAAACTTCGCCACCGACATCCGGAATAAAGTCAGATTCACCCTTTCCGCCGACTATGAGACAAGCGATACTCCTGCCATCTCCTACACCAACCTGCAAGGCGATACGCTGGAACTAACCTTCTTCTCTCCCGAGACGGCCTACAACGGACAGTACAAACTGAACGGAACTCCCGTACAGTTAAACACAACATACATATCCCGAAGCAAGTATATGGAGCAAAAAGCCGGCAGCAACCTCCTTCTGTTCCACACTCTGGAAGGCCCCAAGAGCATACGGCTGGAATAAAGTACCAAAGCTTGGAAAAACAGACTTTTGAGACCTTTTTCATAGGTTTTGAAACTATTTTCCACGCTCACCCAAAGCCCATCGGCTACTTTTGCCAACGAAAAACAAGCTTGCTTTAGACAAAAAAATGAATAGTATCTAATTTATTGAATTTAATTTATGGAAAACAGAATCACACTCTTGAAATGTGTGGAAGGGAAGTCCCGGATCTGGTTGACTTTCTTCCTTCTATGTTTCTGCAGTTTTACTTGGGCACAAGTAAAAGTCACCGGCACCGTAACAGACCCGACGGGCGAAACGATTATCGGCGCCAATATCGTAGAAAAAGGCGTACCAGGAAACGGTACCATCAGCGACATCGACGGTAACTTTACGCTGAATGTAAAAAGTGACAAAGCCACCCTGGTCATCTCCTTTATCGGCTACAAGGACAAAAGCGTAGCCTTGAACGGAGCCACCAACCTGAAAATTATGCTGGAGGAAGACTCACAGTCTTTGGACGAAGTAGTAGTAGTGGGGTACGGTTCCGTTAAGAAGAGCAATCTGACAACATCCGTATCAAAAATGACCTCTGATGCCATCGAAGGACGTCCGGTGACGAGTCTGAGTGATGCCCTCTCCGGTCAGTTGGCCGGCGTACAGACACAGACCAGCAGCGGCATTCCGGGCGAAGAAATGCAGATCACGGTACGTGGCGTCAGCTCTATCAATGGTTCCTCCAATCCGCTGATTGTAGTAGATGGAGTTATCACGGAAAGCATGAGCAACGTGAACCCCTCTGACGTAGCTTCCATACAAGTACTGAAAGACGCAGCAGCTACTTCTATTTACGGTGCGCGCGGTTCTGCCGGTGTAATTCTGATTGAAACCAAGCAGGCACAAAAAGGTGCTCCTACCGTAAAGTGGGAATCGTACTTAGGTTTTCAGAATGCCGTAGGCCTGCCCGAAATGATGTCTCCCAAAGAATGGATGGCTTACAACCTCTATCTGAAAAATGCCATGTGGTTACAGAAAGACGGTAACAACACCCTGGATACCCCCAATAAGAATCGTCCCAGTGGAGACCGTGTAAACCCCGACTGGCTGCTGAACCCGAACTCCGACACAGCCGACTGGACTTTACGTTCCGACCTCCCGCAGACCAACTGGGTAGATGCCATCCTGCAAACAGCCTTCACACACAGTCACCAAGTATCTGTTTCAAGCAAGGGAGACAAGTATTCTATCTACGCTTCTGCAGGCTACCTGAACCAGGAAGGTATTGTAAAATTCACCGGATACGAACGTTTCAACTTCCGTATCAACGCTTCGATGAACATCAACAAACATATCAAGGCAGGCGTAAACTTTGCTCCTACCATTTCTTCGCAAGATAGAGGAGAATCCGAAGGTAAGGACAAAGTCATCATGACCGCCCTGACCATGATACCTACTATCGGCATCGACGAAGGTACTCGTTCGCTGGGCTTCAGTAAATTCAGAAAAGATGACGTAAACCCCTACGAACGACTGAAACAAGTAACCGACAGCCGGAACATGAAGAACTTCGACGTTTCTTCCTGGGTAGAAGCCAACATCATCAACGGACTGACTTTCAAGTCTATGTTTAACTACAGTTCCGATACGCGTATCGATGAATATTTCCTGCCACTCGACGTACAGAAAACTTCTGTTAAGTCGGCCACCGGTACAAGTACCGTTATTTCAGGCAGCCGCACCGGCTGGCAAAATACATTGAGTTATGATTTTGTCCTTTGGAAAAAGCATCAGATGAACATCTTGCTGGGACAAAGTATAGAGAACCGAAGTATCTACACAGCCAAGATGCAGGCTACGGACTTTCCGCTGGATAATGTCCCGACCTTAAATCAGGGTGCCACTCCAGGTCAGGCAAGTACAGAAAAGAACATTGTCCGCACAGCTTCCCTCTTCGGACGTTTAAGCTACAACTATGATGACAAATACCTGGTATCGGCTTCCCTGCGTCGCGACGGTTCCTCACGCTTCGGCCCTTCCAATCGCTGGGCTATGTTCCCTTCGGTATCTGCCGGCTGGAAAATCAATAGTGAAGAGTTTATGAAAGAGGTGAAATTCATCTCCCTGCTGAAGCTCCGCGCTTCTTGGGGTATGTCCGGAAACGACCGCATCGGCTACAGTGACTATGTTTCTACGTTTGCTACAGGCAATGTGGCTTATGGCAGCACTTCACAAATAGCCATCTACCCCACCAACTATGCAAACCCTGACTTGAAATGGGAAACAACCAAAGCATTCGACTTCGGTTTCGACCTGTCCCTGTTCCGCAATCGCATACAACTGAATGTGGACTACTACATCAACCGCACGGACGACCTGCTGTATAACCTGCAACTGCCCGCAGCCACCGGATTTAACAGCATGCGCACCAACCTGGCTTCTATCGAGAACCGTGGTTGGGAAATTGACCTGACAACGACGAACATCAATACGAAAGCATTCAAATGGTCTACCACCCTGAATCTCTCCGGAAACAAGAATAAAGTGCTGGACCTGGGAGGCAACGATGAAATCATCACCGATGCCTGGAATGCACAGTTCATCACCAAAGTAGGCGGCCCCATCTCACAGTTCTATGCTTATAAGACAGACGGGCTATTGACGGAAGCCGACTTCGAGGTAGGTGCCGACGGACGTTACAATCCGAACAAGCCACTCGTACCTATTGTAAAAGGTAAGAAGCAAAGACCGGGTAATGTGAAGTACGTCGATACCGATAACAGTGGATCCATTGACAATGATGACAGAGTAGCCTTCGGTTCCAATGAACCCGACGTTATCTTCGGTTTCACCAACCGGTTTACTTACAAGGACTTCGAATTGAGTGTATTCCTGCGCGGACAAATCGGCGGCAATGTACTTTGGATTGGTGCCCGTAACCTGGATACCGGTGGCAAGTACGGAGCTAACAATACGCTGAAGAGATGGTTGCATTGCTATAAGGAAGATTATCCTAACGGCAATCCGATACCTGCAGAACTGGGCGTAGACATGTCATGGGACGGTAAGACTCCGGCTCCTTACGGTTTGGGCGATAATTCCGAACAAGACGGTCAGTTGCACAGAACAGACTTGGAGATTTTTGATGCTACCTTCTTACGCATACAGAACATCAGCCTAGCTTACAATCTGCCCAAGAAATGTCTGAATATCTTAGGTATAAAAGCAGCCAAGGTTTACGGTACAGTCGAGAACCTGCATACTTTCACCGATTACATAGGCAATCCGGATACAAACAGTTATAGTACCAACCCAATGCTGAGAGGTGCGGACTATAATACCTATCCGTTGTCCCGCAAATATATATTTGGAGTTAACGTAACCTTTTAATCAGTAACCATCATGAAGATAATATCTAAAATAGTAGTCGTTTGTTGCTTGTGGACACTCTCTTCCTGCGACAGCTATCTGGACGTAAACCAGCCGTCCATCTACACCGACCAAAGTCTCTATAAAACCCCGGCTGACTGCGAGGCCGCCATTGCCGGAGTTTATTCGCAGTTGCAAACCATCTACAACCGCAACTATCTGGAAGCAATCATACTGAGAGAAGACGGAGTGAAGAACATGAATAACAATATCACCCGTTTTACAGATACGTCTACGGAGAAGACTTGGGAGACATCTTGGAAGGCTCTCTGGGTGCTGGTAGCACGCAGTAACAAGGTATTGGATAACATCGACCGCGTGACATTTTCGGACGAAGCACAAAAGACTCATATCAAGGGAGAGGCTTATGCCATGCGCGGACTGGCCTATCTGCAATTCGCCTGGTGTTGGGGAGGTTCGCCTCTGATCACTTCCGACCTTTCATTGGCCGAACTGCGCAAAGTAAAACGTGCCACACAGGAGGAAACCTTCCAACAAGCCATCAAAGACTTTGAAATGGCTTACGAAGCACTTCCCGAAAAAAGGAGCGGTACAGAAGTAGGACGTGTCACCAAATATGCAATGGCCGGTATGTTGGGACGTACCTATTTGTATATGCGCAATGCTGCCAAAGCTGCTGAATGGCTAAAGTTAGTTGTCGACAAAGAACCTTCCTTATACAAAATGGCGGCAAACTATGAAGATTGTTTCGACGACAAATTCGACAATACGTCAGAACGTGTATGGGAAGTACAATACATCGGCGGTTCTACCGGCAAGGCATTGGGCATCAGCCAAAGCTTCTGCAGTATGATGATTCCATCTTTCATTAATCTGGAGAAGGATGCTCCGTTCCTTCATAACATCACGTTCTCGGGTCCTTCCGGTTCTGCCAAGGTATCAGAAAGCCTCTGGGGCGAAGGCGTTTATGAAGAGGGTGACATACGCAGAGAAGCCACCATGGTAAATAACCTCTATTATGACAAGGATGAACCGCACGAGGATGAATACACCGCCCGAAAGTTCTTGAAAGCCAGTGGAACAAAACCCGGAGCTATTGATGAATGGGGAAACAATATTCCTATCTTGCGCTATACAGACGTGAAGTTGATGTATGCCGAAGCATTGAATGAGTTGGATTATGCAGGAAATATTTCAGCAATTCTATCTATTATCAACGAAGTACGCCAAAGAGCCGGTCTGGCTGCAATTGATGCTGTCCGCCTGAACAGCAAGCAAGCCGTTTTCGACTACCTCGTTCACGAGCGTTTCGTCGAGTTCTGTTACGAAGGTCTCCGCTGGCCGGACTTGATTCGCTGGGGATTGGCAGAAACAGCCATGGAGAAACATTTCGCCCTGAAGAATGAAGGTTTCAACACCGCAACACAAACGCCTATGTACGTAATGAACAAGCGCAATTTGCTGGCTCCGATACCGCAATCTGAAATTAATGCTTATGGCGACCAAGCCATCATGTGGCAGAATGACGGATATTAAGACCCGATAAACGGGAGAATGTATAACCAGTAAGGGTGTGTCATGTGTGGCACACCCTTATCCTATATTATTCTATCTCTTTATAAACAACCATTATCGGAATAAAAGACCACTATTTTTTCACCATTTACTGGTTTTACACTATCTTTATAGCCTGAATCAGTATGTTGAATTTAACAACCTTAAAGACAATGCCAAACACCATCAAGCATCTATGCATCCTGATCATCTTCTTTTTAGGAATCGACACTGCTGTTGCGCAGAACACGACGCTAAACAGTTACTCGGTAAAGGACGGGCTATCCAACAGTACGGTAAAGGCTATCTGCCAGGATGAAAAAGGTTACATCTGGGTCGGCACAAAGAACGGACTGAACCGGCTGGATGGCTATGAAATAAAAAACTATTATCACCTGCCAAGCAACGAGGTGAAACAACCAAATGATATTGTAAGCATCACCCGACTATCTGACGGACTTTTCTGGATTGGAACTTTCAGCGGTATCGTCCTCTTCGATCCTCAGCAAGAAAAGTTCATCAACCTGCAAGAGCGGTATGAAGGCAAAGAGTTTCCTTCCTCCGTAGTTGTCGGCCTGCACGAAGACCCCCAGAAAAACATTTGGGTAGCTACCAAACAAGGATTATATGTTTTCAAGAATGACGGTACCTGTTCGTGCGTGAATGACCTTCGCAACACTTACATACACATGATGGCTGCAGCAAATCCATACGCTCTGCTACTGGATGTTGTAAACCAAGGGTTGGCACTTTATGATGTCAGAACCGAGCCCTACAAAATCCTGCACAAGAATGACAAGCGTTTCTCTCTAATGAAAGGATTCACAGACAGCCGGGGACGCATCTGGCTGGGAGAGGAACTAAAAAATTTCTATCAGTACCTCCCTGAACGAGAAGAAATGAGTCCCATCTCATACACCGTGGATCCGGATGTTCCAATAGAAAGTAATTACATCCATGACATCATGGAGTATAACGATTCCACTCTACTTATTGCCACTGACCGAGGTCTGGTAGCTTATGACATCCCACACTCTCACTTCTACACAGAAATAAATCAGCATTTATCCGTAAGGGAGCGTATGATGACCGTTTATAAGGATAACCAGGGAGCCTTGTGGATGGGAACATTCAGCCAGGGAGTCATCTATTACCACCCTAAACTATTTACCTTTACCCACCATTCCCTGACAACCTCAGTCAAACCGACAGTCGGAGTCCAAGTGGTAGGTTCATTGGCCGAATCGCAAGGGAAATTATGGATCGGTCACAGCAAGGGACTGAAGACAATGGATTTAAAGAAACCCGATCTGATAGAAGAAGTCACTATATCCGGAGGAAACTCTCCTAAACATGATACTGACCTATACTACGTCTATCAGAATTCAGAAGACGAACTGTACCTCTATTTCCTAAATATGGGAGTATATTCACTCAACTTGAAAACACGGTCTATCGCTAAAGTAATTACTTCCATGTCTGGCGAAGAGCAAATACGTGCCATGGCAAGGGATGCTGAAAATCACTTATGGATAGCCGAAGACGATTTATCTTATTGGGATGAAAAATCCCAGAAGTTAGACCGGAATCTGTCTACCAACTACAATGCCACCACACGCTACATGCTTACCCAGGATATTCTGCGCCACGGAAATGACATGATAGTAGGAGTCCGTACTAACGGAATATGGATATTCAAGTATCAACCGGAGAAAGCGGAACACTACTTCAAAGGTGAACGAACAGCTTTTGAAGAACTGAACGACAAGAACATAAGTGTGCTTTACGAAGACAAAACGGGAAATATCTGGATTGGTACATACGACAACGGTCTATATAAATGTAATCTTGAAAAGCAGGAAATATATCATTATAATAAGGAGAACGGATTGGTGCATAATTCAATCTGCGGCATTCTGGAAGATAGTATGAGTAAGGACATTTGGATAGCTGCCATCAACGGATTGTCGCAGATCAAGTCCAACGGAATCATTGTGAACTTTACCCGTGGAAATGGATTTCCTTTGAACGAAGTTTCACATAAATCAATGCTGCAAGCCAGCAACGGACACATTTATATCGGTGGCAATAATGGTCTGGCAGAGCTGGACCCAACTCTTCTGGCACATGATGCGGAGACCGCCCCATTCGTACAGGTATCATTAGTAGAATCGTTGAACGCTAAGAATGCACCCGGACATATAGAAATAAACAACTTTGAAAGTGGAGAAAGAGTCGACCTGCCTTATGATAATTCATCCATCCGAATCAAATTCTCAGCACTCGATTTTATTTCTCCCAAAAGTTACAAATATGCCTACCAACTGAAGGGGCTCGACAGGGAATGGCACTTTATTGAAAACAACGAAGTGATCTATTCCAACCTTCCGGCAGGAGACTATACCTTCTGCATCAAGGCATGCAACAACGAAAGTATCTGGAGCATAGTGGAAACAACAATTCCCATCTCCGTACACCCCGCACTTTGGGCCACATGGTGGGCCAAAACCCTATATGTGCTGTTTATCATTATCTTTCTAAGCGTACTGGCCCGCTACTTTTATGAGAAGAAGACGGCTAAATACAAACAGAAGATAGAACAGATAGAGAAGGAGAACATCGAGAAGAACTATCAGATGAGGATAGAACTATTCACTAATTTCTCTCACGAACTGCGCACTCCATTGACCCTAATTACCGGACCGGTTGATGACATTGTAAACGACGCACAACTTCCTTCCGGCTTAAAGTATCCGATGAAGCAAATACAAAAGAACGCCAACCGGCTACTATTGTTAGTCAACCAGCTTATGGACTTCCGCAAATTAGAGCATGGATCCATGCAACTGAAGTTGAGCAGTTTGAATGTACCTGTATTCATATCCGAACAAATAGACAGCTTCTCGGAATTGCTGAATAAGCATGAGCTCACCATCTCGTACTCCAACAACTACTATGGAAATGACTTGTGGGTAGATGTAGACTTAATGAGCAAAGTCATATTCAACCTGCTTTCAAATGCAATCAAACATTCACCGAGAGGGAGCAAAATACAGTTGGTTTCTACCGTTGAGGGAGACGGGGTCATCCTCTCAGTAAAAGATCACGGTGAAGGAATATCTCCAGAAAACCAGTCCAAAGTATTTGATCCTTTCTTCCAGATAGGAAATGGGAACAAAAACGAAATGTTCGGCAGTGGCATCGGACTTAATTTGGTGCAGTATGTAGTAAAGCTACACTCCGGGAGAATCTGGCTGGAAAGCACTCTCGGACAAGGTACTACTTTCTTTATACGCCTGCAATTAGGAAAAGAGCATTATGCTAATTCCAACGTTATCTATACCGATCAGGCCATTACCAATACATTGAAGGTAGAAAAGAACAGTGTACGGTCAGTAGACCCAGATTATCATCAGGAGATGCCTGAAGATCAAGACAACCGCCTGCGGATTCTGGTAGTAGAGGATGATGAGGACATGCGCCAGTACATTGTCTCCAAATTATCCAGAGTCTACAATGTGCAGGAGGCATCCAACGGGAAAGTTGCTATAGACATCGCCAAAGAGTATATGCCCGATTTAATAGTCAGTGACATCATGATGCCTGTAATGGATGGATTAGAACTCTGCCGCATCGTGAAAGACAACATGACGTTAGCGCATATTCCTGTCGTATTGCTGACTGCCAAAAGCCTGGAAGAGCATATAAAGGATGGTTATCAGGCATTGGCCGATGACTATGTATTAAAACCATTCAATGCGCAAATCTTATTAGCCAAAATAGAAAGCCTCATCAGAAACAGAAAGAAGTTAAGAGACTTATTTTGCCGGAAACTGGAAACTGCAGAAGTTCCTGTAGAGGAAATCACGGAAGAAGACCCGTTCATGCAAAAACTGGTGGAATTAATTACAAAGAATGCACAAGACCCGAATCTTTCCATGGAAATGCTATACAATGAACTGGGCATGAGCCGTACCCAATTTTTCCGAAAAATAAAAGCAATATCCGATCTGTCTCCAAACAAACTTATAGTAAATATCCGGATGAAAATGGCGGTGGAGAAGTTTCGTGCCGGTGGTATGACTATTGCAGAGGTGGCCTATGAAGTGGGCTTTTCCGACCCAGCCTATTTCAGCAAGGTATTTAAGTCCGTATTCAACCAGACTCCCACTGAATATATCAAGAATATTGGTAAATAATCCGTTCCAGGTCTAAAATACAAGCCTTTGACACTATTTTCATAGTCTGTCAAAGGCTTTTCGGCTAAGTTTGCAGAAAAATTATGCAACACTTGAGACCATGAAGAACCACATTATTGTTTTATTCTTAGTATTGCTCTTTGCGAAAACAGGTCATGCACAACCGGCCAATCTTTCCAAGGAGAATCCGGTGCAATTCTCCCGGAAAGATTGCATCAACTTGTCCATATACGACTGGCCCCGTACGCTACTAAGCTATCCGATTCATTTTGCAGAAACACTAAAATCCGAATCGGAACTAGACTTGTTCGATAATAAACAGAAGAAATCGGTTCCTTTCCAGTTATCGGACAAAGTTATCAGAGACGGTAAACTGGAATCTGCTGTCATCAATTTCTTTACAGCATTGCCAAGTGGAGGAGATTTTGACTATACGCTATACGTTAGAAAGAGTGGTACAGCCCGGCAAGATTCTCCAGTTACAATCCTCAAGCAAAAAACGACTTGGTTAATCAGTGACGGAAACTTCGGAGTAGAAATCCCCGCAGGAGGAATTTATCAAATGGATGCAATCCCTGCACCTGTTATTTCTATCTTGGATAAGCAACAAAAAACAGGCAATAACAAATTGTATCCCGGGCGCCTCGCCGTAAAGGAAATAAAAACAACTGTTCTGGAATCCGGAGACCTATTTGCAGAATGTGGCATACTCTACACATTAAACAATAATGCATCTTATTATGCCAAAGTAAAAATTGTACAAGGATATCCTTTTGTCATCCTTGATGAGCAAATGGAAAATATCTCAAAACAGGATGAAGTGTTTGTCGACATGGAATGGAGCGACTTCCATCCAACCCATCGCTACGGAAACTGGGACAGACAAAAAGAAGTATCCATAAACGGAGGTTTACCCATTGACCAGCCTATATATACCAGCTGGTGTCAGGAAGATCCGCACTGGACAGGAATGGGCTGGATAGAAGAACCTGCCAAACAAATGCTATACCGCCTTTTACCATTCGGCGGAAATTCCACGCGCGAACAAGTACCCGCTATCTCTTTTTGGGAAACACAAAAAGGTGCCAAAGAGTTAGGTGTCTTTGTTTACGACCATAACCGATGGAACGACCGGCAATACGGCATCTGGCAGCCAACTCCCGATTTATCGGTTTACTTCCGGTACGACAATCGTAAATTATACTTCAAATATCCGCTTTGTTCCGGCAGTCGCTCCACTGCCCTGACCTTCTACAGCATTGAAGAAAAACAAGGCGCAGTCGACAAGTTCAATAAAGCGATTGATGAGATATCTGCCCGAGGTGGTTCCGACCACTCCAACGAAATGGGATTTCGCTATGCAATGTTACTACATCGCCAATATGCGCTATTAAGTTTAAATAAGGTGAAAGATTGGGTTCTGGAGTATCCGGTTAATGCCAAGCATCCGGATACTCCTTTTACAGGGAAAGCTCAATCGCCAACAGTGGAAGAGTTTTACCGGCAAATAACCACCTCCCCCATGACTTATTATATGACGGGCTTAAACGGCTTTCCAGGCATTCACTCCATTTCCCATCGTCCGCTCTTCGGTAGCTGGGTAGAAGATTATCTGGCATTGTATAAACAGCTGACGGAACAACAGAAAAAGACCGTAGACGGCCTGCTGCTGATATCTGCCTACGTCAATACATTGGAAGCGATGAATACCATCCGTACCTCATTGGCCGGAACGGCAAACATGGCAGCAGACGGTTGGGCTGTGCCCGGCCAGATGGCCTTCCTCTATCCGGAACATCCCATGGCAAAAGAATGGGCGGACTTCTTCGAGAAAACCCTCGAAATATATGGAATCTTCTATACACGGCCCGAAGTGCCAACCTTTGAATCCAATGGCGGACGCTGGGTGGAAAGTCTAGGCATCTACAATTGGGCCTTCCTACGTCCTACTTCCGCCACCAATATAGCCTTAAAAGTATTTGATGGAAAGAACCGTTTTGCCGGAAAATACATGGCACAACGGGGACAATGGATGCTGGATATGATGACTGCCCCTGTTCTCTATAAAAATAAGATACCGGAAAGAGGCTACCCTCCCCACGGTGCTCATGGCGGCGGAAGGTTTGTACCCCGGTATGCTCAAGTTTATCAATTGGCAGACTGGATGCAATACTACAATCCTCTTTTGGCAGAACATCTGTACTGGACCGGTGCAATGGGCCCCGGAGTCGAGACCAAAGATATCCATACTAATTGGAGTAATGTGCACAAGCAGCAATATCCGGGCAATAATCTCGGGACCAATCCTCACTTAAGAAGCAAGAAGTACACCGGACACGGCATCGTACTACGTGCCGGAGTAAATACGGAAGAAGAATTATCCATCCACTTGAACCAAGTAGACAAAGGACCAAACTACCGTTGGGGACACCAAGGCCAGGGAAATTCCGGAGGGCTCTACTTCTATGCCAAAGGCAAAATCTACACCGGACACGAGAACGAAGCGGCAGGCGACCACATGCAGAACAACCTGGATGGTGTCACCAACTTCGGAGTGATGAAGAACGGTGCATTCTGCAACATCGGGATGAACGAACTTGTAGCACCACTCTATGACTTAGATATCGTTCAGTTGGCCGAACTCCGTTCCGCCACTGGAGAAAACAGTTTCGCCTGGCCGGAATACTTGTCACGTAGTGTCATGCTAGTAGGTACAGACTATTTCCTGCTTTACGACCAGACCGGAACGAACTGGAGAGCCGGCGCACGCTTTTCCTGGTTCGTGCAGAAACAAGACGAATTCCCACAAATCGTGTTCTTTGGCAAGAAAGCTGCAAACGCCAACTGGACCAAAGGGGAAACCAATCACTCCAAAGGATTCTACCGGGATGCGGACGGCTCATTGCTAACACTTGTCTCACACAAGCAAGGAGAAGTCACCGTTCAAAAAGGAAAAGCTGTCAACCCGGCTTTGCTGAAAGGAACGAATATCTATGAATTCGTACCCGAAGAGAAAGATGCTCCTACCAATGTTCTGCATATCAAAGCCCCCCACAGCATGGATATCATCTTCCGTGACGGCACGGAGATTAACCACCGGACAGAAAAAGAGACCTTCATCGGAGAAGCCGGAGTCATCCGGCGGATGGATGACGGTACCCTGCAGCTTGCCTTGATGAAAGGTAGGAGTCTTTCCGCTGACGGGTTCTCCATCGAATTGTCAGAAACAGGAACGGCCATTGCCATGACCCGTACAAGCGTAAACACCTGCAAAGGACGTTACAAAAGCGATGGAAAAGCAAAGCTGACCTTAAAAGGATTAGCCGGAGGCAAACTCTATATAGACGGCATTGCCTGCCGGGGGACAACAGACATTTCCCTGCCCGAAGGAGAACATACCATCGAATATGCCCGCGAAGTAACTCCAATGCCGACCTACATTACCGATACGGAGTATACTACCAACGGAGCGCTTATTTATCTGAATATACCGGCATCCGCCCCCAAAGTAAGAATAGAAATATCGGAAGATAACGCCAAGACTTGGAAAGCAGTCGGCACGACGGGCAAGAGCATTTATAAACTGGCTCCGCAACCCGTCGGAAAGATACACGTCCGTGCCATATCCCTTAACGGAAAGCGCACCGCCGACTTCGCCCAAGAATATCCGGTTTATACAACCAGCCGACCACCGCATTACCCGGAAGGTCTGCACTTGACATTGGATAACAACCAGGTAAGCCTCTCATGGGGAAAAGTACTCGGTACACAGACATACCGCCTCTATCGGAGAAAAGCGGGAGATACAACTTTTACACTTCTATACGAAGGTAAAGCCAATGAATATACCGATGCCACCGCAACAGGAGTCGTCAAGTCTTGTCCGTATCCCGGCAAACAGGACAATGCGAACTTCAAAAGTGACGCGTTCACCGTCTACGAATACGCAGTCACCGCCGGTAATGGCTATGGCGAAAGCCTAAAATCTCCGGTTGCAGACACCCATCCGGCATCTTGGGCCAACTGGTATCCGGATACAGAACTGAGATACAAACGTACTTCCGCATTCTGGATGGAGCCATACGTCCCCGCCGCAATGACACCCGAAAAGTATTATCCGAATTAATAATATAAAAATACAAGAAGATATGAAAAGTAGATTATTCACAGCAGCATTGACCGCATTGGCCTTGGCATCTTGCACCCCAAAGCAGAACGGGTATTTCGACAACCTTCCCCAAGAAGCCGACCCCGTAGAGATAGGAAACAAGATTACGAACCGATTCCTGGAACAAAGGCACTCTCAGTATGGCAGCCCGCTACGCGTCAACGAACCGAGGACACAAATCACCTATCCCGATGTATGCACATGGCTGGGCGGACTTTGGTTTGCCCAAGAGACGAACAATCAAGAACTTACAGAACGGCTGAAAGCCCGTTTCGAACCCTTGTTCACTACTGAAGCCTACCTGCAACCCAAGCCCAACCATGTGGACAACAATGTGTTCGGCGCCGTTCCCCTGGAACTCTACCTGCAAACCGGTGAAGAGCGCTATAAAGATTTGGGCATGATGTACGCCGACTCTCAATGGGACTTGCCTGAAGGCTGGAAGCTGAAGGAAGGAGAAACTCTGCAAAGCAATATGTATGGCGACTTCGTTGATGCCGACATCTGCCAGCCCGAACAAAAGGCATGGGCAGACAAAGGCTACTCCTGGCAAACCCGCTTTTGGCTGGACGACATGTATATGATAACTACTATCCAGGCACAAGCCTACCGCGTGACCAAGGACCGCAAGTACATAGACCGTGCCGCACGCGAAATGGTACTCTACCTGGATTCCATCCAGCAACCTTCCGGCCTGTTCTATCATGCTCCTACAGCCCCCTTCTGCTGGGGACGCGGTAACGGATGGATGGCAGTAGGCATGTCTGAATTGCTCCGTATGCTACCGGAAGACAATCCCGACCGTGCAGCCATCATGAAAGGCTACCTCAAAATGATGGAGAAGCTGAAAGATACCCAGGACGAAAACGGCATGTGGAAGCAAGTGGTGGACGATGTCACCATGTGGGAAGAAACTTCCGGTTCTGCCATGTTTACTTACGCCATGATTACGGGGGTCAAAAAAGGGTGGTTGCCCGCAGAAGAATACGGCCCCGTTGCCCGGAACGGCTGGATAGCTCTGGCTCATTACGTCAATGACAAGGGCGATGTAGAAGCCGTATGTGAAGGCACCATATTGGGAGACAACAGCGACCACTACCGCAACCGCAAGCCGCTGACAGGCGACCTCCACGGACAAGCCCCCGTTTTATGGTGTGCTCATGCACTACTTACCAAATAAAATCACGTTCTTTGCACCACTAACCTCGAAAAGAGATGAAAAACATACAATCAATACCCCGATATGCTTTATTGGCTGCCTCTTTCTTGTGCACACTTTCGCTGTGTGCACAAGAAAAAGCACCTGAACGGATGACTCGCAACGAAATGAAACAAGAGATCATCCGCCATACACAAATCAAAGACAATGTCACCTTCTATCATAGTAACGACAAGGACATCTATGTCGCATACGATCTGATAGCCTCAGGCGATAAAGCCAAAATGCTGCAAGGCAAAAATCTCATGTTAGGCATCTTAGATGCCTTCGAAGCCAACATAGGCCAACCGAAGACCTTGGAAGTCTCTTTCTTCGCCCGCGAAAAATTCTTCGACGGCATACGCCTGCTCAAGGAAAACAAACTGATGGATGCCGAACTCAACCGATTGGCCGAAGCCCTGGCAAGCCGCATCAGTTTCTGTGAGGAGCGCGGCCCCAACAACCGTGCCGCCAACTTTGCCATGGGCGCACTGGCCGCCGCCAAACTATTCCCCAAACATAAAGATGCCAAACTGTGGAAAGCATACGCCGAAGCTGTTTGGAATGATTGGTATGAACCCGGAGACAGTTACGAACCTGCATACGTAGCCCATAATATTCCACGTCTGATAGCTTTAGGAGTAAAGTTAGGCAAGCAGAAAGAACTGAAAAGCGACAAACTAAAGCAGGTTTATTACAAGTTCAGAAACCACGTCAGTTCCTCCGGTTTGGTATGTTCTACCGGAGACGGAGAACCCTACGACCAAGAATCATACGTAAAAGCCTTCGCGGCAATCATGGAAGTTTGTCCCGACCCCACCATCCTGTGGGCACTCAAGAAGACCTACCTGGCAGGCAACATGAAAACCGGGCGGCTGCCGGAAGAGGCTTTCCGGAAAACTTACCCGCAATACGCTGACATGCCGGTGGAAGTGCCCGACATGCAGGCTTCCGTGCAATGCCTCTTCCCTGCCACTTATCAAAGCAAGGACCGGCTCATCCTGGCCCCTTCGCGCGAGGACGGAGCCCCGTTTGCGCAGTTCTGGATTCAGGACGACTGTAATGTCCTTTATCATGGCGGCATCTCCGATACTCGCGGCGACTTGATACACTACGAAGTGGACGGCACCCTGATTATGGCCGACCGCGGCCGTTATGAATGGCCGGCATGGAACAATACGCTGCTCGTCTCCGAACCGGATGCCCAATATCCTTTCCGCCAGACTACCGGAGTCTATTCAGGCCGATGGTATCACTCTTCCGCCAATATGCGCGTAGCCCGGGGATATATGCCTTCGGAACGATATGCAATCAACTCCAAAAAGTCAACCGATGTGCATTATGCCTTGACAGACAAGAAAGCGCCTTACGGCTATATGTGGGGAAATCCGGAAGCTGTAGCCGGCAATAACGACCGGATAGACCTGCACGAAATCCGCCTGGAATTCGCCCTGCTTCCCACCGGGGGAGAAGAAGCGGTAGGCAAAGTATTCCCCGGACGGACTTGGTTCGGCGGATATGAATACCGCAATGTATGCCCTTCGGAGGTTCCCGTCGACATCTACATCAGCGACCTTTTCATCGCGGGCGACAAAGGAGAAAGAGTACTCGTACCCTTCGACAAACTGACCGACAAGTTGTCGTTCGGTTTCGTGGCCCCCGACAAGACGCAGCAGTTCCCCGAAACGGAACTGCCCAAGGAAGATTATGCCATTGTGACGGATGCGGAAACCGGTAAACAAGTGCTGCGCATCCGCACCCGCTACGGGCGCACCGTGCTACGCATCAAGACGGACGAGCAAATCAACGTAAACGAAGACTACAGCCGCATCGGATTGTCTTACAAATACGTCACCCCCATCAAAGGATGGACGCGCGTGCCTATCCTGATTGCCTTCAATGACAATAACATGAAGCACAACCTGCGTCTGGACCGCCAACAAGGCGGCATTCTGACCGATGCCTGTGCCGAGAACAAAGGCAAAGACAGTTACGGCTACGCCTCCTACAAAGAAATCTGGACGCACGACTCGTCCTGGAAGAGAAGCACCCTGCTGACTGAGGAAGGTTTCCTGATTGTGCTGGATGAGTTCCTGCCTGGAAAGAACGCCGACGGACTGGTGGCCGGTCCCGTATGGCATGTACCTTCCGCCCCCCGTTGCGGCAATTCGGATGGAGCGACGGCCAATTGGTTCGATGCCTCCCTGCGTCACTACCCCGCACAAGCACGGGCATTCACCAACAAGTACGGCGAAGGGGAGAAATGCCTGTTCGTAGCTTTCGACGCACCTGCAGGCCATGAGAACGGCATCCAATACCAGCCCAAACACTGGAAGAACGATGACTATGCCATCTACAGCAAATGCCCGCTGGAAGCAGAAAAGCCCATACGCTGGCTGTCGGTACTGATTCCACACTCCAAAAGCATGGATGCTATCAAGTTTTCTCGCGACGTAAAGATCGAGAATTTGGGAAACAAAGGTTATAAAGTCAGCATCCAATGGCAACAAAATAACCTGGAAATCAACATGGGAATCGGCAATGAATGGGGAGTCACACGCAATAAATAAGAAATATTCATGAAGACAATACATCAGTTCATAGCAGGTTGCCTTGCTTTGTCGGGGGCATTCACCGCTCTTTGCGGATGCAACGCTCCGCGCCCCTTGGAAGAATTTGCCTTAGAGAATCCCTTGAACATCAGCCGTGAAGACGAATCCCTGATACTTACACGTGCACAGTTAAAACCTGCTGATAACCGTCTTCTGCCCGCCGTCGCCAATGAACAAGGAGAGTATATTCCTTGCCAGCTCGACGACCTTGACGGAGACGGGATGTGGGATGAACTGGCATTTATATATACCTTCGCCCCTGCGGAGAAAGCAAGCCTGAAAGTGAAATGGCTCAAGGCGGGAGAATATCCTTCGTTCACTCCCCGCACCAACGTCCGCTACGGCAAGATGAACACCCCTGGCGTGATTGATGCCCTGATCCGCGACTCACACGGCAAGTATAACCTTCCCCGTGGTGCCGAAGGCTATCCCTACCAAATGGACGGCCCCGCTTGGGAGAACGACCGGATGGGGTTCCGCCAATACTTCGACGGACGTAATTGCTGTGACGTCTTCGGCAAGCGCGTCCCCGAAATGGTGCTGGACACCGTAGGCATCAGTGCAGAAGGATGTCCGGCAAACACCTATCAAGTGTTGCGCGAATGGGGTTGCGACATTATGAGTGCAGCCAACTCTTTCGGGTTGGGCGGACTGGCCATGCAGACGCCGGATAGCCTGGTGAGGATGGGAGTCCCCTACGACCTTACGGAAGATGTCATAGATTCCACCTATTACGAACTGGTCACAAAAGGTCCTGTCCGCTCCATCTTCCGCCTGAAGTACAAAGGCTGGCAGATAAAGGAGCATAAAATAGACCTTTGCGAAGAAATAGGCATCTGGGCAGGCCGGTACGGATATGAAAAGAGAGTATGGACTTCTGCCCTGCCGGAGCATTACCAATTGGTGACAGGCGTTATCAACAACCTGAACGCACAGCCTTTTATAGAAGAAGAATACGAGGGAAAGCAGCATGCCATACTCACCCACGACAAGCAAACAGTGAACGGCAGTTTCTACTTCGGCATGGGTATCCTGATACCCACCGCCAATCTGGTAGAAACTTTCCACACTCCGGAAGAGAATGCCGACATCCTGAAAACTTGGTGCGTAAAAATGAAGCCCGATGCCGACGGGACATACAGCTACCGGGCTTACGCCGCATGGGAACTGAGGGACGAACGGTTCCGCGAACGGGAAGCGTTTGTTTCATTGATAGCCCATGAGGCACAATGCATGAACCACCCCATCATCACTCACCTCTAACCTGCAAAAGAGACATGAAGAAACTGTTCATCACCACCCTGCTCTTCCTGACCTGTTCTCTGTCACTCTGCGGACAAGTGTACATAGGTGCAGCCTATTACCCGGAACAAGTGGAAATAGAACAAGTGAAAAAGGATGCCCGCCTCATGCAGGAGGCACACTTCAACGTGGCTCGCATGGGAGACTTCGCCTGGCACAGCATGGAACCCAAGGATGGAACGTTCACACTGGAATGGTTGGATCATGCTGTCCGGACACTGTCACAGCACGGCATACAGTCATTGTTGTGCACCCCCACCGCCGCCATCCCCAAATGGATGCACGACGCACACCCCGACATCATGATGGTAGAGGCTAACGGAATGAGAAAGCCCTACGGACGCCGCCGGCATGCCTGCCTGAACAACGAAATCTACCGCCAATATTGCGTACGCATCGCCCGCACACTGGCCGAACGTTACAAGGATAACCCCTCCGTCATCGGCTTCCAGATAGACAACGAACCGGGCACCGAGGATCCCTATTGCTATTGCCACGAATGCTTGAAGAAATTCAAGCTATGGCTACAGAAAAAGTATCAGACCATAAAAGCTTTGAACCAAGCCTGGGGTACCGTCTTCTGGAGCGAGACTTTGGATGACTTTGAGCAAGTATGGCTGCCCCGCCGGATGGACAGTCCCTGCATCTATCTGGACTATCAGCGCTTCAATTCGGACATGGCACTGGAGTTCATCGCCTTGCAACGGGATGCCGTGAAGGCCGTGGCTCCGAATATGACAATCACCACCAACATCGGGGGCAGCGGCTTCGTCACCACCATGGACCTCTACCGGCTCTCCGATGCCTGCGATGTACTCTCGTTTGACAATTATCCTGTGAACGTCACCCTCGAAAGCCTCTACGGCAACGAGCAAGGACTTCCTTTCGACCCCGCCATGACATCTTTTGCCATGCAGATAGTGCGGGGAGGAAAGGCCAGATCGATTTGGGTGCCCGAAGCGCAGATAGGCCGGACGGCACTGACCCAGAAGGAGATTGTGAAACCCGGCTTCCCTCGCCTCTGGAGCCATCAGCAACTGGCCTACGGATGCCACTTATCCGTCTTCTTCCCTTTCCGCGCCTTCCCCTCGGGACATGAGCAATTGATGGCAGGCGTAGTGGAATCGGACAACGCGAAGCGAACCAAATTCTACGAACTGCAACAGACTGCTGCCGAGATACAGGAAGTTTATGCCCGCACAGGCGAGTTACTGCCGACAGCCCGGGCCGCCATCATCCGCGACTTCCAGACGGACTGGGCTTTTGAGAACGGCTACACCTTCTGCCCCGACCTGAAATACCTGCGCGAAGTATACCACTACTATCACGCCCTCCGCACCCGGGGAGTGATGACGGATGTGGTTTCCTCACAATCGGATCTGACAAGATACGGGCTGATTGTAGTACCTTATCTTGCCATTGCCTCTCCCAACTTCTGCCGTCGGCTGGAAGAGGCCGCCTCGCGGGGGGCTGTCGTCCTACTGACTTGCGTGAGTGGCGTGCGCGACATTCACCTACATAAGGAGGATGCCCCGGTAACCACTGCCCTACAACGGCTGGCCGGCATCGAAGTGGAAGAGCAGGAAGCCTTGTTCGGTCGCAAAGCAGGTAGCCTGACCTACGACGGACTCACGGGCGAGTGTCGCTTCTGGTTCGACCAGCTGCGCCTCACCACCGCCCGGCCGCTTGCATCGTTCAGTGGAAACTATTTTGCCGGAAGCGCGGCCATCACGTGCAATAACTATGGCAAGGGGCGAGTCTATTACGTAGCCACCGTACCCGAACAAAGTATCATCGACAAACTGACGGAAGAAGCCATTGCTGCCTCATCCATCAGACCGCTGGCTCAATGCAGTCACCCACAGGTAGAAATCTCCGAACTGAAAAATACCTCCGGAAGGCAGTACATCTATGCCATCAACTTCTCCTACGAAGAACAAACAATCAGCGTCAATGCTCCGGTAACAGATATCAAAACCCGTGAGAAGTATTCTGCATCGGTAACGGTAAAAGCAATGGACTACATGATTATGCAAGTAAGATAACAGATATTTTATTTAGATTATATCAGCAAAAGAATCACACATCATGAAAAAGAATCTCATCGCCTGCCTAAGCCTTGCAGGCATCCTGTCCCTCTCCTCCTGTTCTTCAAAGAAGCAATCGGATAATTGGGGAGACAAACTGACCCAATATGTAGTAGAAGAATACATGCCTGCCAAAGATTACATCTGGAACTGGAATGAAGCCGTCTTTCTGAAATCGGTCGTAATGCGCTGCGAAAACAATCAGGATAAAGACTACCTGTTCCCCTACATACAAACAGCCGTCGAAGCCACATTCCAAGATGCCAACGGCCTGCATCCCAACGCCGTCATTTCCGGCTTAGGATTGGCCTACCTGGCACAAGCCACCGGCGATGCCCGCTATAAGGCCAAAGCCTTCGAAGTCTTCGAACAATACCTGAACATCCCCCGCGCCAGCAACGGCGGCGTCTCCCACCGCGAAGAAGTCATCGAACTATGGGACGACACTGTATATATGGTAGGCGAATTCCTGATGCAGATGTACAAGCTGACCGGCGACAAAGCCTTCCTCCTCGAAGCCATCGCCCAACTGCAAAAGCATGCCGAGAAGCTGGAAGACCCGGCAACCGGACTGTGGTATCATGGCTGGGATAACGACACCATCCCCTCGCAAGACCCTTGCTGCCAGCCCGGCTGGGCCGAGAACCCCAACCGCCGCAACAACGAATTCTGGGGACGCGGCAATGGCTGGATCGTCATGACCCTGGCCGACCTGCTGGAACTGCTGCCCAAAGATGACGAAAACTACTCTTACCTGAAGACCTCCCTCATCAAGAAGCTCGACACCCTCTACCCCTTGCAGGACGAGAAAACCGGACACTGGTACCAATTGCCCGTCTATCCCGGCGAAACGGGCAACTTCATCGAAAGCTCCTGCACCGCCATGTTTGCCTATGCAGCCGCCAAAGGCATCGCACTGGGAATAGTGCCCGCAGATAAATTCATGCCCACAATAGAACGCGCCTACAACGGTTTGGAAGCCAACAGTCTGCAATCTGCCGGTCAATATCTGAAGATGAAGAACATCTGCGGCGGCACTTGTATCGGCGATAAAGAGTACTATTACAACAGAGACATAGTAGACGCGCGGGCATACGCTTTCGGCATAGCTGTCATGTTCTACGACCAATACCGGCAACTGACGGTACAATAGCCCGTCTCTCCACAGAAGAAGTATATATAGGCATCACCTATTACCCTTCAGAAGCAGAACACTATCGGCCTTCTCCTTGAACACTATTCCCCTCGATGCACAAGATGCCATCTTGTGTAGCATAAGATGCCATCTTGAGCAGCATAAGATGCCATCTTGTGCATCGAAGGGAATAGGGGGAGAGATGACAGCAAAGGGAGATACGGATGACAAGCAATAATGATGCAAAGAAAAGCAATATTTGGCGTACGTGGAAAGTGCCCTTTATCAGCCCCATACGCCCCTTTGTTCGCTTTATTTAAGTAAAAAGATTCGCTATCTGAAAAATGTTTCGTACTTTTGTCTCCAAATTGAGTGAAATATAGCGAAATGAACGTATTAGAACTAAGTGAACAGGAAATCATTCGACGCAACAGTCTGAATGAACTTCGCGCGATGGGCATCGAGCCCTATCCCGCAGCAGAGTATGTAACCAATGCTTTTTCTACCGATATTAAAGCTGAATTCAAAGACGAAGCAGAGCCCCGCCAAGTGTCCGTTGCCGGACGTATCATGAGCCGCCGCGTCATGGGAAAAGCATCTTTCATCGAATTGCAGGATTCCAAAGGACGCATCCAGGTGTACATCACCCGCGATGACATCTGTCCGGGAGAAGACAAGGAGATGTACAACACCGTGTTCAAACGTTTGCTCGACTTAGGCGACATCGTCGGCATCGAAGGATTCGTATTCCGCACCCAGATGGGCGAAATCAGTATCCATGCCAAGAAGTTGACCGTGCTCTCCAAGAGCCTCCGCCCGCTGCCTATCGTGAAATATAAAGACGGCGTAGCCTACGACTCGTTCGATGACCCCGAACTGCGCTACCGCCAACGCTACGTCGACCTGATTGTGAACGACGGCGTAAAGGAAAACTTCCTGAAACGTGCCATCATCATCAAAACCATGCGTGCCGTGCTGGACGAAGCAGGCTATACCGAGGTAGAAACCCCGATCCTGCAATCCATCCCCGGTGGTGCCAGCGCCCGCCCCTTCATCACCCACCACAACTCGCTGGATATGGACTTGTATCTGCGTATCGCCACCGAGCTTTACCTGAAGCGGTTGATCGTAGGCGGTTTCGAAGGTGTATATGAAATCGGAAAGAACTTCCGTAACGAGGGTATGGACAAGAACCACAACCCGGAGTTCACCTGCATGGAGCTCTACGTACAATATAAGGATTACAACTGGATGATGAGCTTCACCGAGAAGTTGCTGGAGCGCATCTGCATCGCCGTAAACGGCTGTACGGAAACCGAAATCGACGGCAAGACCATCAGCTTCAAGGCTCCCTACCGTCGTCTGCCCATCCTGGATGCCATCAAGGAGAAGACCGGACACGACCTCAACGGCAAGAGCGAAGACGAAATCCGCCAGATATGCAAGGAACTGAATATGGAGATAGACGACACGATGGGCAAAGGCAAGCTGATAGACGAAATCTTCGGCGAGTTCTGCGAAGGTACCTTCATACAGCCCACCTTCATCACCGACTATCCCGTAGAAATGAGTCCGCTCACCAAGATGCACCGCAGCAAACCGGGCTTGACCGAACGCTTCGAGCTGATGGTAAACGGCAAGGAACTGGCCAACGCATACAGCGAGCTGAACGACCCGATAGACCAGGAAGAACGTTTCAAGGACCAGTTGCAACTGAGTGAGAAGGGCGATGACGAAGCCATGTTCATCGACCAGGACTTCCTGAAAGCGTTGCAATACGGCATGCCTCCCACATCGGGCATCGGCATCGGCATCGACCGCTTGACCATGTTGATGACGGGCAAGGCGTTCATCCAGGAGGTGCTCTTCTTCCCGCAGATGCGTCCCGAGAAGGTTACTCCGAAAGATGCTCCCGCCAAATTCATGGAACTGGGCATCTCCGAAGACTGGGTACCCGTTATCCAAAAGGCAGGCTACAACCTGGTAAGTGATATGAAAGACGTGAATCCGCAGAAGCTCCACATGGATATCTGTGGCATCAACAAGAAATATAAATTGGAACTGGCAAACCCGAGCGTTAACGACGTACAGGGTTGGATCAATTCAATTAAAGATTAATAATGAAAAATGAAAAGAGGATAGGAAGCTACCTTTTCTCTTTTCATTTTTCACTTTTCATTATTAATTCAATATGAAACTACCCGGTAAGATAGCCATCATGGGCGGAGGAAGTTGGGCAACAGCCATTGCAAAGATGGTACTGGCCCAAGCGGAGTCGATAAATTGGTATATGCGGCGAGACGACCGTATTACCGACTTCAAACGACTCGGTCACAACCCTGCCTACCTGACGGGAGTCAAATTTGACACCAAGCGTATCAACTTCAGCTCCAACATCAACGATGTGGTGAAAGAGTCTGATACACTTATCTTCGTAACCCCCTCCCCTTATCTGAAGTCGCACCTGAAAAAGCTGAAGACTAAAATAAAGGATAAATGCATCATCACAGCTATTAAAGGTATTGTGCCCGACGACAACCTGATTGTATCGGAGTACTTCACCAAAGAATATGGCGTACCGGCCGAAAACATCGCTGTACTGGCAGGTCCCTGCCATGCAGAGGAAGTGGCTTTGGAACGCCTTTCTTATTTGACCATCGCTTGTCCGGACACCGACAAGGCTTGTTCCATCGCCCGCCGACTGGCAAGTTCGTTCATCAAGACGTCCGTCAGTAACGACGTGGTGGGGATAGAGTACAGCTCGGTATTGAAGAACGTATATGCCATTGCCGCCGGCATCTGCAGCGGACTGAAATATGGTGATAACTTCCAGGCAGTGCTGGTGTCCAATGCCATACAAGAGATGAACCGCTTCCTGCAAACGGTGCATCCGCTGAACCGAAACGTGAATGATTCTGTTTACTTAGGCGACCTGCTGGTGACGGCGTATTCCAACTTCAGCCGCAACCGTACGTTCGGTACGATGATTGGCAAAGGCTACTCCGTGAAGAGTGCGCAGATAGAGATGGAAATGATAGCCGAAGGCTACTACGGCACAAAGTGTATCAAAGAAATCAACAAGCACTTCCATGTCAACATGCCGATAGTGGATGCCGTTTACAACATCTTGTACGAGCGTATCTCGCCGATGATTGAAATTAAGCTGCTGACGGACTCGTTCCGATAGCAGCAATATAAAGATAAAACGAATACTGAATTTAAAACTTGGAATATTATGATTAGTTTGAACATTGAAAAGACTTTTGGATTCATTTCCAAAGAAAACGTCTTCGCCTATGAAGCCCAAGTAAAGGCTGCACAGGAAGCATTGGAGAATGGTACCGGTAAGGGTAACGATTTCTTAGGCTGGCTGCACCTCCCCTCCTCCATCAGCAAGGAGCATCTGGCTGACCTGAAGGCTACTGCACAGGTAATGCGCGACAACTGCGAAGTGGTAATCGTTGCCGGCATCGGCGGAAGCTACCTTGGCGCACGTGCGGTGATCGAAGCATTGTCAAACAGCTTCACCTGGTTGCAGGACAAAAAGACTGCTCCGGTCATTCTGTACGCCGGACACAACATCGGTGAAGATTATCTGTACGAACTTACCGAATACCTGAAGGACAAGAAATTCGGCGTTATCAATATCTCCAAATCAGGAACAACGACCGAGACTGCTTTGGCTTTCCGTCTGCTGAAGAAGCAATGCGAAGACCAGCGCGGCAAGGAGATGGCAAAGAAGGTTATCGTAGCCATCACGGACGCCAAGAAGGGTGCTGCCCGCATCACTGCCGATAACGAAGGCTATAAATCCTTCATCATCCCCGACAATGTAGGCGGACGTTTCTCTGTACTGACTCCGGTAGGTCTGTTGCCTATCGCAATTGCCGGTTTCGACATTGAGAAGCTGGTGGCTGGTGCAGTGGCTATGGAGAAGGCTTGCGGAAAAGATGTTCCGTTTGCCGAGAACCCGGCTGCTATCTATGCCGCTACCCGCAACGAGCTTTACAAGAATGGCAAGAAGATTGAAATCCTCGTGAACTTCAATCCCAAATTGCACTACGTAAGCGAATGGTGGAAGCAGCTTTACGGAGAATCGGAGGGTAAGGAAAACAAGGGTATCTTCCCTGCTGCCGTAGACTTCTCAACCGACCTGCACTCTATGGGACAATGGATTCAGGAAGGCGAACGCACCATCTACGAAACCGTGATCTCTGTAGAAAAGACACAGCACTCCCTGCAAGTTCCTTCGGATGAAGCCAACCTCGACGGCCTGAACTTCCTGGCCGGCAAGCACGTGGACGAAGTGAACAAGATGGCCGAACTGGGAACTCAGTTGGCCCACGTAGACGGCGGTGTACCCAACATGCGTATCGTTATCCCCGCATTGAACGAAGAGAGCATCGGCGGTCTGCTGTATTTCTTTGAAATCGCTTGCGGCATCAGCGGTTACATCCTGGGCGTGAATCCTTTCAACCAACCGGGTGTAGAAGCATACAAAAAGAATATGTTTGCACTGCTGAACAAGCCGGGTTACGAAGAAGAGTCAAAAGCTATCCAGGCAAGACTGTAAAAACAGGTAAATATTATAGAAGCGCGGAACTCCATTATCCGCGCTTTTTTTGTACCTTAGTGGGCGCTAAACAACAAATGATATGACAAAAAAAGAAGCTATAAAAGTATTCCATGATAAGAAGATCAGAACTGTTTGGGATGACGAGCAGGAGAAATGGTACTTCTCAATAGTAGATGTGGTTGCTGTCTTGACTGACAGTGTAGACCCCGCTGCGTATTGGCGTAAGTTGAAACAAAGACTTAAAGAAGAAGGAAATGAAACCGTGACGAATTGTCACGCTTTGAAAATGCAAGCTGCCGACGGCAAAATGCGGCTTACTGATGTCGCTGATACCGAGCAACTATTCCGCCTCATCCAGTCCATCCCTTCTCCCAAAGCCGAACCTTTCAAACTCTGGATGGCCCAAACTGCCAAAGAGCGCCTCGACGAGATGCAAGATCCGGAACTTACCATCGACCGTGCTATGATGGAGTACAAAGCATTAGGCTATTCTGATAATTGGATCAACCAACGGCTCAAAACCATTGAGGTACGTAAAGAGTTAACCGATGAATGGAAGCGGAACGGGATGCAAGAAGGCGTTCAGTTTGCCGCACTCACAGACATCATCTATCAAACCTGGGCAGATAAAACAGCCAAAGAATATCGCCAATTCAAAGGATTGAAGAAAGAGAACCTTCGGGACAATATGACAAATACCGAACTTATTCTGAATATGCTTGCCGAAGCAGCAACCACCGATCTCTCGAAAGAAAAGAATCCGACCGGATTCGGTGAAAATGTTCAGATAGCCCAAGAGGGAGGAGAAGTTGCACGAGCTGCGCGTGAACAATTAGAAAGTAAATTGGGGCACTCTGTCATATCCCCTTTAAATGCAAAGAGTGTCCTGCAAATAAAATCAGATAAAGAAGAAAATAAATAGTATGTTTGAAGAATCTATCGCCCGCTATCTGGAGAGATACGGACACCCCAATATCAATCTGAAAGCCGTACTCTTCGACATGGACGGCGTACTGTTCAACTCCATGCCCTATCATGCCGATGCCTGGCACAAGGTTATGGAGCGCCATGGCCTGCACCTGAGCCGTGAAGAGGCTTATCTGCACGAAGGACGTACCGGAGCCTCTACCATCAATATCATCTACCAACGTCAGTATGGTAAGGATGCCACTCCCGAGATGGTAGAAAGCATCTATGCCGAGAAGAGTGCAGAGTTCAGCAAGAACCCGGAACCGGAACGTATGCCCGGTGCCTGGGAGGTATTACAAAAAGTAAAAGCCGCAGGGCTCACCCCTATATTAGTCACCGGTTCGGGACAGCACTCATTGCTGAACCGCCTCGTCCATAACTTCCCCGGCATGTTTGAGCGTGAACGCATGGTGACCGCATTCGATGTGAAATACGGCAAACCACACCCGGAACCTTATCTGATGGGATTGGAGAAAGCCGGCGTCAAAGCCAACGAAGCCATTGTAGTGGAGAATGCTCCCATCGGCGTACAGGCCGGAGTGGCAGCAGGCATATTCACCGTAGCCGTCAATACCGGTCCGCTGGACGGGCAAGTGCTGCTGGATGCCAGAGCCAACCTGCTGTTTCCATCGATGCAGGCGCTGTGCGATGATTGGGAAGAGTTGTACAAATCGCTCGCCTCAGGCAGTAATGTAGCAACCTAAATTCACTCATAAAAAACGCATCATCTGTTGGGGCTGAACGCATCATCTGTTAAGGGCAAACACATCATCTATTGAGAGCAAACACATGATGCGTTTCGAACAGACTGAATATACATAAAGAAACTCCCTCTGCAAAGTTCTCATGCAGAGGGAGTTTCTTATGTAGTGACCCCGCTGGGACTCAAACCCAGGACCTTCAGAACCGGAATCTGACGCTCTATTCACTAAGCTACGGAGCCTTAATGCGGATGCAAAAGTATAAAAAATCTCATCACATTCCTAACGTTCGAGTGTTTTTTCTATCGCATTGCTTTCATTTCTCTTCCTGTTATTTTGAGAACGACTACAAGGAATCAAGGAACATTTTGTTATTTTTCAATCTAAAATAGAAGCAAGTATTAATATTATTCATATCTTTGCCAATCAATTTAATATTAGACACATATTATAAACTTATGAGCTACCTGATAACACCGGAAGGTTATAAACCTTTATTGGACTTAAAACAGACAGAATTAGGGATTAAACAGATTAAAGAGTTCTTCCAGCTGAACCTTTCTTCTGAGTTACGTCTGCGCCGTGTCACTGCTCCGCTTTTCGTATTGAAAGGTATGGGTATCAATGACGACCTCAACGGAGTGGAACGTGCCGTTTCTTTCCCCATCAAGGACTTAGGCGACGCACAAGCAGAAGTAGTACACTCCCTTGCCAAATGGAAACGTTTGACACTCGCCGAGTATCACATTGAACCGGGATACGGCATTTACACAGACATGAACGCCATCCGCGCCGATGAAGAACTGGGTAATCTGCACTCCCTTTATGTGGACCAGTGGGACTGGGAACGTGTTATTACCGCCGAGAACCGCACGGTAGAATTCCTCAAAGAAATTGTAACCCGCATCTATGCCGCCATGGTGCGCACGGAATATATGGTATATGAGATGTACCCGCAAATCAAGCCTTGCCTGCCTTGTCCGCAGAAGTTGCACTTCATCCACGCAGAAGAGTTACGCCAGCTCTATCCCGACTTGGAGCCCAAATGCCGTGAACACGCCATCTGCAAGAAGTACGGCGCCGTATTCATCATCGGTATCGGCTGCAAACTGGGCGACGGCAAGAAGCACGACGGACGTGCTCCGGACTATGATGACTACACCAGTGCCGGACTGAATGACTTGCCCGGACTGAATGGCGACCTCCTGCTCTGGGACGATGTACTGCAACGCAGCATCGAACTTTCTTCCATGGGTATCCGCGTAGACAAGGAAGCCTTGCAACGCCAGCTCAAGCAGGAAGGAGAAGAAAAGCGCCTGGAGCTCTACTTCCACAAGCGCCTGATGGACGACACGTTGCCGCTTTCCATCGGTGGCGGTATCGGACAGTCACGCCTGTGTATGTTCTACCTGCGCAAAGCGCATATCGGCGAAATACAAGCCAGCATCTGGCCGGAAGATATGCGCAAGGAATGCAAGGAACACAACATCCATTTGATTTGATATACACTTATCCTGCAATATATTATAAAGTTCAACCCCTCAAAAGGTTGGACTTTATTTTTTATTTTGTACTTTAGCATCCCAAACTACTAATAAATCCAATTATGAATGTTCAGATAGAAGAAAGCTGGAAAGCACACTTGCAACCCGAATTTGAGAAAGATTACTTCCGCACCTTAACGGACTTCGTGCGGGACGAGTATGGAAAATATGCCATATATCCCCCGGGAAAGCTGATATTCAACGCTTTCAACCTCTGCCCTTTCGATAAAGTAAAAGTGGTAATTATCGGTCAGGACCCCTATCACGGACCGGGACAAGCACACGGACTTTGTTTCTCCGTGAACGACGGCGTTCCTTTCCCGCCCTCTTTAGTCAATATCTTCAAAGAAATAAAGAATGATATCGGTACCGATGCTCCCGCTACCGGCAACCTTACCCGCTGGGCAGAGCAAGGTGTGCTGTTGCTCAACGCTACGCTTACCGTACGTGCCCACCAGGCAGGCTCTCACCAGAACCGTGGCTGGGAAACATTTACCGATGCCGCCATCCGCTCCCTTGCCGAAGGGAAAGAGCACCTTGTATTCATCCTTTGGGGAGCATACGCGCAACGCAAAGGTGCTTTTATCGACCGCAACAAGCATCTGGTACTGACTTCCGCACATCCCTCTCCCCTCTCTGCCTATAACGGCTTCTTCGGTAACAAGCATTTCAGCAAAACCAACGATTATCTGAGGGAACATGGAGAAAAAGAAATAGAGTGGTAAAACATTACCACTCTATCACTTATTACTTTTATCATCTTATCATTTTCTGCTAATACCACTTGATATTAGTCTGCGTCTGGCTTCTCTGCTCCCACTTCAGGTCTTGCAGAATCTGTGCGGTAGCACGGATCGTAAAGTTGTAGTATTTCCACCGGCCAAAGGGTGAAAGAGCGGCAGTCATAGTGAAGCAGTGCAGGTCACGGCTGATATTGAAAGCCGTCTGCGTAATCTCCTTCGCATTAAAGTCATAACCGGAATTGAAGCTGACAGCCCATTTATTGGTTAACTTGATGTTACCGTTTATATTGAGGGAGTTCAGACTGAACTTATACGGATAGCGCATGCTCGTCCGGTTGATAGGCTTTGTTCTATCTTCCGTAATATTAAAACCGGTACTGAAGTTGATGGACCAAGGCATCTTGAAAGCCTGGTAACCATCGGCATCTGCCGTGGCCTTCTCTACTTTCTTCTTGGGAGTGCCTCCATCGGTACCATCTTCGTCACTGCTATCCTCATCTTCGGCTGAAGAATTATCTTTATTCTTATCCTTCTCATCATCTACCTTTTCGCCGGTGAAGAAACCTCTTATCTTCTTCCAGGTATCATTATTCACCGTCCAACTGAAAGAGGTACCATAACCCGACCAACGTCCGAAACGACCATAAGACCATTCCGTACGATTACCCGTTACCACTTTTCCATCCTTATCGAACTCGTAGGCATAGGTGGCAAATGTAGAAGCCATACTGAGCGTATAGCTCTTACTCAACTTCATACGAAGGTTGAAGCTCAAGTCACTCCACGGTCGAACCTCAGCTGCCGTATTGTAACTGATACCCATACTCAAGTCATCAATCAGACTCACCTTCCGGATAGAGTCGTTCTTATCCTTATACTTCATTTCCAGGTTATTGGAGATGTTGAACGAGATCGTCCCCTGCTTTCCTCCACTCGGCGGACTGAAAGCCTGACCGGCATAATAGGAATAGCTCACGGTATCGCGTACACCACCTTGCATCTCTTTGATATACGAACCGTTATAGCCAAAACGAGAAGAAGTAAAGTCCGGTGCGGCACTGATACTTACGGAAGGAGTAATGACATGACGAATCTGAATTTCTTTCTTGGGAAGGAAGATGGGCTTGTACATACCGTAAATCTTGGTGTTGACACCTAAGCTGGCACTGTAGTCGTACACACGGTGAAAACCATAAGTAGTGTCGTTCACCTCTACTTGCCGCTGGTCATCCCAATCTTTCGTCACTTTACGAGTGTACCAACGCTCCGTATAATTGACCGATGGAGTCAGGTTGAAATACTTGAAAAGCGTGAAAGTTGCACTTACCGGAATCTCATGTTGCATACCATTCTCCCAATCTCTCACCAGATTGGATTTGAACAGCATGTTGTCCTTGGTCTTAATACTGTTCTTCAAACGACCGGTATAACGTACGGAAATCTTCTCATACCATTTTTCATCGCCCACTGCATGTTTACGCTTGAAGGGGAAGATTGTACTCAAAGAAATCGTCAAGTCGGGCAAAGTCACGGCAATGGAAGAGTCACGCATGGTCTGCGCAATATTAGTTGATGCGGCAATACTCAGATGCTGGTCGGGGAAGTTGCGCGAATAGCTGACACTGGAAGTCTTGGTATTCTGCGACATTGCCTGCGAATTATACATATTACCAATGTTAGTACGTTCGTAACTACTGGTAGCGAAGTTTACGCTGGCAGAGAAGGTTGAATTCGGGCTGGCCTTCGGGTCCTGGCGATGCGACCAAACAATCTTGAAGTCCTTGGCCACCGAATAGTCCGGCAAGCCTTTGTCTCCTGTTTTTGTCACCTGATAGTTGGCCTGCAACAGACCGGAGTATTTGTACCGCTTCACATAGTTTGTCTCTGCATTCAAGGCCCACGAACCTTTGGTGAAGATATCAGCCCTCAACTTCAAGTCCATCTGGTCGCTGATGGCAAAGTAGTAACCACCGTCCGTCAGACCGAAACCACGATTGGAGTCATCCATATAGGTAGGCATCAGGAAGCCGGACTGATAACTGCTTGAGAACGGGAAGAAGAAGAACGGAACTGCCAGAGGAAGCGGTACATCTTCTACCACCAGATAGGCAGGTCCCGTCACTACATTCTTTTTGGGACGTACCTTGGCGTAGGTCATCTGCATATAAAAGTGGGGATGCTCATGGTGGTCGCACGTCGTGTAGCGTCCGCTCCGCATATAGAGCTCGTCATTATTTCCTTTCTTGGCATTGTTACCGGTCACATAGCCTTCACCTTGCTGGCTGACTACATTGCTGATGATACCTCTCTTACTTTTGAAATTATAACGGATGGTATCTGTTTCATAAGACGTGTCTCCATCCTTAAAGACCGGCCTACCCTTTATGGTGCCTATGGAGTCTGTCACACCACGGGCAAAAACAGTATTGTTGTCCATATCCATGGTAATGACATCGGCTTCCAGATCTGCCCCGGGATAAGTCACCTTGCCCTGCCCGTAGAGATTGGCAAAACCGGCTTGGGTAAATACAATGGAGTCATTCGCTTCATAAGCGACGGGGGCATCCAGTGCCTCCTTCTTGGGAGGCGCAGCTATCGTGTCATGCCGCAATGAATCCCCCGACAACGTATCTCCACGTTGCAGAGAATCCGTCGGATTATTGGCAGGCGTGATTCCTCTTCCACGACGCTGAGAAGCGGCCTCATCAGGAAGAAGAAGCAAGACGAATAGTAGTATGAATGATATGAATGTATTTGCTTTCAATGGCGTCATTAACTAATAGTTTACGCTTGAAGGGGCAAAAGTACGTATTTTATACGGATAATCTCCCTTTTTAAAGAAATTTAGATTGCTACAAGAACTGTTCGCACCAATGATCGAAGCGTTGCAAGCCTGCTTCGCCATAACGTTCCAGGCTTTTCCGGGCTTTTTCCACTTTCTTTTCCTTATCCAGACGGGTTTTGGAAAAGAATTTATCGGCAAAGCAAACGACTTGTTCTTCCAGACTGACCGGCACCATTTCCCGATGTGGCACGGGCAATTCCTGACGGATAATCTCCTCCAATGAGAGTCCTGCCCCCGTATGGCGTTCACAGACCAATGCATGGCGGGGATAGCCTTCCTGGCGCATCAGATCGGCTCCTAAATAGCCATGACAGATGTAGGGCCGGTCGCCAAAGCAAAAGATGCCCGGTGCATTCGTCAGAAAAATGCCGATGTCGTGCAACATACCGGCTTCATATAAAAAGTCTTTATCCAGATGGAGTTCCGGATGGCGGTCGGCAATCCAGAGTGCTTTCTCCGCCACCTGGCGGCTATGCTCCAACAGGATATGCTTCAACTCATTATCTTCCGGATAATATTTATCAATAATCGTAATAGGTGACATTTATTTCTCTTTAAACTTATACATATAAATTCTATCACGCAAGTCGCAACTGCGCTTTGTCGTAAGGAAAATTTCTTCGAACTCGTATTTATCACCGAATTCTTCGAACAGCGATTCCTTTACTTTCGTCGGCAACACTAAATATCCTTCACCGGACGGCAAATCTTTTTCAAAGTGCCGCATCTGGTCGTTCATATAGAAATTGGCACCATAAAAGCTCATTTTGGCGTACGAATAGACCACCCCTTGAGGCACCTGTTCCCTGATCTGCTTAACCAAGTGTTTATCCGACTTAACAGCAAGTACCGTAGGTTGATATACAGCATCCAAAGAGACAAAAAGGCAGAGCATACATCCGGCAGCACTATATAATAGAGAATAAGCACCGGCCCGTTTAGAAACAGACACCCATGTACAGACAGCTGCTATCAAAGGAAGCGCCACCAGACACCACTTGGGGATAGAAAGAGCGACTTCTTCCAAAGCATGCATATAAGCTACATTCTCGGCTGCATGGCGTCCGGTCCCGAAGATACTGTCCGGTATCAAGCCGAAACGCACAGCCAGAAAAACTGTCGTAAGTATCAGGCAAAGAGACGCAAATATTACCGCAGAAACCTTGAACACCTTTGCTCCACGCTGCACCAAAGCCAATAAATAATCAGCCATCAGCACTGCCATAAACGGATAGATAGGAAGCAGGTAAACACTGCGCTTACTCTTCGGGATGCAATAGAATATAAAAATGAAAAGAATGACCACCCATGTAAACAATTGCAAGGGAGATTGTGCACGGAACTTATCCCATCCTTTCCTGATACGTTCGCCGAAAGATGCACCCGCAGGCAACCAGCTGATGTTCTTCCACTTCAGGCTGAAAAGGGAGAGAAGCAATACCAGCGTCCAGGGCACCCATCCCCAAATGATAGTCAGGAAGTTATACCATACCGGATTCTCATGCGAGTCATAAGACATCTTACCCATGAAACGACCTGTATTCTCTTCCAGCACCAAATCGATGAAAGACTGTCCTCCCTGTACATAGGCCGCCCCGATCCACGCTGCATAAGGAACCAGAGAAAGCAGCCCCACGGGCAGCAACAAAAAGAATGTTTTCCAGAAAGCACGTCCGCGCAACAACTGATACAGACCTATGCAGGCACAAGGAAATATAGAGCCTACCGGACCTTTGGTCAGCGTGGCACATCCCATCAGCAGAACAGCCAGCCAGGGAATGCCTCGGCATCCTTTCTCGTCCCAGCGGAACAGCAGACACAGGGAAATGACAATGAACGACACTTGTACCATATCGACACGGCAAGCCAGCGCCGCACGATGCACTTCAAAAGAAGACAAAAGAAGAACAGAGGCCAGAAAAGCAGTCTTCACATCCTTACGCTTAGCTATAAAAGTAAAAAATACCAGCTGCATGGCCAGAAACGCAAGGGCGGACGGCAGGCGGGATGAATATTCCGTCACTCCCCCCAGAAGAGAAGAAACAGCAGCAATCGCCCAATAAAAGAAAGGAGGCTTATAGGCTATGTCAGTACCATAGTTTACCGGAAGTATCCAATTGCCACTTTCCAGCATCGAAAGGGCAACAATCGCCTCACGCGGTTCTCCTTTAGAGTAAAATATCGTTTCTCCCAGGAAAGGGAGTATCACAAGCACACTGAGTAATGCAATAAACCAGAACGCTTTCTTTCTATCATCCGACATATATTTCTGTTTTTAGTGATTTCTGTGCGCAAAAGTACAAATTATTCTGTAACAATCCCTAACTTTGTCATCTCAATTCTATGAATATGAATAGACTGAAACAGTTACCGGAATTTATCCGCTTCATTATAGTAGGTACCTTTGCCACCGGACTGCACTATGGCTTGTACTTTGTGCTCCAGCGGGTCATCAACGTCAACATGGCATATAGCATAGGATATATACTCAGCTTTATTGCCAATTTTTATCTGACAGCCTTCTTCACCTTCCGGAGAAAAGCATCCTGGAAGAAAGCCTTCGGCTTCGGTGGAGCCCATCTGATCAACTATCTGCTCCATATAGGATTGCTGAATTTATTCCTTTGGCTGGGCCTGTCCAAGCCACTGGCTCCGATACCGGTATTCGCCATTGCCATTCCGGTAAACTTCCTGCTGGTGAGGTTTGTTTTCAAATACAAAGGAAGATAATTTGTATTTCTCATGATTTCTTACGAATATTGCAAAAAGAATAATCGATTATGGAAAAATCTCCGGTACTTGCCATCGTAGTGCCTTGCTATAAAGAAGAGGCCGTCTTATGCGAAACGCACAAACGGTTAACCCAGTTGCTCGACCGCCTGACAGCTGAGGGTCGCATTGCCCCCGAAAGCTACATACTGTACGTAAACGACGGTAGCACCGACCGCACCTGGAGCATCATCGAAGAGCTTCATCAGAATACTCCGTATGCATGCGGCCTTAATCTGGCAGGAAATGTGGGGCATCAGAATGCACTTATGGCCGGGCTGAACACCGTTAAGGAACGGTGCGACGTCGCCATCTCCATAGATGCCGACTTGCAAGATGACATCAACGCCATTCCCGAAATGCTGAAGCACTATATGGAAGGATGCGACATCGTCTACGGCGTGCGTCAGGAGCGCAAGACCGATACACTTTTTAAACGTACCACGGCCCTCGCCTTCTACCGGATGATGAAAATAATGGGAGTAAAGTCCATCTATAATCATGCCGACTATCGGCTGATGAGCCGTCGTGCCATCCGGCAGCTTTGCCGCTTCCGCGAACGCAACCTCTACCTGCGCGGCATGGTACCTCTTATCGGTTATCAGACTGCCTGCGTCTATTACAATCGCGACAAGCGTTTCGCAGGAGAGTCTAAATATCCGTTCAAGAAGATGCTGAACTTTGCCATCGATGGAATTACTTCTTTCTCTGTCAAGCCTGTGCGGATGATCTTCTGGTTAGGGTGCATCTTCATCCTGATAGCCTTGTGTGTCACCGTTTGGACACTGCATGCTTATTTCCTACACGATACCGTACCAGGATGGGCATCTCTGATGATCTCCGTTTGGCTGGTAGGCGGTGTGGTATTGGTATCCTTGGGAATCGTAGGAGAATACATCGGTAAAATCTATATCGAAGTAAAGGACCGTCCCCGGTATAACGAAGAGGAATTGCTGCTGCGCTAAGATACCGCTCAACAGCAATTCTTCATTTAATACAAAATCGCCAGCCAGTGGCTGCCGATTTAAATCATTTCATCTCCTTCTTCCTCTTTTTCCACAACTGATAGCTATTGATAATATTCTGCCACAACACGTACGATCCCGGCCCTACAGATGACAACGGATTCAGATAAGTATAAGCCATCCAAATGGCAAGTACCGTATTCTTCTGTCCCAGTGCCTGACCGCCACTGATACGTTCTTTGTAATGACCGCCAATCCGTTTGCCTAGATAGAACTGGATGCAGCAGGTTATCAATCCTGCCAAAGCAATCAGCACTTCGACAAACACCGGTGCTTCACTATTGACCAACGAGCGCACCGTCTGTCCGGAGACAATGGCAAGCGCCACACCCCACAAGTAAAAGGCAGCATCGTGAAAACCCAACAGAAAATGATGAACCTTCGGCACAAATGCCCGCAGAAACCAAGCCAGAAAGAAAGGACAAAGCAACAATGGGAATACTTTACTCAAAATCTTCAGGAATGCAACAATAAAAGAGATATCGGCATGAGGCTCCACCAAAGGAAATACCAACGGAACCGCCACTGCCGCCAGAAGATTGGATAATAATGTATAAGTAGTCAGGCTCGATGCACTGCCGCCCAACTTTCCGGTGATGACTGCAGCAGCAGTTGCCGTAGGACAAATGAGGCAGACCATCGCTCCCTCGAACACTTCCCGGTAAACCTCCTCCATAGGACAGCACAACAGTAAAGCCGCAACTACCAAGCAAGAAACCGTCTGAAACAACAATAACCAGCCATGCCATGATTTGGGCTTCAACTCGTGCACCTCTACCTTGCAGAAAGTAAGGAGGAGTTGCGCAAAAATCAGAAACGGAGTGAGATACGCCACCAATCCGTTCACGAGAGGTTTGGCCGGAGCGACAAAGGGAATCTTTGCAAAAAAGAAATATCCCAAAGTACCCGCAATCATTGCCAAAGGCAACGTCCAGTTTTTCAAAAAACGAAGGATCATACCTGTCTACTGTTATTATTTTCCGCGCAAAGTTACGTATATTATCAATACGTTGAACCCTGGCAAAGCCTCTGAATCCATAAAAATAAGTATAATCGGAACAAAACTTAAACACAAACCATCAGTTTTCTATAAATTTCCACTACATTTGCAGCGACTTTTATATGAAACTATACAGACGCTACATATTATATATAGGTATATGCTTAGGGCTGCTTGTCTCTCCCTTCTGTACGGGCAGCGCTGAAGCAAAGGACTTTGTTGTCGTTATTGATGCAGGTCATGGCGGCCACGACCCCGGCGCAATAGGCAAAATATCCAAAGAAAAAAATATCAATCTGAATGTAGCACTCAAGTTGGGCAAACAGATACAGAAGAATTGTCCCGATGTGAAAGTTATCTACACACGCAACCGGGATGTATTCATCCCCCTCGACCGCCGCGCCGAGATTGCCAACAACGCCAAGGCCGACTTGTTCATCTCTATCCATACCAATGCCCTGGCCAAAAACCGGACAGCCCAAGGGGCTTCGACCTGGACACTGGGTCTTGCCAAATCGGATGCCAACCTGGAAGTAGCCAAACGGGAAAACTCGGTTATCCTCTACGAAAGCGACTATAAAACACGATATGCAGGTTTCAACCCTAATTCAGCGGAGTCTTACATCATTTTTGAATTCATGCAGGACAAATATATGTCGCAAAGCGTGCATCTGGCATCGCTCGTGCAGAAGCATTTCCGCCATACGTGCAAGCGCAATGACCGCGGCGTACACCAAGCAGGCTTCCTGGTACTAAAAGCCAGCGCCATGCCAAGCATCCTGGTAGAACTCGGATTCATCTCCACACCGGAAGAAGAACGATATCTGAATACAGAAGCAGGAACGACCTCACTTGCCAACGGCATCTTCCGGGCTTTCCTGACTTACAAGCGCGAGCAGGAAATACGCCTGAACGGGAACAGTAATACCATTTTGCCGGAAGATGTGCCCGAACCGGCAATGCAGGAAGAGAAAGACAGCACAACTGCGGAAGCAGAGAAAAAGGAAACTACACATTCCGAGCCCAAACAAGCCCCTCAGCGCCCCCAACAAGCAGAAAAAGCAGCCACGGCTCAAACAGAACGCAGTGGCATTGTGTTTAAGATACAGATACTCACCTCTTCGCGACCTTTGGCCAAAAACGACAAAAGGCTCAAAGGCTTGAAAGATGTGGATTATTATAAAGAAGGTGGATTATATAAATATACCTACGGCGCATCGCCCGATTACAATAAGGTGTTGCGCACCAAACGTAGCATTACAGCCCAGTTTAAGGATGCTTTTATCATAGCCTTCAAAAACGGAGAAAAGACAAACGTAAACGCCGCAATCAACGAATTTAAAAAGAACAGAAATAAATAACAGAAGATACATCATGAAGTATATCACCAAAGAAGTCAGAATAGGGATAGCGGGCATAGCCGCACTCTGCGTATTAGTATATGGCATCAATTACCTGAAAGGCATCAACATGTTCAAGCCTTCCAGCTATTTCTACGTGAAGTTCCAAAACGTCAACGGACTGACTAAATCGAGCCCGGTCTTTGCAGATGGTTTCCGCGTTGGTATTGTACGCGACCTGTACTACGACTACACCCAGCCGGGAAAAGTTGTAGCAGAAATTGACGTCGATCCGGAACTGCGCATCCCCACAGGAAGTACAGCCGAATTGACAGCCGAAATGCTGGGCGGAGTGAAAATGAATCTGCTCCTGGCCAACAACCCACGGGAAAAATATCAGATAGGAGACACCATTCCCGGAGTGCTGAACAACGGTATGATGGAAAAAGTTGCCGACATGCTGCCACAACTGGAGAAAATGCTACCCAAACTGGACTCCATCCTCGGGTCTCTGAACACCGTACTTGCCGACCCTTCCATACCTGCCACCCTGCATAACATACAGGACTTAACGGCAAGCATGAACGGTGCAAGCCACCAATTGCAGTCGCTCATGAAAAACGACATCCCGCAACTGACCGGCAAACTCAACACCATCGGAGATAACTTTGTACTTATTTCCAGCAATCTGAAAGAAATTGACTATGCAGCAGCGATGCAAAAAGTAGACTCCACGCTGAACAATGTAAAAATGATTACAGACAAACTGAATCAAAAAGACAACACCATCGGACTCCTGTTAAACGACCCGTCTCTTTACAACAATTTAAATGCCACTACCGCCAATGCAGCAAGCTTGCTGGAAGACTTAAAATCGCATCCAAAACGGTACGTTCATTTCTCTTTGTTCGGCAAAAAAGACAAGTAGAAAATTACTATTATATAGATTTCGTCTAAATAGCAAGACGCTGGAAGATTTGAAAGAAAAGCCCTCATTTGCTCTACATACAGAGTTGAAAGGGCTTTTTTCCACTTCAGACGCAAAAGAAAAATAAAGAAGAAAATCGAGCATAATAATCTGCAATACAGAATGTTATATAATTGCAATAGTACTCCAAACAAAGAGCTTTTCACTGGAAGTGATAAGTTACTGAAAGTAAAGCGCTTATTGCTTTCCCCAAAAACGCAAGAAAAAAAGGATTTGTTTTTCTCGAATAAGATTGCGAATTTTGCATTCGTAGAAGTTTTGCTTAATTAATAAATGTAGTTATAGCCGTTATGAGTGAGATAGATCATGTCGGGCTGTGGAACCGCTGTCTTGAAATTATCAGAGACAATGTTCCGGAGCAGACATACAAAACATGGTTTCTGCCCATCATCCCCTTAAAATATGAGGACAAAACGCTGGTTGTACAAGTACCCAGCCAGTTCTTCTATGAGTTTTTGGAGGACAAGTTTGTAGACTTGTTGCGGAAAACTCTTTATAAGGTTATTGGTGACGGGACGAAATTGATGTATAACGTTATGGTGGATAAGAGTTCACGGAAAACCGTCGACTTGGAATCCACGCAGCGTACCATCATCCCGCAGAAGCAGGTGATGGATAAGAAAATCCCTCAGATTCCGGTTCCCGAGCTCGACCCGCACCTGAACCCGGAATATAACTTCGAAACATTTATTGAAGGTTATAGCAACAAGCTGTCGCGCAGCGTAGCTGAAGCCGTCGCACTGAATCCGGCTAAAACAATCTTTAATCCCCTGTTCTTATACGGAGCTTCCGGTGTGGGCAAAACACATCTTGCCAATGCCATCGGAACTAAAATTAAAGAACTATATCCGGAAAAACGGGTACTGTATGTATCCGCCCACCTGTTCCAGGTACAGTATACAGATTCTGTACGCAACAACACCACTAACGACTTTATCAACTTCTACCAGACCATTGACATTTTAATTATTGATGATATTCAGGAATTTGCCGGCGTTACCAAGACGCAGAATACATTCTTCCATATATTCAACCACCTGCACCAGAACGGCAAACAACTGATCCTCACTTCCGACCGTGCTCCCGTATTACTGCAAGGCATGGAAGAGCGCCTCATCACGCGTTTTAAATGGGGAATGGTGGCAGAACTCGAGAAACCGACCGTAGAACTTCGCAAGAACATCTTGCGCAACAAAATACACCGCGACGGATTGCAATTCCCACCGGAAGTCATCGATTACATTGCAGAGAACGTGGGCGACAGCGTACGCGACTTGGAAGGCATCGTTATTTCCATCATGGCGCACTCTACCATATATAATAAGGAGATAGACCTGGAACTGACGCAACGTATCGTCCGCAAGGTGGTACATAGCGAAAGCAAGGCTGTAACCGTAGACGACATTATCACTACCGTATGCAAGCATTTCGGACTGGATACTGCAACCATCCATACAAAATCCAGAAAGCGCGAAGTGGTACAGGCAAGGCAGATAGCCATGTATCTGGCCAAGAACCATACAGACTTCTCAACAGCCAAAATCGGAGCACTGATCGGACACAAAGATCATGCTACCGTATTGCACGCTTGCAAGACTATCAAAGAACTGAGGGAAGTAGACAAGTCGTTCCGGGCGGAAATTGATGAAATTCAGGCATCATTGAAGAAACAATAATGACGTTTTAAAAAGAGACAAGCATATCATTCTGTCATTCAGAGCGTAGCGAAGAATCTCTTCTCTATATACATAAAAAGGAAAGTAGATTCTTCGCTACGCTCTGAATGACAAGCTGCCTTATCACCAATCAGAATCCTTGTTTCTTCATCGTCTCCCAAAGAACCTCAGACATCGCTTCACTATCTTTCTTGGTATACCGTACCTCTGTAAAGACCTGAGCCAAGGTTTCTTTCTTGTTTTCCAATATGAATTGTTTATTTTCGGGAAGTGATTCCTTATAAGCATACAATCGGTCAATATCTTCCGGAGTATAATCATGATAAGTTTCCTCGTGTACAATCGCCTCCAACGGCAAACGATCTACCTGAGCCGGCGATTCATCAGGCCAGCCTACGGTCACTGTAGTGATAGGAAAAACCAATTCGGGCAACTCGAGCGCTTCGATAATCAGATGGGGATTGTAAGTGGTAGTTCCCAAATAGCAGATTCCCAATCCTTTCTCTTCGGCAGCCACACAAAAGGTTTGTGCCGCCAACAGCGTATCTACAGCTCCTGTTACAAACCACTCAAAGTTATCATATCCGGGTTCGGCCTTGCGCTGCTTGCACCACTTACTGAAACGGCGCAGATCGATACAGAAAGTAAGGACTACCGGAGCCGTTTGCACCATCGGTTGATTGAAATGAGCAGGGGCCAGTTTCGCCTTGCGTTCAGCGTCACGCGTCACAATTACACTATAGACCTGCATGTTTCCAACCGTAGAAGCACGGAAAGAAGTTTCGAGCAAATCATTTAACAAATCAGGAGAAATATCTTTCTGCTGATATTTTCGGATCGTTTTTCTTTGTTTCAAGCTTTCCATTATTTCTTTTTTTTGCAAAGATAGCACAAACTCAAGACAATACACTCAAACTCACCTGGAAAGTTCATCTTAAATTCCAGAAACGGAAAACAATCCCTACTAATAATTTGTTCATAATTTATCTTTTAGGAAACTTTCGAGTATTCCAAAAGCAACAACCTATTATTAATCAATAAATTAATATTGTAAAACAGAAAACTCTTATTCGGTTAATAAAAACATCTATTTTTATTTTGCCAGGTTAGAAAACATTCATAGATTTGCAAACGCATTTGTTAACGATAAGTATGACTTCTACAAATTTACTTATTAACAAATAAATCTAAGAGATACAAGCATCGTGGAAAAGAAAATTTATTCTTATGACGAAGCCTACGAAGAATCTTTACGATACTTCCAAGGCGATGAGTTGGCTGCCAGAGTTTGGGTAAACAAATACGCAGTCAAAGATTCTTTCGGGAATATTTACGAGAAGTCCCCGGAAGACATGCATTGGAGAATAGCCAATGAAGTAGCCCGCATCGAGGCAAAGTACCCTAACCCATTAAGTTCGGAGGAACTTTTCGGTTTGCTCAACCACTTCAAGTACATCGTTCCGCAAGGAAGCCCGATGACCGGAATAGGTAACAACTATCAGGTAGCTTCTCTGTCCAACTGTTTTGTGATCGGCGTAGACGGCGAAGCTGATTCCTACGGTGCTATCTTTAAAGTAGACGAAGAACAAGTACAATTAATGAAACGCCGCGGTGGTGTAGGTCACGACTTGTCTCACATCCGCCCCAAAGGTTCTCCGGTAAAGAACTCGGCACTGACTTCCACCGGCCTGGTTCCTTTCATGGAACGCTACTCTAACTCAACCCGCGAAGTGGCCCAGGACGGACGCCGCGGTGCATTGATGTTAAGCGTATCCATCAAGCACCCGGACTCAGAAGCATTTATCGATGCCAAAATGACCGAAGGCAAAGTTACAGGCGCCAATGTTTCCGTTAAGCTGACCGATGACTTCATGCAAGCCGCCGTTGACGGGAAAACATTTACGCAACAATATCCGATTGACGCCGCAGAGCCGACTACCAAGAAAGAAACCGACGCATCTGCATTATGGAAAAAAATCGTGCACAACGCATGGAAATCGGCAGAACCCGGTGTACTGTTCTGGGACACCATTATAAAAGAATCCGTTCCCGATTGCTATGCAGACCTGGGCTACCGCACCGTATCGACTAACCCGTGCGGCGAAATCCCCTTGTGTCCGTACGACTCCTGCCGTCTGCTTGCCATCAACCTCTACTCATACGTAGTAAATCCGTTCAAACCGGATGCATACTTCGACTTCGAATTGTTCCAGAAACATGTAACGTTGGCTCAACGCATCATGGACGATATTATCGACCTCGAACTGGAGAAGATCGAACGCATCATGGAGAAAATAGACACCGACCCCGAAAACGAAGACGTGAAGCACACTGAGCGCGTTTTGTGGCAGAAGATTTACAAGAAGAGCGGCCAGGGACGCCGTACCGGTGTAGGCATCACAGCCGAAGGCGACATGCTCGCCGCTTTAGGGCTGCGCTACGGCACCGAAGAGGCAACCGAATTCTCTGAGAAAGTTCACAAGACCGTAGCTCTCAGCGCCTACCGTTCATCCGTAGAAATGGCAAAAGAACGCGGTGCTTTCGAAATCTATGATACCGAACGCGAGAAGAACAACCCGTTCATCAACCGTTTGCGTGAAGCCGATCCGGAGATGTACGAGGAAATGAAGAAGTACGGCCGCCGCAACATTGCATGTCTTACCATTGCACCGACCGGCACCACCAGCTTGATGACGCAGACCACTTCCGGCATCGAACCGGTATTCCTGCCCGTCTACAAGCGCCGACGCAAAGTAAACCCGAACGACACCAATGTCCATGTAGACTTTGTGGACGAAACCGGGGATGCTTTTGAAGAATACATCGTTTTCCACCCCAAGTTCGTTACTTGGATGGAAGCGCAAGGCTACAATCCTGCCAAACGATACACGCAGGAAGAAGTAGACGCCATGGTAGAAAAATCACCTTATTATAAAGCAACCTCCAACGACGTAGACTGGCTGATGAAAGTCAAGATGCAGGGCCGCATCCAGAAATGGGTAGACCACTCCATCAGCGTGACCATCAACCTGCCGAACGACGTGGACGAGGATTTGGTAAACCGCTTGTACGTAGAAGCCTGGAAATCGGGCTGCAAAGGCTGTACGGTTTATCGCGACGGCTCCCGCTCGGGCGTGCTCATCTCCACCAAGAGCGACAAGAAGGAAGATCTTCCTCCATGCAAGCCGCCTACGGTTGTGGAAGTACGTCCCAAGACGCTCGAAGCAGACGTTGTACGTTTCCAGAACAACAAAGAGAAATGGGTGGCATTCGTCGGTTTGCTGGACAATCATCCTTACGAAATCTTCACCGGTGTACTGGACGACGATGAAGGCATCATCCTGCCGAAGAACGTAGTATCCGGACACATCATCAAGAATATGGACGAGCACGGAAACAAGCGTTACGACTTCCAGTTCGAGAACAAACGCGGATACAAAGTCACCATCGAAGGTCTGTCCGAGAAGTTCAACAAAGAGTACTGGAACTATGCCAAACTGATTTCCGGTGTATTGCGCTACCGCATGCCTATCGAACAAGTAATCAAGCTGGTAGGTTCTCTGCAACTGGACAGCGAAAACATCAACACCTGGAAGAATGGTGTGGAACGCGCCTTGAAGAAATACATCCAGGACGGCACGGAAGCCAAAGGCAAGAAATGCCCGAATTGCGGCAACGAGACACTGGTTTACCAGGAAGGTTGCCTCATCTGCAAGACTTGCGGTGCTTCGCGTTGCGGGTAGGTTCGTGGCAAGCACAAACGTTTGCATAGGAATTTAAATGACTTAGATAATGGTAGCTGCATGATTATGAGGAATATTTTCTATACTTGCATAATCAATGCAGCTATTGCTATTTCTAAATCTAATATATATGATACTACTATTTAATATCGAGTACCGCACCAGTTGGGGCGAAGAGGTCAGAGTGCTGGGTTCCATCCCGGAGCTTGGCAACAACCAACCCGGCAAAGCTACCCCCCTGCATACTGTAGACGGAATTCATTGGACCGCAGAAGTGGATATCCAACTACCCGAAAGCGGGGTTATTCAGTACAGTTACCAGATTTATTGCGATGACAAAGTTATACGTACAGAGTGGGACAGCCTTCCACGCACGCTGCACGTATCAGGCACCGCAAAGAAAATCTATCGCATCGAAGACTGCTGGAAGAACCTGCCGGAACAACAGTATTTCTACACTTCCGCCTTTACAGAATCCCTGCTGGCACACCGCGAACGCAGTGCCGCTCCCAAAAGCTACAAGAAAGGCTTGTTGATAAAGGCATACGCGCCTTGCATCGACGGCGACCACTGTCTGGCACTTTGCGGAAACCAGAAATCACTGGGCGACTGGAATCCCGACAAAGCCGTCCTTATGAGCGATGTCGACTTCCCCGAATGGCAAGTGGAACTGGACGCCGGCAAAATCAGTTATCCTTTAGAGTACAAGTTCATTCTTTATAATAAGAAAGAACGCCGTGCCGTAGCTTGGGAGAACAACCCCAACCGCTACATGGCCGACCCGCAGACAGGCGCCAACGAAACACTGGCCATCGGCGACCGTTACGTCTACTTCAGCCTTCCTTCCTGGAAAGGTTCCGGCGTAGCCGTACCCGTATTCTCCCTCCGCTCGGAGAAGAGTTTCGGTGTGGGCGACTTCGGCGACCTGAAGCGCATGATAGACTGGGCAGCCGCTACCCATCAGAAAGCCGTGCAAATCCTGCCTATCAACGACACCACCATGACGCATACCTGGACAGACTCTTATCCTTATAACAGTATCTCCATCTATGCCTTCCACCCCATGTACGCCGACCTGAAGCAGCTGGGCAACCTCAAAGACAAAGCCTTGATGGCCGACTTCAACAAGCGCCAGAAAGAGTTGAACGCCCTGCCTACCGTAGACTACGAAGCCGTGAACCGGACGAAATGGGAATACTTCCACCTCATCTTCAAGCAAGAAGGCGAAAAGACACTGGCATCGAAAGCTTTCCACGATTTCTATGAAGCCAACAAGGAATGGCTGCAACCGTATGCCGTCTTCAGCTATCTGCGTGACGTCTATAAGACACCGAACTTCCGCGAGTGGCCTAAATACACCACTTACGACGCCAAGGAAATAGAGAAACTGTGTCAACCGGATTCCGCCGATTATCCGCACATAGCCATCTATTATTACATCCAGTTCAACCTGCACCTGCAACTGCTTGCCGCCACCCAGCATGCACGCGCCAACGGCGTAGTGCTGAAAGGCGATATCCCCATCGGCATCAGCCGCAACAGCGTGGAGGCCTGGAAGGAACCGCACTACTTCAACCTGAACGGCCAAGCCGGTGCACCGCCCGATGACTTCTCCGTAAACGGGCAGAACTGGGGCTTCCCCACCTACAACTGGGACGTAATGGAGAAAGACGGTTACACCTGGTGGATGAAGCGTTTCCGCAAGATGGCGGAATACTTCGACGCCTACCGCATAGACCATATCCTCGGCTTCTTCCGCATCTGGGAGATACCGATGCATGCCGTACACGGCTTGTTGGGACAATTCGTTCCCGCTCTGCCTATGACGCGTGAAGAAATAGAAAGCTATGGACTCGCATTCCGCGAAGACTTCTTCCTGAAGCCCTATATCCACGAGTACTTCCTCGGACAGATGTTCGGCCCGCACACCGATTATGTGAAGCAGACCTTCATTGAGCCGACCGAGACTTGGGAGATTTACCGCATGCGTCCGGAGTTCGACACCCAGCGCAAAGTAGAAGCCTACTTCGCCGGAAAGACGGATGAAGACAGCGTTTGGATTCGCGACGGCTTGTACGCACTGATCAGCGACGTGCTGTTTGTACCCGACCGCAACGATCCGAACAAATACCACCCCCGTATCAGCGTGCAGCACGATTACATCTACCGCGCCCTGAACGATTGGGAGAAAGCCGCTTTCAACCGTCTGTACGACCAATATTACTACCATCGCCACAACGACTTCTGGGGACAGCAAGCCATGAAGAAGTTGCCGCAACTGACGCAGTCTACCCGCATGTTGGTATGTGGTGAAGACCTGGGTATGATACCCGACTGCGTGGCATGGGTGATGAACGACCTGCGCATTCTCTCTTTAGAGATTCAGCGCATGCCGAAAGACCCGAAACAAGAATTCGGACATCCCGACTGGTATCCGTACCGTTCCGTTTGTACCATTTCCACGCACGATATGTCTACCTTGCGCGGCTGGTGGGAAGAGGACTTCCAGCAGACGCAAAGATTCTACAACACCATGCTCGGACACTACGGCACGGCACCGGCGGTAGCCACTCCCGAACTTTGCGAAGAGGTAGTACGCACGCATCTCTACAGCAACTCCATCCTTTGCATCCTCTCCTTGCAGGACTGGATGGCGATAGACGGCAAGTGGCGCAATCCCAATGTGCAGGAAGAACGCATCAACATTCCCGCCAACCCGCGGCACTATTGGCGCTGGCGTATGCACCTCACTCTGGAACAGCTGATGAAAGCTGAAAGCCTGAATGAGAAGATAAAGGAAATGATAGAACAAACAGGAAGATAAAAATAGCTTTTGCTATCATCCCGTCATTTAGAGCGAAGCGAAGAATCTACTCTCTTATATGCACAGAGAGTAGATTCTTCGCTTCGTTCTGAATAACAGATTGCACAATACTTGCCTAAGCCGTAAAATATCCCTAAGTTTGCAAAAAAGAATCACCCGTTATGAGTAGCTACATCTTTTTAGACAATATCCGTTTCTTCGCCCATCACGGCGTAGGCGAACAAGAGACTTTAGTAGGCAATGAGTTCACCGTCAGCCTGCGCCTGCAGGTCGACATCCGGCGTGCTGCCGAAACGGACGATGTAGCAGATACCGTCAGCTATGCCGATGTGTATGAGGCAGTAAAGGCAGAAATGGCCATTCCGTCCAAGCTGTTGGAACACGTAAGCGGACGTATTATAGACAGATTGTTCCGCGACTTTCCGCAAATAGAAGAAATAGAACTGAAACTGGCGAAACGCAACCCGCCTATGGGAGCGGATATCGAAGCCGCAGGCGTGGAAATACGATTCAAACGCCCTTAAATCACCCTGTTACCGGGAGCCTTCCTGAACAGCTACTGCAAACTAACAGCGCAGCTTACGCTGTTTCTACAAACATAGTTTTTGATGATATTTCCAGCACTCCGTCACTTCTGAGTATAATTGATTGATTTCCATGATTTTAATGCGTGCTGGTAACCGTGTAGGTAGCGTGACGGTAAATGGTTACCAGCACGCTTTTAGGGGATAGAAACTTAACTTGTTCTATATATAACATGTTTATATACTGCCATTTATCCCATGCATATGTAAACTTCTGCGAACGTATCAAAATAACTTCTATTAACACGAAAAATAGCTGTTTTTGGCGCTTTGTCTATTGAATAAGTAGTAAAATGATAATTTTCTCTCTTTAATATTACCATGAATGAATCCGCATGACATATATCCTGTAAACATCTGATAATAAGAACGCTGCAGTTTCCTAGCGTAGGAAACGAGCGTTTCTGAGCGCGGGAACGACAGTTTCTCCTAATGGGAACGAGCGTTTCCTCTTATAGGAACTGCAGTTTCCTCTTATGGGAACGCGCGTTTCCCTATATGGGAACGGGAGTATAACCGCCCGCACAAGTTCCGCACGGACATTTGGCTTGTAGACCGCGATACGAACGAACCTTTCAGTGACAAACTGCGTTTTATTTTTATAGAACTGCCGTCCTTCACAAAGGAAGAGCAAAATTGTGAAACAGACTTCGAACGTTGGATTTATGTACTTAAGAATATGGAAACGCTCAAAAGATTGCCTTTCAAAGGCCGTATGGAGGGATTGAAAGAAACAGCACGCAACTTGAAGCGTATGAAAATGTCCGCAGAAGTAATACAACAAGCCACAGGCCTTTCTGCCGAAGAAATAGAAAAACTGTAAAGTACCGCAACTCAGGGCTGCACTTTACAGCTATCTCCGCTACTTTTTAATCTCCATTATCTCAATATTGCGGAAGTCCGTCGGATGGCTCTCCGATTGCAGTGCTATCCTACCCTCTTTCAGGGGACCGAAAGGCAGTTCGGGAGTGGAAGTTGCATCTTCACCGCCAATGACGAGGTGGGTATATGTCAATACAGTATCGCCATTCACAATATGATGCACCAGGCTATCGGCATATACCACCAACTCGAAGTCTACCCATTGATCGCCATCGTACGTCTTTCCATGACTGGCATAAGTATGAGGGATATAGCGTTTGCCATCAACATCGATCTCAGTGCCCGGAGTGCATGCACTTCCCGTAGGACGCGGCTCGCCGGTTCCGTCGCCACCCAGCAACTGGGCTTCTATGGAAACGGGGAAGAACTGGTCTTTCTCCATACTCTCGGGCGTCTGCGCATGAAACATGATGCCGTTATTGAGGCGTGCCCACTCGGGAGCTCCTTTCACCGGTTCGTCTACAAAGCGATACTCCAGGCGCAACTTATAGCTGGAGTAAGACTTATCGGTAAAGATGTGTCCGAAGCGGTCGTTGAATTCATCCCCATACGCATCGTAGCGCACTTTCAGCAAACCATCTTCCACACGGAAGGTGTTGCCGAAGTTCTCACCTACGGGATAGCCGCTAATCTTGACCGTCCAGCCTTCCAGGTCTTTTCCATTGAAAAGAGAAACCCATTCTTCCTGCTGCTGACTCTTCGGCGAAGAGCAGGAAGACAAGCATAATAAAACGAATAATAAAGTTGTAAGTGTTTTCATGGTTTTATAAGGATTTGAGGATTATTTCTTCCGCTTGCGCTTCTTTGCCGATTCTACCGCCTCGGCAACCACGGGCTTGTTGGCAAACCGCTTGGTATAAGTGGTATAATCGGGGACAGAACGTTCGTAGGTCGGATCGAGGAACAACGGACTGGAAATGATATGGTCCGCCGTACTGCGGTTGCAGCAAAAGACGATGTTCTCTACGCCGGCAAGACGGGTCAACGCCTTTACGTCCGTATCGTGGGGCTGCAAGGTCATAGGGTCGGTGAAGAAGAAAAGATAATCAATCTCTCCGTCTACAATGCGCGAACCCATCTGCTGGTCACCGCCCAAGGGACCTGATTTGAGGATGGTGAAATCCCATTCTACATCGGGATGTTTCTCTTTGAGAGCTTCGAGGATAAGAGTACCGGTGGTACCCGTGCAGTAAAACTTGTGCCCCATCAGCAGTTCTGAGTTCCAAAGTACCCACTCGATGAGGTCTTTCTTCATGGCGTCGTGCGCCACTAATCCAATCTTTCTAACTAATTTTTCCATAATCTAATGCCTTTAGACAAGTCTTATAGTTGCGAAAAGAGTTTCTTTCCATGCAAATAAAACTGCGCCAAGATACTGTTTTTTGTCCGTTCGGGTATCACAGAAAGGCAAGTTTTTTTCAAATTTTCTTCGCGGGAGGCTGAGAATGAGGCACGAAGGGAGGCAAAGGCACGACGCGCACGAAGCACTGCCCAGGCATTGGGGAATTGTCCTTTCAGCAGAAAACTTGCAGCCGCCACATAGTCGAGCACGGCACGCGTACGCATGACGGTAGCCAAATCTTCCGGCGGAAGATTCTTATATAGCATTACAAGGTTGTTACGGAAATTAAGGAATGTCTTGCGCGGATTCTCTTTCTTCAGAGTAGCCCCGCCGACATGAAACACTACACTCTGGGGGATGCATACAATCCCCCGACCGCGTGCACGGAGACGCCAGCATAAATCAATCTCCTCCATGTGGGCAAAGAAACGACCATCCAGCCCACCTGCCTCCTGATACTCCTTCAAGCGGATAAACAGGGCGGCACCCGTAGCCCAAAAGATAGGAAGAATCGTATCGTACTGGCCTTTGTCTGTTTCCACCACTCCCAGGATGCGCCCGCGGCAGAAAGGATATCCGTAGCGGTCGAGGAATCCGCCGGCAGCCCCGGCATACTCGAACTGCTTCTTTTGCCGCCAACTGCGTATCTTCGGCTGGCAAGCGGCCACTTCGGGATGGGCGTCCATATAGGCGGCAAGTGGTGCAAGCCAATGCTCGGTCACTTCGACATCGGAATTGAGCAACACTACATATTCTGCCTCCACTTGTTTCAATGCAAGATTATATCCATCGGCAAAGCCATAATTCTCCTCCAACAGTATCAGGCGGACGGATGGAAATTCACGACGGAGCATTTCTACCGAAGCATCCGTAGAACCATTATCGGCCACGTACACAGCCGCACCGTCGGCTTCGGAGAAGCGCACAACAGAGGGGAGAAATGAACGGAGCATGTCGCATCCGTTCCAGTTCAGTATTACGACGGCTATCTTATCCATGATGTATAGAATCTTTTCGTTTGTTTTTCCAACGCTTATGCGACCAGAACCAATAAGCCGGGGCACGGCGAATGGTCTGCTCCAGGCGACGGGCAAAACATTCGGTGATTTCTCCTTCGGCAGTCTGCTTCGGGGTTTCGGTTATCAGGTCGAAAGATACTTTGCAATATCCTCTGCGCACCCGCTGCAACTCGCAATAAAAGACGGGGAAGTCCATCATTTTGGCAATGCGCTCGGCACCATCCATAAAGACGGTATCCTGATTGAGGAAGGTAGTCCAATAATGCGCTTCGCTACGATTGGGCGACTGGTCGGTAATCAGGCCAACGGCTATCCGCTTGTTTTCGCGGCGCAACTTTATCATTTCGCGGGCGGTGGAGTGTTTGGGCACGTTATATCCACCGAAGCGGGCACGGATGTGTTTGAACATCTCGTCCAGATACTTATTGCTGAGTGGTTTGTATACCTGAACCGGAAGGTCACCCGGATGCATGATAGAGCCCATGCCTATAATCCATTCGAAGTTGGCATAATGGGGAATGAGCAGAATGATGCCACCGCGCTTCTCGACCATATCGAGAAAGAGCTCTTTATTATTGTACTCCATCCGGCGGCAAAGCTCTTCAAAGGAGATACGCAGCATCTTGACCTCCTCCAGCATATAGTCGCAAATATAATGGTAGAACTCACGCTCTATCTCGCGCAACTCGACCTCGGATTTCTCAGGGAAAGAATTACGAAGATTGCGGCGTACCACCTTCTTGCGGTAGTGAACAACGTGGCGCATCAGGAAATACAACCCGTCGGACAGCGCATACAGTGCCCGGAAAGGCAACAATGCAACGAGCCACATGCCTGCGTAAGTCAACCAATAGAGTAGTCTCGATTTCATAATCCTCAGTCACTAAGTATCGTTCCCTGCAAAGCAGTATTATCTTCATTGAAATCGCCTAAGCGCACGGAGACAACCTGATTGTCCAGCGTATCGTCATGGGGCACTTCCACACGGATATAGTTGGGGGTAAAACCGTGCATTGGCAATCCCGGTTTAGGACGTTCCAGCAGCACAGGCATCGCCTGCCCGATGTGGCGGGCGTAGAAAGCACGTGTTTTCCCGTCCGAAAGTTCAAGCAGGCGCTGACTCCGGCGGTGTTTCTCTTCGGGTGTCACCACATGCTCTATCTTCAAAGCCTGCGTACCGGGACGTTCCGAGTAACTGAACACATGGAGTTGCGTCACGTCCAGACTCTTGATAAACTCATAAGCCTGTTCAAAGAGTTCTTCCGTCTCTCCACGGGTGCCGACAATGACGTCCACCCCGATGAAAGAATCGGGCATCACCTCCTTTATCTTCTTTATCTTCGAAGCAAACAGCGCCGTATCGTACCGGCGACGCATCAACTTCAGCACTTCGTCGCTACCCGACTGCAACGGGATATGGAAATGGGGCATGAAACGACGGGAGTGCGACACATATTCTATGATTTCATCCGTCAGCAGATTGGGCTCGATGGAGGAAATGCGGTAGCGTTCGATGCCTTCCACTTCGTCCAATGCCTTCACCAAGTCGAAGAAAGTCTCTCCGGTAGTCTTTCCGAAGTCGCCGATGTTGACACCGGTCAGTACAATTTCTTTTCCTCCCTCGGCGGCGGCCTGGCGGGCTTGTTCTACCATGGAGGCAATAGTGCCGTTGCGGCTGCGGCCGCGGGCAAAAGGTATGGTACAGTAGGAACAGTAATAATCGCAACCGTCCTGCACCTTCAGGAAGAAACGTGTACGGTCACCGCGCGAACACGAAGGGGCAAACGAACGGATGTCCTTCAAGGCGGAAGTATAAGCCTCTCCGGTTTCGTGTTTTTGCAGATTGCCCAGGTATTGAAGCAGATCCTTCTTCTGCTCGGCACCAAGAACAATGTCCACACCTTCTATCTTTGCCACCGTGTCCGGTTTCAGTTGTGCGTAGCAGCCGGTCACTACAACGAAGGCTCCGGGATGTTGCTTCACCAGTTTATGAATGGCCTGGCGGCACTTCTTGTCCGCCACTTCTGTCACCGAACAGGTATTCACCACGCAAATATCCGCTTTCTCACCCTTGCGCGCCGTGCGCACGCCTGCTTCCCGAAGAATTTTACCGATAGTGGAGGTTTCCGAAAAGTTCAGTTTGCACCCCAACGTATAGTAAACCGCCGTCTTATCTTGAAATATATTGGTATCTATCATGAGCTTATAAACACATTTTGGCTACAAAGATACATATTATTAATCTATTTTCCCTACTTTTGCACACTCATCAATAAAATGTGCAATGATACAAGAAAACTTTATCAAACTATACGAATATAGCTTCCGCGAAAACTGGGACCTTCCCTGCTACACGGATTATGGAGAAAACGAAAGTTATACTTATGGCCAGGTGGCGCAAGAGATAGCCAGACTGCATCTGCTTTTTAAACATTGCCAACTGCGCCGCGGTGACAAGATAGCCGTTATCGGCAAGAACAATGCCCGCTGGTGCATCGCCTATATGGCTACCATCACTTACGGTGGCATCGTGGTCCCCATCTTGCAGGATTTCAACCCGAATGATGTACATCACATCGTCAATCATTCCGAATCCGTATTCCTCTTCACCAGCGACACCATTTGGGAGCACCTGGAAGAAGAACGCCTCACCGGGTTGCGGGGCGTATTTTCGCTGACCGACTTCCGCTGTCTGTACCAGCGCGACGGAGAAACCATCCAACGCTTCATCAAACATCTGAATGATGAGATGACTGAAATATATCCCGAAGGTTTCCGCCGGGAAGACGTCGCCTACACTGACTTATCCAACGACAAAGTGATGCTGCTGAACTACACTTCCGGCACTACTGGCTTCAGCAAAGGCGTGATGCTGACAGGTAACAACCTGGCAGGCAATGTTACATTCGGCATTCGCACCGGGTTACTGAAAAAAGGAGACAAGGTTTTGTCCTTCCTGCCGTTGGCACATGCCTACGGCTGCGCTTTCGACTTCCTCACCGCTACGGCCGTGGGCACACATGTCACACTGTTGGGAAAAGTCCCTTCTCCCAAAATACTGATGAGAGCCTTCGAAGAAGTAAAGCCGAACCTGATTATCACGGTTCCCCTTGTCATCGAAAAGATATATAAGAATGTAATACAGCCCATCATCAACAAAAAGTCCATGAAGTGGGCACTCAGCATTCCGCTACTCGACGGACAGATATACGGACAAATCCGCAAAAAACTGATCGATGCCCTGGGCGGACGGTTCAAGGAAGTCATCATCGGTGGCGCTGCCATGAATCCCGAAGTGGAGGAGTTCTTTTATCGCATCAAATTCCCGTTCACCATCGGTTATGGCATGACCGAATGCGCTCCCCTCATCAGCTATGCCCCGTGGAATGAGTTTGTTCCCACCTCCTCGGGACGGGTGCTTGATATTTTGGAAGCCCGAATCTACAAAGAACATCCGGATGACCAACTCGGCGAGATACAAGTGCGCGGTGAAAATGTCATGGCAGGTTACTATAAAAACCCCGAAGCCACCCAAGAAGTCTTCACCGAAGACGGATGGCTGCGCACCGGTGACCTGGGTACGATGGACGAGAACAATAATCTCTTTATCCGCGGACGTAGCAAAACCATGATTCTCAGTTCCAGCGGTCAAAATATCTTCCCCGAAGAAATAGAAGCGCGACTCAACAATATGCCTTTCGTTATGGAAAGTCTTGTCATCGAACGAAATAAAAAGTTGGTTGCATTGGTTTATGCCGACTACGAGGCGCTGGACTCCCTTGGGCTGAACCAACCGGATAACCTCAAAACCATTATGGACGAGAACCTCAAGAACCTGAACAACAGCGTTGCCGCTTACGAAAAGGTAAGCCAGATTCAGCTTTATCCGACAGAATTTGAGAAAACGCCCAAAAGAAGCATCAAGAGGTATTTATACAATAGCATTGCGGAAGATTAACATGTTGTATAACATGTAAATAAGTACATAAACAGCCGTTCTTCAAAAAAAAATATAAAAAAAGTTGGGGTTTTAAGAACAACATATTCAAAAAGTGCATACCTTTGCATCGTTTTAATAAAGCAATTGATTGTATTACGTTTTTAAAAAAGCAACGAAAATGAAAAAATTAGTTTTGATGGCTGTAGCTATCGTAGCAGTATCTTTCGCATCATGTGGTAACAAAGCAGCTAACGCTGAACAAGCAACTGCAGATTCAATCCGTATCGCTGATTCAATCGCAGCTGTAGAAGCAGCAGCAGCTGAGGCAGCAGCCGCAGCAGCAGCTGAAGCTGACACTGTAGCAGTAGATAGCGCAGCAGTTGTAGCTGAATAATTTCAGTAACACTCGAGAGAATTGAAAGTCTGACGTGCAACAAGCACACCAGACTTTTTTTTATGCCCTACTGCAAGCATCAAGTGTTAAGTATTGACCTTATTTCACAAAAAGGAGTATAAAGTAAAAGAAAAGTAGTAAGGTATAGTGCAATATCCGATTTAAAGTCGTTCCTTTGCATCAATCAAAACAATAAGAGGTTTATTACGATCTGCGTTTCATTATGTTACTACTCGATTAACCACATTGAGAATTTTCATTTCTGACTACAACTTCCTAAGAATCCTTTATTGAATTATTAATTTTTTATTTTTTGTATTTATGAATATGTATGTTGGAAACCTTAGCTACAGAGTTAAGGAATCAGATTTGAGACAAGTAATGGAAGAGTATGGAACAGTAGATTCAGTTAAACTGATCGTTGACCGTGACACAAAAAGATCAAAAGGCTTTGCTTTTGTAGATATGCCTGAAACAGCTGAAGCTCAGCACGCAATCTCTGAATTGCACGGAGCAGAATACGCAGGCCGCCAGATGGTAGTTAAAGAAGCGTTGCCGAAGAACTAAGCCTATAGGCTGATAATAAAGCAAGGGACATATCCTATATTTAGGGTATGTCCCTTTTGCTTTTTACAGATTTTCCTTATCTTTGACACAAGAACCCTTATACACTTATAAAATATGAAAACAACAGAAAAGATAAAACGAATCAGCACAGAATATAAATTCGGTGATTTCTTCCGCAACTTCATTGCCGTAGTATTGGGTATCATCATCACCTTTGCAGGTAGTGACTGGATTACGGAACGAAACACCCAAAAGGAAATAAAGAAATCTCTGCAACTGGTAAAAAGCGAACTCCTCCTGAACAGGGAAGAAATGGAAGCCCTGAGAGACAGAATAGTATTGGAACAATACGCCGCGAATTACCTTTTTGAGCATAAAGATAATCCGGCCGAAATGCCTCAGGATTCTATCCGCAAATATTTCCCGCTCCCCTTTCAGTGGAGTAAATTCACGTTCACCAGCGATGCCATGGAAATGCTCAAAGCATCTGCACTCATTCAGAAAATACAAAATAAGGAACTTGCCTTGCAAATAATGAAAGTCTACGGAGCAATAAAGGCTGCCGAAGTTTCTTTCGACAAATATAGTAATGTAAAAGACCAGGTACAAAATGAGTTCAATGACAACCCGAAAGTAAAGGCCCTTTCATACAGCCTGACGAAACAAAGAGAAAAGGCCCGGGACATGGAAAGCGAATTTGAGCAACAACTTCATTTGCTGTACACCCAGCCGGAAGGTTTACAACTCCTTCAAGCAATCCCCAATATACAAAGTCCGCGCATCTACCAGGCAAGTATAGAAAAAATCGATGAAGCAATCGCAGCCATTGAAGAGGAATGTAAATAACCGGAATCAGTCGAAACAGGCTATTCCACTATAAATTACTATAAAAACACATGGGAAAAAAACTGAAGGAAATCATCACCTCTCCTACCGCCACAAAACGAATGGGAGATTTTATCTGCAACTTTGTTGCGGTAGTGTTGGGCATCATTATCACTTTCGTAGGGAGTGACATGATAGAAGAACACAATAAGAAAAAGGAAGTGACGCAAGCTTTGCAGTTGGTAAAGAGCGAATTACTTATAAATAAAGAGATCATAGGGGAAATGATGGAAATGGAAGTGTCTAATAAAAAAGGCGCACGCTATCTGCTCCAATTTAAGGATAAAATGGATGAAGCATCCGCAGACTCACTGAACTATTACGGCTATCTTCCTTTCAAATCAAGAGATTTTCTTCCGGTCACTGACGCCATAGAAATGCTCAGAGCATCTTCTCTGATGCAAAATATCAGCAACAAAGAACTTGTCGTCCAAATTATTGAGGCATACGCCACAATAAAGAGTTCGCATCTGTTTTACGAAGGCTATTCTGAAACAAAAGATAATGTGATAGAAAAATTTAGCACCCGACAAGATTTTCAGAAATTTACGAATGAAAATAACACGCTAAAAGAAACCTGGGACTTCATTTTCCACCTCACAGAAGGTTATGCTGCCATACGACAAATTGCTCAGATACATGATGATCCGTACATTACGTACAACTATCACTTAAAACTAATTGATGAAACCATTGCCGCTATTGACAAAGAATATAATTAAGCAATAGGGAAACAAAAAGCCCGGCTTTCTTATCGGAAGCCGGGCTTTTCAATATATATGAAGTTTGATTATGCTTCTTCAGCAACTACTTCGAAAGGAATTTCTACGGAAACTTCCTTATGCAGTTTAACGATAGCTTTGTAGTTACCAACTTCTTTCACTGCGTCCTTAACAACGATAATCTTACGATCTACGTTGTGACCCAATTTAGCCAACTCTTCTGCAATCTGGATGTTACCAACAGAGCCGAAGATAGTACCGGTAGAGCTAACCTTAGTAGCGATCTTCAATGATACGCCTTCCAGCTTAGCAGCCAGTTCTTCAGCATCCTTTTTGATTTTCTCCAACTTGTGAGCACGTTGCTTCAAGTCTTCAGCCAACATTTTCTTTGCAGCAGGTGAAGCAATAACAGCTTTACCAGTGGGGATGAGGTAGTTACGACCATAACCGGACTTAACCGTTACGATATCGTTCTTATAACCCAAATTTACAATGTCTTCTTTCAATATAATTTCCATACTTTCCTCCTCCTATTATTTCATCATGTCAGTTACATAGGGCAGCAACGCCAAGTGGCGTGCTCTCTTCACAGCTTGAGCTACACGACGTTGGAACTTCAAAGAAGTACCTGTAATACGACGCGGAAGGATCTTACCTTGCTCATTCAAGAATTTCTTCAAGAATTCGGGATCTTTGTAGTCGATGTACTTAATACCGCTCTTTTTGAAACGGCAGTATTTTTTCTTCTTAACGTCTACTGAGGGCGGAGTTAAATATCTGATTTCTGATTGAACTTGTTGTGCCATGATTAATCCTCCTTTTTAGTTGATTTAACACTTCTTCTCTTCGCAGCATATTCAGCAGCATACTTGTCTTGCTTGAAAGTCAAGAAACGGATCACGCGCTCGTCACGACGGAAGTTTACTTCCAATTTATCAATGACAGTAGGTTCTGCATTGAACTCAATCAGCTGATAGAAACCGGTTGACTTCTTCTGGATTGGATAAGCCAGCTTTTTCAGTCCCCAGTTTTCTTCATTTACAATCTCAGCACCTTCAGCAGTAAGGATGCCTTTGAATTTTTCTACCGCTTCCTTCATCTGAACATCAGACAAAACGGGAGTTAAAATGAAAACGGTTTCGTATTGATTCATACTCGTTTAATTAAATAAATAAATTATTTGTTTATTAAATTGCGGGTGCAAAGGTAGGCATTTTATTTTGAACTACAAACATTTAATGTTTTTTTGTGTCCCGATATAGGATTTATCGCGGAAGAGAAGTATCTTTAAATAAGATAGGCTTCGCTTCAACAATAAAAATAAGCCAGCTTATTTTGTATTGTCTTCAGCTTGCACTATCTTTGCAAAGTTGTTTAAACAATAATTTCATGATAGAGCAATTCAACTTTGACATCCGACTTATCTTTGCCATCCTGAACGGCAAGGTTTCAGCTGCCATCAACCGCAAACTGTCCCGCAACTTCCGGCAGAACGGCCTGGAAATCACTCCGGAACAGTGGACCGTCCTCATCTTCTTGTGGGAGAAAGACGGAGTGACGCAACAAGAGTTGTGTAATGCAACTTTCAAAGACAAACCCAGCATGACGCGCCTCATCGACAACATGGAGCGCCAGCATCTTGTGGTGCGCATATCGGACAAAAAAGACCGCCGCACCAACCTGATCCACCTGACCAAAGACGGAAAAGAACTGGAAGAACGTGCACGTGTCATTGCCAACCAAACTCTCAAAGAAGCTCTGCAAGGCGTCACTCTCGAAGAAATCAAGGTGAGCCAGGAAGTCCTCAGAAAGATATTTTTCAATACTAAAGATTAACGGGAACAGTACACAAAGAGGCTGCCAAACAGACTATTTACGTTGAATAATAGTTTTTTTGCAAAAATAATTTCGCTTCTTAAAGAATTATGCTTTTCTTTGTGACAAGAATACAAAAGAGAATAATAATCTATTAAAATACACACACATGAAAGGCTTATTAAAAAATCTGGGCTTGGTATTAATCGTGATAGGAGCTGTAATCCTGGTTGCATGTTCTTTCACCGGCAATGTTAACAACAATGCTATTTTAGGTACATCGGCTGTTTTGGTAGTAGTAGGATTGATTTCTTACATCGCCATCAACAAACGAATTGCAGATTGATACCAAAAGAAAAGAAATAAAAAAGGCGATTGCATTGCAACCGCCTTTTTTATTTCCCTCCCGCCGGAGAACCGAGGCTTATCAGGCCTCAGCTTCCGGAGTAATCAGTTTATATCCTTTTCCGTGGATGTTGATGATCTCGATAGAATCGTCCTCTTTCAAGTGCTTACGCAGTTTCGTGATATACACGTCCATACTACGGGCATTGAAATAGTTGTCATCAATCCAGATGGTCTTCAACGCGAAGTCACGCTGCAGGATTTCGTTGGCATGTGCACAAAGCAGCCCTAACAACTCAGACTCCTTAGTAGTCAGCTTGGTCTGTTTCTCGGCAGTAGACAGAATCTGTTTCTGTGTGTCGAATGTAAACTTACCAATCTTATAGATGTTGCTTTCCTTATTCTTCTTGCCACGAACACGTCTCAAGATAGCTTCGATTCTGAAAGTCAACTCTTCCATACTGAAGGGCTTGGTGATGTAATCATCAGCACCGATTTTGAAACCTTCCAGGATATCATCCTTCAGCGTTTTGGCTGTCAGGAAGATAATAGGAATTTCAGCGTTTGCTGCACGCACTTCCTGTGCCAATGTAAATCCGTCTTTCTTCGGCATCATTACATCGAATACGCACAAGTCATACTTATTCTTCAGGAAAGCCTTGTATCCGGCTTCTCCATCAGGATATAACTCGGCAGCATAACCTTTCGCCTGTAAATATTCTCTTAAAAGCATGCCAAGATTTTCATCATCTTCGCACAATAAAATACGCAGTTTCTCGTCCATATCAATCAATTTTTTAATAAAGGTAATGCAATAATAAATTTAGTTCCTACGTTCAGTTCGCTCTCTGCCCGGATAGTTCCCTTATGATCGAGGATAATCTTCCTCACATAAGCCAGTCCCAAGCCGAAGCCCTTCACATCGTGCAGATTACCTGTATGCACGCGATAGAACTTATCAAATATCTTCTTCAAATTCTCTTTCTTGATACCAATGCCGTTATCCTGGACAGAAATCATCAACTTACCCGGTTCATTCCAAGTCTTCACAACCAGCAGCAGATCGGCATCCGGACGTTTGTACTTCACTGCATTGTCCATGAGGTTGAAAATCACGTTAGTAATATGCATTTCATCTGCAAAGATAACCGGGTCCGTAGCACTGAGTTCCGACTCAATCTTTCCGTTGTAACGTTCCACTTTCAATGTAAACGTATTGATAACACCCGTTATCAGTTCATTGGCATCCAGTTCTTTCATCTTCAAAGCGGCCTTCTGACGATCGAACATTGACATCTGAAGCACTTTTTCGACTTGGAACCTTAATCGTTTCGTTTCATCATTAATGACACCCGATATATGCTGGAACATAGCTGGAGACTTGCCCACAGCCGGGTCTTTCAGCATCTGCGCCGCCAACGAAATTGTCGAAATCGGCGTCTTAAACTCGTGCGTCATGTTGTTGATAAAGTCATTCTTCATCTCCGTCAGCTTCTTTTGGCGGAACACAATATAAATTGTGAAGATGAACGTTATCAGTAGTACGAAGGTGAATATCATCGACGGTATCATGAAGCCTACCGAGTCGAAAATATAATCCCTCTTACCCGGGAAGTGTATCTTGACGATACTCATACGTGCAGGCGGATCGTTCAGGAATAGCGGTTGCGAATAGGAACTTTCGCTCCCTTCATCACTATAGTCCGAACAGCGGTATACCTCCCTGCCGTCCCGGTCTATCACCCGGAAGTGATAGTCCAGATCAATACCGTTGTCGAGCAATCCCGCCTTCAGATACTGATCCAGGTTTTTGAAATTAACACGCTCTGCAATCGGCTTGTCACTGGCGCGATAAATCATCTGGAAAACCACCTCATCGACCAATGCACGCTGATAGAGATAACGGTTTTTGACCATCTCGATCTGCGAACGCGAAGTCTGGGGAATTGTTTTCGTTCCATGCTTGCGCGAGATCATAGCCCTGGGTAGTTCTGAAGGTTCACTGCTGAAAGTCTTCAGCTCGATAGTAGAATGAGAGCCATCCGGCGATGCCATCATAAACCGTTGGGTCTGCACAATTCCACCACCGCTTTGCGACTGTTCCCACGCCTTCTTCTCCTCCTCGGATATATCCTCCCGCAACCAACGGTCAACCTCCGCGGACTCCACATCTTTGGAAGCAGCCATCAATGCGCGCTTCACCGATTCATCAAATTGCTCGTTACGCATCTTCACCATTTCCTCAATGTAGCTGATCTGAAGATACAGCAAACTGAGGAAGGAAAGACCCATCACGACGCCTAATATCCATATAGTTGACTTTTTCATAGTCACAAAATTAACACTCCCTAATTAACACTCCTAACAAATTAACCTGATTTAACCGGACGTTCTCGTAAATTAACCGAAGACCGTTTTTTAGGTTGTATTATGAGCATTATAACAAAAACAAAGACCTTTGGTTTGCAAATTTAATAAAAAATTAATCATTCAATTCACATTTCCTTATGTTCTTAATCAGCGTTAATAAAAAAAGCCGTCATAACCTCCAAGAAGGTTACAACGGCTTTAACATTTATTTGTTCAGTAATTAGTTGAGAATTATTCTTCTGCCTGTTTAGCTTCGAATTCTTTAATCAACTTATCCTGTACATCACTCGGAACAAGCTCGTAGCTGGCAAACTTCATGATAAATGAAGCACGTCCACCCGTCAGCGAACTCAAGGCTGTAGAGTAAGAAGACATCTCTTTCAACGGCACTTTAGCGCTCAGTTTTTCGTAACCGGCTTCACTGTTCATACCCATAATCATGGCACGACGTCCCTGCAAATCGCCCATCACATCGCCCATTTTATCGGACGGAACGAATACTTCCACATCATAAATCGGTTCCAGAATCTTTGGACCGGCATTCTTGAATGCTTCGCTGAATGCATTACGTCCTGCCAGCATGAAAGAGATTTCATTGGAATCAACCGGGTGCATCTTACCATCGTATACAATAACGCGAACATCACGTGCGTACGAACCGGTCAACGGTCCTTGCTCCATACGCGCCATGATACCTTTCAGAATGGCCGGCATGAAACGGGCATCGATAGAACCACCTACAATGCTATTAACAAATACCAGCTTACCGCCCCATTCCAATGGAATTTCCTCGGTACCTTTCACGTTCATCTTGAATTCCTGTCCGCCGAATTTATAAGTATCGGGCATCGGCATTCCTTCATAATATGGTTCTACGATCAGATGAACTTCACCGAACTGACCGGCACCACCGGATTGCTTCTTATGGCGATAGTCGGCACGGGCAGCCTTCGTAATGGTTTCACGATAAGGGATTCTCGGCTCTTCGAACTTAATCTGCAATTTTTCATTGTTCTCCAAACGCCACTTCAGCGTACGCAGGTGGAATTCACCCTGGCCGTGTACAATAGTCTGACGGAGTTCTTTGGACTGGTCGATAATCCACGTCGGGTCTTCCTCACGCATGCGGTTCAAGGCAACCATCATCTTTTCCGTGTCCGATTCGTTCAGAGGCTTGATGGCACGTGAATATTTGGAATTAGGATATTTGATGAAGTTGAAGCGATTTTCAGTACCCTTGCCATTCAGCGTATTGCCTGTATGTACATCTTTCAGTTTTACGGTACAACCGATATCACCTGCCACCATTTCTTCCACCTTCACACGGTTGGAACCTGCACAAGCATAAATCTGTGCGATGCGTTCCTTGGAACCACGGTCGGCGTTGGTAAAGTCGTCACCTTCGTGCACCTTACCACTCATCACCTTGAAGTACTGAACATCACCGATATGCGGTTCAACGGCAGTCTTGAAGAAATACAAGGAAGTCGGAGCATTCGGATCGGGATTCACAACCTCGCCGCGTGTGTTGTGCACCGGAGGCATTTCATCAACAAACGGCACAACATTACCCAGGAATTCCATCAGACGACGCACGCCCATATCCTTTCCTGCACAAACGCAGAATACCGGGAACATACCGCGGGCAGCCAAGCCCTTGCGGATACCTTCGCGCATTTCGTCTTCCGTCAGAGATTCTTGTTCGAAGAATTTTTCCATCAAGCCTTCATCATGTTCAGCAGCAGCTTCTACCAATGCTTTATGCAGTTCTGTTGCCTTATCCAGCTCTTCTGCCGGAATATCTTCGATAGTGGGAGCGCCACCTTCGGGTCCCCACGAATATTTTTTCATTAAAAGTACATCAATCAGTGAATTGAAGTTCGGTCCGGTAGCCAGCGGATATTGCACAGGCACTACCTTCGAGCCGTAAATCGTTTTCAGCTGTTCCAGCACCATATCGTAATCGCACTTCTCATTGTCGAGTTGGTTTACCAGGAAGATAACCGGTTTGCCCAACTTCTCGGTATAGCGGAAGTGGTTTTGCGTACCTACCTCGGGACCATATTGTCCGTTCAGCAGCAGAATAGCGGTATCCGTTACATTGAGTGCCGTCATGGCTGCTCCTACAAAGTCATCACTACCCGGGCAGTCGATGATATTCAACTTCTTTCCATTCCATTCCACATGGAAAACGGTGGAAAACACAGAATAGCCATATTCCTGCTCCACCGGGAAGTAATCGCTGACTGTATTCTTGGCAGTAATTCTGCCGCGGCGTTTTATAATACCACTCTCAAAGAGCAGCGCTTCTGTGAGAGTGGTTTTACCCGAGCCGTCATTGCCAAGCAGGGCAATGTTCTTAATTTCATTTGTCTGATATACTTTCATGATATATTAAGATTTTAAGTGAATAACTCAGCATGCCTTCGCATACCTTTATTATAAGTGAGGCGCAAATTAGACATTAATCAACAAAAAAGCAACAAAGGAAGCTATGTTCTACAACATGCCTTGCGGCATAGAGAAAGATACTTCCAAGATGGAGAGAGGCAGACATGAAAGAAAATAAGATCTGACTTTTTTCTTTCAAAAGAATCAACTAACTTTAACCCCCAATTTTAATCCACATCATCATGAACAAACTGCTATTAGTTGCTTTGCTGGCTATATGTCCATATATCGCGACAGGACAAGTCAACCGGAACCCTTTAAAAAAACGTCCCCTCATCGGCCTTTCCTGCTCACATCCCGGAAATAATTCATCCACGCGGATGACGTATACCGAATCCGTTATACAAGCCGGAGGCATACCCATGCTCATCCCGATTACCACCGACAGTATTGTACTGACGGATATCGTCAACCGTCTGGATGGTATCATCCTGATTGGCGGAGGCGATATACACCCCTCCTATTTCAACGAAGATCCCATAGAGCAACTGGGCGAAGTTGACTCCCTGCGTGATGTTTACGACCTTGCACTCATCCGTTTTGCAGCCCGCCGCAACATACCGATGCTAGGCATCTGCCGGGGTGAACAACTGATAAATGTAGCTTTCGGCGGAACACTCTATCAAGACATTCCCACCCAGCATCCCGATACTACCGTACACCACGATCAGGAAGCGTCAAGCAGCGTCCCGACCCATGCTGTCAACCTCCTCCCGGGTTCTGCAATGGCAACCATCACCGGGCAAACACAGCTTTTTACCAATACGCACCACCATCAGGCAGTAAGACAAGCCGCCCCCGGCTTCCAAATCACCGCCTGGGCCACCGACAGCATCCCCGAAGCCATTGAATCGACCTGGGAATATCCGATATGGGGCGTCCAATTCCATCCAGAAGCATTGACGGTAGCAGGCGACAGCATATCTGCACGCTTCTTCCACTTCCTGATAGAAAAGGCTGATACCTACCGACGCGCAAAAGAAATCCAACACCGGATTCTCTCCATAGATACCCATACCGATACCCCGCTCGATTTCGACGACACATATAATATAGGTACGCGCGCGAAGTCGCAAGTATGCATCCCCAAAATGGAAGAAGGCGGACTGGATGGACAATACCTGGCTTGCTGGGTACGCCAGGGTCCTTGCGATGAAGAAGGCAGCCGGAAAGCGATAGCCCGCGTCGACGAACTGATAAAGGGCATCTATCACCAGGTGGAAATGAATCGGGACCGATGCGCCATTGCCCGTACTCCCGACGACTTGCCCCGGCTCAAAGCCGAAGGGAGAAAAGCTTTCTACATCGGAATAGAGAATGGTTACGGTATCGGCAAAGATTTAAAGAATATAGCCCGCTTCCATAATTTGGGCGTCACTTACATCACCCTTTGTCACACCCGCAACAACGACATTTGCGACAGTTCCTCAGACAGCACCGCCCGCTGGAACGGACTCAGCCCCTACGGCCGAAAGGTGGTAAAAGAGATGAACCGCCTGGGTATCATGGTCGACCTCTCCCATGCCGCCGAAAGCACCTTCTGGGATGTACTGAAATACTCGAAGAAGCCCATTATTGCCTCCCATTCCTCCGCAAGCGCTATCTACAAGCACGACCGCAACCTGACCGACGAGCAGTTGCGTGCCCTCGCTGCCCACGACGGAGTAGCCCAAGCCTGCCTGGTAGACGAGTTCCTGAATCCTGACGCCAAGAAAGCCAATCTCACCGACTTCATGAACCATCTGCTTCACATGATTGAGGTGGCAGGTATAGACCATGTAGGCATCGGTTCCGATTTCGACGGCGGCGGTGGCGTAAAAGGATGCAATGGAGACAATGACTTTATCAATATCACCGTCCGCCTGCTGGAACATGGATTTACCGAAACAGACATCGCCAAGATATGGGGTGGAAACTTCCTGCGGGTCATGAGACAAGTGCAAAACAGATAGAAAAGACAGAAAAACATCACAAAAAGGAGAGATTGAAGCTATAATCTCTCCTTTTTGACTTATTTGCATACCTTCCGTTTCTCAGCTTTCGCCTACCTTTGTCAAAGCAAAGGCAAGCTATACTTCCTTTGCCCGACAAAAATCAATTGAATTACTAATTTCTAATACCTTGTTTTAATGAGAAGAAAGTTTATCCGGAGTTTGTCATCAATGGCTTGTCTCTTCTGTTTACTTTCTGCACAGGCACGAACAACGCATAACGTGAGTATGCCGGTAGAAACACAGAAAGATATCATCAACACTCCACACATCGCATGGGAAAGAAAAGGAGACTTTACAGTCGGCAAGAGCACTTTCTTGCTGAATGGCGAGCCCTTCGTTATCAAAGCTGCCGAGTTGCACTATCCGCGTATCCCCAAGCCGTACTGGGACCAACGAATCAAACTTTGTAAAGCATTGGGCATGAATACGATTTGCCTTTATGTTTTCTGGAACTCCCACGAACAACGTCCGGGAGAATTCGATTTCACCGGTCAGAATGACCTGGCAGAGTTCTGCCGCCTGTGCCAGCAGAACGATATGTACGTCATTCTGCGTCCGGGGCCTTATGTCTGCGCCGAATGGGAAATGGGCGGTCTGCCCTGGTGGCTGCTCAAAAAGAAAGACATCCGCCTGCGCGAACGGGACCCTTACTTCATGGAACGCGTAGGCATCTTCGAGAAGGCCGTGGCGGGACAAGTAGCCAACCTGACCATCCAGAACGGCGGTCCCATCATCATGGTGCAAGTAGAAAATGAATACGGTTCTTATGGAGAAGATAAAGAATACGTATCACAAGTGCGAGACATGGTACGTGCCAATTACCCGGGCGTAACCCTGTTCCAGTGCGACTGGGCTTCCAACTTTACCCTGAATGGACTGGACGACCTGGTTTGGACCATGAACTTCGGTACGGGAGCCAATGTAGACCAGCAGTTTGCCAAGCTGAAAGAGCTCCGCCCCGACAGTCCACTGATGTGTTCCGAGTTTTGGAGCGGCTGGTTCGACAAATGGGGAGCCAACCACGAAACGCGCCCAGCTGCCGATATGATTCAAGGCTTGGACGAGATGTTATCCAAGAATATCTCATTCAGCCTGTACATGACCCATGGAGGAACCAACTGGGGACATTGGGCAGGAGCCAACTCACCCGGATTTGCCCCCGACGTAACGTCCTACGACTACGATGCTCCTATCAGCGAATCCGGCCAGACTACTCCTAAATATTGGGAACTGAGAAAAGCCCTGGGAAAATACATGAACGGCAAGAAGCAGGCCAAAGTACCCGCATTGATCAAGCCCATCAGTATTCCTGCCTTTCAGTTCACCGAGATGGCACCGTTGTTCGAGAATCTTCCTGCCGCCAAGAAAGACCGCAACATCCGTACCATGGAGGAATACGACCAAGGCTTCGGCAGCATCCTCTACCGCACCACCCTGCCCGAGATGAAATCGCCCTCCCTGCTCACTGTCAACGATGCGCACGACTACACCCAGGTATTCCTGGATGGGAAATACATCGGCAAGCTGGACCGCAGGAACGGTGAGAAGCAACTGGAATTTCCTGCATGCCGCAAGGGTGCACAACTCGATATATTGGTGGAAGCCATGGGGCGTATCAACTTCGGTCGTGCCATCAAAGACTTCAAGGGCATCACACGAAACGTAGAACTGACCATGGATGTAGACGGCCGCCCCTTCACTTGCGACCTGAAAGACTGGGAAGTCTACAACCTGGAAGATACGTACGACTTCTACAAAGGAATGAAGTTCCGCCCCATCAGTTCTCTGAAAGACGACCTCGGTCAGCGTATTCCAGGCTGCTACCGCGCCACCTTCAACGTAAAGAAACCAAGCGATACTTTCCTGAACTTCGAAACCTGGGGCAAAGGACTGGTGTATGTCAACGGCTATGCATTAGGCAGAATATGGGAGATAGGACCGCAACAAACCCTTTACATACCGGGTTGCTGGCTGAAGGAAGGTGAAAACGAAGTGCTTGTCTTCGACATAGTCGGCCCACGCGAAGCCAAATCAGAAGGACTTAAAGAACCACTTCTCGATCAACTACTCGTCAAAAAGCCGCTCATTCACCGCAATGAAGGCGAACAACTCGATTTATCCGGCGAGAAAGAAGTATTATCCGGCAGTTTCAAACCCGGTAACGGATGGCAGGAAGTAAAGTTCGACCAGCCTGTCACCGGACGCTACATCTGTTTTGAAGCATTAAGTGCACAGGATGGAAAAAACCTGGCATGCATCGCCGAAATGTATCTACTGAATGAAGATGGCGAGCGTCTGTCTCGTGAGCCGTGGATTGTCAACTATGCCGACAGTGAAGATGTGTCCCACGTCAATTGCTCGGCCGACAAGATATTCGACCTGCAGGAATCGACGTATTGGAGCACAACGCAAGAAGCCCAATATCCACATGCCATTGTGATTGATTTAGGCGGTACCCACACCCTGACCGGCCTTCAGTATCTGCCCAGAATGGAAAGTGAAGTGCCGGGTGGCATCAAGGACTTCAAGGTATATGTGAAATCACAGGAGTTCAAATTCTAACCTAATATTATATATAAAGTAAAAGGAGCCCGTTCCGATGATGGAACGGGCTCCTTTTGTAATCAACCAACCTATTAAAGACCCGGTTTCCAGCTATCCTGCCATACAATCACCGGTTTTCCTGCCTCATCAAAATCTATAGGCAACCAGATATACCGCGAATACATCAAACTGTCCGGCTTCCATATATCCGCCATAAAGACGAACTTGTCTCCCGGCAGAGAAAGAATAAATGTACTTTGCCCGCCATACGTTTTTTCAGCACCTTTGCCCACAAACGGATGTGGATGTTGTGTCCACGGTCCCCAAATGGAAGGAGCCGAGAACATACGTGCCTCGTTAGGCGCCCAACCGGTACAGCCGGAAGTAATCATCCAATACATGCCATTGCGTTTTAAGAGCGCAGGTGCCTCGTTGTGACCTCCCGGAGCAATACGGATATATTTTCCTGAATGTTTCCTGTAGTCGTCTGTCAGTTCTGCAATCTGCAAAGTAAGGTTTTCTTCTGAGGAGTAAACATGGTAAGCCTTCCCATCATCATCGACAAACAACGTCATATCACGAGACATCTGTCCATCCTTCAAATCGCGCTTTACAAACAAGCCCTTGTTCACGGCTTCCCGCCACTTCGGCGTCCACCATTCCTTATAGTCGTCCATATTCCAGACTATCGCTTTCTCCTCCGTCGTCATATTTTGCGGATAACGCCCCGGTGCCACACGCCCGGAATAAAGGAAACGATAAGGACCTGCCGGAGTATCACTGATTGCCACACCTGCACGGGCAGCCTCATAGCCTTTGCCTTTCAGTTCCAAATGAAACCACATGACAAAAGTCTTCGTCTTCTCGTTATAAATCACCTTAGGACGTTCTATGATACAACCTTTCTCAATATCATTTCCCGCCTCCTCGGACACAGCCAAAGATATCCCTTCATACTTCCAGTTACATAGGTCTGTAGAAGAGTAGCACGTTACACCCGCCTGTGTAGAAAATCCCTTGTCGGGACGATGCTCACCAAACCAGTAATACTTCCCGTTGTAGTGTAAAACTCCGCCTCCATGGGCATTGATATATTTACCATCCACATCATTCCACACGCCACCGGGAACAATATCTTTACCCTTACCCGGTGAATTTGCCGACTGCGCATTCATTCCGGAAGGCAATAGCAACAGCGCGAAGCAGAAAATTGCCACTACCCGATTCAAACTAAACTTTGTCATTAATGTATTATTTTTTAATAGGAATAAATTTTATTTTCTCACAAAACAAAGATACGACGAGTATCTTTCAGGGAGGGAGCAAAAATTCCTCAAAACAGAAAAGAAATCGGTCAATATGAAGATTTTAAAAAAGGGATAGGACACTATCTTCCAAAAGAAAGCTCCTATCCCTCCTAAAAACAATCTACCGCGTTATTTTTTTGCTAAATATTCAACTACTATTGACTAATAATTATGAATATCTATATATAAGTTCTTTCTAGTTTCATAGCCCCAGCCACAATTATTAAGTCCTCTTACACCTACTTCATAATACCCGCTTTGTGTTATAAAACCATCATTAAACACAATACTTGCATTCAGCCTATTTGTATCACTGCTATAAGTTCTTTGACTACCATTTTTATAAATAGTCCACATCGTTCCTAAGATATCATGTTCAATATTTACATCCTTACGATTAACATAAAATGGCGTTATAAATGTTTCATCATCTGAGAAGTCAGGAGCTCCTGCGTAAACAATAGACTTTTCTAATTCTATAATATTTCCGATAGGACCTATTAACGTTGCCTTTACCCATGCAGCACAATTATATTTTTTCTGTACGACAATTTTCGTTCCAGATATACCACCTACCGGTTCAATCCCTGCTGACCATGACCAAGAAAGAGAATACCCCTTAGGCACTCCGCTTACTGAGTAGGTTCCGTCAGAACAAAAAGATTCAGGTCCGGATAATACAGCCCCCGGATATAAAGTGATTATAGCCTTATAATCATTTAGGCTAAACCCCGCCCAAGAAGAGAGGGCAGTTCCTCCATTCATAACAGAAGAAGGATCTGGATTATTAGAATCATTTGGCGTACCGGAAATTGTAATTCCTGTTGGTTCGTTACGACCTCGCCAATTAGTATGCCTTAGACCCACACAATGACCTAACTCATGTACAATATTATATTTCTTTTGACTTTCAGTCATAACTCTGTTATTATCAAAGTCCAAATTTACTAAGATTGAATGATAAGGATCCCCATCAAGAGAAGGCCTTCCTGCTACAGCTACTTCATTATAAGGTAAGCTACCATTATCAGATTTTATTAAAATATCATATTCCGAGCTTGTTGTCAATGACATGTATAAACCTGACTTTAATTTATTCCATTCCTCTATTGCACTTCCTATTGCATTTCTCCAATTATCATCTCCTGAAACAGGCATTGAAGCATCTATTTTGATAAGGATATTTGAACGTTTATCTTCACTGACTATAAAATCAGTCCGAGCTTGTCGGGTTATCGCATATTGATGCAAATCCTTTTTAGTGAATATGATGTCCCCTTCAACCAAAAAATATTCACTCATATCAATGGCACTTGTTTCATCAAATCCCACTCCCTTTATTATTTCAAGGTATTCACTTTGAATTTGACTGCCAACATTTTCTAGTGTTGCACTTTCTCTTTCACATGAGCTAATAGTGACAAAGAACATTACAATTAAAATATAACTAATATTTTTTTTCATATATAAATTACATTACTGACTATATAAAATCCGTTCTTTAGGGTTAAAGCGATAGTTCCCCTAAAAAGAATACCTCTTTAACCCTATAATCTTTTGCATTTATTTCTCTGCCGGTTGGTCGGCTACTGTCGGCCAATACGGGTTCTGATACAGGATTGAAGTCGATACATCGGCTCCCGAAGTAGCAGTCAGTTGGAACTGCTTTACCATAATAGGATTCAGATAGTGGGCCATCTTCCAAGTACAGCCATCGTAACCCGGTTGTGTAGATGTCTTTTCAAACGGGCGGAGATATTCGCTTCTACTTTTTGAAGAGGCATTCGCTTGAGATGTCCCATCGGCTACCAAAGTAGACTCTCCCTTATCATTCAAATACCATTTTTCCATCGGAGTGTTCCATAAGTGCATACCTTCCATATGATAGGGAGTATTGATGAGTTGATCCATAGAACGCCAACGGCGCAAATCCATATAGCGAAGTCCTTCTGCCAAGAACTCACAGCGGCGCTCACGACGAATATTATACAGAGTCTTGTCCGTGAGGATGTTTCCGCCGGTATAGGCACCCCAGTCATTTTCAGCTTCCTTGCTCATGTCCGTCATGCTGATAGTTTTATCAAAATCTTCATCGACATGTGCACGGCGGCGAATCAATGTCCAATACTCACGAGCCGTATTATCCAACGTCCCGTTAAGCAAATAACTGGCTTCCATATAGTTCAGTAATGCCTCAACGGAGCGGAAGTAAACCTCTCCCGTGTAACCACCACCATTAGCATAATGCTTGCGGTTAAAGGAGCCTCCCTTGTGCAGTGCATATCCCGTGGCATACCCACGTTCATTATCACCATTGGTAATGGAAGGATAAGGTTCTGTCATGACGGCATCTGTACCTTCACTGTTATCCACTTCCAAAAAGATATTCGTCTGTCCTGGTTCTTTCAGGAATATACTCAGACGCGAATCACGGTTCACGCGGACATTGGCAATATTTTTATCACCCATATAATAGCCGTCGCCATCGGTATACGTACCATGAGTATAAACGGGAGTGCCATCCGCCATCAAAAAGTTCTGTACATACCCACGTGTCAACCCAATGCGGTAGTTACCGCGTCCGGCAGCAGCATTGATATTATGCGTAGAGAGACCACGCGCACGCTGACGCCACAAAAGAACTTCGGAAACACCGGAAAGATCCTCCTGGGCAAACATGTCATAATAAGGATTGGAAGCCTCATCTGCCGACTGTTGCAATATACCGGTATTAACTGTCAAGCTTCCTTTATATTTATCAGCAACTGTTTTGGATGCTTCAACAGCATTCTCCAAAAAATATTTTATCTCATTATCAATGCTACCACTAGGATATTCATAACTATTATGTAGAGAGGCACCCGGCCACCCCTCTCCACCGGGGACAAAGGCCGTTCCTTTGAAGTTCTGCAACCAAGTAGCTTCAAACAACGCCACCCGCGATTTCAGAAGTTTAGCTACATCCTTATTGATACGGGTAGTAGCCATATCGACATCGCTCATGTAGTCATAAGCCTTGTCAAGGTCGTCAAGAATAAAGCGTGCTACTTCATTGCGTGGGAAACGTGTGCTGGCAGCATTCAGTGTTTCTCTATCGTTGGCAAGCGGCTCCTTTATAATCGGGAAATCACCAAAAAGCTGAAGTTTCTTAAAATATTCGTAAGCACGAAGGAAATAAGCCTCACCTATGTAATGCTTGATCTTGCCTACCGTACCGGATATCGTATTCTGTGCTCCGCTCATATCCCCGCCAAACTTCGGAAGAACTTCGGACAAGAAGAAATTAATACGGTAAATACGCTCAAATTTCCAATTATCACTTTCCGAATGAGCTACTTTCCAACGGTCTAAAGTATAACGATCATTGGCATTTACTTCAATCTGGTTATCAGTACCCTTGTCTTCCGCAAAAACGCCATAGCTATACTGCTGGTAAGACGGAAGGACATTGGGATATTCATCATTCAAATTGGCTTCCAGTTGTGCTTCCGAAGAATAGTAAGTTTCGGGAGAAACGGAGGACATTGGCTCTCTATCCAAAAAGTCCTCACAAGAAGCTGTTCCGGCTGCTAAAGCCACTGCTATCATGGCATTAGCTATATATTTACAATTCAGTTTCATATTATTTTCTTTTGATAATGGTTTAAAGTGAAACACTAATTCCGAAAGACCATGTCTTTGAGAGTGGATAAGCATTACCACCACTCTTTATAGCCTCGTTTGCACCGCTATCGGTATTACCTCCATTAATTGTTTCCGGGTCAAAGAGTTTGGACAATTTTGTGCCGGTCCACAAATTCTCACCCGATACAAACACGCGACAGTTACCGATACCAATCTTACGGCTAACAGAAGAAGGAATGGTATACCCCAATTGGAAATTCTTCAAACGGATATAAGCTGCATTCTGCAAATAGCGGGTTTGCTTCTCCTGATTCTTTCTATCGTCAAATATCGGACGTGGATAGTAAGAATTTGTATTGGCGGCAATTTCATGTCCACTCAAACCGATGGCTTCGCTGCGGAAATAATCCCCATGCTCTTTCAGACCAGTTGACCACCACATATTGCCTCTGACTCCCCAAAACATATTAGAGTCTTGCCAGAAATCACGTTTCATTACACCCTGAAAGAAAAGGCGTACATCAAATCCTTTGTAGTTAGCGTTCAAGTCAAGACCAAAGTGATAGCGCGGCGTATTGTTTCCAATCACTTTCAAGTCACCATGGTCATCCAGCGTCTGTCCACCTTTAGTTATACCGGGGTTACCATCCAAGTCAGCATACATAATATCTCCAGCAGCCCACTTGGAACCAATAGCATCCTGTGACCCCACATTGTTTAGGTGCGCTTGCATTTCAGCATCAGTTTTGGCAATGCCTACAGTCTCAAATCCCCAGATTTCACCGATTTCCCGACCAGCGATGTAAGTAGAAATAGCATTGGTAGGATTACCTGGATAACGGTCAACATAAGTACGTGCGTCAGCCACATTGAATTTGATACCATAACCCAGTCCAAACCGCGTGCGGTCCTGCCAGCCGATGGTAAGTTCCCATCCTTTCGTCTTCAAGTCACAGTTATTAGTCTTCGGAGTGCCAATACCTAATACAGCCGGCAATTCCTCAGAAGGACCCACCATATTATCGGTATAGCGGACATAGGCATCAAATGAACCGGTCAAGCGGTTATTTAAAAAGCCGAAATCAAGACCAATATTCCAAGTACGCACTTTCTCCCATGTCAAAGTAGTACTGATAAGATTACCCACGTAAGCAGTATTTGGTTTGATACCGCCTTGCAGCCAGCCACCATTAGCCTGTTTCAATGTCATGGAGCGATAGGTGGGATACCACCCATTAGTATTCATATTGCCTAACTCACCATAGGAAAAACGGAGTTTCAACTGGTTACATACATCAGCAAAATCTTCCCAAAAATTTTCCTGAGCAATGTTCCAACCTAAAGAGAATGAAGGTGATAATTGCCAACGGTTGCCGCGACGGAAACGGGATGTCCCATCGTAACGAAGGTTCCCTTCCACTAAATATCGTCCTGCATAATCATAATTGACACGACCAAAGAAACCTGCTGTAGCCCACTCATTACGATAACCTCCTACTTCAGGTACTTTTTCCTTTCCGGCTCCATCAATATTTGAGATCAAATCCAATTCCGGCAGATCTTCTACTTGCAAGCCATAACCTTTAGCACTGAAAAACTTCTGGCGCATCTCTTCCGACTGGAAACCACCCATCACTTTGAAATTATGGACATCATCCAGGGAGAATGAATAAGTAGAATAAATATTCCAGTTCATATAAGTCTCCTTTTTATAATCTTGATAGAGACTGTTTGTTCCCTTAGTATCTACAATCCCACCGGCAACATCATGATTGTAACAGGGAAGTGACACTTCGCGAGTATCCACATTATTAAGACTGTAATTGAACTCAACATTGGTAATCCAGTTCTTGATAGGCTCAAATACCAAACTGGCTTGATGATAGCTCTTGTCAGTCTGTACATTACGGTCTCCTCCCAAAGCTAATTGCATAGCGGGCGTTTCGGCATTACCGTTAAAATAATAGCCATTTTCATCGTATACCGGCAAGTTAGGCCATGTCTGACGGCCAACCTTCTCATACAAACTTCCTCCAAACTTTGTTGGACGCAACATATCCTGACGGACATAGCGCAGGCTATAATTAAACTTCAACCAACTGGTCAACTCCGCACCAAACTTAGCGCTTGCATTAAATCGTTTCAGATTATCCGAAGCTGGACGGAGCAATCCACTTTGATCCAGATAGCCTAAAGAAGCGTAGTAATTGAACTTTTCTCCTCCACCGCTGATACTAAGATTGTGCTCCTGTGAGAAGGCATCATCCTTGTAAATTTCAGAATACCAGTCTGTATTGGCATAAGCCTCGGTAAAAGGATCACCAGCAGGTTTTCCCCATTCAACGCCATTAGAAGGCAGTCCACCTGTATTTGTACCACCTTCCGCCTGGAAGTCAAGCATTTGTTGCATGACCTTCTCAGAAAATTGTGTTCCTTGATTTGCATTATAGGAGGCCTGATTATAATAATTGGCAAACGTATAAGAGTCCATCATTTCCGGAAGACGTATTGCACTACTAAAACGGAAACTATTATTATAGTTAATCGTAGCCTTGCCCGATTTACCCTTCTTGGTCGTTACCAGAATAACGCCGAACGGTGCGCGCGAACCATAAATAGAAGAAGCAGCGGCATCTTTCAATACAGAGATGTTTTCGATATCCTGCGGGTTTACCGTATTGATATCACCTTCCATCCCATCAATCAGAATCAGCGGGCTACCGCTCGAACCGTCGCCGATAGTACCATTACCACGGATATTGATGGACATATTCTTATCCAACTCACCCGTATTGGTAGTAATCTGCAAACCCGGAACCAAACCTTGCAATGCCTGAGTAGCATTCGCTACCGGACGTGCTTCAATCTCCTTGGCAGTAGCCAAACCAACAGAACCGGTCAAATTCACCTTTTTCTGTGTACCAAAACCTACTACCACCACTTCATCCAGCATTTCGGAATCTTCTGTCATCTTCACATTAAAAGAAGTTTTCCCGGCAACCGGAATTTCCTGTGTTTTGTAACCAATAAAACTAACGACCAACGTAGCATTGGAAGGTACTTTCAGGGAAAAGCCCCCATTCATGTCGGTAATCGTTCCATTCGTAGCATTGCCTTTTTCCACAATGCTGGCGCCAATTACCGGCCCCATCGCATCTTCCACTACACCTTTTACATTGATTGTTGAACTTTGTGCGTTCAAGAACTGAACATTCAACAGAAGGGTCATACAAACAGCCAAAGTGATGCACACTTTTAGTCTGAGTCCTTCAAAGAATCTCTGTTTTTTCATTGCATAAACTTTAAGATTAAACATTTATTTGTTTGCATATCACGATCCTCATAGTAGTCGTGAAAACTGTTACAAATGTAGGCTCAGACGGAGAATAACGGCTCTAAATATAGTTATCTGAGGTAGAATTTTAGTTTCTCTACCTTATTAAATCATAATTCTACTTTAGAAATATGGGAATAACATCCTATGCAAACATTATCACGTAAACCGTTCCAAATATTCAGTAGGCAGCATGCCGAACTCTTTCTTAAAACAAGCACTGAAATATTTAGGGTCATTAAAACCTACGGCATAAGCCAAGTCGGAGATACGGACAGCACTCCCCTTCTCTTCCATTATGCGGCAAGCTGCTTTCAGACGGATATTGCGGATAAAGGCAGATGTATTCAATCCGGTCAGAGATTTGAGCTTTTTGTAAAGAGTCGATTTGCTGGTACCCATTTCATCTACAAACTGAGGCTGGTCGAACTCACAATCTTCCAAATGGCGATTCACACATGCGATGGCGCGTTGCATAAAGTCTTCATCAATACTGGTATAGTTCAACTCCTTGACCTCAAAAACCAGCTGATTCTTAAAATCATGCGCCTTGCGTTCCCGATATTTCAACAGATTACGGATGCGGGCATGCAATACCGCCAGATTGAAAGGTTTACTGATAAAAGCATCCGCTCCTACTTCATAGGCTTCGGCACGGTCTTCTTCCTTATTCTTGGCAGTAAGCAGAATGATAGGGATGTGGCTGAGTTCCAATTTGTTTTTCACATACCTGCAGAATTCAATACCATCCATCACCGGCATCATGACATCAGAAACAACCAGGTCAATATCTTCATTATCAAGCACAGTCACGGCTTCCTGTCCGTTTTCTGCCGTATGGACATTATACTCCCGCTGCAACAACTTAACCATCAGTTGCAGCAGTTCCTCATTATCTTCTACCACCAGGACAGTATGTGTCTTTGGCTTTCCGGCAGAAACAGTTTCCGTTTCCTCTTCCGAATAAGTAACCGTTTTCTGTATCGGGAGTACAGCTTCCTCCTCAATCTGCTCTTCTTTAAAATAAGAGCGGTCAATGGGTAGTGTCACAATAAACTCGGTGCCCTGGTTTTCTTCACTTTCAACCCGGATTTCCCCTCCGTGCAATTCCACCAGATCTTTGGTTAAAGAGAGTCCGATTCCGGTGCCTATGGTATTGAACTTTCTATAATTTCCCTCATAGAAGCGTTTGAAGAGCATCTTCTGCTTTTCTTTGGGAATGCCACTGCCATTATCCTTCACATGCAACTGAATAAAATCCCTGTCCTTGGCATACGAAAGTGTTATTTGTATGTAACCGCCATCCTTATTGTATTTAGCAGCATTCGAAAGCAGGTTATAAAGAATCTTATCCAGCTTGTCCGTATCAAAATAGCCAATAATAGATTCCGGATTACAGAGTACGGAGAAATGTATCTTGCGTTTCTTTACAAGCGGCAAGAAGGATTCTGCCTCGTTCTTCACAAAAGCAGCAATATCTCCGGGAGAAACACGTAACTTCAAATTACCGGTTTCGGCCTTGCGGAACTCAAGTATCTGCTGCAACAAACGAATGAGGCGACTGATATTGCTTCCCAACACCGTATAAATATCATCATGACCGGGAACCTGCATCTTCAGTTCATCCACCGTAGCCGAAATAATAGTCAGCGGAGTCAGCAATTCATGCGTTATATTGGTGAAGAACTGCAGTTTAACATGATTCAGCTCCTCCAACTTTGCCTTCTCCATTTCCCGAAGATGCAACTCATTACGCAGCTGCATCCTGTTCTTTGCCGTTCGAAGAATAGAAAAGATAAGTGCTGCCGCTATCAGTATATAAATGACATAAGCCCACCATGTAGCCCAGAACGGCGGCAACACGACGACTTCAAGTTCCCGGATTTCCCCACTCCAGATGCCATTCTCATTAGTAGCTTTCAAACGGAATTTATAAGTGCCGCTCTCCAAATTGTTATAATAGGCAAAGCGCCGGCTCGCATCCGTATACTGCCAATCCTTGTCGAACCCTACAAGCTGATAGGCATAACGATTCAAATCGGGATTCTTAAAAGTAAGGGAAGCAAACTCGATGCTGAAATTATTATATTCATAGGGCAACTCTATTTTGTGCGTAAACGACGGCATAACAGAAGAGATCCGCTCCCTGGTTTCGGGTTTTATCGAAGCAAACGAACGGTTGAAGATTTTAATATCCGTAATCAAATAAGGCACTTCCTCATTTCCATCTTTCAAAGTTTCCGGAAAGAAACTGTTGTAACCTTTGTTGCCTCCAAAAAACAGTTCACCACCCCTGCTGCAAGAGGCGTGAGCAATGAAGAAATTATCTTGCAGCCCGTCTGCCGTTGTATAAACACGGACATTAGAGTAGGCTTCGTCTGCCGGAACATTCAGCCGCACCAGTCCGATATTGGTTCCCATCCACAAACAACCTTGCCCGTCTTCTTCTATGGAACCAATCATATCACTGGGAATGTTGTACTCACGGTTCTTTTCGCAGAAAGTACCTTTTTCCCGATCATACAGATACAATCCACCGCCTTCCGTACCGGCCCACAATCGGCCGGACCTGTCAATATGCAAACATAACACAGAGTTTATAGCCAACTGACCGTTCCTATAACTGTAATTACTATATTTCAACGTTTCGGGATGCTGCACATTTCCCGTGATATGTATAATACCGCAGTTGGCCGTTGCAACCCAAATACTGCCGTCCATATCTTCGACTATATCTTTTATGTGATACCAATCCACAAAGTCGCCTCCATCAAAAGGAAGTGCACTGAACCGGTAATGTCCACCGCCGGCAAGACTCACCCCCATACCACCGCGGCAACCTACCCAACAATTTCCCCGGCTATCTTCGCATAGCGCCGAAACACAACTGGAATAGAGATAAGGTGTGTTGAGCTCTGTCAAGACCCTTACCTTCTCTCCTTTCTTATAGATTAAGATTCCACCGTCATAAGTTCCGAACCAAAGTTCCCCATTTCTGCGCTGGATGATAGAATTGACAGTAGGTACCCCCGATATATCCGAGAACTCAGGAATCCGGGAGTTAAAAGCTAATTTACCGGTCTCATAATCCTTATGCGCCAATCCGTAGCTCCCGGCACCCAACCAAAGATTCTTCTCAGAATCGGCATACACTGCACGAACCGAAGTCGTCGGCACATCATCTTCCACCAGATTCAGAGAGTGGCTGGTAAATGGCGGCAATTCGGTACTTACCATCAATGCACCACCACCGATAGAGCCTAACCATATATTATTGGCACGATCGCGCAATAATGAATTTATTTCATCGCAAGAGATATAATAAGACGAATGCCTGGATTTATAGTTGATAAATTGCCCGGGGGTCTCCCGTTTCATAATGCTCAAGCCTGCCCGAGTACCGATCCACAGCGTATGTGTATGCACGTCTTCAACAATATCATAGACAATATTATCCGAAAGGCTGGTCTCATCCCCTACTTTATGGACGTATCTCGTATAAGATACTTTTTCCATATCTTTGGAATGGTTCAATAGAAACAAGCCGCAATCCCATCCGCCGACCCATATCTTATGGTCGGCATCCTGATAAATGACATGTGCGGAGTTTCGCTCGTTGATCCGGGGATATGCATAGAACTTGTCCTCCTTCAGTGAATGCCTAAAAAGCCCGCCAGACCATGTTCCAACCCACAAATCCCCATCCGCATCTTCGAGCAATGACTTAATGGCGGATATAGTAAAGGCACCATCATCCATGTTATCGCCATATACAACAAAAGAATCCTTCTGCGGAACATATCGGCATAGCCCGGAATCCGTGCCAACCCACACTTTATTGTCTTTAGTAACCGACAAGCAAGAAACCGCATTATTAGGAATAGCAGGATAAGTATATTGCCGGATTTCTCCCGTCTTTTTGTTAAGTACGTTCAAGCCTTCCTGCGTACCTATCCAGAGATTACCGTCATAGTCATCGGCAAGACAATAAATATTATTGCTCGTAAGCAGTCCGGGTGCATATAAATTCGATTTATAGACGGTAACCTGATAACCGTCATATTTGCACAGTCCGTACCGGGTGGCAAACCATATAAAACCTTCTCTATCCTGAAATATCTTCTGAACTTCGTCAGTAGGTAGACCGTTGAGTGTAGATATTTGTTTGAAGTTCAACTGCGAAATTATATCGGTATCTGCTGCTTCCAATGCAGCCGGGAACAGGGTCCAACAAACCAACAAGACACAATATTTATAAAAGGAGCAGAAACTCACTATATTTTTCATACCATTAGAGATTAAGAATCATGGCAAATATAGCAAGTTTCCGCTTATATCAGGGAGAATTATGCGTACTTTTAGTCTACAAACGGATGGAGGAGGACAAATCTTTTCCCAGCACCAGCTTGTCTCCCGACAAATCGACCTCAAACAAATGGGGAATGCGGACATACCTTCCATTCACCTCCTTATGACTGTGAACAGACATCAGCCACTTCCCTTCCAATGTCCGGAACAGCATGCCATGACCGAAATTGGGCGGAGTGATGGGCTCTTTTTCTTGTATCCACGGCCCGTCCAAGGTTCCGCTTGCCGAGTAGGCAACGCCTTGCGTATAGTCCTGGAACACCCAGCTTGTCCATATCATCCCCAAGCGTCCGGTAGTTGTCCGGAACACCCACGGGCCGTCAGTCACCCGGTTTGGTGCTACTTTGTCGCCCATTCTTTCGCGGCTCCACGGTGAATCGCTGGAACGGAAAAGAATCTTTCCCTTGCCGATGGAACCGCTCAAGTCGGGCTTCAGCTCTATCTTTTCCACCGTGCCGTTCCAGTTCTGCAACCATTCGTGGCAATAAATCATATAGGGTTTACCATCGCTGTCCACCCAGAAAGTGCCGTCGAGCGTCGGCATGTCGGCAGGCAGATAGACAGGATCTTTCATAGGCCGGTAAGGTCCGTCGGGTTTGTTGCTGACCAGTACATGGCTGGCACGACGGGGGATTACGGTTCCTTTCACCGAATCTATCCGGATGGCATTGTTTGTAAATGTGGCGAAATAGTAGTATTTACCTTTATACTGATGCAGTTCCGCTGCCCAGATCTCCGGATTGGGCCCCATCCAAGAGTCCGGATCGGTTTCCGTAACCCGATACGGGCCTTCCCACAAGGCAAGGTTCTTACTCTTCCAAAGAAGTCCTCCGGAGCCAGTCATATAATACATGTTCGTTTTCCTATCAGCCAGGATACAGGGATCGCTCAGATGAATCGAATCGAGAGGAATATTAGTCCGGAAACGGCCGGGTACCTTCTGTTGTGCCGGCAGCAAGACGGCAATCAGCAACATAGCAAACAATAATAGATTTCTTTTCTTCATGGTAGATTTATTTATTGACATGCTACAAAGATAAGCAGCAAACTAATACTCAAGGGCTAATTATCAGTCAAAAAGGGTGGGTAATACTTCTATTATGCCTTCGTCAGCATATTAATTCATTATTGCTTCTATGGGGACACTTCCGTTTCCATACAAGGGAACGCGCGTTCCCATAAGAGGAAACTGCAGTTCCCATTAGAGGAAACGCTCGTTCCCATTAGGAGAAACTGTCGTTCCCTACTGTTGGGAACGACAGTTTCCACATACAGAAACGCCAGTTTCCTACCTATAAGAAACCGTAATCACCTTATTTACAACACCTTTCACGCATTAAAAAGTTGCCTCCTTAGCCCTATTCCCCACGGACGATGCACTATGAGAGCAACGGCCTACCCTCATAGTTGCTACCAGGGTCGCTCTCATAGTTCAAACGCCGATGAATAAAGGGATACAGAGTTTTTATGAGGGTATGAGGGTAAAATGCCTCGCAACTTTTATTTGAGAGTTGAACTTGCTGCCCCCAAATTATCAATTACAAATTAATTCTTCCCAATCCTCTACCGTACGCGTAACAGAGGGAAAGTCGGCTGCCAATACAGACAAGAATCCTTTACGTACTTCATTATTAGGAAAATCAAGCAAATAAGTACCCATTCTTCTGTTGTACTCCTTGATAGTAAGGTAGCCACTTTGGTAAATCATGGGCAAAGGTTGCTCTACATTTGCCTTATAGTCCACAAACAAGGAGGGCTTATAATATTTCCCGGTCAGTTCGTTCATCTGCTCACGGCTGTGTCTCAGCAGGCGTATCAAATAGGTGGGCGTGCCGGTAGAAAACCAGTAATCACGAATTTCGTTCATGTCAAAAGCACTGAGTATACTGAACGGATTATAAATATCCGCCATGTTCGTACTGAAGTGATAACCGTCGTACTGACGCTTCAGCCATTCTCTCATCTCCTCCACAGTACATTGATATTTGGCTGCCAGCTGGGACATAGGTTCTTCGAAGTGAGCCTCCAGTTCTTCCTGAGTGATGCCACACAATGACTCATAGCGTCCATCCATACTGATATCCTTAGGCTGATTGAACCCGCTGAATACACTTACTTGTGAGAACTTTGTAACACCGGTCAGCAGTACGAATTTCAAGTATTCATCGGCACCTTTGAAGGTGGAGTAGAAACCTTTCAGTATCTCCCGGTGATGATCTTCGAGCAGAAGTTTCTCGCCCTCGTCGGTACGAGTATAGGCACCCGTGTCCAGTACGTCGAGAATGGGTTTATCGTATTCATCAACCAGAACCACGGCACGCAGTCCGGTCTGCTGACTAGCGCGTTGCAGCACGCCTCTGAAGCGGGTACCGATGGTGGTTTCTGCAGGGTCTTTTCCATACATCTCTTCCCATTGAACTATGTAGGTTTCGATGGTTGCTTCCAGTTCTCCTTCACGGGTATAGTTCCCTCCGTTGAAATCAATACGGAAAATGGGGTATTGCAACCATTCTTTTTCAAGAGAGGCGATGGCCAGTCCGTCGAATAATTCTTTTCGTCCCTGGAAATAGCAGGCAAGCGTACTCACCAGTAGGCTCTTTCCGAAACGACGGGGACGGCTCAGAAAATAAATTGAACCTTTCTGCACAAGATCATAAACCAAGTCAGTCTTATCCACATAGACAAATCCGTCTTCGCGAATGCGGTCGAAACTCTGTATTCCAATGGGGTATTTCATCTTCTCGTACGTCTTATAATAGATTATAAGGCGAAGATACGTGAAAGCAGGCATAAATGCAAGCTATTTTCGGTTCTTTCTCCTTGTCACCGTGCTTTAAAAAGAAAGCGAGGCAGCATCTTATTAAATAATAAGACCACCTCGCTTCAATTATTAAATAAAACCTGTTACCTCTATGGCATCGTTGTTTTCAAGGAACGGGGACAAACAATCATTCTGTCTTATCTTCATCAGCAACAGCCTCTTCCCAAGTCTCCCACATCGGGACATTGGCATCATAACCGTCATAGCCGTAATTCTGATGGAGTTTTCCTTTTTTATTACCAATAATAGAACCATTAGGAATAGGCCAGTACATATTGTGCTTATCCATTGAGAAAATGAATGTTTTACCACCGCTCTGTATTCCTTCAGGGTGCTTATTGTAAATGGAATAGTGCATCAAGCGCTGATACCAGTAGCTTCCGCCATTCTCATCCGTGCCTTCCTGCTTATCCCAATTGTCAAGACTATAGGTATTTCCCCATTCATCGGGTTTGCCACTCAAGGCCAAACAGTAAGATACACGTACCAGCTCAGCATGACGCCACTCTTCCAGATAAAGCTCGCGAGCACGTTCATTCATTATATCACCAATATTAACTGTAGTATAAAGCTGCGAGCATTGAGCGCGTTTACGTACTTCGTTTACATCAGATGTAGCATCTTTACCTTGATAGTATTTAGCTTCGGCACGCAACAAATAGGTTTCGGCCAAACGATACAGATACCACGTAGCATCGCTGCCTTTGCTTGCTCCATTAAACTGGTTAGCACCCACATTGGCTTCGGCATTTTCATCCTTCAGATAAATCTTATACAAAGGAAAATCGAACCAGTCGCGTAAGGTATCTGAGCAAAGTATATCTCCCTTATGTTTAGTGATAATGGGATTGCCATCTTTATCTGTTCCCCAAACATCCTTATCCGCATAGAGCATGAAATTCTTTCCGTAATACTCCGATTTTTGCTTTGCACCCTGATTGATATAAGCACAGTACCTGATATCTTCCATATTCACCCAGTTTCCGACAGTAGAATTATGACGAAGATCCGCCTTATCCTCTATACCATTCACAGTCCACAATCCATGTTGTGCAAAATGAGTAGCCCGTATAGTACCGATTCCACGCCCAAAAGCTCGGACATTATCCAAAGCCTTATCATAAAGAGGCGCATTTCGTGCAAAGTTTATTGCAGCTTGCGCTCCATCAGTAGTCTGCAGTTTACCATCGTTCCAGAAAGGACCGAAAATACGCATAGTCAGAAAATCAGTATGGGTTTGGTCTGAACTGTTGGGAAGCACCATAATAGCCTCCTTATTACTACCAATAGCCTTATTCACCGGACGATGTAAATCCCAAATAACATTGCGTGTTATATTCCAGGTTTCAGGTTCTCCACTGTTGGTAAATGTTCCAAAAGGCTCTGTCATCAACTGGTATTGTCCAATCAGAATGTCAGCTTGCTGTTCGGCCTTTTCAAACTGTCCGGTTGCCAAATAACACTTAATAAGCAATTGGCGGCAGGCACCCTTATTTACCATACCATAATACTCCATATCTTTTTGTTCAGGTACCCATTCAACAGCAAACTCCATATCCTTGGTAATCATATCCAGAATAGCTTCCTTTTTAGTGGAGCGATAGTTTTCTTTGGGTACTTCCAGTAGTTTTGTCACCAAAGGAACATCACCAAATTGGAAAACCAGGTTCAGATAACGGTAAGCACGATGAAAGTACGCACGTCCTTTATAGGCATTCTTGGTAGCCTCGCTTAGAGAGGTAACCCCATCTACATAATTCAATACCGTATTAGCATACTTAATTCCACTGTATGTTTGTCCCCAGAAATAAGAAATCTGGTTATCATCACCGTTGGAAATACCACCGGTCGGAGTCAACTGAGCAGCGAAGTTTGAATAAGTGCCGTTACCTTGGTCAGTCTTTCCAAATAATGAAAGGTCAGAGAAAAGATATTCCGTACTAATGGGTACATTAATATTATTAGACTCAAAATCGGTCCAATACAAGCGCAAATGTCTGTCAGCCATAGCCAATCCGGCTTTTAAACCAGATTCAGTGGAGAATGTGACATCCGGTTCATAGAATGACAGCGGGTCCGGCTTAAGGAAACTATCAGTACAACCGGTCGTCAACACCGTCCCGGTAAGAATCAACAATCCTTTTGATAATATATTATTCATATAGTTTTTCATCATTCCAAGTTTTTAGAAGGTTAAGTTTAATCCAAACGTATAAGTGCGGGTAGCCAATCCACCTGTTTCTGCATCACCATATTCCCACGGTCCCCAGCAACCTACATTGCGTATAGTACCATACAGTTTCACACGGTCAATCAGCCATCTCTTTGTTAACTTCTGCGGCAATGTATAAGCCAACGAAATGTTGTCTAAACGAACAAACGAGCGGTTATACAATTTCTGCGCCCCCTGTGCACCATTAGGTCCTTGGGCGTTGAGACGTCCATATTCGTTCGTCGGATTCTCCGGTGTCCAATACTCCTTCTTGAAAGTATTGAATGTATAGGTAACCAAGTTACCACCATTATCGTTATTCAGATAGTTTCCCGAAAGGCTCTTATGCCCTAAGTAGGAATAAAGGCTAAACGAAAAATCCAGATTCTTCCACAACGTAAATTCATTACGGAAAGACAGACGTACTTTGGGAGTTGTTTGTCCCAGGAATTGCTTATCTTTATCATTATACACCGGTGTAACACTACCGTCGGCATTTACCTTATCATCAGCTGTATAATAGTTTTCCACTTTCGGATCGCCCGGTTTCTGGCCATATTTAGCTGCTTCCTCCATTTCATCCGCCTGCCAAATGCCGGTCACCTTATAGTCCCAGATTACTCCGATAGGTTTGCCGATAAACCATTTATTACCGGTATCATCCATTTCCTTTTGGCCAACCACATTGCCATCGGCATCTAAAACATCTTGCATTTCATAATAGAGGTGTTTTATTTCATTCTTATTATAGGACAATCCAAAGGTGGAACGCCATTCAAAGTCAGCTTTCTGCATATTCACCGTACTTAAGCTGAATTCAATACCTTTATTCTGTACTTCACCAAGATTGGTTGTAATACTTCCGAATCCGGAAAAGTCGGGTAAACTCTTTCCCATGATCATGTCATGCGTTTTCATGATATATCCTTCGATACTACCGCTAATACGGTCGTTAAAGAACCCGAAATCTAAACCAACGTTATAAGATTCTGTCTTTTCCCATTGAAGGTTCGGGTTAGCCATACGGTCAGCACTCAAATATTTCATATCATAAATAGCCCCGTTGTTTGTGATATATCCCATCGTAGCTCCCGTACCGGCACCCAGATTAGACAAAGCTACAAAAGGATTTTCAAGCGAACGGTTACCATTTTTACCCCAAGACAGGCGTAACTTACCGGTACTCATTGGCTCCCAATTAAAAAACTCTTCGTTGGTGAAAGTCCAAGCCGCAGATATAGAGGGGAATGTAGCCCACGGATTGTTAGTACCGAATGCACAATAACCATCCCGGCGTACCGTACCGGTTATCATATAGCGGTCATCATACGAATAGAACAGACGTCCCATATATGCAGCGGCCGTTTCATGCGTATCTTCAGAAGAGAAATTGCTTAATGTCTTTGTTCCGTTGGCAGTGTTATGAAAACCCAAAGCGTCCGACGGATAAATACCTTTCGCTTCGATACGGTCTTTCCAGAAACGACGTTCTTCAGCCTCCTGCACCAAGGTAAGAATGACATGATGCTTCTTGGCAAACGTGTAGTCCCAAGTAATAGTGTTATTCAATGAATAATCGAAACGTTTGCTTTGTTCCCGGTTCACACCTTGATTATCGGCATTCGTATCAGGTCTTGAAGCGGAAGTGAAATAACGGTCATAGAAGAACTGATAGCGCGGAGCAATATTGAATTCATACTTGATTCCAAACGGCAGCGTCAATTTGGCATTGAATATCGTATTCAAAACAGTATAGCCTTTGTCCAAATCCAGATATTGGCGTTCAAAGTCGTAGTTATAACCGCGCTTTACCGTATTTCCCATAGGATATTGTGCCAACGACCCATCCTCATTGAGATAATTAGAATATGGGCTATTACGCAACATATTGTTGTCCCAGTAATTGGTTCCTGTACTTACAGAAATATCACCGTCCGTACGGTCCTGGAAATTAACATTCGCTCCTATTTCTAACCAATCCGTTACTTTTCCTGTGACTTTCAGATTGGCACGCATGGCTTGATAATCATTCCCACGGATAGCTCCTTCATTCTTCAAATAACCGAATGACATGTAATAGTTCATGCGTTCGGTAGCTCCCGACACGCTGGCGTTGTAATCCTGGTTGATGCCGGTGCGGAAAGTCTTGTCATACCAATCGAACGTTTTTCCATTGATAAAGTTTTGCAATACAGCGTCTTCCATACCCAGGCGACGTCCCCAAATACTTATCAGTCCCTCACCTTCGGTATTGTTGCTATATGCCTTCCACTGATCCTGGTCAATGCCCCACTGAGAAAGATTATTCGGATTATCGTAGAAACCGGCCGGAGTATTGAATACCCAATGTCCTTCAGGAAAATCATTATCTTTTTTCCATGTTGCCGCTCCATAAGCTTCATACTTGCCCGTTATAGGATTCTGTCCGTATGAATTTGTTTTATACCAGTCGCTCAAATATTGCACATAACCGTTGGAATCAAACACTTCACGATAGGCACTACGAGTATTGATACCCAGCGTAACACCTACATTAATGGTCGGTTTGCCCGTCTTACCCTTCTTGGTAGTCACTACAATTACACCATTCGCACCTTTGGCACCATAAACAGCCGAGGCTGAAGCATCCTTCAATACGTCAATCTGAGCGATGTCCTCGGGATTGATTTCAGAAAGCTCACCATAGAACTGCATGCCGTCAAGGATAATAAGCGGATCGTTGTGTCCCCCCTTATCATATACTGAACGTTGTCCACGAATCTGCATAGAACCACCACCTTTGGCCGAAGCATCATATCCCACATTCAGGCCTGGGGTACCGCGCAATACATCCTGCACTGTCTTCGGAGCTTCATTGGCAAGTCTGTCCGGACGTATCTGAACAACAGATCCCGTAAGGTCTTTCTTGCGCATCGTACCATAACCTATTACCACCACTTCTTCCAGCATCTCAGTATCATCCGTCAGAGTTACATTCAGAGGTTTGCCGGATGTAGCTTTTACTTCCACTGTCTTATAGCCAATGAAAGAAACCTCGAGCGTAGCACCCGGAGCAACCTTAATACTGAAGTTACCGTCAATATCGGTAATCGTACCATTACTTGGATTTCCTTTTTCACGGATATTGGCACCGATAACCGGTTCACCAGTAGCATCCTTCACGATACCCGAAACAGATTGTTTCTGTTGTTGGACCATCTGCACAGCAGGCACACCTTCTTCGGCAAATGCTGCCAAAGGATGAGTAGCAATAAAACCCGTGCAGAGCAATAAGGCTGTAAGTGCCTTGCGATTTCTTTTGAACGAATTTAGATTCATCGTTTTTTGTTATTAGATAAATAAGGTAATTGAATAAATTCTCTCTTGTATACTATTTATAAAGAAGAAGAAAGAGTAGCTTTGCATCTTCCTACTTTCAAAATAAGGTTCATTTTATGTCTTCATAAGTATTAAAGATTTAATAGTTGTTTTATCTTTCCACCGCAAACTTAAAAAATATTATAACACAAGAGAGATTAAAAACTAAGCAAGAAGAATAGAAAATCGTTCACACAAAGCAATAAGTGTAATTTTGACCATTTATCTATCCTTTCATGACGAATTTTTAGTGGTAGAATGCAGAATTTCTACCCCGTACAGCAAGAACATTATTCAAGGAAATGTGCTACTTTTGCACAGACCCTAAAAAGACAACCGTACCATGAAACACATCGGCATCATTTACATCATCTGCTTCCTGAACGTAATGGGAACTCTCATCACTACCACATCTGCCCAACCGCACCGCATTTCACATTTCGGCGTAGAAAACGGACTTTCCAACAATTACGTTGTCAGCCTGACGCAAGACCGGAAAGGCTATATATGGATAGCAACGGAATCAGGGTTGAACCGCTTTGACGGACAACAATTCATCGTTTATAATAAAAGTAACTCGGGATTGAGCAGCAACGAGTTGAACGCCGTACTGGCTGATCCTGCAGAAGACAAGGTGTGGATCGGTACTCAACGCGACGGACTTTGTTGCTTTGACTATAGCACCGAAAGCATCACCGAACTAAAGGCAGAAGATGGAAACAAACTGGTCAGCAATGACATACCTTATCTGGCCCCGGCTTCTGACGGCGGAATATGGATTACCCATTACCACATGGGCATACAGCACTATGATCCCCGAAAACAAACATTTACCAATTATAACTGGAACAATGTCAAAGGATTGCCCCGAAGATACTGGACAGCCAGAGACGACGGACAAGGTAATCTGTATGTAGGACATGTATTGGACGGCCTCAGCATCATCGATATGAAAAAGATGACCCTGCGTAACTTCCACCACGATCCGGACAATCCGAACAGTATTCCCGGTGATGAAGTTTACTCCATCTGCATTGACCATAACAAGAATGTATGGATAGGAACGAATAAGGGAATCGCCCTCTTCAATCCTGATACGCAGCAATTCACCGTATTCCGGCACAAGAAAGATGATGATGATTCGTTGCTACCGGGAACTGTAATGGATATCAAACAAATGAAGAACGGAGAGATTTGGTTTGCTACCAGCATGGGCGGTATCAGTATACTGAATATGCAAAGCAATACCTTCACCGATGCCCGGAATATCCGTTTCCGAAACATTACGGTGACCAACGATGAATACGGATTAACCGGCCCCTACGTACGCCGGCTGCTGCAAGACTCCTACGGAAACATCTGGATAGGGAATTACCGCGACGGACTGGACTTTATCAGCTATGAACCAAGCAAATTCAATACCCTACGCTACACTGTAGAAAAGCAAGGCCAGATTCGCTACAAACAGGTATGGGGGCTCTGTATAGACCACAACGGGCACCTATGGATGGGCGGAGAAAGTGAACTGGCACTCTATAAGAAAGGAGAAAAAGTACAAGTAATTCCATTGCCAACCTCAGCCTCCCACCCTCATGCCTTTGTCAGAGCTCTGCACGAGGACAGCCGGAAGAGAATATGGATTGGCACCTACGAAGCCGGACTCTTCTACTACGAACCGGAGAAGAAAAGTTTCACCCGCATCAGTGGAAACGAAACGCAGCCCTCGGACATCCGATGTTTCTACGAAGACACGGACGGAAAGCTGTGGATAGGCTGCCGCAACGGAATATACAGCTATCTGAACGACAAACTGACTTTCGAAGAAGAACTGACCAGCCAATTGGACGACCGTATTGTGCACGGCATATACCGTGATTCGCAAGGTAAGTTGTGGATAGGAACATTCGGAAAAGGTATTTTCATCTTCAGCACACAAGGCAAGTTACTGCTGAACCACCAGAAAGAGAACGGTTTCCCCTCCAATGCCGTGAATTCCCTGACAGTCGACTCACAGGAGCGCATCTGGATTGCCACGCGAGAAGGGGCTATCCTCTTCCCTGACTTCACCAAACCGGAAAGCTACCAGACTTTCGGTGAAGCAGAGGGATTGCGGAACACACAAGTACGTGCCATCCGTGAAGACCGCGACGGCAACATCTGGCTAAGCACCAACGCCGAAATATCACGCTTGAACGAAAGCCAAAAGATGTTCTACGGCTATGACCACAGAGATGGCATCCCCATGGGTGACTTTATGGACGGTGCCGCCGTACTGGCTACCGACGGAACGCTTTATTTCGGTTCGCAAAACGGCACATGCAGCTTCGACCCCTCGTCGCTCGCGGCTGCACAGATCGTATCTCCCGTCACCATCACACGCTTCTTCGTCTACAGCAAGCAGACGGAAAGCCAGGATGTGGAAGTAGCATTGCCACTGGCCCCAGGAAGAATCGTACTGCCACACAACCAAAATACCTTTAAGATTTCATTCAACGTACTGGACTATACACAGAACACTCAAGTAGAGTTCGCTTACATGATGGAGGGACTGGAGGATGTGTGGTACAGCACACAAGGCGAAAACCAGGTAACCTTCCGCAACATCCCGCCCGGCAAATATAAGTTCAAAGTCCGCACCCGCCTGCGCAACCAGGAATGGGAAGAAGAGATTGCCGCACTTCCCATTACCATTCACCCACCCTTCTGGCTGGCATGGTATGCCAAGTTGCTCTATATCCTGGTAGCAGCCACGCTTATCTATATCCTGCTTAGCTTCTACAAACGAAAACTGGACTTGGAAAGCAGCCTGCAAGTAGAACGCAAGAACAGCCAGAACAAGCAGGAACTGAATGACGAGCGCCTGCGCTTCTACACCAACATCACCCACGAACTGCGCACCCCGCTCACCCTGATACTGGGTCCGCTGGAAGACCTGCTGAGCGACAACACCCTCTCGCCCAAACATGCCAACAAAATCAGCATCATACGCGACAGCGCCACCCGTCTGCTGAACCTCATCAACGGCATCCTGGAGTTCCGCAAGACGGAAACCCAGAACCGCAAGCTCTCCGTGGCGCGAGGCGACTTGTCGGAACTGATACAAGAAATAGGATTGCGCTACAAAGAACTGAACCGGAATCCCAAGGTTAACTTCCATGTACGTATCGAAACGGAAGAGACACAACTCTTCTACGATGCCGACATGCTGACGACCATCCTGGACAACCTGTTGTCCAACGCAGCCAAATACACCTCGAAAGGTGACATCACCCTCGCCCTGAATGCCCAAGAAGAGGACGGCGTAAGGTATACTGAAATCAGCGTCAGCGATACCGGCCACGGCATTGCCCCGGATGCTTTGCCACACATCTTCGAACGTTACTACCAGGCCCACAGCAAATATCAGGCATCCGGTTCGGGCATCGGACTGGCTTTGGTGAAAGGACTGGCCGACTTGCACGAGGCAACCCTCGACGTCAGCAGCCAACTGGAAGTCGGCACCACCTTCCGGCTCCGCCTGTTGACGGACAACACCTACCCCAACGCATTGCACACCGACACGCACCGGACAGACGAAGAACCCGGAACAACCGAAGAAGCCCTGCTCCCGGAAGAGGGACAAGCCGAAGAGGCCCACCCGCTGCTTTTGGTAGTAGAAGACAACCTCGACATCCGCGAATACATCCGCCAGTCACTCAGCGACAACTTCGAGATACTGACTGCCGAAGACGGCAAGAAAGGCTGGGTGCTGGCCCAGGACCGCATTCCAAACGTCATCGTCAGCGACATTATGATGCCCGTCATGGACGGTATCGCACTCTGCCGGTCGGTGAAGGACGACATACGCACCAGCCACATCCCCGTCATCCTGCTGACGGCCAAAGACTCCCTGCACGACAAAGAGGAAGGCTATACCGCCGGTGCCGACTCTTATCTGACCAAACCTTTCAGCGCCAAGTTGCTGCACAGCCGCATCAACAACCTGCTGGAAGCCCGCAGGAAGTTGGCAACCCGCCTGACCGCCGTCATCCCCCAACCGGAGCAGGCCGCCGAAGCCGCCAGCTCGCTGAACGCACTGGACAACGAGTTCCTGCAGCGAATCACGCAAATCATCGAAGAGAATCTGGAAATGGAGAAGATGGACATCGCCTTCATTGCCGACAAAATGTGCATGAGCCACTCCACGCTTTACCGGAAGATAAAAGGAGTGGCAGATATGTCGGCCAACGAATTTATCCGCAAAGTGAAGATGAGAAACGGCGTGCAGTTCCTGCTTTCCGGCAGATACTCCATCTCTGAGATCTCTTATATGACCGGATTCAGCAGCGTAGCTTACTTCCGTCAATGCTTCAAGAGCGAGTTCGGAATGACACCAAGTGAGTATCTGAAGCAGAAACAATAATAAAATAAACGGTCGCTCCCATTCTAAGGAAGCGACCGTTTATCATTATATCATTTACTTTATTCTAGTCTAAGTCTACACTGTTCTTCACCGGAGTGAGTATAAACGTGAACTCATAATCGGCGTAAGGAACCTGATACTCAGGACGGGCAATGCGTCCCCAACTGTCTTCGCAACCCAGACCGGTTTGCACCTTGTCAATGCAAAGGTTGGTAAGGTCGGCTTCCTCTACTTCGGGTGAGTGGCCGTTCTGCTTATGCCAGCCTTCGTCCAAAGACTCGATGGTATAGTACAGGGCAGATGCGGAGAAAGGAGCGTCGGCCACTATCTTGACACCACTACCGACAGGATTCAGCATCTTCCACCAACGGATGTCGGTCTTCGTTCCGTTCTCTTGCGGACGGATGTAGGGATAGAACTGCTCGGCAACGCTCTGGCGATAGATGCCCAGATCGGCCGAATGGTTACGGTCGTTGTAGTTCTCCACAGGACCGCGACCGTAGTATTCGATGGTTTCGAAACTGCGCGGCATAGGCATCTGCATGCCGAAGCGGAACATCGGGGAGACTTTCGCATTCTTGTCGGCAGTCAGCTTTTGAGTGACTTTCACGGCACCGCTGTTGTTGATGACATACGTCAGATTCAGTTTGGCAGATACCGAAGGCATGTCGTAGGCAGCTTCTACGATAACCTGGCTGTTCTCGGTGCGTTGATTGAAAGAAGTCAGCTTGATTTCGGGGTTCTTCCAGGCAGCATATTTACGTTGCAGGTTGGCACCAAAGTCGTTGTCCGTAGGAGCACGCCAGAAGTTCGGGGTCAAAGCTTCACCTTCTTTTATCAGTTCGCGGCCGTTCACCTGATATTGGGTCAGGTAACCGCTATGCTTGTTGAATTCCAGGCGGAAGGCATCGCCGGTGACAATCAGGTAATTCCAATCGTTCTCTTTCACGGCAGGAGCGGTAGCGGGAACATTGCTCAGTTCGCAGTTCTTCAGGTCCATGGAAGGAGCTTGATACGGGTTCAGCGTCAGCTGGTCCTTGGCCACGGCATAACCGGCAGGAAGCAGACCTTCACGGTTCTTCAGCTTATAGGAAACGTTGAGCAGCCATTCCGTACACTGGCAGGTCGCGCCCAGGTCCAGTTTGACCTTGGCCGTTTGCTGCGGAGCTACATTCAGGTTCTCCACACGGCCGGTACGCATTACTCGCCCGCCTTTCAGCACTTCCCACTCCAGATAGTAGGCGGAGAGGTCGCGGAAGAAGTACTCATTGTATACGTTGATTTCTCCGTTCTTCAGGTCGGCAGGTGTGGTCCAGATGTCCTGATAGATGCGGCCTACTTCGTACATGTGAGGATTGGGCACGCGGTCGGGGCTGATCAGTCCGTTGTCACAGAAGTTACCGTCGCTGCCGTCGTAGCGGTTGAAGTCGCCACCGTAGGCATAAATCATCTTGCCGTTCTTGCCCGGCCAGCGTACGGACTGGTCTACAAAGTCCCAGATAAAGCCACCCTGGAACTTTGGGTACTTACGCACCAGGTCCCAGTATTCCTTGAAACCGCCTTCGGAGTTACCCATGGCATGGGCGTATTCGCACTGGATGAGGGGTTTATCCATCGTGGCGTCTTCGCAGTATTGCTGGCAATGGTTATAACCGTAGTACATAGGGCAGTAGATGTCCGTCTTTCCCTTCTTGCCTGCCTGCTCGTATTGCACGGCACGACTAGGGTCTTCGGCTTTTATCCAGTCGTAGGCAGCTTCGAAGTTGGGACCATATCCGGCTTCGTTGCCCAGTGACCAGAAGATGATGCTGGGATGGTTGAAGCTGCGTTGTACGTTGCGCTGGTTGCGTTCCAGGTGTGCTTTCTTGTAGTCTGCGCGCTTGGCCAGGGTCTTGTCGCCGTAGCCCATTCCGTGGGATTCGATGTTGGCTTCGGCCACGACGTAGATGCCGTATTCATCGCAGAGGTCGTACCACAGATTGTTGTTGGGATAGTGGCAGGTACGCACGGCATTGATATTGAACTTCTTCATCACCTGGATGTCCTGCAGCATGCGTTCACGCGAGATAACGTAGCCGTAGTCGGGGTCCATCTCATGGCGGTCGGCACCCTTGAAGAGGACGGGCTGTCCGTTGACCAATATCTGCGCGCCCTTCAGCTCAATCTTGCGGAAACCTACTTTGACGGGGATCACTTCACCGCTGCCCTGAAGCGTGGCGCGCAAGGTATAAAGATACGGAGTTTCGGCCGTCCATTTATGCGGATTCTCCACTGTCAGCAGAGTGGTGCCGCTGCCGTGGGCAGTTTCGGAAGCGATTTGCTTGCCGGAGGCATCCAGCAGTTCGAGGTTGACGTTGCCGCCGCCCTTCACGTTGAGGGCAACGCGCAGCGAACCATTCTTATAAGAGGCGTCCAGGTCGGGAGTGACACGGATGTCTTCGATACGCTGTTTGTTGCGGGCATACAGATAGCAGTCGCGGCCTACACCACTGTAGCGGAAGAAGTCCTGGTCTTCGAGGTAGGTACCGTCGCACCAGCGGAAGACTTGGAAGGCAATCAGGTTCTTCTGACCGGGCTTCAGATAGGGCGTCAGGTTGAATTCGGCTTCCAGCTTGCTGTCTTCGCTATAGCCTACGTAGCGGCCGTTGACCCACAGATAGATATTAGAGGTGACGGAACCGAAGTGGGCGATGATTTCCTTGCCTTTCCACGTGGCAGGAACGATGATTTCGCGGCGGTAAGAGCCTACGTGGTTATTCTCTGTAGGCACCTGCGGGGGATTGCTGGTGAACTGGTTGCGCCAGGCATAGCTGGTGTTCACGTAGATGGGGTCGCCAAAGCCGTTCAGTTCCCAAACACCGGGGACGGGCATGCTGCCCCACGTGCGGTCGTCGAAGCCAGGCTTCCAGAAGTCGGTGGGGCGGAGATCGGCATCTTTCACGCCAAAGAAGCGCCAGACGCCGTTCAGGGTCATAAAGTTGGAAGAGCTTTCTTTCACGCCACGGGCGGCGGCATCGGCCGACTCGTAGGCGAAGTAGTTAGTGTGCATCGGAGCACGGTTCACGGCGTTGACTTCGGGGTCGAGCCATTCCTGGAAAGACTGTGCGCCGGCGGTCAAGGCAAAGGCGGCAAACAGTCCGGTAATGAGATGTTTCTTCATGATAGATAAGTTTATGTTTGTAACGAAGAGGAAGTTTCCCCTTCGCTGCAAAGATAGAGAGCACCCTGAGATAATAGGGTGAATAATAATTCAAAAAAGGCCACTATTAGTTCATCTGCAGGCGATACACTCCAAATGAACGGGGTTGCAGTTCCAAATCCAAAGAACGCCCCTGCACCTGCACCGGACGAACGCGCGGAACGATGGCTTCCTGCTCCAGCGTATTCACCGCCCGCCAGTCGCAATTCTGCAGGTAGGTACAGGAACCTGCCACTATTTGCTGTTTCTTCAGTCCGTTGAAATCAATCTGTACCTTCGCCGCTTTGCTGCCGGCATTGACCAGTTTCAGAATCACTTCCCCCGTAGGAGCATTCAGCGCAGCGGTAGCGTAGAGGCTGTCCTGTCCCGCCACCGGTTTGCCATCCATCTGCATGGAAAGCACATCGGTACCGGCATTCATGCCGTACATCTGCTGGACGTAGTAATTCGGCGTACGCATCATGCGGAAGTTATCGAACCAGATGAGGTCGGGATTCCACTGCCAGGCATCGACGTGGGCAAAGAGCGGCGCGTAGGTAGCCAGCCGCACCACATCGGCATTGCGTTCCAGTCCCGTCATGAAAGCAGCTTCGGAAAGGGCAGCGAGGAAGTTATTGGCTTTGCCCGTAGGATGGTCGTGCGAAGCGTATTCACCGGCAAAGACCTTCGGACCGCGGCGATCGTAGTTGTCGTAGCGAGAGGCGTTGGAGAAGAACCAGTCGGGCGCCATGTAGTAATGTTCGTCCACCAAGTCTACGCCGATGCGTTTCATTTCAGGCCAGAGGTAATCGAAATGTTCGCCGCTGGCACTGGGGCCGGAGGAGCCGACAATCTTGATATCGGGATATTGGGCACGAATGGCTTTGGTAAATACTTCGAGGCGCTCGGTATAGACCTCGCCCCACTGCTCGTTACCTACAGCAATCATTTTGAGATGGAAAGGTTCGGGATGTCCCATATCGGCACGCACTTTGCCCCACTTGGAGGTGGCAGGGCCGTTGGCAAACTCTATCAGGTCGAGAGCATCCTGCACGTAAGGGTCGAGCTCGGCCAAAGGCACCACTTCGTTGCTTTCGTACTGGCAGGAGAGTCCGCAGCTCAACACCGGAAGGGGCTCCGCGCCGAGGTCTTCGCTCAGCAGAAAGTATTCGTAGAAGCCGAGGCCGAGGCTTTGAAAATAGTCGGGGAAGGCTTTGTGCTTGAAGGTATAGTTCCAGCGGTTCTCGTTCAGCGGGCGGTTCTCAACAGGACCTACGGAGTTTTTCCACTGATAGCGGGTGGCGAGGCTGTTGCCCTCGATGATGCAGCCGCCGGGGAAGCGGAAGACACCGGGATTGAGGTCGTAGAGTGCTTGGGCAAGGTCGGCACGCAGGCCATTCTCGCGGTTCTTCCAGGTATTCACGGGGAAGAGGGAGATGTGGTCCACGTCTACCGTTCCTGCGGTTTGCAGCACTACGCGCAGGCGGGAGTGGGCATCGGTGAAAGGAGACGTCAACACAGCCGTCAACTTCTGCCACTCGTTGCCTTTCACTTCGAGTTCCTTCTTCAACAAGTTCTCACCGTTGGCATTCACCAGTTCGATGGAGAGTTTCATAGGTTTGGCATCCGAGGTACGGGCATAGGCGGAGAAGCGATAGGATTCTCCTTTTTTGAGGCCGATGCCGCGATAACCTTCGTTATCCAGCCCCGCACGCAGCAGTCGTCCGTCGTTCGTGATGCGCACGTAGTGCGGATTGCGGTCGAAGCAGGGTGCTTCGTTCTGTATCGTCACGTTGCCGAAAGGCACCCAGCCGACAAAGGGTTGGGGGAACTCGAAAGAGCGGTTCTTCACCAGTTCGGCGTACAAGCCGCCATCGGCACCGAAGTTGATATCTTCGAAGAAGATGCCGTACATAGCAGGATTGATTCGGGCCGTCGGACGGGAGACGTCGACGGTCATTGTGTGTTGTGCTTGCACACTTAGTGCAAAAAGCAAAGTAAAGAGGATTGTTAACTTTCTCATATATATTATTTATTAGATCATTATTTAAAGAATCCGTTATCCGCCTGCTTCTCCCCCTTCTGAGGTAAAGCTGAAGCAGCACTTATATCCACCGGAAGCCATACATCCATATTGCCTTCGCCACGATGTGCCCAGGCATAATAAGGAATTAAAGTAAGCGTGACATCCTTTACCGCCAGTCGGCCGGTCGCATCGTAACTGATTGCCTGCGCATCGGTCGTAATCTCACTGACTCCGTACAGCAATTCAGGCTTCTCCACCACCCGGAACTGCGGATTGCGGTTCAGAAGCACCGTGTGCACATTGAAGTCATTATCAGGCCACTCGGCGCAATACACCAGCGGACCACGCTCAATGGCTACCCGGCCACGGTCGGCCTCGACCTTCGGATTAGCCTTCACCACACGGGGCAGCATGTCGAAATGAATCTCCACCACATCGCCCTTCTTCCACCGGCGGTCGATGCCGAGGTAGCCGTTCGTCAGTTCTCCCCGCACCTCCTGACCATTCACCAACACGCGGTAAGTCGGCTTCTGATTGTCGGCATACGCATACAGGTCTCCCGGCAACACGCTGCCACGCACCCAGCCCGGAATGCGGATATTCATGGTAAACGGCTGGTTGCCCTGCGCCACCGTCAAGCGGATATCGCCGTTCCAAGGATAAGACGTCTCCTGCTCCAACACCACTTTCTTCTTATTGACATTCAACTCAGCCCGGTTGGAAAGGAATAAATTGACATAAACCTGCTCGTCCTTCACCGCATACGCATATCCCGGCAACGAAGGAATGAACCGGCTGATATTGCTGGGACAGCAAGCGCAACCAAACCACGGCTGACGGCTGTAACCTCCATCCGACGCCAATGGATTGGGATAGAAGAACGAACCTCCATCCAGCGATACACCCGAAATCAACCCGTTGTAAAGCGTCCGCTCCAATACGTCAAAGTACTTAGCATCGCCGTGAAGCAAGAACAGGCGATAATTCATATACACATTGCCGATGGCGGCGCAAGTCTCATTATAAGCCGAAAGATTGGGCAACTCGTAATTATCACCGAATGCCTCGCCATCGTGGCGTGCACCGATGCCACCGGTAATATAAATCTTCTTGGAAACGATATTATCCCAAATCCGGTCGATTGCCTTGATATAACTACTGTCGCCCGTAATGGCCGCCACATCCGCCATACCGGAATACATGTAAGTGGCACGTACCGCATGGCCGACGGCCTCATCCTGTTCCACCACCGGCAGATGTGCCTGACTGTAAGCATCCTTACGGCTGGTAGTGCCACGTGCGTCGAGGAAGAATTTGGCCTGGTCCAGATACTTCTTGTCACCCGTCACCAGATAAAGTTTCGCCAGTGCCATTTCGGCAATCTGATGTCCCGGCACCAGGCGCTTCTGGTCCGGCCCGTCGCCTATCGCCTTGCAGACGCAGTCGGCGTAGCGGATGGCTATATCCAGGAAGTTCCTTTTTCCGGTAGCCTGGTAATGGGCTACAGCACCCTCTACCATGTGTCCCAGGTTATAGAATTCATGGCTCAGGTGCTCTACAGCCACCCAGCGCTCCGGTCCTGCCCAATTATGGGGATGCTTCGGGTTCATGGTACGGGCGGTATACAAGTATCCATCCGGTTCCTGCGCAGCGGCAACAATCGTCAGCACGCTGTCTATATACCGCTCCAACTTCTTATCGGGATAAGTCTGCAACGAGTAGCTGGCCCCCTCAATGGTCTTGTATACGTCGGTATCATCGAAGGAGAACCCTTCTACTTTATACTCTTCACTGGGATGAGCTGCTTTCACAAAGTTTTCATAGCGTCCCGTCTCCTCACATTTGCTGAATGCCAGCGGGATGGTTACTTCACGGCTTGCCCGGAGGCGTTGTCCCCAGAAGCCGTCCGTCACTTTGACGGAAGTAAAAGGCACCGGGGTGATGGGGTAGCCCGAATGCAACGATTGCTGCTTCTGTGCAACTGTACTACCGGCAAGAGCAGCGGTAAGTGCCAAGGTTAATAGTCTTTTCATGGTTCCTATAGTATTATTGGGGTTCATTCTGATGGATACGTATTACCGTAAACGAATAGGCCGGCATTGCATAAGGAAATTCATTTCCTGCTACTTCAAAGACAGAAGAAACAGATTTCGCTTCTTTATCCTTAGGATTACCTGCCAAAACGGTCTTCACGGCAGAAGGGTTAACCAAAGCCACATCATCCAGTTTCACCTTGGCAGCAACCTCCACCGGCAACAAATTTACTAATTTTACAATATAATCGCCTGTTATTTCATCTTTTACTACCGACACGCCGATGCGTTTCCTTACAGCATCCTGCGTGTTGCTCAGACTGACGGTAGACGCCACATACTCGCTACCGGCATTCTGTCCGAACATCTGCTGCGTATAGTAATCTACCGTAGGCTTTACTTCCGTATTATTGAAGTAAATCAGGTCGGGCGTCCACTGCGTATGGTTCTCCTTGGCCAGCAACGGAGCATAAGAAGTCATGGAGACAACATCGCCGTTGCGTTCTACCGTCGTCAGATACAGCGCCTCGGCAAGCGCCGTCTCGATGTTGCTGGGACGGCCCGGCAGATGGGCAGCATATTCGCCCAAATAAACCTTCGGCTTCGTGCGGTCATAGCCATCGTAGTAATCCTGATTGTGAATCATCCAACCCGGGGCCACATAATAATGCTCGTCCACCATCGGCACGCCCAGACGGGTGGCAAGCTCCCAGCCTTCGTCATAGTCCGTGCCCTCGTAGAAAGGGCCTACGGTACCTATCACCGTTATCTCGGGATATTTCTCTTTGACGGCACGGTATATCATCGTGAAGCGCTCTTCAAACACGTCGGTAATCAAGTCTTCATTGCCGATGCCGATATACTTCAGATTGAAGGGTTTCGGATGGCCTGCTTCGGCACGCTTCTTTCCCCAGACGGTTTTGCGGGCGTCGCCGTTGGCGTATTCTATCAGGTCTAGGATGTCCTGCACGTAAGCTCCCATCTCTTCCATCGGGATGCCTCCCTGCTGTCCGTTGCAGCCAAGCTCGCCCGTGGCATGGTGGCTGCAAGTTCCGGAGTTCTGGCAAGGGACACCGGCGGCCAGTACGGGCACCGGCTCGGCACCGATATCTTCGCAGAAGCGGAAGTATTCAAAATAGCCCAGTCCGCGCGTCTGATGATAGCCCCAAAGATTGCGCAACGGCTTGCGGGCCTCCAACGGACCGATAGAACCTTTCCAATCGTAGATATTATCCACACCGTCGCCATGCGCTACGCATCCGCCGGGGAAACGCACAAAGCGGGGTTTCAGGTCGGCAAGCGTTTGTGCCAGGTCGGCACGCAAGCCGTTCTCGTGTCCCCTGAAGGTATTTCGGGGGAAAAGGGAAACCATGTCGAGATGGTACGTACCGGCAACTTGTGGTTGAAGTGCCAGCACAGCGGCGCGTACGTCGGCATTTGCAGTCAGCACGGCTTTCTGCTTCTTCCACTCCTTGGAAGAAACGTTCACCATAGCCTGCGCTACTTCTCTGCCTTCCTGATCGAGCAAGCGAACCGACATTTTACCACCTTTGCTTCCATCGGCCACACGGGCAAAAAATGAAAAGTCATATTTCTCTCCCTTTTTCAGGCTGATACCGTCGAAGCCATCGTTCTGCAACGCAGCCCCCGGTTGCTTCAGGTCGAACACGGCATAATGCGGATTATTCGCATGGATCGGCCGGTCGGTGGCAATACTCAACGTAGCATTATCGCCTTGTACAGACCAGGCATATCCATTATCCCAGCCCTGGTGTGACCCGTCTCGGGAAGAATACTCGAAATCGCGGTTCTGTACGAGTTCTGCATACAAACCACCGTCGGCAGAGTAATTAATATCTTCGAAGAAAATGCCGATCAAGTGCTCGCTGATAGGTTTAGCCTGCGACGTCTGCACACGGATGGTTGCCTCTACCGGCTTCAACCCGGCAAAACGGACAACATCCTGTTCCATGCGCTCGTCATTCTGTATCTGGCGGAATTTCTTATGCTCGGCGTAGCGTATCAGTTGTTCAATGGTAGCATAAGGCGCCCGTTGCATCCAGCCGTATTCTTCACGTCCGCCTATCACAGCCTTGCCCTCGGTGGCAGGAACGATGTCGGCGGGCAGGTGCTTGCCGCGTTCCGAAACCGGGAAGTAGCTCTGCCGTCCCCACTTCAACAAATCTGCAGAAGAAGCACATCCAAGCGCTTCTCCTTTTTCACTCAGCGTCCAGATGCAGCACCATCCGCCATCGGTACGGCTTTGCATCAGTTGCGGGCGGAACATTTTCTTTGCCCTGCCCCATGGACCGAAGTCGCTCTTCACATACTCATAGCCGTCGGCTACGGAAAACCAGCTCTTCCCGTCGGGACTCCAGGCAAACTTCAATCCGCTATTTCCTTCTCTATCCGCATACGAAAAGAGAAACACGGAATCGGGCTCATTCGCCACTTCGTTCACGCTTGCCTGCATGGGTACAGACAGAGCCCAAAGCATGCACAAACCCAGGAAACTAATCAGTCTATTCATAATGTCTAAGATTGAATGCTACTTAACCAATACAGCGCCTCCCTGCGATTGAAGCACCAGCTGGATGCTGCCGTCGGCTTTTATCTTCACAGCCTTCTCTTGCGGTTGTTGCTGTTTATCGTCACTGTAGAAAGAAACCGTTTCGCCTGCCAGCATAGGCAGCGTAAGCTTCAGTTTCAAAGTTTCTTTACCGGCATTGATGGCAGCCACATACCACGTATCGGCGTGGCGACGGGCAAGTACCACATACTTCCCTGGGTAGCCATCAATGAAACGAGTCTCATCCCAGGTCGTAGGTATCTGTTTCATGAAGTCGAGGCAGAGCTGCGGTGCATCCGTCAGGTTGCCGGGAGCCAATGCGAAGTTCTGTATCGGGTTTTGAAACAGCACCGTCGTTGCCAGCTGGAACACATCGGTGGTACGGCGAATACTTCCGCCATCATTGCCACGATTCAGCCGCTTGTTCAGGAAACAGCCACCAAATTCCATACATCCCACCGTATTGCGGATAAACGGATGCAGCGTGGCATTGAACGCCTCTTCATCACAGAAGTGCTGGTTGAAGATCAGATTCTCGGAAGCCAGAACAGCTTCACTGCCTACATAGTTAGGATACATCCGTTCCCATCCGCGGGGTATCGTGCATCCGTGGAAGATGACCATCAGTCCGTGGTCGTCCGCATCGCTCAGAATATCTTCGTACAGCCGCATCGTCTCCTGCTTGTCTCCACCGAAGAAGTCGACTTTGATACCTTTCACACCCTGGCTTTGAAGCCACTTCATCTCCCGCTTGCGAATGATCGGAGTGTCCATCCGGTTAGTCGGTCCCTGCTCGATATCATTCCAATAGCCACTGGAACTGTACCAAAGGAAAACATCCACGCCTTTGCTATGGGCGTATTTTATCAGTTGCTCCATCCGGTCGTAGCCGATGTTGGTGTCCCACCAGTTGTCTATCAATACATACTCATATCCCATCGCTGCCGCCAGATCCACATAGTGCACCTGGTCATCGTAATTGATGCTGCCGTCCTGCCAAAGAATCCAGCTCCACGTGCCGCGCCCCGGCTTATAATCGTGCTCCGTCTCGTACAGCGGCTTCACTACATCCCAGGGTACAGTCGTCTCCACGATAGGCTTCAGCGTTTCGCCCACCGTAATGGTGCGCCACGGAGTAGCCCCCGGCAAGGCGAAAGCCGGAGCCACCGTTCCATTGCCGTTATTCTCCTCCGGCATGGGAAAAGCAATTGTAAACAGCCCGTCTGTCGCATCACTCAAATGGGAAGCACAATAATGGCTGTCTACGCCCGTCTCGCTGACGAGTAGCCAACCATCCCCTCCTACCTTGAACAAACAGGGGAAAGTATATCCGTGCCCATACTGCGAACGTGCATTCAAAGGGGCATCCGCCTTATATTCTTCCTCATAACTGGGCTTCGTCCGCTTCCAGCCTATCATGGCATCGCTCTGCGGACAAAGGAAAGTAGTAGTCTGAGACGGAAAGCGGAAACCGGTCTTCTCTTGATTGACGGCAACGCTTCCCCGCTCTCCTTGTCGGGGCAACAGATAGCGGAAAGCCACGTCATTGTCACTGACGCGGAACATTACATCTACCTTCTGCCCCTGCGCATTGGCAAAGGAGCACAGCAGCTCATTGGCGCGATAGTGCACGCGCGAAGTCTTGATACGCGTCTGCTCGTAGGTAGTATCTATTTTCGTTTCTTTATGTCCCATCCATTTCAGGGCTCCGGCAAAGTCTCCTACATTTGTCTGCAAGCCCAGTGGAGAAGGCTTAAGCATCTGCTTCCCATTGTAAGATACCGCATAAGAAGCTTCTCCCCCTTCCGGACACGATACGGTTAATTGCAACTTGCCGTCGGGTCCGCTGACGGTGATATCTTGTGCAGCCAGCGGCAAAGCTGCTGCCGCTACTAAAAAGGCAAATGATTTCAGTCTGTTCTTCATAATGTGTTTCAGGTATTAAAGTTTTTATGATAATCAGCGGGTAGGCACTACCGGTTTGATGGTTCCGTCCGGATTGAACTCCATCCGGTCTATGCACACTTCCCGATGCGTACCCGGCTCGTGTTTCAGGTAGTTCTTATTAATTCGATGATAGACGATGTACCACTCATCCGTACCGGGAATCTGGAGTACCGAGTTATGAGCAGGACCATATATCTCTTTCTCCGGGCTTTGAATCAGGACTATCGGTTCCTTTGCCACCTCGATAGGGCCAAGCGGTGATTTGGAAGTGCCGTACGCCACATGGTAGTTAGGTGAACCGGTATCGTCCACCGACCACAGAAAGTAATAAAGCCCCTTGCGATAGAATACGTATGGTGCCTCCCGATAGGCATAGTCCTGCAAAGTGCCTCCCTGGGGTGTCATTACCGTAATCGTATTCTTCTTGATGGAAAGCATATCCTTATTCAACTCGGCACCCGCCATATAACCGTTGCCCCAGTAAAGGTAAGGCTTACCCGAAACCGGATCGGTAAAGACATCTACGTCGATCTGCTGTCCGCCACCCACGGGAGAAGTGGTTATGATTGGATGTCCCAAGTCTGTGAACGGTCCCGTCGGAGAATCGCTTGTGGCTACTCCAATCTGCTTACCCCCTCCATCTTTGGGATTTCCGCTATAATAAAAGAAGTATTTATATTGTCCCTTTATCAGTTTTTCCTCAATGCATGGCGCCCAGGCATTTCCATCGGCCCAAGGTACTTGTTCCGACTTCAAATCCAGCATAACACCTTCGTCTTTCCAGTTTTTCAGATCTGTGGACGAGAATACGGTAAAATACCAGCCTCCCCAGCCCGGTTGTCCGTCCGTAGTAGAGTAGATATAATATTTCTTTGTCTGATTGGAATACAGCACCTCAGGATCGGCATGGAAGCCCGGCAATATCGGATTATTGGGCAGTTCGCCCAGCTCTGCCGGTTTACCCCACTTATCCGTGATCCGAACTAACTCATCCCGTGTAATAGGAATAATCGTGCCATGACGCGGATGGAAATTCATCTTTACTTCACTGTCTATCACCTTAAAGTTCTTCAGGTCGGTAGTTTCCGTAAACTGATACTTACCTTTCATATATACGTCATACATTAATATATACTTATCCTGCCCTATCAGTTTAAAGGTACCTGCCCCTTCCACCGCATCTGTTGTCTGTTGCTTGTAGTCGGGCTCTTCAGTCCACTGTCCGGAAGTAAGCGAGCGGGTAGTGGCTACCTTGATACCATTGCCGTGCCCTTCTGTCTTATAGAAAAGATGAAAGACACCATCTTTATAGACAATATCCCCGTCGATACACGATTTACCCTCTTTCGGCAGGAACAGGGGCTTCGGCTCGCCTATCAAATCGGTAAAATCCTCATTCGCATACGCATAATAGATAACATCCGGTCCGTCACCATACTTCATGCTCCAATATACCATGTACTTTCCGGTTTCCGGATCATAAACCGTTTGCGGAGCCCACACACGTTTCAATTTTTCCTGACCTTCATAACGTTTCTGCATATTGATGACCGAGTGCGACCAGTTCACCAGATCGGTAGATTTCAGCAATACCATCGCCCGGTTGGAATCCCATCCGTTGCCGGAAACCATATCAGTCACTACCATATAGAAAGTCTTTCCATCCTCGCAGCGCAGGATATGGGGATCGCGCACGCCGCCCGTAGAGCTGATGACTTTTGAGTCAATCACCGGCTTGCCGCCGTTCAGTGCCCAATAGGTGTATCCGTCCATACTGACGGCATAGCATACGGCCTCTTCACTGATATGATTACCCGTGAAATAAGTGAACAAATAAGCAACGCAATCTTTTTCATAGAAGGACTTCTGCTGAGAAAATCCGGGAAGGACAAAAAGCAGTAATGATACTGCCAACAAGTTCATCCGTAACAAAGGTGTTTTTCTATTCATCATAATAGTTTTATATTGAATTATTTAGCGAGTGTAAAAGTAACACTTTACCTTATATAATACACAATGAGTGTATATGTTACACAACATATACACTCATTTATTTCGTTCTATCAGTCGGCATTCAAAAAACGTACCATCTCGCAGGCAGCCAGTAAAAAGGCTCCCACACCGAAATTGGCAGTAGAATTGGCATCGACCACTTGCCCCGGAATTGCCTTTTCACCGATAGGTTGCACATAGCCTACGCGTCCGTCCGGCTGTAAGGCTACGGTAGTCAGGTAGTTCCAGGCTTTCATCACTGCCGGTTGGTAGGTTGCTTTATCCAGCAGTCCGTTGTTCATTCCCCATAGCAGACCGTATGTGAAGAAAGCAGTTCCGCTGGTTTCAGGTCCGGGAGCATGTTCGGCGTCGAGCATGCTACGGGTCCAGTAGCCTTCGGGTTGCTGGCAGGCGACTACCGCTTTTGCCATTGTCCGAAAGCGGTCGATATACTCCTGACGGTACTTATCCGTTTCCGGCAGGTCTTTCAGCACTTTAGCCAAACCGGCCAGTACCCAGCCGTCACCACGCGCCCAAAAGTCTTTTTTGCCGTTTACGGTTTTGTGTTTGGGATAGACATACTTAGCATCGCGGTAATACAAACCGGATTCATCATCGTACATAATGCTGTTGGCATACGTCCAATATTCATGTAGTTTTTCAAGATACAACGGGTTCTTTGTCAGCTTGTACATCTTTGTCATGACGGGCATCACCATATACAATCCGTCTGCCCACCACCAATAATCGTTCTTGTCCGTGCTCATCTGATACTCCATCACCTCGCGGGCACGGGCTATCTTCTGAGAATCAGGATCTACCGTATACAGATCGACATAAGTCTGAAAGCAGATTTGATAATCTCCGAAGAGAACATAATCGTCACTTTCTCCATAACTATACTTCCACTCTTGTTTATCATCCGACTTGGCTCCTTTCCACTCGTTATGTTCCGCCCAGGCTTTGGAGTAGTCGTAATACCGGGGATTACTCGTCAGGAAGAAAGCCTCCATATTCCCGGTGTGGTAGGCCGCATTGTCCCAAAAGGAGCGGCCATGCTGGGGATGCGTTTCCTGCCAATAGTTATTCACTTTGTCGATAATACCGACAACTTCTTCTGCTTTGGGTTGCTTTGCCGTGCATGAGGTGCCTGCCAAACAGAAGGCGGCCCCCAATAGGACTAAAAAAATCTTCTTCATGGTTTACTAATTACCTAATACCTTATTATTTCAAGACTTCCAATACATATACCGGCTGGGGATCGAACTCCACCACCCGCTCGCCGTCTCCCTGCCTGGCATGCTGCACAAACAGATGCAACCGGCGTTTCTGCTTCCACAATTCGGTGTCATGGGAAGGTTCCCAGGCATCGACGGAGAAATCAGTCAGGTCGCAAACAGTCCACTTGCCGTTGGCAACGTCTGTTGCATGTGCCAAAGACACCCGGCTTCCACGCTCCGCATCACGAAAGACGTAGAAGATCTCCCCGCCATCCACTACGATACGCGGGCGGGAAATGGGAATCATCTTGGTGCCTCCACCTTTCAAGGAGAAAGGAGAGTGACGATCGGAAACCCGGCGGCTGTGCCACGTTTGCCCGTCGTGCCAGACGATGCGGTACTGAGGAACATCACTGTCGGGGTCGCGCCAATAGGAGGCGATGTACGGATTACCTCCGGCATCGGCACTCATACTGGTCTGATTGATCAGTTCGGAACCTTGCGGAATGCGGCAGGCATACTCGGCATTAGCGGCACGGATAGGCAGGTCGTACTGCTTGCCGTTGGCTTTGTACCAGGTCTTTCCGTTGTCGTAGGAACGGGCGTAGCAGAGGTCGTGGTTGGTTTCTACATGCCACGTTTCTCTCCACACCCAGGACAGATGAATCGTTCCCTGCTCGTCTACATACAGTTGCCAGTAGGCATTCCGTTGGTCTTCGCCGTCAATCAGCACATCTTGCACGCGTTGCCATTTCCGGGTCTTTACATCATAGCTGTTCATCACCAGGTTTCCCCGGCCGGACGAACCGGAACGATAAACGAACAACAAATTCCCTCCGGCCAGTGAGTAAAACTCAGGATAAGTCACATTGCCCTCGTCTATCCCCGTCATCGGTTCTTTCTCTCCCAGTTCCAACGAATAGGGGGCAAGGCTGCGGCAATAGTTCAGCTTCTGCCCGTGATGGTCGAAGGAGACATGGATATAGCCATCGCCGTCCAGCATCATGCTGATAATGTTATGGGCATCTTTTACATTTCCCTGATACTGCGTGCGGTGCAGCGTCCATTGCTCCGAACCGAGATTACGTTTGCCCAATACGAGATAGCCGTCACCATCGTAATAGCTGATGTACTGCTCGTTTCCATGGGTCACCAGCGAATTGTTGCGGAATACGGTCGTATTGACGGAAGTCTGACTGTACCCCTTCCCCACTTCCACCAGATGTGCCTTTGGAGAGGGGCTGGCAACACTTTGTGCCCAAAGTGTTGCAAAACAGCCACCAATCACCAACACAATTAACGTAAACGCTCTATACCTTCTTTTTACCTTATTTCTCATAGTAAGCATGGTCTTTGGGGAAGTCTTCGCCTTCCCATGCCTTCTTCGAAGTCCACGATTGAGGAGCATCTGTCCAGAAAGGATGGTCGGCAGGCAGACCTAACGGCAAGAATGCCAACGAGGCCATGTAGAGGCTGCCGTTATTAGTGTACCAATCAGATATTTTAGGTTGCGAGCCATTGAAGCCCAGCGTCAGGAATCCCTTCTCATTGAAGTTACGGTTGTCTCCGAACATCCGCTTGATGACTGCGGTCATAGCTGCACGCACTTGTCCGTTGGGCAACTCTTCCGGCAGCCAGCCGCGCCATGCCAGCAGGGCAAGGGGCTGAAGCGTACCCGTACGGTAGGTAATGGAACGGCCGAATACCGGGAAAGCACCTTCGGGGGAGATAAAGCGTTCCAATATCATTCCGAAGCGTTGCATGCGTTTCACGCCCCGGTCGAAGTTCTTGGAGTTGAGGTTCCAGCCGCCTTTCTTGCCGCCGTCCGTCATCACTTCCTGGCATTCCACATACATGGGATGGAGTACAAAACTATTGTAATAATCGAATGCAAAGCCCGGCCCGTCGCTGTACCAACCGTCGCCCACATACCATTCTTCCACTTTGCGCAGAGCGGAAGAGATGCGGTAATAATCCGTTTTGGCACCGGCTTTCTTCAAGAAGCATTCTACGGTAGACGAGAACAGTAACCAATTGGTATAAGGCGGGTCTACACGGCGCAGTTGCGTGAACTCTTCGATATAACGCTGCTTGGTCACATCGTCCAAAGGCAACCAAAGTGCCTCATAACCACGCAGGAAACTCTCTGCCACATAGGCAGCATCGACCAGCGGCTGGCCTTCTTTGCGCCAAAGCAGATAGTCCTTGCTTTCGGGGTCTACGGCTTGGGCGTAGCTCTTCAAAGCCCATTCGCGCAGTTGCTTGCGTTGTGCGCCTTCGGCGGTATCGTCATCGGGCAGCGAAAGCCAGGGAGCAAGTCCTGCCATCAGGCGGCCGAAGCATTCCATATAAGTCACGCGCTTGTCCCGTCCGTCCCAGGTGGGGCTCAGTTCCACCAACATGTTTTCCTGAAGCTTGCCCTCGCTCATATTGCTGAGCACCGGGGCGGCCATCTGATAAAGCACACCGGTCCAGAGTTCACGGTCCGTCACTTCCTTTTCCTTACTCTTTTTAGCTGCGGCTTCCTGAGCGGGCAGCAACAGGGCTACTACCAAGAGCAGTCCCAAACATTTACCTATGTTCATGATATTATTTAAGTTTGTTTTAATTCATCTTTCAAGAGAATAAATGATAATTTAGGGGCGTGTGATAACAAGTGTATCTCAAACCCCTCCGCCCGCAAGCGGGCACCTCCCCTTTCAGGCGGAGGAATTTAAGATACTCCGCTAAATTCCCATTTATCCTCTCAATAAAAACATCGTTGCAAAAATATCTCTTTTAAAGCTATCTGAACACCTACAATCCTTTCAAAAAGGATAAAATATCAGTCAATCACTCTCAGATTAGCGACCGGAAGCATCTTTTTGATAAACCCGGACATAATCCACCTCGTACTTCATCGGCATTGCCTTGTCATCAATCTTCCCGCCGTTGATACCGCCGATGGCAAGATTCAGCAAAATATACTGCGGCTTGTGAAAAGGATTCGTTCCTTCACCGGCACTACTGCCATTCACAGTTTTGCTCAACGGAATATCATTCAGCAGCTCGTCGTCCAGATAAATCTTGATAGCCGTTTCGTCCCAATCCATGCGCCAGGTGTGAAACTTGTCCACCCAATGAGGATCGCGGTCGGTAAAATGGGTAAACGGAATCTTCTTGCTGTTCCAGACGGCATTATACCCTTGGTCGCCTCCCCAGCATGCATTAGCCAGGATGTGCGGCACACCGCCGATGCGATAATACTCCATCACATCAATCTCTCCGCACGAAGGCCACGGTAAGCCGCGTCCCAGCAACCAGATGGCAGGCCAGGCACCTCCCGCAACGGGAATCCTGGCACGCACTTCGAGGCGCCCGTACAAAAATTCAAACTTACCGGCAGTAGTCACCGACGAAGAGCTATATTCCACGAACTCGCGCTTCTTGCGCCAATCCCGGCTTCCGGCTTCGTACAAAGGATTCTTCCGATGCTCCTTCCGGGCTTCTATGATCAGGCTGCCGCCTTTGCAAGATGCATTGTCCGGCTGATACCACTGGTCTTCTTCATTGCGGGCATAGCCGTTCTCGTAGTTCCAGGTGGCATCATCCAAACGACCCTCCTGATTGAATTCATCACTCCAAACTAACTTCCATTCCTGGGCAGAAACAGAAGTCAAAGCACAACACGCCAAAAGCGTGAACAGGATCTTTCTTTTACAGTGTTTTCGTAGCATACAAAATCTTAATTTAGATAAACAACATATTAGTTATTGTGGCAAATTTACCCTTTTAATGATACTTTGCGCACCGCACATCGTTCAATAAGGGGGAAATATCAGTCATTCTGTCCGACACTACGAAGAAAAGTCTGTATTCATAGGAAGAAAAGTCTTCTTAGGTGCAAGGCAATCTATAAATAAAGGTTTTATTCTTAAGAATAAAGCCTTTATTTGTACGAATCAAAGCTTTATTTATAAGAATAAAGCCTTTATTCTAAGTTTCGATGCCTATAAAGGCATCTTTGCTATGGCTATCTCCCATCAAAAGCTTACTTTTGCAGCAAACAATCTTCAAGCATCATGGCAGGCATCTATATACATATCCCCTTTTGCAAGACGCGTTGCATCTACTGCGACTTCTATTCCACCACCCGTAGCGACCTGAAGCAACGCTATATCAGCGCTTTATGTCGGGAACTGAGAACACGCAAAGAATATCTGAAAGGCGAACCCGTAGAAACCATCTACCTGGGCGGCGGAACGCCCTCGCAGCTTGCCGAAGAAGACTTCAGGCAAGTGTTCGACGTCATCGCAGAAGTCTATGGAATGGAAGCTGTCCGGGAAATCACCCTCGAAGCCAACCCCGACGACCTGACGGACGAATACATAGCCATGCTGCGCACCCTCCCCTTCAACCGCATCAGCATGGGAATACAGACTTTTGACGACGCTACCCTGCAACTGTTGAACCGCCGCCACAGCGCCACACAAGCCATCGAAGCCGTAGGCCGTTGCCGCCGGGCAGGCTTCCGCAATATCAGCATCGACCTCATCTACGGACTGCCGGGCGAAACGGACGAGCGCTGGAAACGCGACCTTCAGCAAGCCGTCAGCCTCAACGTAGAACACATCTCCGCCTATCACCTGACTTACGAAGAAGGAACCCGCATCTACAAAATGCTGCAAGCGCACCGCATCTGCGAAGTGGACGAAGAAAGCAGCGTACGCTTCTTCTCAACCCTGATAGATACACTCGATGCCGCCGGATACGAGCATTACGAAATATCCAATTTCTGCAAGCCCGGCATGTACTCGCGCCACAACACCTCTTACTGGAAAGGCATTCCCTACCTGGGGTGCGGACCTTCGGCACATTCATTCGACACCGAAAGCAGGGAATGGAACGTTTCTTCACTGGAAAAGTATATCAGCTCCATAGAAGCTGGGCGGCGGGCCTTCGAGACGGAACATCTGGACACCACGACCCGCTACAACGAATACATCATGACCACCCTCCGCACCAAGTGGGGTGTCGATCGGGAAGAAGTAAAACAAAAGTTCGGTGCAGAATTGCAGGGATATTGTACGAAGATGGCTGCTCCGCATCTGAAAAGCGGCAAGCTGAAGATGCAGGATAATCATCTCTACCTCACGCGGGAAGGTATTTTTGTTTCAGACGATATCATAAGCGACTTAATGTTCATAGAATAGTAACATATAGGATATTTCACCGAAAAGTTTTACCTTTGCGCCCACTACTTATCTTAAAGAGGCTGTATGACCGAACAAGAAGTCAGACGATACTTGCGCCAAATGAAGGAGGAAAACTCGGAACAAGCGTTCCATGGTTTCTACGATCTGTGCTACGACCGCTTGTTCCGTATCGCCTACTACTTCGTGAAACATGAAGAATGGGCGCAGGAGATCGTACTCGATGTCTTCATGCGCCTTTGGGAGCAACGCGCCAAGTTGCCGGAGGTGAAGAACATAGAAGATTATTGCTTCATCCTCACCAAGAATGCCTCGCTCAATTATCTGGAAAAGGAGAACCGCCACGCTACCCTCTCCACCGAACAACTTCCCGAACCTACCGACCGGGCCGACTCACCGGAGGACACGCTCATCAGTGAAGAACTCTTTGCCCGCTACGTCAAGGCACTGGACCGCCTGCCCGAACGTTGCCGGGAGGTCTTCATCCGCATACGCGAAGAGAAGCAGAGCTATGCCCAAGTAGCAGAAGAGTTGGATATCAGCGTGAAGACCGTAGATGCACAGTTGCAGAAGGCAGTGACACGATTAAAGGAAAGTCTGCTGGTGTAGTTTTTTGTCTTAACATTCTTTTGCATGATAGCATATAGGGAGTTTCTCAAAACCACCTGTCTTTACTTACAGAAAACTAAACGAACAAAGACTTATGAGAAATTTATGTTATTATGGTGCAAGCCTTATGCTTGCCATGCTCAGCCTGAGCGCATGCAGTGACAACAATGCCAAGTATCCGGACGAGTACCTCGGTTTTGACAAGGTAAACGACAGCTACACGTTCGACAAACAAACGGAAGAAAAAGAAATCGGCATCAAAATCATTGCTGCCCAGAAGAGTGAGAAAGACCGGGAAGTAAAACTCACCGGCAAATGGAAACCAGGTGCACAAGGCGTGTTCCGGCTGATTGATACCAAAGTGGTAATCCCCGCAAAGAAGAAATCGGCAACCGCGCGCATCCTTGTCTTTCCGAAACGGATAAAACAGAGCGAGGAGATACGCATTATCTGCTCGCCCCAAGATACGGAAGCCAAACAAACGCAACTGACCCTAAAGTTGGTTGCCAAATAAAATAAAGAATGAAGGTAAACAACGAGAATTTCGACAAAGTACTGAACAAGCTGATAGCTTCTACCCGCTCGCCCAGAGGACGCTTTGCAGCAAGCAACAGCTGGAAACTGCTGGAACAACAGCTGTTTGCCAAGCGCAAAAAGCGGATGTTCTGGTTGCGAGTGGCAAGCAGTGCGGCAGTGGTGCTACTGTGCGTGGCCAGTTGGGCAGCCTACTATTATATCCTGTCCCCCGAGCCTGCAAAGCCTCAGCCCGCCCCCATGGAAACGCATGCTCCGAAGCCCGTCTCCCTGCCGGACACGCTCTACTTCAGCCAACAGCCGTTGGAGGACATCACCCGCCAACTGTCTGAAATATTCCGCACGCCCATCCGCATCGAGGGAGACAGCCTGAAGAACTACCGCATGACGGGTACCTTCAGTTCGGAAGAAGGTCTGACGCATATTCTCGACCTGCTGAAAGTGGCAGGCAACTTTACCTATACTCAAACCAACGACACTATTACCCTTACTAGCAAACTTAACTGATCATGAACTATTCTACTATCTGTTCACACCACCACATCAGAGCTGTGCTCCTGATGTGCGTGGTTATCTTAAACACTTCGGCCTATGCACAAAATAAAGAAACACGCCTAAGCCTCAACATCCGCAATGCCACGCTGGAAAGTTTTGTGAAACAACTGGAAAATGCCACCGGCTTCTCCTTCGTGTATGGAGAAGAAGTGAAACTGACACGGCGTATCAGTCTGGAAGTAAAGCAACAGACTATCAGCGAGATATTGCAACGTGCTTTCGAGAAAGAGCCCATCGAGTTCGAAATCTCCGGGAAGCATATCTTACTGTACAAGCGGCCCGCGCCGCAGAAATCCGTTAGCCGTAAGTTCACTATCAGCGGATACGTGACCGACGGAGCGTCTTCCGAGACGCTGATTGGTGCCAATATCTTTGAGAGTCGTCGTTCCGCCGGTACTGCCACCAATCCTTTCGGTTTCTATACCATCACTCTGCCGGAGGGGGAGACGGAACTCACTTTCTCTTACTTGGGTTATGCTACCCGGCGCAGCCGCTTTGAATTGACGAAGGACACCGTGCTGAATATTCCCCTGAACAGCAATAACGAACTGGCAGAAGTGGTGGTGCTATCGGACAAGCACGAAGCCGGCATACAGAGCACCGCCATGGGAGCGCACGAAATTCCGATGACGCAGATACGCAACACTCCTTCCATACTGGGTGAAGCCGATTTGCTGAAAACCATCCAGCTGATGCCGGGCGTGCAGGCAGGTATGGAGGGATTTGCGGGCATGTATGTGCGTGGCGGCGGCCCCGACCAGAATCTGGTGCTGCTGGACGGCATTCCGGTGTACAACGCCGACCATCTGCTGGGTGTGTTCTCCATCTTCACACCCGAAGCGGTAAAGAACACCACCCTCTTCAAGAGCTCCTTTCCCGCCCGCTACGGCGGGCGTCTCTCGTCCATCGTTGACGTGCGTACCAACGACGGAGACATGCACCGTTACCATGGCGCACTCAGCATCGGTATGCTGACGGACAAACTGCACATCGAGGGGCCCATCTGGAAAGAACGGACCTCTTTCAGTTTTAGTGCACGTGCCATCCCTACGGTTTTCTTCAAAAACCTCATTGTGGACAAGGACGGTTCCTATGCCGACAAATATAACTATTACTTCTATGACGTCAACGCCAAAGTGAACCACAAGTTCAACGACCGCAGCCGCCTCTTCCTCAGCTTCTACAAAGGGAAAGACCATTATCACTTCGACAGCTACGACAGCAATAGCTCTGGAAATGACAACACATACCAAAGTTACTACAGAGACAACAGCCACCTGAACTGGGGAAACACCATCGCCTACGGTCGCTGGAACTATGTCTTCAACAGCAAACTGTTCTGCAATACCACCCTTTCGTACAATAACTATGAGATGAGCCTGAACGGAGATATGGAAGATACTTACACGGTCAGTAATCAGATACGCGACCAGTACCACTACACTTCCCGATTCAGTTCCGGCATCCGCGACTGGAGTGCACGCATGGATTTTGACTATACACCTGTGCCGCAACACCACATCAAGTTCGGAGCGGAATACATCTACCATACTTTCCGCCCCGGGATCTCCACCTCGAAAGTGCAGGATATAGACGACGGAACCCTTCAGGAAGATACACTCTATAATACAAGCAGCAGTCGGGAAATGCACGGGCAGGAAGTATCTCTTTACGCCGAAGACAACTTCAACATAGGCAGTAACCTCAGCTTGAATGCAGGTGTGCGTACATCGCTGTTTCACACGCAAGGAAAAAGCTACTTCTCAGTGCAACCGCGCCTGTCTGCCCGTTACGATATGGGACAAGGGTTCTCCGCCAAAGCATCTTATACCTGCATGGCGCAGTATGTGCACCTACTTTCTTCTACCCCTTTCTCCATGCCTACCGACCTTTGGGTGCCCATCACCAAAGATATAAGTCCGATGTACGCTAATCAATACTCCATCGGAGGCTATTACTCCGGCCTGGCAGGCTGGGAATTTTCCATTGAGGGATATTATAAGCAAATGCGGCATATACTTGAGTATCAGGAAGGCGTGTCTTTCTTCGGAACTTCTACCAACTGGGAAGAGAAAGTAGAAATGGGCGAAGGGCGCTCCTTCGGATTGGAACTCATGGTGCAAAAGACACTGGGAAAGACTACCGGTTGGCTGGCATACACACTATCTAAGACTGACCACCGTTTTAAGAACGGTACCATCAATCAAGGCAAGTGGTTTCCCTACAAGTACGATCGTCGCCATAGCATCAGTCTCTGCCTGAACCATAAGTTCAGTGAACGTATCGACGTGGGCGCTTCGTGGATCTTCAATACCGGCGGTTGCATTACCGTGCCCGAGAAAGCAACGATCGTAATCAGACCCGATGGCAGCGTTGAAGAAGCCGGCTACATTTCCCATCGAAATAATTATCGCCTGCCCGCCAACCACCGTCTGAACCTGGGCATCAACTTCAACAAGAAAACCAAACACGGCATGCGAACCTGGAATATAAGCGTTTACAATGCATACAATGCGATGAATCCTAACATCGTTTACAGTAAATACCAAAATGGATATGATAACTACAATAATTATTATGAAAGTATCTATCAAGGAGGCAATGGTCAACCTATAAAGAGGGAGAAAGGCAAAACCACCATCAAAAAACTGACAATATTGCCTTGCATCCCTTCTGTTACCTATACCTACAGATTCTAAAAGAGCCCGAATATGAAAACGAAAATGAAATTACACCTTATTATATATATAGTAATTGCCAGCTTTCTGGCAGCTTGCGAAAACGAGATTCCATACAATCCCGGAAAGCAGGAGACACAACTCATTATGAACGCTTTGCTTGATGCCGAACAAGCGGAGAACTACGTCTTCCTGCACTTAGGCGCAGGTTACAGCATCGAGCGCGTAAATGAAGCAACACTTTCACTCTATGTAAATGATAAACTGGTAGAATCGCCGGAAGCTATATCACCAGAAGAATTATACGGTGATTTGAAGGGACAACTTGATAAAGATGGTTATGAAGTATTACTGAAAAGTATACAGTTCAAAAAGTATCGTCTTACTACCGTACTGCATCCCGGCGACAACATCCGCCTGGAAGCTACCGCCGAGAACGGGAGATATCATGCCAGCGCCGAAGTGACCGTACCACAGCCGATAGAAAGCCTGCACGTGGATACCACCCTCGCCTACCTGCGCGAGTACAACGGACAAAAACTTTACCGCCAATACAAAATAACCCTGCAAGACCGTCCCAGCGAAAAAAACTACTATCGTCTGGATATCCGGAACGACCTCAGTTACCGTGGTGAATACCGCGAATACATAACAGACGAAAACGGTGACCTCATCCCCAGCGAAGACGGATGGAGCTGGCTCTACAACAAAAAGGATACCCTTTTCAATTATAGCAATACAGAGCTTATCAACCGCGAAGACGTGATACTAACCGACGGACATCCCGGTAGCTACGATGATGAAGAAAATGAGTTGTTCCCTACCATCAAGAACAAATACAATATCTTCACCGACAACAATTTCAGTAATTCTTCTGCCACGTTGAAAGTCTATACCCCCCATTACATCAATTATTATCCGATGCTGAATGATTATTCTTCTCCGTCGGATATCAATTACGACCAAATATACTATACGCATACCATCACTATCCGGTTACTCACACTCACCGAAGCAGAATACCGCTACCTGAATGCCTTGAACAGTCTGGACGATGAGGATTATGACGAAGCACTGATGGAACCGGTCAGCCTACCCTGCAATGTAGAGGGAGGACTGGGCTTTGTAGGGGTTGCTGCAGAGGCGAAAATAAGAATGGAATTTCCTGAAGTGCAACGATGGAATTGAGATAGCGATTATCGTTTTGCTCTCAAAATAGTCGATATTACATCAAACAGATGACTTCTAAAGGGTATTTATTACAAATACATTACATTTTAATTCGAAAACAGCCGTTTTCACACCTATTAATTGATATAAATCAAGAAATGACAGCATAACCTACACTTTCCTTTGCATTCGTTTTTGTGTTATAAAACATATTTCTACATTTGCATAGGTAAAAAGAAAAAGCTAAGCGCTTAGATAGTTTTCAGTAGGTATTAGGTTTAGATTGAGATTAGTTTTTAGGATTAACAATTAAAAAAGTAGGTATTATGAAACGTTTAGGATTAACATTGGTAGCAGCAGTATGTCTGGCTACAGCAACATTTGCAGCAGGAAAGCAACCTACAACTGCAAAAACAATTGAAACAGCAAAATGGGAAGGCAGCATCAACGTAAGTAAGCTGAGCAAGTATCTGAACTTGAACGCCGACCAGCACGAAGAAGTAGCAAACATCTGCGAATTCTTCACCGAACAGATGGAACGCGCCACAAGTTCAAAGAAAAACCAGGAAAAGCTGCTTCGTAATGCAGTTTATGGAAATCTGAAACTGATGAAGAAGACTTTGGACGAAAAGCAATATGCAGATTACGCCAGAGTACTGAACGTCACACTGCAGAACAAAGGCATCGAAGTGAAGTAAAACCCACTTCTGATAATTACAGAAAAAGTATTTGATTGTAGATAAAGAGAGGCACCGGACTTTGCGTTCAGCGCCTCTCTTCTTTTATAAACAGAATCGATCCTGCAATTCTTTCTTGAATTTTCTGGAAACGAGAAGTTCTGTCACCTTATCGAAAGGAGGATAAAGCATACACTTATTATCTTTTATAATCATCAGATAGTCAATGTTGATAATATACGACTGGTGTATCTGGACGAAGCTGGATGAATACTGGGTAATTTGCTCGGCAGTCATTCCACGGCGTAAAACCAGCGGAGGCTGATTATTGAGTATGACTTCCCACTGCTTGCGGTCCGAGCAATAACGGAAGAAACCAATCTCGGCCGGGCGCAATGCACGCATATCATTGGTCGGTGTAAATACGATAAACGTCTGTCCGGTATGCAGAGGAGTACCTACGGGCAAGGATACTCCTTGCCCCGCTTCGGCTTGTTTTATAAAACGGACAAGGATATCTTTCAAGTCCTGTTCTTCGAAAGGTTTCAACAGATAGTCGAAAGCCGCTTCGCGGATAGCTTGTATCATGTATTTGTCGTAGGCTGTATAAAATACCACCCGCATATTCCATGAAACACTGTCGCGCATCTCCTGCAACAATTCCATACCGGTTATATCCGGCATCTCTACATCCAGAAACACCAGATCCGGCTGTATCTTTAGTATCAGTTTCTTCCCTTGTTTACCATTCCGTGCCGTTCCCTCCAAAGAGAAACGGGCATCTTTTCTCAGTTCGAAGCTCAGATTTTCAAGAGCCACTTCGTCATCGTCGACTATAACAACCTTATACTTATCCATGTTCATTTTATGTTTTTCTCACGGCGAATATAGGTATTATATTACTTTCGGGCAAAGTGACCAAGTGCCATTTACCAACCATTCGTCTATAATACATCCTATCCTTACTAAAAACAGGACTAAGCAGTCTTTCTTTAAATTCGATAATCATAGTTATCGGGCAACCGGAATGCAACTTCGCACCCTATTTCCCCATTGGGCAGGGAGACATTATGCACCGAAACATCAATAGATTCTTTGTTTTTATTATTGAGTATCTGGATGGTTTGCATAATAACCTTCATTCCCGTGCCGGTACCTCTGTTCTTACTGTTCGGTCGATAGCCCCCCCCATTATCCGTGATTTTAATGCAGATGAAACTCTCCTGGCGGCAAACGGAAATCCAGAGATTACGGTCGCCTTCCTTCCCCCGCAAGGCATGCTTCACGGCATTCTCAACCGGAATCTGTATCATCATGGAGGGAATCGAAACATGTTCGGGATGCACATCTTCCCCTATCTCTATCTCCGAATGAAATGCCGAACCTAAAGAACGGCGTTCCAAGTCGATATAAGTTTTCACAAAATCCAGTTCCTCGGCCAGGGTAACACATAGTTGTTCCGCCAGTTCGAGGTTACGGCGCATCAGTTTTACCAATGAGGAGAGTTCCCGTTGTTCCTCCGTCTTCCGGCCTGCCATCTCCTGGTTGAGCACATTGAAGATGAAATGAGGCGACAAACGGTTACGGATATTCTCCAAGCGGAGTGTGGAAACGGTGCGACGACTCTGAGCAAGCAGTAAAGCACGTTTCTTCTTACTATAGAGATAGAGGAAACCGGCAATTAAAACAGCTACCACTGCGATGGCAAGTATCACAAGGCGGGTTTGCCGCAACGTCAACATTTCGTTCCGCTGTTTTTGGAACAGGACTTTATGTGCCATCAAGGTAGAATCTTGCTGGTAACGCATAGTCAAGTCCGCCGTATGCATCCGCACACGCTCGTTCCGGACGGAATCATCAAGCAGGTTGTTTTCTTTCAGATAGTAATAGGCTTGCTGATAATTGTTTGTTTCTTCATAGAACTGCTGAAGGTATTTATTGCGGATATGCACCATGTCGGGGTCAATATCCGGCGGAGCAACACTCTCCGAAAGTATGCGGCGGGCTTTCTGAAAGTCTTTTTGCAACAATGCCAGTTCAATCTTCTGCGTATCGATATAGTAAAGGGCAGTAGTCACACCCAGCTGTTCGAAGAAAGGCTCACACTTATTCATGTATTTGGCAGCAGAATCGGCCTCATTGAGTTGAAGAAAACAGTCTCCCAAGTTCAGCCAGCTCAGATTTAACTCAAAACCCATATCGGGATAGTCTTCTACCAAGCTGACTACTTTTTTGAAATAATCCATAGCCGTCTCGTAATCTTCCCGATAGTAGTAAGAGGTTCCTCTGTTATTCAGATAGATATATTTCTCATACGGCAGCATGCTTTCATAACTTCCGGCAGCGAGGTTATTGTAATAGTCGCACTGCTCAAAATCGCGCATCGTGACGTAGACTTGTGCCAATCCGTAATAAATAGGAGGCTTCTTGGCGGAAGTGATGTTCAATGAATCGCACAACAACAAGGCCCTTCTATACCAGGCAGCGCCCACATCCAACTTTCCCAGACGGTTGCTGGCATCGGCAAGGTTCATCAAGATGTCCGGGATGACTTCAATCTTGGTGCCTTGCATCCGCTGTTCATAGGCTTTCCGGAAATAATATTCGGCAGAGTCCATGTAGCCCGTCCGCGCGTAAATGTTCCCCCGCATATTGAAGCATTCCGAACTCAAATCCGCTATCTGCGGGGAATACGGTTGCTTTTGTACAAAATCTTCTATCTGACGAATGACAATTCGTGCCGAATCGAGTTGCGAAGTAATCAGATAGGTCTTCAAAGTCATAGACAGATAACTGTACTTCACCAGACTGTCCTGTGCTTCTTCCATTCGCTGAAAAGCCTTTGCCCGCACCCTTCGGGGAGCAATGGCCACGGAATCTCCGTGCATGCGGGAAAAAGTCTCGAATGCCTGTAGGTCCAAGTCTTCGGGCTTCTTATTTCCAGATACACAAGCATTAAAAACAATTAACCCTATCAATAAGAAATAGATATAAAACAGGGTACGCTTTCTTGCACTTTCACTCATATCTCACTCTTCAATTAGCTTGTTTATTCAATGTATTTTGCAAACTTAAAATATTTTTGCGAATAACAATAAAATAAAACAAGTTTTTCTTAACAGACAGAGAATATTTACCAACCGGATTCCAACTTCACACGCCACTTTCTCTTTTTCTATTCCTGCTTCACGTACTACTTAGCTAATATGCCTCAACGCATCAAACTGGAATGAAAATAAAAAGAATTACTGTATTTACTTGCAAGTAAATACAAAGAATCGTATAACAAGCCATTCTTTTTTCAACAAAAAAGAGCAGCATAGTAATACATTTATCCTCATAAACCACAATAAAGCATTTTGGTACATTTCTCAATTTTCTCTATTTTCTTATTTACATTTTTATTAATTACTTTGTAGAGAGAGAATTACAAATACATAAAGAGGCAATTCTCCAAAAAAGGACAAATCTTTTAATTTATAGGGTATGTTAAACACAGGACAGATTATAGCAGATAGATATGAGCTACTCAAACAATTAGGCAGAGGAGGCTTTTCTGAAGTCTGGTTGGCACAAGATAAATTGACGGATGTCAAAGTTGCCATAAAAATATATGCACCGGGAATGGGACTTGATGATGCAGGTATTTCTCTTTTCACGCAAGAGTTTGCTTTGGTTTTTGATATGAATCACACCAATTTGCTACATCCCACCTATTATGACTGTTGGGAGCGAATGCCTTATCTCATTTTACCTTTCTGCAAAAACGGATCTACATTCAAATATCTTACTAATAATAGTCGGATTACAGAAACTGAAAGTTGGCATTTGCTTCATGATGTTGCTGAAGGATTGGCTTATCTGCATGCAAAGACTCCCCCCGTTATTCACCAAGACATCAAGCCCGATAACATCTTGATCAATGATGAAGGTGGATATATGATTACCGATTTTGGTATCAGCGCAAGAATTAGAAGTACGTTACGTAGAAATCAAGCGCAAGAATCAAGTGGAGGAACATTAGCCTATATGGGACCGGAGCGTTTCGGACCATCACCTGCCCCCATCATGGCCAGTGACATTTGGTCATTGGGCGCAACGATGTACGAATTGTTGACCGGTATGCCGCCTTATGGAGACCATGGAGGTGTATTGCAGAAAAACGGTGCAGATATCCCACTCATCAATGAAGATTTCTCACAAGAGCTGAAAGATATCATTTATAAATGTCTTGCCTTGAATACTTGGGACAGACCTACAGCAAAACAAGTGGCTGATTACACAAATCAACATATAAATGAAAAGAATTCCGTAGAACCGCAACCGTCTGATATAAAAGAGAATATTCCGGTTCAACCTAAAAAGAAAAACAATAAGTTTATCATTGCAGTTGCCGGTATAGCTGCATGTATCATAGCTATACTGACCATCTATTTATCTACGAGCGGAGGAAAAACAGAAGCGGAACCGGGACCAATACAAGACACAATTCCTGCCATTGATTATAACAAACTGTGTATGTCCATCATTCTGGAAGGCAAGAGCTATGAAGCCCTCGGAGACACATTCCGGTATCAAATTGACAGTTTGAAGCAAAAGAACGATTCTGTATTCGAAGACTTCTATATTATCGCTATGGGAAAATACCGCCAAGCGGACTACTACAAAGACTCCGTTTCAACAACGATATATAAAGATATAAAAGAAAGGATGAGCCAAGTAGAAGATGTATTAGACTCTGCATACTATGTATTTACAGAGTTGGCAGGTACGATGAAAAAGCTGGATCAGGCAGAAGCCTCTCAAGTTTTTGAAAATCGCGCAAAGAAAATAGAACCATACATAAACATAGATAATAATGAAAATGAAGAAGTACATTAAATTAATTATTCTTGCCTTCGCGCTTTCTATGCCAATAAGTAGTGCATGGGGACAATGTGCAGCCCTTTATCAAAAAGGGGAAACAAACATGAAGAGAAAGAAATATCAAGAAGCAATCAAAGCTTTTAAAGCAGCCATGCAATGTGACAGTAAGCTGACGGAAGCTTGCATGAGCAAAATCAAGACATGTGAGAATATCCTTCACCCTACTCCCGCCCCTGAGCCTGTCATATCCAGACTTGCGGTTACTCCAAAGTCTGTACAATTTGGCTGCGAGACAAAAAGTGGAGAGACCATCAAAGTAGAAAGCACCCCACAAGAATGGACAGCTACATCGGATGCCGACTGGTGTACTGTAGTTCCAAAAGAAAAAACATTGTCTATAAACTGTCAGACTAATTGGTTGACTACAGAACGTAGAGCCACGATCACTATCAGCAACGAGAAGATGAAAGAGAAAGTCATCGTGATACAAGGCGGACAGAAAGAGTTTATCAACATAGCATTAGAAACATTGGAATTCAGCGCCAAAGGAGAGATAAAAGAACTGCAAGTAGACACCAATGCCGAATGGGAAGTCGCAGATATACCCGAGTGGTGCGAAGCCATAGCAAAAGACCGTGGCAAACTGATCCTAAAAGTGGAGAAGACTAAGAAAGCCAGAACGGGAACTCTCATTGTGAAGAGCAAAGGAGGAGAAATCTCTTCAATCATCATTTCCCAGAAAAAAGGAGGATTATTCTAAAAATAAGTTCTTATGAGATGCGTGAATTGCGGTTGGGACAATCGGTCCAACACAACAGTATGCTTGAAATGCGGACAACCGTTGAGAAGCGTGGAAGGGTATGCTGACAGTCAGAACAATTTTGTTCAAGGAGAAAGGTATGGAGAAGCAATTCCCAAACCTACAGTATTAAATGCAAATCCCGACGAAGAGAAATGCAGAAAAACGGTTGTGTTCTCCGCTGTGAATGATGCAGAGAACCGTCCAACCGTTACGCAGTTGACTACAGAATGCCCTAATTGCGGTTATCCGGTAGCAGGTGAGTTTGCAAGTTGTCCCAACTGTGGCATTCGCATGCACAGACCGACCATCCGCAGACAGATAAAGAACATAGCAGATACGGAACCCGATGCACTGCCTCGCTGTTCTCTGACAATTATCCCGGAAGAGGACGAGAAGATCTCTCCCGAACGATTCGACTATGAAGGCAAGTCCGTCATCCTGAACCGGGAAAACACAGAGGTAGCCAACCGTACTATCACCTCGAAGGAACAAGCAGAAATAGTCTTCGAAGACGGACATTGGTACATCGTTGACCGAAGTGAACTCAAAACTACCTACATCCAGGCAAACAGAAAAATAGAAATAATGCCGGATGATATCATAGTGTTAGGCGATCGAAGATTCAAATTTGAAAGTGACTGACTGTGACCAACCAAGCTGTCGATAGATGTGATTATAATGTAGGCGAGTACATTGATAACCGTTATCAAGTCTCCAAAACATTGGGCGAAGGCTCATTCGGTAAAGTATATCGAGTGACGGACGGCGCGGGAAAGAACTATGCACTGAAATTACTGCGGTTGTGGGAAGTTCCTCCCGACATCCGCAAACCACTGATGGATCGTTTTGAAATGGAATTCAAAACGGGACAGATAGATTGCGATTACCTGGTCCGTTCATTAGACTATGGTACAGTCGGGGGCAATCCTTTTATTGTCATGGAATACTGCTCCGGAGGAGACCTTACCCCGTATTTAGGTTCCGGCAGCAACAAGATTCCATTGATTTGCCAACAAATCCTCTTAGGTCTCCATGCTTTGCACATCAGAGGGAAAGTGCATCGTGACCTAAAACCGGAGAACGTTCTTTTCAAAAGTAACGGAATGGCTGCACTGACGGACTTTGGTATTGCAGGCGACAGAAATAAACGCATGACGGAGCGAAATATCTTCGGTAAACCCAATCAGATATTTGGTACTTATGCCTATATGCCACCCGAACAAGTAAACCGTGTGCGGGGCGAAGCTACCGTCTTGCCAACAACCGATATCTTCTCTTTTGGAGTTCTGGCTTTTCAATTGCTGACCGGAAGTTTGCCCTTCGGTGAACTGACCAGTCACAATGAATTGGCACAGTACCAAAAGCGAGGAAAAAACGGAGAATGGAACCGACAAAAGCTGGCACATATAAAGAATGGGGAACAATGGCATCCACTTTTCTCGGGATGTCTGAACCCGGACTTTAAAAGCCGCTTCCAATCCATTAAGGAGGTTTTGAAGTACCTACCCGAAGTAACTCAGGTTGTCATGGAAAAAGGATATTGCCCACCACAGATTGTTCGCGGCTTCTGTATGCGCATCATGCAGGGGGAAGAATTTGGAAAGATTTATCAATTGAGCGACTTAGTTCAGCACGGCAGAAGAATACTTACCATTGGAAGAGGTTCAGATAATCTGTTGCCTGTGAAAGAACGACAAAGTGCCTATGTATCGCGTCATCATTGTACCATAGAGACCACTCCTGCCGGCGACTACTGGATTATCAGGGATGGACAATGGCAAAAAGAACAGAAGACATGGCAAGAATCCAGTAACGGCACTTATGTTAATTCCACGCAAGTCACCCAACAGGGTTATATACTGAAAACAGGTGATATTGTATCTATCGGAGATGTAAAGATGAGATTTGAAAATTACTAATTTATATACCAAATAGTATGGATACACAAAATTACAAACGTACCTTAGCCGGCTCCGTAGGTGCCGGAATGGGAGCATTGATGGGTGCTTCGGGTAGAACTTACTTCATCTTGGAACACAAAGCCTCCTCAAAGTATCATCAGGCAGGCGAATCTCAGAAAATCATTGTCGATCAGGTAGAACTGGGTAGAGATGCCTCCTGCCAGGTGCGCTTTGACGAAAGCTTCGAGACTGTCAGTCGCAAACACGCTGCAATTGTACGTGATGGCGAGAATTGGAAACTGATTCATCTCTCACAATCCAATCCGACATTGGTGAACGGACATCCGATCAACGGTTCCTACTATCTGCAAACCGGAGACGAGATACAATTGTCCGTAGGAGGACCACGTTTAGGATTTATTGTTCCGCAAGGCCGCCAAGCATTGACCTCCAGCATTGGCTTGACAGAAAGAATGAGCCTTTTCCGTAAACAAGCCCTGCGCCCTTACAAGACAGCACTAACTGTTATGGGAATCGTTTTCGTATTGGCCATAGCCGGTTTAGCTGCCTGGAATTATAGCTTAGGTGTAAAGAACGAACTGCTGGCAGAGAAAACAGAGCAACAAGAACTTCAGTTAAGAGGATATCAGAATCAATTGGATTCATTGGGTACTGAACGTGCATCCTTAGAAGCTCAACAAAGGGATCTGGAAGCAAAACTTCGCAATAGTGACGGAAATACGGAAGCCTTGAAAACACAATTAGCCAATGTGAACGGACAGTTAAGTCATGTGAATGCCAGCTTCTATAAAGTGAAATCTGATTTGGATAATCTTTCGAGCAGTATGATTGCTGCAAGGGAAGAAGCAAGTGACATCAGACCACAAAATACCGCGCCTCAAGCAAAGCCACAATATGACGAAGAACCGGCTATAACCGCAAAAGAAGACGAGAATGCTTCGGGAGACTTGAAAGACTATTATGATCATATTTATACGATCAAAGTAGACCGTATTGAAATAGAATATAATGGTGCCAAATTCGATCCGGGCATACAAGTATCAGACATCATTTGTGGAACCGGTTTTATGCTTTCAGACGGAACATTTGTAACGGATAGACAGAATATAGAGCCTTGGATTTATTCCAATACCGAATGGAAGGATTCATGGCGCAAGCTTCTGGCGGTATATAAAGGAGGCGGATGTAATATTATTATCCATTATCGTGCCTATAGCACAAAGGGAACAGGAAGGCCTCTGACATTTACGAATGGTGATTTTGCAACTAACAGAATGAATGACATGCAATTGACCGAAATAGAGGTCGATAAATCAATCAGAGTACAGTTAAGAGAACATGGCATAAAAGTGAAGTATGAGCGCAGAAAATATATCAATGTCAGCATCGTTACCCCTACAGCTTATAGCTGGGCATATATTAGAGGAAAAGGGATTCATGGTGAAGGACTCCCTTATGATATAGCTGCAGCAGACAATATGAGTGGAGGGACAGAAGTTCAAATGGTAGGTTATGCAGGCTATGCAGATATTCATAACCTTACTCCGGCACATTTCAACGATCACACCAATATAGCTGATACAAAATATAGAACCATCATATTACAGAATCGCGTAGCAGAACATGGATATTACGGTTCTCCGGCATTCCTTCTAGAAGATGATGGTTACAAAGTAATCGGTTTCATGGTGGGCAGTATAGAAGGTAAAGACCGTTTAGTGCCAATAGGAAATTTAAAGAATTAAATATGTCTGAGATTAAAATTAAATTAGCGGCAGGTACCAATGTTGGTTTGGTAAGGAAGAACAACGAAGACAATTTCGTAGTCAACCGTGATCTAAGCCAGACTGAATGGTTTGTCCCGCAGTCTTCTGAAACGATTTCTTTGGGCAAGTTCGGCAGCTTGCTGGTCGTAGCCGACGGAATGGGTGGTACAAATGCCGGAGAGGTTGCATCCGCCATTGCCATCGAGACGATACAAGACGCATTTACAACTGAGAAACTGGAGAAAATCGTTACTCAAGAAGGTATTGTTAACTCAGAAGAAGCCATCGAAGAGTTTCTGACAAAGGTAGTCAAGACCGCTGATTTAAATATTGTCAATACAAGTAAAGAAGATAGTAGTACCCAGGGGATGGGTACTACTATTGTCCTTGCCTGGATATTGAATGATAAAGCTTACATTACCTGGTGCGGTGACAGCCGTTGCTATGTATTCAATGCCAATTCGGGTTTTTACCGTTTGTCCAAGGACCACTCTTATGTACAAGATCTGGTGGACCAAGGGAAACTGAATCCGGAAAACACATTTGATCATCCTTACAGCAATATAATTACCCGATGTTTAGGCGATCCTACCAATCGATCCAATCCGGATTTCCGCTCTTATAGCTTAAAGGATGGCGACATTCTTCTGCTATGCAGTGACGGATTATGCGGTTTGTGCCACGACGAGGAAATCATGGAAATCATAGAAGCAAATCAGGAGGATCTCGGCGTTTGCAAAGACCAGCTGATAGAAGCAGCCCTTGCTGCAGGAGGGTATGACAATGTTACCATCGTTCTTTGCCACATCATCCAGGAGGGAGATGCAGCTCCCAAGACCAAACTGAACAACACCGTATTCAGCAAGCCTAATAACCATAAGTTTCAGAAAGTTCTACTGCTGCTTTTGATTCTGATTCTGGCAATAGGCTTCTATTGTTATAAGATTCTTTAAAGATGATGCAACTAAAGAGTGGAGACATATTTGCTGAACATTATCAGTTGAAGAAAAGGTTGGGTACAGGCAGCTTTGGTGAAGTCTGGCTGGCACAAAACTTATTGGCAGATGTGGAAGTTGCCATAAAGTACTACGGTCGGTTGGATGACAATGGCATAAAGGATTTTCGGGAAGAATTTAAACTTGCCTATAAATTACATCATCCTAACTTGCTGCATCTTAACCATTTCGATGTTTTCGAACAGTGTCCATTCCTGGTAATGCCCTACTGTTCCAATGGCTCCTCCGCTATCTTGGCAGGCAAGATGTCCGAGAAACAACTATGGCACTTCATCCGCGACGTATCATGCGGACTGATGTTCCTACACGGACAGACTCCTCCGGTCATCCATCAAGATATCAAGCCCGACAATATTCTGATTGGCGATGACGGCAGATTCATCATCTCCGATTTTGGAATCAGTCGTAAGCTGGAACACACCTTCCGCAAAAGCGTCAATAAAGTAGAAAGTTCGGGAACTCTTGCTTATATGGGACCGGAACGTTTCTCCGAAAATCCACTTATAGTAGCAACCAGTGATATATGGTCTCTGGGTATGAGCGCGTATGAATTATTAAGCGGACACCTGCTATGGGAAGGCATGGGCGGTTGCGTCCAACTAAACGGTGCACGTATCCCTGCTTTGAATAAAGAATATTCTTCCCAACTGACCAAATTCATACATACATGTCTTTCCATCAATACATGGGACCGACCTACAGCCCGACAAGCCTATGAATATGCTTGTTCCATGTTGAAGCAAGAAGCATCACAGCCCAGTTTAGGCCCGGTAACACACGCTACACCTTCTGTATCTTCTGCCCTGCCACCAAGCACGTCGCCACATATTAAGAAGAAACCCAATAAACATGTAAGCAAGCGGCTAGCCGGCTGGATTGCCCTTAGCATACTATTGGTATTACTACTGATCAAAGGCATTTCCACATTCTTCGGAAACTTGGAAGAAGAACGCACATATACTGCATGCCGTACAAAAGAAGACTTCAAGCATTTCCTGAACCGTTACCCAACCTCTTCTCATGCTGAATTCGTAAAACTGAAAATTCAAATGCTGGTAGAAGACAGCATAAAAGAGGTCCAACGAAGAGAGGCAGCAGTTCAAATAACCGTAGATACCATAGAAGCAGAACAACCCATAGAAGAAGAATTGCCGGCGAAACAGCCCACAAGATTCAAACCCAAGCCAAAAGCCGAAACGCCCTCCCCTGCTCCCGACAGCGCAAAGATAAGAAGAGAGAATGAAGAGCGTTTCTTTTATAACTGTCAAACCGTGGCTGACTATGAGAAATATCTACGGCAATACCCTAAAGGCAGATTTGTGTATAAAGCCAAAAGAGCAATCCAGCAAATAGAAGCTGAGATGATGCAATCCGCTTCACCGCAGGAAAAAACTGTCAGAAAGAGTACTAAAATAAGTTTGGAACTCTAACCTTACTTTATCGTCACCATCGTCGCCCCGAACCCATACTCCTGGAACGAAGCATCCTGATGGCGGCAGTTGGAATATTTCCGTTTCAGTTCATCCAGCAATGCCTTGCGGAGTACACCGTCACCTTTTCCGTGGATGAAGACAATACGCTGTTCACGCTTATTCTTATATTTCTCCATTACTTCGCGGAACTTATCCAGTTGGTAATTCAAGATTTCGCTATTGCTCATGCCGTGGGTATCGTCCAGCAATTCACCGATATGCAAATCTATCTCAACGATTTCATTTTTGCCGCCACGCTTGACAAGAGTCTGAGGTTTGGCAGGAACGTCGACGGTTTTCTTCTGTATCAAAGCAGCCTGCAAATCTTCGGCAGAGACATAGACCTGCTTGACAGGCTGGTCATCCTTCACGATATCATAGATAAGTGCCGGTGTTTCAAAGAAGTCCGAATCCTGGAAAGTATGCAACTTGTAGAACTTCACCATATCAATGCGAACCTCTACACTGACAGCCGGTTTCATGGCAAATGAACGGTTGTCTTTGAATGCGACAAGTTGTACAGCCACACGCTCACGGTCATTCAGTTCCGACTTCTCGAATTCTTCCAGCAGGAGTTTTGTATTCGCCTCCAGCAAGCCATGCGAACGGACAGTCCAGGACTTGCCTTCGGCACTGAGATAGGTGTAGTACATATGGTAATTACTGTCATTCACCAAGTAAGCCTCAAAAGGCGTGGTGCTGACTGCCTTGATGTCTTCCGGAACAAAAGCAAGAAAGACATTCAGTACATCCCCGCCTTTCATTTCAGGCTGGCGATAGACTGAAACCTGAGGTTTCTCCAAACGCACGGATTGCGGTTCGGAGGAGGCAGATGCACCGGCAGCAGGTTTCGATAAGGCCGTAGCCGAGCGTGCATGCTGCTCTTCCGCCTTTTTTTTATTGGCAGCTGCCTTGGCAGCCGGAGTGGGAATGTTATAATCATCCGTCTCTATCACCACACACTCGTGTACAGGCATCGGTATGTCAAAACCATCCGCATCTTCTACCAACACAATGTTCTTTCCCTGAAATCCTGTCACAACACCGCCCCCTACTTCGCTGAGGAAACGTACTTTATCTCCAATTTTCATCTTATCAATTATTTTATTTAATGCACAAAGATACGGCAACTCAACAAAAAAAGATAGAAAAAAGACGATAAATATCCGTACCTTTGCCCAGCGTAAAAATATAAAGTCATGAAGCAAGACCCTAAACACATTCATATCAGCGAATTCAATTACCCGTTGCCGGACGAGCGTATCGCTAAATTTCCGCTTCCCATACGAGACCAATCCAAGTTGCTATTGTATCGCCACGGCGAAGTTTCCGAAGACGTATTCACCTCACTGCCCGAGTATCTGCCGACAGGCAGTCTGATGATATTCAATAATACCAAAGTGATCCAGGCCCGCCTGCATTTCCGCAAAGAGACGGGGGCACTGATCGAAGTATTCTGCCTGGAACCGATACAGCCGAACGACTACGTACTGAACTTCCAGCAGACGGAACATGCCGCCTGGCTCTGCATGATAGGTAATCTGAAGAAATGGAAAGAAGGCATTCTGAAACGGGAGATGACTGTCAAAGGCCAGCCGCTTACCCTGACCGCCGAACGCGGCGAATGCCACGGAACCAGCCATTGGATAGACTTCCGGTGGAACAATCCCGAAGTGACCTTTGCCGATATCCTGGAAGTTTTCGGCGAACTGCCCATCCCTCCTTATCTGAACCGCGAGACGCAGGAAAGCGATAAGGAAACTTATCAGACCGTATATTCCAAAATAAAAGGCTCGGTTGCCGCTCCCACCGCGGGACTGCACTTCACACCGCGCGTACTCGACGCACTGCGTGACAAAGGCGTCGACCTGGAAGAACTGACCCTGCACGTAGGGGCAGGTACATTCAAGCCCGTGAAGAGTGAAGAGATTGAAGGGCACGAGATGCATACGGAGTATATCTCCGTATCGCGCAGCACGTTGCAGAAACTGATAGCACACGACGGCAAAGCCGTTGCCGTAGGCACGACCTCCGTCCGTACACTGGAAAGCCTGTATCACATCGGAATTACCCTTCTGAATAATCCCGATGCTACGGAAGAAGAACTGCACGTCAAGCAGTGGCAGCCATACGAAATGTCTGCCGAAGCCTCCGCCACTCCTGCTGTCGATGCCCTGCAGGCCATCGTCTGCTACCTCGACCGGCACGGGATGGAGACATTGCATACCAGTACACAGATTATTATTGCCCCGGGATATAAGTACCGTATCGTGAAAGCGATGGTCACCAACTTCCACCAACCGCAAAGCACCCTGCTGTTGCTTGTATCGGCTTTCGTACACGGAGATTGGCGGAAAATATACGATTATGCACTGAGCCACAATTTCCGGTTCCTCAGTTATGGGGATTCCTCTTTATTAATACCTTAAACAATGAACAGCGACAATAATCAAGAAATGTTTCCCCTTGTCGATGAACAAGGCAACATCACAGGTGCCGCCACGCGCGGAGAATGCCACGACGGAAGCAAACTGCTGCATCCGGTCGTACACCTTCATGTGTTCAACTCCAAAGGTGAACTGTATCTGCAGAAGCGCCCCGAATGGAAAGATATCCAGCCGGGTAAGTGGGACACATCCGTAGGTGGTCATGTAGACCTGGGCGAGAGCGTGGAAATGGCATTAAAGCGCGAAGTGCGCGAAGAATTGGGCATTACGGACTTCACTCCCGAAACATTGATGCATTACGTCTTTGAGTCTGCCCGCGAACGCGAGCTCGTCTTTGTACACAAAACCGTGTACGACGGAGAAATACATCCCAGCGACGAACTAGAGGGCGGACGTTTCTGGAGCATGGATGAAATCAAAGAGAACATCGGAAAAGGAGTATTCACTCCGAACTTTGAAGGAGAAATAGAAACAGTGGGCATAAGAAATCCGTCCAAACACTTGACATCGCCTTTCTGATTTCGTATATTTGTATTCGTAATTCTATTTAGAATTCAATTTTAAATTAGTATAAACGGAGGGGCATTGCTTCTCCGTTCTTTTTTTCTCCCAACAGCGCATCATTCGCAATACCACATGTTTGCTCTCCCAATGCCACACCTTAGTAATCGGTACGTTCACCTTTGGGAAATACATGGTCTGTTCCAGGCAAACACATGGTCTATCTCTACTCAACAGACCATGCGTTCTGAGCAAACAGACCATCTGTTTCGAGAATAGAAAACAGGAGTGTAAACCTCCCGTCCGTTAATCTTACATAAATCTGCTCTTGACAAGAATCGAGCAAACTAAGCTGCAAAGTACTCTTTCATCAACTTCTTCACCCGGGGCGCAAGCAACAGCAACGAAAGCATCGTAGGCAGAGCCATCAACGCGAACGCCAGATCCATGACAGCCACCACAGCCCCCAGCGGAATCATAGCGGCAACGACAATCATTACCAGGTAGAAATAATTATAGTATTTGGCATTCTCTGCACCAAACAGGAAGTTGGTACACTTCAGCCCGTAATAAGAATAGGAAAACATTGTAGAGAAAGCAAAGAAGAAAACCATCACCATCAACAGGTACTGCCCGTAGCCGGGAAGCAGTTGTTCAAATGAATTCAACGCAATATAAAGCCCTTTTATCCCTCCGTCCGACGCATAGTTTCCCGCAATCAGGATAGGGAGCGCCGTCAACGTGCAAACAAGTCCCGAGTCGATGGACGGCCCGATCATAGCCACCAACCCTTCGCGCACAGGATTATCGTTGCGCGAAGCGCCGTGCATCATGGACGCTGTGCCCACTCCCGCCTCATTGACATACGCCGCCCGGCGTGCACCGGTCAATGCAATACCCAGTATACCACCTATCCCTGCCTTCATGCTGAAAGCCGACTCGAAGATAGATGCCAGCACGCCCGGCACTTTATCAAGATTCAAGCAGATAATAACGAATACAAGAAGCATGTAGCAAGCCACCATCACCGGCACCACCTTTGCCGAGATTACCGATATGCGCCGGATGCCGCCAATAATCACCGCCCCTACTATCAGACTGATAACCACTCCCATCACAAAACGCAGCCCCAACGTATTCTCAATGCCCGCAGGCGTAGTGAAAACCGTAGTAACCGACTCCACCAACTGATTGGCCTGCATCACGCACAGCGTACCTATCAGCCCCACTATCGAAAAGAAATATGCCAGCGGCTTCCATCGCTTGCCAAGTCCGTGGAGAATGATATACATCGTACCTCCCTGCGGCTCGCCCGCCGAGTCGTGCCCCTTGTACATGATGGCAAGAGCCCCTTCAAAGAATTTGGTAGACATTCCCACCACAGCACTCACCCACATCCAGAAGATGGCACCCGGACCTCCCACCGTGATGGCAATGGCCACTCCGGCAATGTTCCCCATCCCCACCGTAGATGCAATGGCACTCATCAATGCCTGGAAAGAACTGATCTGCCCTTCGCCCGAAAGCTCCGACTTATACCGCAAAGCCTTCACCGAATAACCGATACGACGCAAAGAAACGCCTCCCGAATAAAAGAAGAGGAACAACCCTCCGCCTATCAGGAGGATAAACAGCGGATAGCCGCATACAAAGTCACTGATGGAAGTAATCGTAGTACCGATGGAATTAAGAATGTCGTTCATAGTAGTTTAAAAAAAGTCCCACTTTTCGCTTCACGGGAAAGTGGGACAATCTTATTATATTTTCAGATTATTTTGCCAGATCTTCAATCACCTTCATAATCTGCTGGCCGATTTCTTCGGCAGCTTCCGGTGTACCGGCTTCGCTATAAACACGGATAATCGGTTCCGTATTACTCTTACGCAGGTGTACCCACTTGTCGGGGAAGTCAATCTTAACACCGTCGATGTCGTTGATTTCCTCGTTCTTATAGATCTCTTTCACCTTGGCAAGGATAGCGTCTACGTCCGTCTCCGGAGTCAGGTCCACACGGTTCTTTGCCATGAAGTATGCAGGATAAGTGGCACGCAGTTCGCTCACCTTCTTACCTTCGTGTGCCAGATGGCTCAGGAACAAAGCAATACCTACCAAAGCATCACGACCGTAATGGCTGGCAGGATAGATAACTCCACCGTTGCCTTCGCCACCGATCACGGCGCCTACTTCTTTCATCTTGGTAGTAACGTTCACTTCGCCTACGGCAGAAGCGTAATATTCTTGTCCGTACTTGCGGGTAACATCGCGCAGCGCACGGGTAGAGCTCAGATTGGAAACAGTGTTGCCCGGAGTATGCTTCAAAACGTAGTCGGCAACGGTAACCAGCGTATATTCTTCGCCGTACATCTTGCCGTCTTCACAAATCATAGCCAGACGGTCTACGTCGGGGTCTACCACAAAAGCAACATCTGCCTTGCCACCCTTCATCAGATTCATAATGTCACCCAGGTTCTTTTCCAAAGGTTCGGGGTTGTGCTGGAAGTTACCGGTAGGTTCGCAATAGAGCTTTTCTACATGCTGAACGCCGAGTTGCTCAAGCAGCTGCGGAAGGATGATACCGCCCACAGAGTTTACACAGTCAATGGCTACGCGGAAGTTTGCCTTCTTGATGGCTTCTACATCTACAAGGTCGAGCGCCAGCACACTGTCGATATGCTTCTGATTGTACGTCAGATCCTTGCGATAAGAACCGAGTTGGTCTACTTCGGCATAATCGAATTCTTCGGCAGCAGCAATGCGGAGCACTTCCTGGCCTTCGGCAGCATTGAGGAATTCACCCTTTTCATTCAGCAGTTTCAATGCATTCCACTGCTTGGGGTTGTGCGAGGCAGTGAGGATGATACCGCCGCTGGCACCTTCCATCGTCACAGCCAGTTCGGTAGTCGGTGTAGAAGCCAAGTCAATGTCCACTACATCCCAGCCCATACCCATCAGGGTACCGACAACTACGTTCTTTACCATTTCGCCGGAGATACGGGCATCGCGTCCCACTACGATTTTGTTACTTTTTACAGTACACGTCTTGCGGATAAGTGTGGCATACGCAGAAGTGAATTTCACAATGTCGAGCGGATTCAATCCCTCGCCTGCGCCTCCGCCGATTGTTCCGCGGATTCCAGAGATAGATTTGATTAGAGTCATAGGTTAATAATTTAAATTATTGGTTAGTTCCAGATTTGGTATTTCTGAATATCATAGTAGCAAGGGTAAACGGACTGCATGGCATCTGTCTGTCCCATCTTGGAAGGAACAATCAGCTTTACATGCGCCCTGTCGCGGACATAAATCAACGGAACCAGCCAGCCGGCAGGCACTGCCTGACCATAATAGAGCATAATTCCCTGAGTAAATATACCTGCGATAGAAGAAGAAGTCACGCTATATCTGAACTCATCCACCAGAGTCGGATCATTCAGATTGGAGACGCCGGTAGGTTTATTCGTCAGAATATTGAATTCCGAGAAGCGCACCAGTATCAGGTCATTCGGCTTCACGGTATCTGCCGGATTAGTAGAGCCTTTGTCTACAATCTGCATATACACACCGCTTGCAAGTTGCACATACTCGTTCTTATTCACATCCGTCGTGGAGTCCTGTGCATAAAATTGGCTTTGGGAAATGACTGTGATACTACTGTCTCTGATAAATGCCTTTATTGCGTCTTTCTCTTCCTCGAGCATCTCAGCATAAGTCTTTGTATTGTCGCAGGCCTGAAAGCCCAGGCCGAATGCCAGTAAAGTCAAAAAGAATAAAGTAAGTTTCTTCATTGCTGTTATTTAGTAAATTCGTACAAAAGTATCTGATTTCCTTGAAAGTTGAAAGTTGCACGTGGAAAGTTCGTATCTTTTAACCTTTACCGCTGAACTTTTTTTATCCTTTGGCATTAAGCAACGGCTTATATTTCTCCAATGCTTGTTCAAAGAGCTTCCGGGCATCTTCTATCGTGCCATAAAACTCCCCGCCGGAGGCATTCAGATGTCCGCCGCCATTAAAGAATTCGGCAGCCAGCTGATTACAAGGGAAAGTGCCTACCGAACGTAAGGAAATCTTTATCATCGGTTTCTCCGTATCTTCACGCAGGAAGCAGGAAAAGATAACACCCTTGATGCTCAGAGGTATATTCACAAAGCCTTCACTGTCTCCACGGATATAGTCGAAGCGGCTCTGCTCAGCCTTGGTCAGAGAGATCAGGGCGGCATGATGTTCGGGATATACTTTCATCTGCGACAATACATAGCCCATCAGGCGCAGGCGGCTCTCGGAGTAAGTATTGAATACTTTGCGGTAGATGGCATCCTTGTCAATACCTTTCGACAGCAATTCGCTGATGATGAAATAGATTTCGCGATTGTTGGAGTTGTAGGTGAAGCCGCCGGTATCGGTCATCATACCCGTATAGATACACTCTGCTCCTTCTTTGGAAATATCGCTGAAGTAACCCATACGGCAAATCAGACGGAAGACGAGTTCCGAAGTGGAAGAGATCTCCGGATGGGAAATAATAATCTGGCAGAATTCTTCGGGATGCAGGTGATGGTCTACCAATATCTTACGGGCGGGAGAAGCAAGTACAGCATCCCCCATGGCGTCAATCCGATGAATGGCATTGAAGTCCAGGCAGCAGATGACGTCGGCTTCGGCAATCAGTTTGTCGGCAAACTCTTTGTAGCGGTCGTACAGAAGGATATCCTTGCTTCCGGGCATCCATTTCAGGAAGTCGGGAAAGGCATTCGGTACAATGACGTTCGCAGTCTTGCCCTGCGAGTCGAGGAAGTGCCACAGCCCCAAGGAGGAACCAATGGCATCTCCGTCGGGGGCTACATGTGAAACGATTACTATCTTGTCTGCACGCTCAAACCATTTGGTGAAATGGTCTATCTTGGATTGTTCTATTACTTTAGTCAGCATATAATTATTTGCGATTTTATGATTAGACGATTGGAGTTGTTCCATATCATCTATAACAATTGAGGGGACAAAAGTACGAAAAGTTTATGATTTATAATAATATGCGGATAGAACCTTTTTCGGAAAGAGAAAGATGAGGAAGCCCCAAGCGAATGCAATCGTTGATAATCCGCTCTTGGTAATAGGCAGAAAGGGAGGCGTCCAGCACTACCGTACCGATAGAAAACAGGGAAGTAAGGTCTGCAATGCGGCCTTTATAGCCTTTGGAAATATAAAGATAATCAATAGAAACAGGACGGGAAGAGATTTTGTACTGCCAACGGGCATCATGAAGGAGGCAGATACGCTTGTCGGCATAAGAGACGATCTGATTTCTTACGGATAGATTGGGAGTAGAATAATCTCCCGTAATAAGTTGGGGAGTATCTAAACGCAGGCGGTTCCAATAAGGAGAAAGGACATGCTGCAATCGTGAGATGTCCGGCAGGCTATCGGCACATGCCAGCCAGGAACGGCTACCGTTCGTCATGCAATGAACAACAGGACAGCCGCGTACATTGTAAAAGGCGATGCTACGATGAGGAGCATTGGAAATAGTGGAAACAGAATGATAAGAAACCAGCAGTAACAGCGCAAACAAGGCGGCATAGACATTGCGGATAGTACGCCTGGTGAGGCTGGTGTACGCCCATCCAAGAAACAGATAGAATAGCAAAACCTCCCATACATCCGTCCAAATACCATCTACCGAAGCGGAAGGAAGTTGCTCTATCCATTGGAGCACTGAATTCTGAGTACGCACCAACGCTTCTAACACCGATGCAAATGCATGTTGCAAAAAGGGGAAAGGAGTCAGCACCAGAAAAAACACAGACGAGTATAGAATAAGAGATACCATTGGAATCACCCACAAATTAGTCAGCAGGAAGTGGGTGGAGAAACGGGAAAAATAGAGGATGACTAAAGGAGCGGTTCCCAGTTGGGCAGCTACAGAAACGGTTATCAAGCCCCATAGGTAGCGCAAGGGACGGTTTTCTACTTTCCACAAAGCATATAGCTTAGGCTGAAAAAGCAATATTGCAGCTACTGCCGAGAAGGATAACTGAAAGCCGACATCGAAAAGCCAAACCGGGTTGTATAACAACATCAGGAAAGCAGTTCCTGCAAGGGTGTTTATCGTCAAAGGTTTCTCCGGTTGCAAGCCGGCAAGTGCCAGAAGCGAAAACATGATGACCGACCGTACCACCGAAGAGGATAATCCCGTGAGAAAGGCAAAACTCCACAGGAAAAGGATGATAAGCAAAAGCAGAATAGGCTTCAGGCACCTCCATCGCTTCCACAAGGGGGACATCAGCAGCCAGAGCAGTGCATAAAGAAAGCCGATATGCAGTCCCGAAAGAGCCAGTACATGGCTGGCGCCTGCTACGGAATAGGTTTCTACAATATCGTCACTCAGTTCTTCTTTATCTCCTACGGTGAGTGCTGAGAGAACCGCCAGTTCATCGCCCTTGAAACCGGAGTTGCGATAGAGAGAGACGATCTTTTCCCGATACTCCAATGCTGTCTGGCGCAAGGTACGGGAAGCATTGTGCCCTACTACCTTCCAGTGTCCGGCAGGAATGTATGCCGTACCGCTACCACCTTTCCGTCTCAAGTAGCGGGCATAATCAAATTCATCCGGGTTACCATTATTGCTGGGAGGAGAAAGACGGGCATGTATCAGCAATTCGTCACCTTGCTGCAAGCCATTTGCCGCCGAGTCTTTCGGGAAATAAAGCAGAAAAAGATTATTCCGGGGATTGATAATAACCGTATCCTGACGAAGTTCTTTCTCTAAAGACACGCGGCATAGAATACTGCGCTCCTTCACTTCCGGCTTCTCCCGGATACAGACTTTATAAACAGAAGGTTTGTTCGGAAAAGTATACTCTGTCTGTTCCAGTTGCCGACTTACAAGCTGAAAGCCCAGACCAAAAAGGAAAAAGTACACCGTCACCCCATATAGCCAACGGGAATACCAATACCGGCAAAGAACAAAGACGAAGAGCAACAACAGAAAACCGGCCAGACACAACCACATAGGAAATACATGAGGAAACGCATCCCCGCACAAAATACCACCTGCCAACGGCATCAAAAGTCGAAGGAAAGGATGCCGTTGCAAGTCGTCGATTATCAAAGCACAAAATAGTATTAGCTTTTATTATCTTTACAGATTTCTCAATGCCCGGATCGCCTCCTCAGGATCAGGTGCCGCAAATACAGCATTCCCGGCTACCAATACATCGGCACCGGCAGCTACCAGCCGTGCACCGGTTTCCAGATTTACACCGCCATCCACTTCTATTAAGGCCTGCGAACCGGTAACCGTTATCAGTTCCCGCAATTCTTGCACTTTCACGATGGTGTGCTCTATGAACTTCTGTCCTCCGAATCCCGGATTGACACTCATCACCAGCACCATATATACATCTTCTATGATATCTTTCAACAAAGAGACCGGTGTTGCCGGGTTAATTGTCACCGCCGGTTGCATACCCGCCTCACGTATCTGTTGTACCACCCGGTGCAAATGCGGACAAGCCTCGTAATGCACATTCATCACATGCGCCCCCAAAGCCTTCACCTCCGGGATGAACTTCTCCGGCTGCACAATCATCAGATGCACATCCAAAGGTTTCTGCGACAACTGCGCCACATACTTTAGTACCGGAAAGCCGAAAGATATATTCGGAACAAACACACCGTCCATAACGTCGATATGCACCCATCCGGCCTCACTGCGGTTAATCATTTCAATATCTTTTGCCAGATAACCGAAATCGGCAGACAGTATAGAAGGAGATATGATTGGTTTCATAATGCTACATTCTTAAAGGTTATATATCTTAATAACGTACAAATGTAGACAAAAGATTTCAGACAGCCTAATGTTCTCCTGCAAACCACTCCTTAAACTCCCCAACACGCGCCTTGCTGACAAGAATTCTTTCGGGAGTAGCGATACGCAGATTAATGGCAAGCCGGTTGTTGAACCATAAATCAATATCTTTGATCGCACTCTTTGATATGAGATATTGCCGGTTGGCACGGAAAAAAGAAATTGGATTCAGACACTCTGCCAACTCATCCAATGTCTGACTAAGTACATATTCTTTGCCGTCCATAGCCACCGCTTTCACAATCCCTTCTGCAATATAAAAATAAGAGACTGTTTCTACGGACAAAGGTATCAGCTTATCGCCCTTGACCGGCACCAGGAAATGAGTTTTATAACTATCCTCCCGCTTTAGTGTCCTTATCAGTTGCAGGAACTCCGGTTCGTCCGGGCGCTTTCCGTGCAGATGCTCCAATTTGGCAAGCGCCGCCCGCACCTCTTCTTCTCCGATAGGTTTCAACAGATAATCTATACTATTCACCTTGAATGCCCGCAAGGCATACTCATCGTAAGCCGTAGTGAAGATAATAGGACAAGTAATGTCCGCATGCTCAAAGATTTCAAAAGCCGAGCCGTCTGCCAGATGAATATCCAGGAACACCAACTCCGGCATGGCACGGGCGGCAAACCAATCTATCGCATCTGCCACGCTGTCCAGTATGCCGATAACTTCCATATCGGGAGCCACCTGCTCCAAAACCGCCGTCAGGTTACGGACAGCAGCTTTCTCATCTTCTATAATCAAAGCCTTCATAAGATATGAGCTTTAAGGTTTAACGAGTGGAACGCAAACGCTGAATTTTCCGTTTGCTTCGGTAATCTGTATCTCCTTGCCCAGCAGCAATTCATAACGTTTGGAAAGATTAGCCAAACCGATCCCAGTACCCGAAGAAACAGTGCGGCGAAGCTGCAAGTCATTGTCAATGCAAAGCCGTGTATCCTCTCCTCCGGATGCCGCCACCGTTCTAATCTCAATCGTAAGCGGGTTCCGGTTGCTGATTTCATTGTGCTTGATGGCATTCTCCACCAAGGTTTGTACCGAAAGCGGGGGCAAGCGATAGTCCATCAAGTGCTCGTCCACCTTTATCTCAAAATGAAGATTGTCCTCATAACGCATCTTCATCAGGAAGATATAGGCATCCACAAAGTCCATTTCCTCCCTCAGCGTAACGGTATGCGTATCATTTTCCTGAAGCGTATAGCGCAAAACGCGGGAGAGTTCGCGAATATAATCCTGCGCCTTCTCCGGGCTTTCGCGCACCAGGGACTGAAGCGTATTGAGAGAATTGAACAGCATGTGCGGATTCAGCTGATTCTTCAATGCCTGATACTGGTTCTGGATGTTTTCAGCATGCAGTTTGCCATTTTGCAGCAATACTTCCTGACGTTCGCGTATCAAATAGCTGATATAGCAGGTTCCTGTCACAATCAGGCTTATGATAAGGTCGCGTATCGGGTGAAGATAGTGATGCACCATCGCATCTATGGCGGGAATATTGAAATTACGGTGCAGATAGACAAACAACTCCCCAAGCAATCTGCTCAACAACCAGGTGAGCATGAATGACAGCAGCACTTTCCACCAGGACATGCGCACCGCCGGATTGTTAAATCCGAACAGCAACGTATTCACAATGAAAAGTATCAAAAGGGAAAGAAAAGTATAGCCTACTTCAAACAGCACATCCACCGGAGACATGCCGGGAAACAACATTTGTTGCTCCAATGCATCCGTTAGCGATACCAGTTCCGGGAAATGTATCAGGAAACCGACGACAAGCGACACAAGTACCGTCAGCTGGATATACTTCTTATCTGTTTTTATCATTCGTAAAATCATTTGTATTCGGCGCAAAGATAATGATTCTTATTTATTCCTTTTCCATTCTGGCAGATACATACATACCGGGACGGAATAAAGGGCTTGCATCTGCGACTTTTGCATACAGTTCGATGGAACGGTTGGCATCATCTACCTGCTGGCCAATGGACACCAGGGTTGCATGGAAAGTAACTTTCCCCAAACCATTGACACGGAACTGTACACGGCTGCCGACGGTCATTCCTTCCAAATCCTTTTCATAAGCGGTAAGACGTACCATCGTCTGGCTCTTGTCTATAAGGTCGCAAAGCGGTTCACCTACGTTCAGATATTTACCCAAATTGGCCTGCACATTGCTGATATAGCCATTGATGGGCGCTTTCACTTCTATGTATGGATGAATGCCGGTCGTATTCAGAGCCTCCGGTTCAACACCCAACAAACGGAGCCGTGCAGCGGCAGCTTGCAAACGGCTCTTCATGGAGAGATAGTCTGCCTTACTCTGTTGTAGTTTCTTCTGCGATGCCGCTTCTTCTCGTGACAAATTCTGCTGGCGTTGATATTCTGCTTCCAGATATTCCAGTTGCGCACGGCTATCCAGATAGGCTTGTTGCAAATCAATAAAATCGGGATTCTCTAAAACGCCCAACAAGGTTCCCTTGCGGACGTATGTACCCGGCAACAGGGAGAGTTCTTTCACTATTCCACCCATACTGAGCGTTACAGTGGCAAAGTTCTGAGGCGGAATAACCAGTACGCCATTGAAAGAAGCCGGATTGGCAATGGCGGTTGCGGACGTTACGCCATCTACCTGCACTGTATCGGGAAGGGCAGTTGCTACAACCGCTGTATCAGAAGATGGAGCTTCGGTTGCATTTTCAGTTTGTTTATTCGAGGAATCGCAGGATGCTAACAGCAGAACTGCAATGGGGAGAACTATCTTTTTCATATCTTAAACAAGTATTATTGGTGGTACAATTCGTATTCCAAAGCAGCTACATTATATTGGTAAACAGCTTCGATATATCCTTTCTCTATCTCGCGGGCGGCATTCATGCTTTGCACGTACTCGGTGATATCCGTTTCGCTTTCCCTGAATTGCAGGTCGGCAGTCTTTATCAGATTGTCCGCCTCGGCAAGGGCAGTCGTGGTGTAGAAGCGGATGCTCTCTCCATAGCGGCGGATGCTGGCACGAAGTTCCGTCACTTTGTTATTAAGCTCACGTACATTGGCATCTGCCTGTGTTTGGGCTATATTCCTTTCAAACTTGGCTTGACGGATTTTACTGCGTTGCGGCAGGAACCAAACAGGGAATGATACGCCTACCATCCAGGAGTCCAGCCCTTTCTCCGGAAGGATATTCTGGCGGACATAGCCCAACGAAAGCTCGGGGAAGAAGCGGCTGCGTTCGATGTTCAGCATCGCCTGCTTCTCACCCACCTGGCTTTGGAAGTAGTTCAGATGGGCCGAAGAAAGCGCCAAAGTATCTGCACTGACCGGATAGAGTTGTATCGACGTTTCATCCGGCATAACGGGATAGTCCGTATAACACGTCCATTGCAAGCGGGAAGCGGCAAGCTTCAATTCCTCTTCTGCCTGGAACAGTTTGTTGCGCATATCCGCAGCAATGGTAGCGGTCATGCTTTTCTCCAAAAGAGAGATCTCCCCTTGCTGGTAGCGCAGCTCACCGGCCTTTTGTACGCGGTCGGCCCAACTGCTTTGTTCCTTATACATTTCACGGAGGTTCCAGGCATACAGATAGTAGGTCCAGGCACGTTTCACTTCAGCTTTCACTTCTTTCTCAACCATCTGTTTGTAGTAAGTACCGGTGCTGACCTGCTTGTTGACAAGAGCATTCTTATAAAATGGAGCCAAGAGGGAACCGATAGGCTGGGTCACCGCCATTTCTTTGTCCTTACGCTCCGTACCGTTAAGCTGCCCCCAAGAGTAGGAAAACTCGGTAGAAGAGAGTTCAACGACTTCGCCACGAGTAGCACGGATACGTTTAATATCAGTCTCGGCCATCCGTAAACGCGGATTATTCTTTATAGCCATCTCGATGGCTTGCTCCAGATTGATGGTTCGAGGGGCTTCCTGAGCATCGGCACACATCGGTGAGCCTATCAACAACAAGAAGAAACCAAGACCAAACCATTTCATTATTTTACTATGACGCAACATAACAGTAGAATTTACTATGTGATAAAATACGGGGATAATCAATAACGTCAGCACGGTAGAGACAATCAGACCGCCAATCACCACCGTTGCCAGCGGACGTTGTACCTCCGCTCCCGCAGAAGTGGCAATAGCCATCGGCACAAAGCCTAACGAAGCAACCAGCCCGGTGAGGAATACCGGCCGAAGCAAGTGAGGACAGCTTTCACGGATGATGCGCGATGTACTCATTGGATATCGAGTGCTTGCACGACTATCATTAAAATGGTTAATCATCAAAATACCATTGAGCACCGCCACTCCGAACAAGGCTATAAAACCTACGCCCGCCGAGATACTGAAAGGAAGTCCGCGCAACCACAATGCCAGGATGCCTCCGATAAGGGACAAGGGCACCGTACTGAATACCACCAACGTGTAAGTAACCGACTTGAATGCAAAGAAGAGCAGCAATAAAATCAGCAACAATGCCACGGGTACCACTATCAGCAGAGTGTCGATGGCATTCTGCAAATTCTCGAACTGTCCGCCATACGAGAAGTAATAACCCGGCTTCAGCTTGATATTCTTTTCCAACGTATTCTGGATTTCACTGACCACTTGCTGTATATCCGCATCACGTACGTTTACTCCGATGACAATACGCCGCTTGGTAGCATCCCGGTTTATCTGCAACGGACCGTTTACCAAATCAATCGTAGCCACCTCACTGACCGGAATCTGTATGCCGTCCGTAGTCCGGACAAACAGTTTGTCAAGATTCAGATCCTTCACTTTATCATAATCCAGTCGAAGCACCAGGTCAAAGCGCCGTTCGTTCTCAAAGACCACACCGGCAGCCTCACCGGCATAAGCCGTGCGGACAATCGTATTGAGTTCTTCGATATTAATTCCGTAACGGGCTATCTTGGCACGGTTATACTGTACCACCAATTGGGGCAACCCCATGGCCTGCTCCACAATGACGTCGGAAGCACCAGGAATCTTTTCCACATATCCTGCTACCTCTTTCGCCTTGGAGTATAACTCTTCCATATCCTCACCATACAGTTTTACTGCAATATCGGCTTTGGCACCGGTCATCAATTCATTAAAACGAAGCTGGATAGGCTGGGAGAAGTTGAACTCGGCACGCTCGGCAAGGGGTTCCAAAGCATTCTTCATCTTCTCCACCATCTCGGCACGACTGGAAGCGCTGGTCCATTCCTTAAACGGTTTCATAATAATCATCACGTCGGCATCTTCAACGGCCATCGGGTCAGTGGGTACTTCGGCCGTACCAATCTTTGCCACCACATGCTTGATTTCGGGGAAACTCTCTTTCAATGTCTTTTCTGCCAGGCGGGAAACTTCAATGCTTTCCGTAAGCGAACTTCCCGCGGGAAGCGTCATTTGCATGGCAAAGTCTCCTTCGTCCAACGTGGGGATGAATTCTGCGCCCAGTTTGGTAAACAGGAACAAACTGAAAGCCAATGCCAGAAAAGCGGCGGAAACAGTTGTGCGCACATGATGCAAGCACCATTCCAGTGCCCGATGATATCCGATGTTCAGTTTCTCAAAGAAGTAATCGGCAAACACTTTCTTGTTCTTAATGGTACGCTTCAAGAAAAGGGAAGCCATCATCGGGACGTAAGTAAGGGAAAGCAATAAAGCACCGATAATACAGAAAACCAACGTCTTCGCCATCGGAGTGAAGTACTTGCCTTCAATGCCTGTCAATGTCAATATAGGGAAGAATACAATCAGGATAATAAAGACGGCAAAAGTAGCGGAACGCACCACATTGCCGGCTCCTTTCTCCACCTCCGTATTCATCTCCTCGTACGTCAGCGTGCGGCCACGGAATTGTTTGCCATAAATATGTGCCAGGATTCCTTCCAGAATAACGATAGAGCCATCCACCACAATACCGAAGTCAATAGCGCCCAAACTCATCAGATTGGCAGAAACCCCGAAAATACGCATCAGAATAAAAGCAAAAAGCATTGCCAAAGGAATGACGGAAGCTACAATAAGTCCGGCACGCACATTGCCCAAGAAAACAATAAGGACAAGGAAAACAATCACCGCGCCTTCTATCAGATTGCGGACTACGGTGGAAATATTACGGCTTACCAATTCCGAACGGTTCAGATAAGGTTCAATGCTAATACCTTCGGGAAGCATCTTCTGTACCTTCTCAACGCGTTTCTCAAGTTCTGTCGTCACAACGTTGGCATTGGCGCCTTTCAGCATCATGGCGATGCCGCCCACACACTCGCCTTCACCATCCATCGTCATGGCACCGAAGCGCTTGGCACTGCCGAAACGGACGGTAGCTACATCATTCACATGAATAGGAATGCCATTACGGTTGGTCACCACAATGCGTTCAATGTCTTTCAGGCTGTTTATCATACCTTCGGAACGGATATAGTAAGCACGGTTCACCTTTTCTATATAGCTGCCTCCGGTATTCTGATTATTACGGTTCAAAGCTTCGAAAACTTCACCGATGGTAATATTAAGGGAGTACAGTGCATCGGGATCGACCGCCACTTCATATTGCTTCAGGTATCCGCCAAAGCTGTTAATTTCCACAATACCGGGAATACCGGACAGTTGCCGCTTTACAATCCAGTCCTGAATGGTGCGCAGTTCCATGGCATCGTACTTATCTTCATATCCCGGAGCTACGGTTAGCGTATATTGATAGATTTCTCCCAATCCGGTAGTGACGGGCATTAATTCGGGAGTACCCAATTCCGTAGGGATCTCCCCTGCCACCGTTTGTATCTGTTCGTTAATGAGCTGGCGTGCCTGCAAGGTAGGAACACTTTCCTTGAAAACAACCGTAACCAAAGACAAACCGAAACGGCTGACCGAACGGATCTCTTCCACATTCATGATATTGCTCATGGCAACTTCGATAGGGAAAGTTATCAGTTGTTCCACTTCCTGTGGTGCCAAGGTAGGCGAGACGGTTACAATCTGTACCTGATTATTGGTAATATCCGGCACTGCATCAATAGGCAATGTGAGCATTGCATAAATACCTCCGATAAGGAGGAAGAGTGTTGTCAATCCGACGAACAACTTCTTTCTGACAGAGAAACGTACTATTGCATTAAACATTTTTATCGGGTTTTAAATGATAATGCAAAAGTAGCTCAGCAAGCAATTAGTTGCGGAGAAAAGTCAGTGAAGTGGAATAAATAAGGAATGAAGCGGAAAAAGAGAGTACTGAATATATATAAAAGAAGCGCTGAATATAGATAAAAAGTATTCTGAATATGGATAAAAAGTACAAAGACTATAGATAGAGCTCCATCCAGAACTCGCGAATATATATTCAAGCCTTGCGAACGGATATTCACAAGGCTTGAATATGTATTCGCAAGGCGCGAACAGAGAATTGTTACTATAAAGGGGAGTTTATCTTATCTTGAACCCTTCCGTCAACCGGAAGCCACGCAGCAGTTCATCCGTTTTCAACCGCTTCTTACCGGGCAATTGCAAGGCATGTACACCTACAAAACCATCCGTAGCGGCAATACGAATATAAGTCTTGCCATCCGTCAGTAAAGTACCGGGAGACAATTGATGAGGTTTCAATATCTTTTCTGTCTCAAAAATCTTCATAACCACCGTCGTTCCGTCAGGCTGAACCAGCTCTGTCCACGCAGCCGGATAAGGCGACAGTCCGCGCACAAAGTCATAAATACGCTTCACGGGTTGATTCCAATCGATGCGGCAAGTTTCTTTAAAGATCTTCGGTGCCGGACGCAATTCACCGGGCGCAGCCATCTCTTCCTGAGGAATACTTTTTACCGTACCGTCCAAGATAGCATCTACTGTTTCTACTACCAAACGCCCGCCAAGCATCATCAACTTATCGTGCACCACCCCCACATCGTCCGTATCGGCAATAGGTATGCGTACTTGCTGGATAACTTCACCCGTATCAATCTCATGCTTCAGGAAAAAGGTAGTGATGCCTGTCTCCGTATCGCCATTGATTACCGCCCAGTTGATGGGGGCAGCACCGCGATACTGCGGCAGCAAAGAAGCATGCAGATTGAAAGTGCCTAAGCGGGGCATGTTCCATACCACCTCCGGCAGCATACGGAATGCTACAACAATCTGCAGATCGGCTTTCCATGCCCGCAGTGCCTCTACGAAAGCCTCATCCTTCAACTTCTCCGGTTGAAGAAGCGGAAGACCATGTTCCAGTGCATACTGCTTCACCGGAGAGAACTGAAGTTTATGTCCTCGCCCGGCAGGCTTGTCCGGCATCGTAATGACACCTACCACATTATAGCCACCTTCCACCAAACAACGGAGAGCCTCCACCGCAAAGTCGGGAGTACCCATATACACAATTCTTAAATCTTCTTTCTTCACCATACCATTTTAGTCTTCTGAAAAATGTACCAGCACTTGTCGGTACGAATTAAATATCTTTGATTTGGAAACGAAGCCGAGGTATTTGCCATCTGCATCCACTACCGGCAGGTTCCAGGCCTTTGTATCATCGAAAGTACGCATCACCTGTTCCATACTGTCCGTATCGTACAGACGTGCGGGAGCGGAAGTCATCAACTTGCCTACCGTAAAACGATGATATAACTCCTGACGGAACATTATGTTCCGGATATCGTCCAATAAGACAATGCCAATCAATACCCCAGCCTTATCTGTCACCGGAAATATATTACGGTGTGAAGCAGAAATTGCTTTGACCAATTCACCTAAATCCATTTCGGGATGTACCACTACAAAGTCCTGCTCTACTACATTTTCTACTTTCATCAAGGTTAGTACAGCCCTATCCTTGTGATGTGTCAATAGTTCACCCTTCTTTGCTAAACGCATGGAGTAGATACTATGCGGTTCGAACATAATAATAGTAAGGTATGAACTTACGGAAACAATCATCAACGGCAGGAAGAGATCGTAACCTCCCGTCAACTCGGCTATCAGGAAGACACCCGTCAATGGAGCATGCATAACGCCACTCATAACACCCGCCATCCCCATCAAAGCAAAGTTCTTCTCAGGCAGGAAAGCTGTCATCTCAAATTCATTGCTGAAATGCGAGAAAATAAAGCCGGCAATACACCCCAAATACAAGGAAGGTGCAAATATACCACCACAACCACCGCCGCCATTCGTCGCACTCGAAGCAAAGACTTTAAAAAGGACTATCAGCACCAGGTAAATCAACAGCATATCTCCATGTCCATAAAAGAAGGAGTTGTTCATCACCGTGTCCCATTGAGCATTGCTTACTCCGTTCAGCAGCAATTCTATCGTGTCATATCCTTCACCATAGAGCGGCGGAAAGAGGAAGATAAGAATACTCAGCATGGTTCCTCCCAGTATCAGCTTTTTGTATGGTGTCTTCAGTTTACCGAAAACGCCCTCTACCGAATACATGGCACGGGTAAAATACAGCGAAACCAGTCCGCAAAGAATGCCGAGCATAATGACATACGGAATACGCTCCAGCTCAAAAGCTTGATCCAGATGGAATTTAAACATGGCTTCCGTCCCTGTCACAATATAAGAGACCGTAGCCGCCGTTACGGCAGATATCAACAGGGGTAGCAGGGAAGACATGGTCAAATCTATCATCAAGACTTCCAGCGTAAATACCAATCCCGCAATCGGCGCCTTAAAGATACCTGCCACGGCACCGGCAGCACCACACCCCACCAACAGCATCAGCGTACGGTGTTCCATCTTGAAGATGCTTCCCAGATTGGAACCAATAGCCGAACCGGTCAAAACAATAGGTGCCTCCGCTCCTACTGATCCACCGAAGCCGATCGTGATAGAACTGGCCAGGATAGACGACCAAGTATTATGGCGCTTGATGCGTCCCTGCCTCCGGGATATGGCATACAAAATCTTGGTAACTCCATGACTGATATCGTCCTTCACTATGTAGCGAACAAATAATCCTGTCAGGAAGATACCTACTACCGGATAAACCAAATAGAGGTAGTTGGCCTCCGTAGAATTAAAGTTTTCCGTCAGGAAATTCTGAATCCAGTGTATGATGGCCTTCAGTATCAATGCTGCAAACGCCGTAAAGATACCGACCAAAAAGCTGAGTATCAGAATGAACTGCTTTTCCTTAATCTTTTGTTCGCGCCATATAATAAAGCGCTGTAATAAACTTCTCTTTTCTCCTGCCATCTTTCTTTTTATTCGCGGATAATCTTAATCACTCCGCCTTTATCCAGTTTGATGATACTGGACGGTTTCGGACGTCCCATTTCCTCTTGACGTACTCCTACAATATAGTCGACTGCTGACTTTATCTCCTCACTTATTTCACTGAAATTGCCTGGCGAAGGTTGTCCGCTGATATTGGCGGAAGTAGAGACTATCGCCTTACGGAACTGCTGGCAAAGGCGTTTTGAGAATTCCTCATTCGTCACCCGGATGCCCACGCTGCCGTCTTCGGCTATCAGGTTGGGAGCCAGATTGCGTGCTCCGGAATAAATAATGGTGAGAGGCTTGTCCGCCAGTTCAATCAAATCCCAAGCTACCTCCGGCACATCCTGCACATAGAAATCCACCTTTACGGAAGAGTCCACCAACACCAGCATCGCCTTACTGTCAGAGCGTTGCTTGATTTCGTACACACGGCGCACCGCTTCTTCGTTGGTAGCGTCACAGCCTATGCCCCAGATTGTATCGGTAGGGTATAGAATAATCCCGCCTTCAGCCATCACCTGGCAGGCTTTTTTAATATCTTCTATCATTTCTTGATGCATAAATCAGTGATTAACGTGCAAAAATAGTATTTTTGCAGCGAAATAAACAAAGTTTAAGAGAAAACAATGGAAGAAATTCAATTTAACCACACCCTGCCTATACAACTACGCTTCAATGATGTTGATAAATTCGGCCATGTAAACAACACGGTCTATTTCTCTTTTTACGATCTGGGAAAGACCGAATACTTTGCTTCCGTATGCCCGCACGTCGATTGGGAAAAAGACGGCATCGTCGTTGTTCACATCGAAGCAGACTTCCTTGCACAAATCTATGGTTCCGACCACATTGCCGTACAGACTGCCGTAACAGAAATCGGCACCAAGAGTTTTCATCTGGTGCAACGTGTCATTGATACAGAGACACAAGAAGTAAAGTGCATCTGTACCTCCGTCATGGTAACCTTCGACCTTGACAAACATGAGTCCAAGCCGCTGGAAGAGGAATGGATTGAGGCTATCTGTAAATATGAGGGACGGGATTTGAGAAAGAAGAAGTAAGTCTTAACTGACTTTGTTCCGTTTGCGGTATTCAACGGGGGTACAGCCTTTCCACAGTTTGAACTGGCGTGCCAGATTTTTGGAATCGGCAAGCCCTACCTGCATGGCAAGATCTGCAATCGGTTCGGTACTTGCCAGCAGCAACTGGGAAAAACGCTCCATCCGCAGATCGGATATATATTGGTAAATAGATTGCCCCGTCACTTGCCTGAAACGAATCTCCAACAAACGCCTGGATAGGGGGACTTGTTTTACAATATCTTCCACATTGATCTTATTCGCCAAGTTCTGGTGGATATATTTTAGTGCTGCCAATATAGCAGGGTTATCAGTGGCATAAATATCGGTAGACAGTCTGTTTACAATAGTTATGGGTTGTATGATGACATCCTCACAAGAAGTAGCTTCGTTATGAATCAATCTGTCGATCAGCCGGGCTGCTTCATATCCTCCTTTCACGATGTTCAGGCTTACGCTGGACAGGGGAGGTTCGGACAAGTTACAGATAATCTCGTCATTGTCCACTCCCAATACGGCAATTTCTTCCGGGATATTGATGCCTAACACCTGGCACATCTCCATAATCTTGTTTCCCCGCGTATCATCACAAGCCATCAATGCAACCGGGTGGGGCAACGACTTTATCCAATCGGCCAAAGGCTCTGATTCATAATACCAAAGATTTTCCAGGGGTTGATTCTTATATTCAAAGAAATTATCACCCAATCCTTTCTCCATAATCCGGTTGCGGAACCCCATATAGCGTTCCTCGGACCAAACCACATCCTTATAACCATAGAAAGCAAAATTCCGGAAACCTTTCTGCAAGAAGAAGTCGGCAGCCATCTGCCCGGTCAATTCGTATCTACTCGTGATGTTAGGAATAACGGAAAAGCGGGATTGGAAATCCTGAGCCAGTGCAACGATACCATTTTCCCGGAACAATTCCACTTCATCATTATCATTGAATTGGGCTATAATGGCATCGGCCTGCCACTTCTTAGCCCATTCCAATACACCGGGAATACCGTAAGACTGCTTATAAGAAGGGGGCATCCGGCATACCACCCAAGGCTCGCGACCTTTGGAATACTCCAGAATGCCCCTTAATAAATTATGGGCAAATGCTTCTGTAAAATCAGTCAATAGTATCAATCTAACCATACAGAGTGCAAGTTAGCCACTTATTTCTTCTTTTGCAAATCAAGCTCCAGATATTTCTTCGCCAAGTTCCAGCCGGAAACAGTCAAGGTAACGGGAGATGCAAAGTCTACCGATTGAGGGATAAGACATTGCACGGTTCTTGTCTCCCCGGGAGCGAGAGAAAGATAATTGTCCTCCCAAAATACCGGCTTGAGTAATTCACCCTGACTATCCATCAATGACAAACGGAGGAAGAATGCCAAAGCGGAAGAAGCATTCGTCAACTTTACTTCTACCAATGTGCCGTCACTGTCTTGCTTCGTCAAGGTCTCCACCGTGCAATCAGCCTGCGGCATAGAAGCCAGTTTCGTAAAATCAGCCGGTTTCTTGATCGGAGACTGATACCAGCTCGACTTTGCCCAATCGTACACATCATCGGTAGCAGACAAGCAGTAGAAATTATCTGCCAGACGGGTGCCTTGTCCGTCAGACAATTGCAGCATCAGGAAAGCATTGTCAGCCGGTGTAGGAATATCAAAAGCCTTTACCACTTCATAAGGAGGAACCTGCAAATCCACTTCTTTCTCTGTCAGTAACTTGCCGTTCAGGTCATAAAGCATCATTTTGCCTTTCACCTGCCGTGCATCCAATCCTTCGTTCACAGCAAAGACGGCTTTCTTGCCATAGTCGTAAATCAACTGCTGAGTTGCATTGCCTTTCTTCACCGAATAATAAGCGGAAGTAGGCACTAAATAGTGGTCATACAACTGCCAGTACAATGACGGCCACGCAGAATTAAGCATCCATTGCACAATGCCCGTAGCACGGGGAATGTTGACACGGAAGGCTTCAAACATGGCACGTGTGCCCTCATAATTCAGCAAATCGGCTTTCCGGAGATAATCGTCCAGATCTTTTGCTTCTCCGTAATGGGATGTAATATTCTCCGTAAGTACACGCAGGGTATTCATATCCGTGGAGGAAGCCGTACAATGATAATCCCATTCCTCATTCAGCGGCCAAAGTTTATCCGCCGGTATCATCTTACGAATGGACTCGATGACGGGAAGTTGTGCACCGATACCCGTCTCCGTATTAAAACCGAAAGCGCCGCCGGGGGCTTCCTTGGCATACCAATAATTGGGTGCTACGTATTCGTAAGGACCGGCCATCTTCATACCGCTGGGGCCGCTTATCTCACTGGTCATTTCTTTGGCAGCAGTGATATACGGGCGATTGTCTATCTGTTCCAAGCATGCTTTATAACGTTTCTCCAATTCAGGACGCGGCATCATGTCACTACCTACAAACCATGCGATGATGCTGGGATGATTGCGCAACCACAACACCTGGTCGTTCAGCGAACGGGTTATCAAGTCCATATCGTGCTCCGTCTTTATACCACCATATTCATCGCACGGCGAACCAAGATAATTGTCCCATTCCCAATGGCAGCTCCAACCTACCAATACCAACAGTCCGTAACGGTCGCAAAGGTCGTATACATTCTGTGAAGTACCCCAGATATTCTCAAAACGGATGGAATTCAAATTCATATCACGTACATACTTCACCTGAGTTTCATTACTCTCGGGAGTATCGCGCAGAAAAATATCATCCGTCCAACCGGCACTTCTCACCAGCACCTTCTTGCCGTTCAGCAAGAAGCCACGGGCGCCTTCTTCCGTAAGGTAATCCTTTACCTCACGCACACCGAAGTCCACCGTTTCTTTATCCGACACTTTGCCATTGACTTCAAAAGCCAGATCCATGCTGTACATTTCCGGTTTGCCCATATTCTGGCACCACCACAGCCGGGGATTCTTCAGATGTAGCAAACCAGCTTCTTCCGAAGTCACTTTCACCACTTTGGCTTCTCCGGCAGCAAGTGATACCGGAATGCTGAACGTTTGGCCTTCCAATACACCTTTCAATTGTCCTGTCACGGCCTCCCCTGAGTTGTTTGTCAATCGGGCTTCTACCGTCAGCCAAGCCTCATCCAAAGTTTCTGTATTGACTTTGGAGTGTACGGCAGCATCCGCCATTTCCACTTCACCGCTTGTCAAGACGCGTACTTCACGGAAGATACCCATGCTCTCATCCACCGGACGCGGATTCCAGTCCACAAAACCGATGTTCGGTTCTCCGGGCCGGGCACGGAATACCTCGACTGCCAATACATTCTTTTCACCGACCACATCCGTGATGTCGAGTTTATGACGGCGGAAGGTTCCATAAAAAGAATCACGGTTTGCTATCTGCTTTCCGTTCAGCCAGATATTGGCAGCATAGCTTATGCCATCGAACATCAACGATACATGTTGCCCTTTGGCCGGTTGCGGCAATTCAAACTCTTTCCGGTACCACCAGGTCGTATCAAACAGCGACTTGTCGATATCCTTATAATTCATACCCTCCAACGCATCCTTATACAATCCGTTCCGGGTCAATGTTCCCATTACGGTAGAAGGTACTACCGCATCATACCAACCTTCTATTTCCGCCTGAGGTACAGACAACTGTTCGCCCGACAAGGCTGTCTTGGCAGAGGACTGTACGCTCCACCCATCGGAAAGCAAAAGATCGTCTGCCAACAAATCACGGTTCTGGCAAGAAGTCGCAGCAGCTACAAAACAGCCGCACAAAGCCAACGATTTTATCAGGTTACTTTTCATAACTAAAAACGTTTATTTCTATTCTTACTTAATCTATTATCTAATTCAAATCACGAACTAAAGCCGAAGCTCCCAACAAAGCCACATCCTCTACCCGGGTCACAAGGATCTTCACCCGCCTTACTGTTTCTGCATAAGGAAAACTTTGCATCGCCCTGCGCATGGAAGGCTCATAAAAACTGAAAGCCGATGCAATTCCCCCGCCTATCACGATAGCTTCCGGATCATACGTAAAGAGAACCGCTTTCATCAACTCACCCAAGTGGGAACCGAATTCATCCCAAATAGCCAAAGCATCCGCATCGCCCGAAGCAGCCTTCTCCGCAGCCTCCTTTCCCGTCATATTATGATATCGGACAAAGAAGCCGCTACTGCAATAATGCTCGAAGTTGGAAGAGAGATAAGGAAGCTCTCCCACTTCACCCGCACCGGTATTTCGTCCACAATACAATTCACCGTTAATAATAATACCCGTTCCTACACCGGTGCCGATAGTCATACCAACCATATCGCGATATCCTTGCCCTTCACCAAACAGTTTGACACCTAAAGCAAAGCAATTAGAATCATTATTGATGTATGCGGGAACAGAGAAACGCTTTTCCAGCAGCTTCTTCAGCGGCACTTCCGTCCACGAAGGTATATTTGTCACATTATATACAATACCCTCCTTAGCATCCACCACCGAAGGTACGCCGACACCTATGCCTTCTACTTCCGCACACATCATACGGTCAATCAAACTCTCCAGACAGAGTAACACTTCCTGCTCGGTACCTTTGGAAGGACACCGGATAATCTCTTTCTTTACAATTACTCCATTCTTTACCAGGGCAACCCGCATATTGGTTCCACCTAAATCGACACCTATTTTCATTTCTCCTTTGTTTATAATAGGAACTAAGCAGGCAAAGAGACATTTAGAGGGGGGGGGATTCTCTTTGCCCACCTTTATTCCTTCGTGTTAAAGTTATTATTTTTTCGTCAGACGTCTTTCGTAATGGCAAAAGTATGCGTTCATTTACAAATTTTACGCTCTTTTTGCGCATTAGAATCCTCACTTTGCGCAAATAAAAGATTAATTTCTTGTATGACCAGGAGATAAGCTTGTTTGTACGAATAAATTAATTCTGAAAGCTTCAAAATGCAGGTTTATAATCACCTGATTACCAACATGATGAATTGAGGGTATCTCAGTATACGACTGAGGCACCCTAAGTATACGACAGAGATACCCTAAGTATACGACTGAGGTACCCTCAAATAACGACTGAATTTTTCTCCCTTCTCATTGTAAATAATTACGTTCATGGTACAATATGCATATACCTTTCACACGATCTCCAGGAGACTAAGGGTTTAGAAGAGTAAACTGCAAGTGATTTTCCGAACATTTCTCCGCATCCAGTTCAAACCCCTCCCACGAGAAAGCCTTCAAATCTTCGGGGTGTTCGATGCGGTGCTTAATGATGAAGCGTGCCATTTCTCCGCGGCACATCTTGGCATATATAACGATTGTTTTCAACTGCCCGCCTTTCCACACCTGGAATTCGGGAGTGATGACGCGTACTTCCTGCTCCACCCGCTTCCAATCGAACAGGTCCTTCATTTCGCCGCTTGCCAGATTGACGAGTACGCCTCCCTGCTTCTTGATTTCCGAGATGAAATAATCGGTCAGCAAAGGCTTCCAATAATCGAACATGGAGACTCCTCCCTTCTCCGGCAGGCGTACATCCCCTTCAAGGCGGTAAGGCTTGATGCCATCCAGCGGGCGAAGCAGACCGTAAAGAAATGAAGTGATACGCAGATGCTCTTGCGCGTAATAGAAATCGTCCACTGTGAAGTCCTTCGGAAGAATACGTTTAAAGACGGCACCCGTATAGGCGCAAATGGCAGGCATCGGACGATTGTCTGCCGAACAGAAATCGTGGTAGCGCAAACGGTTCTCAGCAGCAATCTTCGCATTCACACGCAGGAGTTTTTCCAACTCCGGTGCCGGGTACTGCGACATTTCGAGTGCGTTCTCCACAGCCTCCCTCTCAAACTTCGGGATCGTTACTTCGGGTACGGCTACGGAACTGCGCGATGCCATCGTCTTGGCGCAAGAGATAAAAGTAAGCATAATCGTCCTTTTTAAAATTCATGCAAAAATAAGGGCTTTTCGGCAGAGAATACATATCATTAAGAATATTTTCTAAAGAATTCACCTCCGTTTCAAGAGTTTTTCATACCTTTACACCTTGTTGGAGTTTTATGCTCTGGCACTTGGAGATAGAAAAAAGAAAAAATAATATATAAAATGACTCACAAATGGAATTATCAACCCATTACACCCGAACAGGCAGAAGCAAGCCAACAACTGGCCCAAGAATTGGGAATTAGCCCGATACTTGGGGGATTGCTGGTGGAGCGGGGAATAACGACGGCAGCCAGTGCCCGGAAGTTTTTCCGCCCGCAACTACCGGACCTATACGACCCTTTCCTTATGAAGGATATGGATGTGGCCGTAGAGCGCCTGAACAAGGCAATGGGAAAGAAAGAGCGCGTTCTTATTTATGGAGATTATGACGTAGACGGCACCACAGCCGTGGCACTGGTCTACAAGTTTATTCAACAGTTCTATTCGAACATTGACTACTACATCCCCGACCGCTATAACGAAGGCTACGGGGTTTCGACCAAAGGAGTGGACTACGCTGCCGAAACCGGCGTAGGGCTTATCATTGTGCTGGATTGCGGCATCAAGGCCGTCGATGAAATAACGTATGCCAAAGAGAAAGGCATCGACTTCATCATTTGCGACCACCACGTTCCCGACGACGTGCTGCCTCCTGCCGTAGCCATCCTGAATGCCAAACGGGAAGACAACACCTATCCTTACGAACACCTGTCCGGTTGCGGAGTAGGCTTCAAGTTCATGCAGGCATTCGCCATAAGCAACGGCATCGAATTCCATCACCTGATCCCTTTACTGGATCTCTGCGCTGTCAGCATTGCTTCGGACATCGTGCCCATCATGGGAGAGAACCGCATCCTGGCCTACCACGGACTGAAACAGCTGAACAGCAACCCCAGCGTGGGCTTGAAAGCAATTATCGACGTCTGCGGACTGACGGACAAGGACATCACGGTAAGTGATATCGTGTTCAAGATCGGTCCCCGCATCAACGCTTCGGGGCGCATACAGAACGGAAAAGAGGCCGTAGACCTGCTTACGGAAAAAGACTTCTCCCTGGCACTGGAAAAGGCCGGGCAGATTAACCAATATAACGAAACCCGCAAAGACCTCGACAAGACCATGACCGAGGAAGCCAATCAGATTGTTGCCGGGCTGGACGGACTGGCAGACCGCCGTTCCATCGTACTGTATAATGAAGACTGGCACAAAGGTGTTATCGGCATTGTGGCTTCCCGACTGACGGAAGTCTATTACCGTCCTGCCGTGGTTTTGACCCGGACGGATGATATGGCAACCGGTTCTGCACGTTCCGTCTCAGGCTTCGATGTATACAAGGCCATAGAATACTGCCGCGACCTGCTGGAAAACTTCGGCGGGCATACATACGCTGCCGGACTCTCCATGAAAGTGGAGAATGTACAAGCCTTTACGGAGCGCTTTGAAGAATTTGTTTCCAAACATATCCTGCCCGAACAGACCAGTGCGGTGATTGATATAGATGCCGAGATTGACTTCAGAGACATAACTCCGAAGTTTGCCAGCGACTTGAAGAAGTTCAATCCTTTCGGTCCCGACAACACCAAGCCCGTATTCTGCACGCACAATGTGTACGACTATGGCACCAGCAAAGTCGTAGGACGCGACCAGGAGCACATCAAGCTGGAATTGGTAGACAACAAGTCGAACAATGTCATGAACGGCATTGCCTTCGGACAAAGTTCGCATGTACGTTTCATCAAGTCCAAACGTTCGTTCGACATCTGCTATACCATCGAGGAAAATACGCATAAGCGCGGCGAGGTACAGTTGCAGATTGAGGATATAAAACCTAACTAAAAAGTGATAGGGTGATAAGGTGATAGAGTGATGAAGCAACATCCCCCCTATCACCCTACCACCTTATCACTCTATCACCTTCTTATATATGTACAAGTCTATCTTAAAGCAATACTGGGGTTATGATGACTTCCGGGGCATCCAGGAAGACATCATAACCAGCATTGGCGAAGGAAAAGACACCTTGGGACTAATGCCGACGGGAGGCGGCAAATCCATAACATTCCAAGTCCCGGCGCTTGCCCAGGAAGGGCTTTGCCTGGTCATCACCCCCCTGATAGCTTTGATGAAAGACCAGGTGCAGAACCTGAAGAAGCGAGGCATCAAAGCACTTGCCATCTACTCCGGCATGAGCCGGCAAGAGATTATCGTCACACTGGAGAATTGTATCTTCGGCAACTTCAAGTTCCTCTATATCTCCCCCGAACGGCTGGGCACGGAAATCTTCCGCACCAAATTGCAGAAGATGAAAATCAGCATGATCACCGTAGACGAAAGCCACTGCATCTCCCAATGGGGATATGACTTCCGCCCTGCCTACCTGAAAATAGCCGAGATACGCGAACTGCTTCCCGGCGTCCCCGTCCTTGCACTGACCGCCACTGCCACCCCCGAAGTAGTAAAAGATATCCAGGCACGCCTGCACTTCCGCAAGGAGAATGTCTTCCGCATGAGCTTCGAACGCAAGAACCTCGCCTACATCGTACGGAAAACAGAGAACAAGACGGGAGAACTGCTGCACATCCTGCGCCGCATGCCCGGCAGTGCCATCATCTACGTGCGCAACCGACGCCGCACCAAAGCAATCACCGAACTGCTGCATAACGAAGACATCACCGCCGACTTCTATCATGCCGGACTGGACGATGCCACCAAAGACATCCGCCAGCAACGTTGGCAGACGGGTGAAAGCCGCGTCATGGTAGCCACCAACGCCTTCGGCATGGGTATAGACAAACCGGATGTACGCATCGTCATCCACCTGGATCTCCCCGACTCCATAGAAGCATACTTCCAGGAAGCCGGACGTGCCGGACGCGACGGGCAGAAAGCTTACGCCGTCATCCTCTATGGCAAGTCGGACAAGACCACGCTCCACAAACGCATCCCCGACACTTTCCCCGAGAAAGAGTATATCAAGGAAGTGTATGAGCATCTGCAATACTACTACCAGATGGCTATGGGCGACGGACTGGACTGCGTGCGCGAATTCAACATCGAAGACTTCTGCCGGAAGTTCAAGTACTTCCCTGTCCCCGTAGACAGCGCCCTGAAGATACTGACACAAGCAGGCTATCTGGAATATACCGACGAGCAGGACAACGCCTCCCGCCTGCTCTTTACTATCCGCAGGGACGAGCTCTACAAGCTGCGTGAGATGGGAGAAGATATGGACAAGCTCATCCAAACCGTATTGCGTTCCTACACCGGCCTGTTCACCGACTATGCTTTCATCAACGAAAGTTCGCTTGCCGCACGTACCGGACTTACCCGCAGGCAGATATACGAGCAGCTCATCCACCTCGCCAAGTTGCGCATCGTCAGCTATATCCCGCATAAAAAGACACCTTATATAATATACACGCGCGAGCGGGTAGAAATGCGACACCTGCAAATCCCCCCCAGCGTATACGAGGAACGCAAAGAGCGCTACGAAAAGCGCATCAACGCCATGCTGGACTATGTGACCAACGACACCGTATGCCGCAGCCGCATCCTGCTGCGCTACTTCGGAGAGAAGAACGAACACAACTGCGGACAATGCGACACCTGCATCAGCCTGAAAGACAAAGGTACGGCAGAAGGTGTCTCCACCGCAGAACTTACCACGCAAGTGCTCCATGCCCTATCCGGACAAACCATGACGCCTGCCACCCTGGCCGGACTACTTTCCGTTGAAAAAGAAGCGCTCGCAGAGACATTGCGCCAATTACTAGATGAAGGTCAAGTAATTGCCGTCAACGGAATGCTGCAAATCAAGAAATAATTTACTACTTTTGCCGCCAAACATTATAAATCATATATATCATGGGATTCTTTAAATCTTTTTTCTCCGGCAAGTCAGAGACTCCGGCAGACGAGAAACAAAAAAACGACCAGAAGAATTTTGAAATATTCAAGTACGACGGCATGCGCGCACAACGCATGGGACGTGCAGACTATGCCATCAAATGCTTCACGGAGGCCCTTGCCATCCAGGAAGACTTCGAAACGATGAGCTATCTGTCACAAGTCTACATCCAGACTGGCGAACTGGATGATGCCCGTAAGCTATTGGAGCGCATGACCCGGATAGATTCGGAACATACCGCCACCTACCTCACCCTTGCCAACGTCTGCTACATGCAGGAAGATTATCCGGCCATGGCAGAGGCTGCCAAGAAAGCCATCGAAATAGAAGAAGGCAACGCCATGGCGCACTACCTGCTGGGCAAAGCCGACAACGGCCAAGGCGACGGCATCATGTGCATCGCCCACCTCACCAAGGCCATCGTGCTGGATGATTACTTCACCGAAGCCCGCCTGCTGCGTGCCGAAGCCCTGACCAAGATGCAGCAATACCCGGAAGCCATGGAAGACATCGACGCCATCCTGGCACACGACCCGGAAGACGAAAGTGCCATCTTGCTGCGCGGAAAGATAAAAGAAGCCACCGGCGCCCAAGAAGAGGCCGAAGCCGACTATCGCAACGTAACGGACCTGAACCCCTTCAACGAGCAAGCCTTCCTTTACCTGGGGCAGCTCTACATCGTCCAGAAGAAGTTGACCGAAGCCATCGCCCTCTTTGACGAAGCCATCGAGCTGAATCCCAACTTTGCCGAAGCCTACCACGAACGCGGCCGCGCCAAGTTGCTGAACGGTGACAAGGAAGGATCCGTAGAAGATATGAAGAAAGGGCTTGAACTGAATCCGAAAGAAGTTCAGGGCATCGACGGGCAATATGGCAACCAGCCCGGAGGCAGTACAGGCAACATATTAGGACTCTAATAAGTAAATTTGTTACTATCCTCAAAAAAAATATTGTTTTTTGTTTGTATATAAAAGAAAAGCATTACTTTTGTCGCGTAATTCATAAACAGAGAATACAAGTATGAAGTCATTTACTTACGCATATTACTTCTTTTTTTACTTTTACTTTAGCCAGAAAGTAGAGCGGGAGTTTGTATGTGTCAAGTGACAGTGATGCTTAAGAACTGAATAGAGAACTAAGTAAGTAATATACTGAATCCCGCTCCATCGTATGGACGCGGGATTTTTTTGTAATATAACCAAGATAATAAACAGAATGAAAAAGGTAGCTATCCAAGGAACATTAGGCTCGTATCATGACATTGCCGCACACAAGTACTTCGAAGGAGAAGAAATAGAGTTAATCTGTTGCGGCAGCTTTGAAGACGTATTTGCTGCCGTCAAGAAAGACAGCCAGACCATCGGTATGCTGGCGATAGAGAACACCATTGCAGGCAGCTTGCTGCACAACAACGAGTTGCTGCGACAGAGCGGAACACAAATCGTAGGAGAATACAAGTTACGCATCTCCCACAGCTTTGTATGCCTGCCCGACGAGGATTGGGACGACATCACCGAAGTCAACTCCCACCCCATCGCCCTGATGCAATGCCGCGAGTTCCTCAGCCAGCATCCCAAAATCAAAGTAGTGGAGGGCGAAGATACTGCCCTGAGCGCCGAAATCATCAAGACCGAGAACCTGAAAGGGCACGCCGCCATCTGCTCCAAAGCCGCTGCCGAGCGCTATGGAATGAAGGTTCTGCAGGAAGGCATTGAGACGAACAAGCATAACTTCACCCGTTTTCTGGTAGTGGCCGACCCTTGGCAGGTAGATGAGTTGAACCGTCACCGCAACAAGGACGTTAACAAGGCAAGCATGGTATTCACACTGCCGCATACGGAAGGGAGCTTGTCGCAAGTATTGTCCATCCTGTCTTTCTACAACATCAACCTGACAAAGATACAATCCCTGCCCATCATCGGCCGGGAATGGGAATACCAATTTTACGTAGACGTTGCTTTCGACAATGTATTGAGATACAAGCAGTCCATTGCAGCAATCAGCCCTTTGACTAAAGAACTTAAAATATTAGGAGAATATGAAGATGGAAAATCAAACATCTAAAATAAGACCTGCCGACCGCCTGGCAAGCGTAAGCGAATACTACTTCTCGAAGAAACTGAAGGAAGTGGCACAAATGAATGCCGAAGGTAAAGATGTAATCAGTTTGGGCATCGGTAGCCCCGACATGCCACCCTCTGAACAGACGATTGAAACACTGTGCCGGGAAGCGCAGAACCCCGACGGACACGGCTATATGCCGTATGTGGGCATCCCCGAGCTGCGCCGTAGCTTTGCCACATGGTACAAGAAATGGTACGACGTTGAGCTGAATCCCAATACGGAGATACAACCGCTGATCGGTTCTAAAGAAGGCATTCTGCACGTCACGCTGGCCTTCGTCAACCCGGGCGAGCAGGTATTGGTACCAAATCCAGGCTACCCTACTTACACCTCACTGAGCAAGATACTGGGCGCCGAAGTGGTGAACTACAACCTGAAAGAAGAGAATGGCTGGATGCCCGACTTCGACGAACTGGAGCAGATGGACATGAGCCGCGTCAAGCTGATGTGGACCAACTATCCCAATATGCCGACAGGAGCCAATGCAACGCCGGAACTGTATCAGAAACTCGTAGACTTTGCCCGCCGCAAGGATATTGTCATCGTCAACGACAATCCGTACAGCTTTATTCTGAACGAACACCCCATCAGCATTCTCAGCGTGCCGGGTGCCAAGGATTGCTGCATCGAGTTCAACTCCATGAGCAAGAGCCACAATATGCCGGGTTGGCGTATCGGTATGCTTGCCTCGAACGCAGACTTCGTGCAGTGGATACTGAAAGTGAAGAGCAACATCGACAGCGGCATGTTCCGCGCCATGCAACTGGCCGCCGCCACTGCACTGGAAGCCGAACAAGACTGGTACGACGGCAACAACCGCAACTACCGCAACCGTCGACAACTGGCAGGCGAAATCATGCACACCCTGGGCTGCACTTACGATGAAAATCAGGTAGGTATGTTCCTTTGGGGCAAGATTCCCGACAGCTGCACCGATGTGGAAGAACTGACCGAACGCGTACTGCATGAGGCAAGAGTCTTCATCACTCCGGGATTCATCTTCGGAAGCAACGGAAAGCGATACATCCGCATTTCGCTTTGCTGTAAAGACGAAAAGTTGGCCGAAGCACTGAAGCGCATCAAGGAGATTGCCCAATGACACCCCAACGGGAGCTCCGGCAGAACCTTCCGGGTACTCGGATATCCCCACGGGAGCTCCGGCGGACCCTTCCGAAGCCCTGAAGGCACCAATTGAGCTCCGGCGGAACCTTCCGGGTACCCGGACACCCCCACGGGAGCTCTATTACTAACAGATGTGAATATTTTTAGCTCCGCGGGAGCTTCAGCGCTAATGAATGTGAATATTTTTAGCCCGAAATCGGTAGAATCCTCCCCCAAAAAGCAAAACGAATTATTAAACTATAGAACAACGATTATGGAATTAGAATTAGAACCCCTCACCCTGCCCGGCGTTGAAAACAAACGCCCCCTGGTAATTGCCGGCCCGTGTAGTGCCGAGACTGAAGAACAAGTAATGAGCACCGCCAAACAATTGGCAGACAAAGGTCTCAAAATATTCCGTGCAGGTATCTGGAAACCGCGCACCAAACCGGGTGGCTTCGAAGGTATCGGCGTAGAAGGCCTTGCCTGGCTGAAGGAAGTGAAGAAAGAAACCGGTATGTATGTCTCTACCGAAGTGGCCACCGCCAAGCATGTATACGAATGCCTGAAAGCCGGCATCGACATCCTGTGGGTAGGCGCCCGTACCACTGCCAATCCTTTTGCCGTGCAAGAAATAGCAGATGCCCTGAAAGGCGTCGACATCCCGGTATTGGTAAAGAACCCGGTTAATCCCGATCTCGAACTGTGGATCGGAGCCCTGGAACGCATCAACAATGCCGGACTGAGGCGTCTGGGCGTTATCCACCGCGGTTTCAGCAGCTACGACAAGAAGCTCTACCGCAATCTGCCGCAATGGCACATCCCCATTGAGTTACGTCGCCGCATCCCCAACCTGCCCATCATCTGCGACCCCAGCCACATCGGTGGGAAGCGCGAGTTGGTTGCTCCACTCTGCCAGCAGGCCATGGACCTCGGCTTCAACGGCCTCATCATCGAAAGCCATTGCAACCCGGATTGCGCCTGGAGCGATGCCGCCCAGCAAGTAACCCCGGATGTGCTGGACTACATCCTCAACCTGCTCGTCATCCGTAAGGAAACGCAAAGCACCGAGAACCTGAGCGAACTGCGCAAGCAGATTGACGAATGCGACAACAACCTGATGCAGGAACTTGCCAAGCGCATGCGCGTGGCCCGTGAAATCGGTACCTACAAGAAGGAACACGACATGACCATCCTGCAAACCGGACGCTACAACGAAATCCTGGATAAGCGCGGCTCGCAAGGTACACTCCTGGGCATGGACGCAGAATTCATCAAGCATGTATTCGAGGCAATACACGAGGAGAGCGTGAGGCAACAAATGGAAGTGATAAATAAGTGATCCCCTATGAGAATATTAATACTCGGAGCCGGCAAGATGGGCTCCTTCTTTACAGACATCCTGAGTTTTCAGCACGAGACGGCCGTGTTCGACGTCAACCCGCACCAACTGCGCTTTGTCTACAACACCTACCGCTACACTACGCTGGAAGAAATCAAGGACTTTGAACCGGAACTGGTCATCAATGCCGCTACGGTGAAGTACACGCTGGATGCCTTCCACAAGGTGCTGCCCGTGCTGCCCAAAGACTGCATCATCAGCGACATTGCTTCCGTAAAGACCGGACTGAAGAAGTTCTACGAAGAAAGCGGCTTCCGCTATGTGTCCACACACCCCATGTTCGGCCCCACATTTGCCAGCCTCAGCAATCTGAGCAGCGAGAACGCCATCATCATCAGCGAGGGCGATCATCTGGGGAAAATCTTCTTCAAAGACCTCTACCAGACCATGAAGCTGAACATCTTTGAATATACATTCGACGAGCATGACGAGACGGTGGCATACTCCCTGTCCATCCCGTTCGTATCCACCTTCGTATTCTCGGCGGTGATGAAGCACCAGGAGGCACCGGGAACTACCTTCAAGAAGCACATGGCCATTGCCAAAGGGTTGCTCAACGAAGACGATTACCTGCTGCAGGAGATTCTGTTCAATCCACGCACTCCGTCGCAAGTGGAGAATATCCGCCTGGAGCTGAAGAACCTGCTGGAAATCATCAATAACAAAGATGCAGAAGGAATGAAAAAGTACCTGACGAAGATCAGGGAAAAGATTAAATAAGAAGCGACAGACCGCAAGGCTCCAATCACTTCATCATTGGACATTGGGCAGTACAAACCAGAATGTGCTGCCCTTTCCTTTTTCAGAAGTCACACCGATTTTACCGCCCAGGTGCTTTACAATGCTTTTGCACAGCGCCAGTCCCAAACCGGTTCCTTGGACATAGGCATCGAGCTTCACAAAACGGTTGAAGATACTCTTCTGGTCCTCCGGGGCAATGCCACATCCGGTATCGCTCACATAGAAGTAGAGTCCATATTCGCGTCTGCGGCAGCCAAAAGTAACAGAACCTTCATTCGTGAACTTCACTGCATTGGAAAGCAGATTCAACAACAATTTCCTCAGATACTCTTCGTCGGTGGTTATGAATCTCTCTTCTTCACATTCGGGCATCTCATACACCACCTTCAATGAATGTTCATCCAGGTTATTACGGATATAAGACCCCATATCTATAAAGACCTTCTCAATATTAAATTGTTTATAGCAGAACGTTATTTTACCTGCGTCCAATGCCGACAAGTCAAGTATATTTTTTATCAACGCATTCAAGAGACGGGTGTTACGCAAAATAATAGGGATATACTCCTCTCCCGTCTCATTAGAGTTGGCAAGAATTGTAGAGAAGCCGACAATGGCATTCAGTGGAGTACGCACCTCATGGCTGATGCTGTTCAAGAAGCAACGGGTTTCTTCATTCGCCTCTTCAGCTTTCTGCTTGGCTTTTTCCAGTCTCTTCTCATTGCTCTTCTGCTCGTCGATGTTCAGGCTCAACTCCACCAGGCGATTGGAGGACTGGATAAAGTACATATGTTGCCGTATCCAGTGCTTCCGGTCATCTTTACCGTTCACTTGTATCTCCCTGCAAAAGGCATCCTGCACATCTCCGGCACGTATTGCTTGCTGGAACTTCAACAGAAAGTCGCGGTCTTCCTCCACCACCTGCCCGTAAACAGGAAATACACCCGATACGAACTCCTCGTTCATATTCCTGCACCAGGAATTCGTAGCTTTCCCCACAGCAGTATCTACATCATAAAACACCACACCAACCTGCGAAGAGTCCGAAGCAAAACGGAACAATTCCTCAAACCGTTCTTTCTCCCGCCGTTCCTTGAGGGTCGGTGTAAGGTTGATGGCGATAGCCATAAAGCTGGAGTTCCGGTAATTGACTTCATACAGGGGTTTGACTATCAACTGGTAAACAGCATGCTCGGCAAAACTGGTCCGGGACTGTCTGCCATTGTGGTCAAGAGATATCTCACAATTAATAATCCGGTCAAGACGTATTTGTTCTTTCAAGTCATCAGTGAGGTGAGGGCTCTCAAATATGTTCTCACAGAAAAGATCGTACTCCCCACTCTCAGCCGTCGATTCTCCATTGACTATGCGGAGCAAGCGCTTCCCGTCTCCACTGTATAAAGCAAAATCTATCGAACTGTTTTTATAAATCACCTGCAACTTATCGTACAAACGCTTATAGCGCGCATAGTCTGCCTGTATCTGCTTGTTATACTTATGACGGCGCCAGCCGATAAGCAGATAGCCTACAACCAGCATCAAGACAAGTGTGCCCACCAATAACTGCCGTTCGTACTTGTGAAAGAAGGTAGGCGGAATATGAACATACGATACTCCTTTGAGTTTATCGGCTGCCTGCTCCAGTCCATAGCGTTCCAAAGCTGTACGGTTCAGGACAACTCTGGATTCTGATACTGTATCAAAAGGAAGAGCCATGATACTGTCTCCCCGTACGGCACGTACCAGCATTGCCAAGGTGCAATTCACCATCTGCGAACCATCCAGGAAGATGCCGCCCACCCAGTAATTGTCCTTATTAAAGTTACGTTCTGTCAAAGTAAACAAAGGCACGGTAGAGACATTAGTGAACAATGAATCTATTTCTCTATCGGAGCGTTTGCTATGCATTGCATCTATATTCCAGCTATATGACAGAAAAGCGCGATGCTCGGCAGGTTCCAGCATCACGTCATAAATGGAGTCGGTATTCATACGATTATGTATCATCTTGGAGTACTTCACATCCGGCAATACTTCCTTCAATACTTTTTCTACCTCCAGACGGGTTTCCGTGGTCCGATAAGAATCATCATCCACCCATATAAGCTCTTGCAAGTCGGGCAGCAGCCGATGAATCAACTCCAGATTCTCCCGTATCGGTTGCTTTATGACATTGCCGCTATAATTCAGATAATAGTCCAAGCGGTACGTCTCTGCCTCTTCCGATTTAGTGATGTGGATATTTTTATCTTTTCTCGCTTTCTCCACATCAAGAGGATTCATACGCAACAACTTTGTCACAACAGAATAGTCACGAATGCCATACTTTGAATCAAAACGGAATTTCTCACCCGGAAACCATCCACGACTCGAAACCGAATCCTTTACGGCACATAGAACCATCGGGACTTCCTTCCACTTTCCCAACTGAGCAATATGTGATATATAATTCAAGAAGCCCTCTTCGCCTATCCAAATAAGGGCATTCGGTACATCATCCTGCACAAAGATAGAAGAAGATTGCAGATTAGTAGCATCAATACGGGTCAGTGTCCTCTCGGCATATCCCCATAATATAGACCGCAAAGTCAGAATCGTTGCACCGATATAGGTAGCAGACTCTGTCTTCAAATTACCGGAATAAACCATCCAATCCGGATACATTTTATGTATTTTGCTTTCCAGACTGTCCGTCACACTCCTGCTCCATGCAATCTGTTCTCCATAAGAGTTGATGATGAGCACTCTTTTTTTCTCCGGTGTATCTGCACACACAGCAGCCTCTACTGCAATTCCGAAGAATAACAGTATTACCGACACACTACAGAATATCCAAGTTCTCATATACATACAAGCATTATTCATTCAACTCTACTTTAGACATTTCAATAATGTCATTGAGCAATCCCAACATCTGGTCATTAGCCAATTCGATACGGGCAAGCAACTTACTTTGCTGCTCCACATCCGTACAGGCAACCAGTTCACGCGCACACGAAATGATTTCTTTCAGTGGAATCCGGATTCCATCTTCCATGTTGGCAACAAAAGCATTTTTAAGACGATCGGCCTCTTGCGCTTTCTTCATGGCAGTCTCCAGTTCACGCTCTTTTGCAACCTGTTCATCCACATTAAGCACCAATTCTGCAACGATTATATTCTGTCCGTCAGGCATATATTCCAACGGTTGGATCAAATAACGGATATAGTGCATTTCTCCGGGCTGGGTTTGCAGTTGCAGGCTATCCAGGAAAAGCCGGGATTCCCCGGAACGGACACGTTCCAGATAATTCTGCACTTTCTCTCTGTCAGGCTCTGCCAGGCATTGATGCATCTGCATAAAGTCATCAGTACCTTTCTCTACGCCCAATGTGCTATACCAAGCATCTGTGGCAAATCCCTGTCCGTCTATAAGATTGTATTCAGCTACTCCAATGCCAGCCTTATTCATGGCAAAATTCAACACATTGCAAATCTGCTCTTTTGTTTTCCTTTCCCGCTCAATCTCCGTATTATCTATCACAATCACCAGAATATTATCTGCCCCGGTTTCTTCATCAGCCATCATGCAACACTGCACACGATAGCAATGCTCTTGCAGATACACCATTTTACTAACCAACTCTTTACAGAAAAGCGCCTCCCGCATGCCTTCAGTCAGCAGATCTGAATCAAAAAGCTGAAAGACATCCGACCTTGAATGCGCAAACTGTTCGAAGAAAACGTCCGTCTCTGCATTTCGCTTCAGCAATTTTCCATACACATCAAACAGCATCAGCCCCACCGGCATATTCTCATAAACTACCTGATACTCATTATACAACGTCTTATAGCGTTCATACAAAAGATTCAGATTACGACTGTAACGACGCGAAGATACCATACGGTAAATGACAAACGCCAATACAATCATTATCACCAATATAACAGCAATGATACGGATATGCCGGAATATGAACGGTGGAGGTATGTTACGGTTCACCGTATCAGGTAATCCTTTAACTTCCGAGCGCAGACCTGCATGCATCAAAGCTGTCTGATTCAGATAATAAGCCGTATCGGCCACCACAATATAAGGTAGTTCATCTATTTTACCCATTTCCAAAGTGCGGAACACGGTTTCGGCCGTCTGAGTTGCAAATGTCGATATCGGCGCAAAATATCCACCTAAAGGGGTACACGCTCCATAACTCATATCGCGCAAAGCCAAAACAGGCACTTGAAGACTTTGTGGCACCAAAGCGTCATTAATCAACACCATAGCTCCCGAAGGCAGTTCCATCAGTACCCGACCGATAGAATCCGTATTGCAACGTTCGGTAAATATCTCTGTAAACGCTACATTCTTCTTTTTACTTTCCTGCAGTAGTTTCATGCCTGTGTAACTATCCGAATAGCTACCATCCGACAGAAAATAAAGATGCTGCAAGTCAGGCATCAACGTTTGTGCCAGTTGCAAAGTTCGAGCTGCATTATCAGGCTCTATCACTGCCGTGACATTCATTTCAGATGCCGAATCCCTTAAAGGAATAAAAGAAGCATCGGACAATTGCTTATCAGGAAAGAACTGTTTATAATCTGCCAGCACCTCAGCATGGACACCACAAAGAACAACCGGAATATTCTGCCAGACTCCACGATGGTCCATGCTCCGATAAATCATCCAACTCTCATCACCAATCAGAACCAATACATCAGGTACTCTGATCTTATCACTCAACTGCCCATTAGCAAAAGCGCCCTGCATGGCGAAACGATCGGCAACATAAGAAGTCCGGGCAGTTATGCCGGCGTAGGTAATACGCACTTTAAGTTCGGGACTCTGAGTTTCCAGATGGTTACGAATTTCTTTTGCCAAAGCAGTACTCCACTGTTTTTCATAAGAGTATGAGCTCAATATCATAACAAACCCTGGCTTCTGAGCCACGTTTGACGACGATTGAGCGAACAAAAATGAGGAGGAGAAAATACTACTCAGCAATATAGTGATGACTATACGGTACATACAAAACAGCATTTGTTGCAAATATATATCTTTTAATTGGAAATTCTAAGCCAGAGTTTACTTTTTATTCTCATTAGCTATGATATTTGATTATCCAAGAAATATCACGTACTTTTGCACAATCTAAAAAGAGAGAGAATGATAGACCAAGCTACCATAGACAGAATTCTGGATGCCGCACAAATCACTGATGTCGTATCAGACTTTGTCACACTGCGCAAACGCGGTGTAAACTATGTCGGTTTGTGCCCGTTCCATGACGATAAGACCCCGTCGTTTTATGTTTCGCCTGCCAAAGGACTATGCAAATGTTTCGCCTGCGGAAAAGGAGGAAATGCCGTGCATTTTATTATGGAACATGAACAAATGTCCTATCCCGAAGCACTGAAGTATCTTGCTAAGAAATACGGTATAGAGATCAAAGAGCGTGAACTTTCCAGTGAAGAAAAGATGGTGCAGAGTGAACGGGAGAGCCTTTTTATCGTCAACAACTTCGCCCGCGATTACTTTCAGAACATCCTGCGCAACCATGTGGATGGTCGCAGCATCGGCATGGCTTATTTCCGGAGCCGCGGTTTCCGGGACGACATCATTGAGAAGTTTCAATTAGGTTACTGTACTGAAAGCCATGACGCCCTTGCACAAGAAGCTCTGAAGAAAGGATATAAAAAAGAATACCTCGTCAAGACCGGTCTTTGTTATGAAACGGACGACCATCGCCTGCGCGACCGTTTCTGGGGACGGGTCATCTTCCCCGTACATACACTATCCGGCAAGGTGGTGGCCTTTGGAGGGCGTGTGCTCGCCAGTGCCACAAAAGGCGTCAAAGTAAAGTATGTCAATTCGCCCGAATCGGAGATTTATCATAAAAGCAATGAGTTGTATGGCATCTATTTTGCCAAACAAGCAATCGTAAAACAAGACCGTTGCTTCCTGGTAGAGGGTTATACGGACGTCATTTCCATGCACCAGTCGGGGATAGAAAATGTAGTGGCTTCTTCGGGCACTGCGCTGACACCCGGACAGATCCGCATGATCCATCGCTTTACCAATAACATCACAGTGCTTTACGACGGAGATATGGCAGGTATCAAAGCATCCATCCGCGGTATCGACATGCTGCTGGAAGAGGGAATGAACATCAAAGTCTGCCTCCTTCCCGACGGAGACGACCCGGACTCTTTTGCCCGCAAACATAACGCCACTGAATTTCAAGCCTTCATACAAGAACATGAAACGGACTTTATCCGCTTCAAGACCAATCTATTGTTGGAGGATGCAGGAAAGGACCCTATAAAGCGCGCCGAACTTATCGGCAATCTTGTACAAAGTATATCGATCATTCCCGAAGCCATCGTGCGCGATGTATATATCAAGGAATGTGCGCAACTGCTGCATGTAGAAGATAAGCTATTGGTCTCCGAAGTAGCCAAACGCCGCGAAGTACAGGCGGAGAAGCAGGCCGAGCGTGTTGAACGCGAACGTCGTTCAGCAGCTGCCAGTGCAGCGAATGCAGCAGCCGGAATTGGCGATAACACGGGGAATGTACCTCTTGATACGACTACAACCCAACCACCGGTAGCTAATGCTGAGAATTTTCCTCCCGAGTTGAGCGCTCCCTTCCCTCCGGAAGAATATGTCTCTTTCATTCCGCAAGAAGGGAAAGAGGGGCAAGAGTTTTATAAATACGAACGGCTGATTCTGCAAATGGTAGTACGCTATGGGGAGAAGGTCATGTGCAATGTCACGGACGAAGAGGGTAAGGAAATCCCTATTACTGTGACCGAATATATCACCAACGACCTCAAAGAAGATGAGCTTGCCTTCCACAACCCGCTTCACCGGCAAATTTTGTCCGAAGCCGCCGAGCGCATCCATAACGAAGGTTTTATCGCCGAACGATATTTTGTGGCGCATCCCGATCCTGTCATCAGCAAACTCAGTGTGGAACTGATCAGTAACCGCTATCAGCTAAGCAAATATCACTCCAAAAGCCAAAAGATCGTAACCGACGAAGAGCGTCTTTACGAATTGGTACCTTTCTTAATGATTAACTTCAAATACGCCATTGTCAGCGAAGAGTTGAAGCATATCATGTTTGCCCTGCAAGATCCCACCGTAGCCAACGATGAGGAAAAGTGTAACAGCATCATGAAGCGATACAACGAGCTGCGCGAAGTGAAAAGCATTATGGCAAAACGGTTGGGAGACCGGGTGGTGCTGAGTTTCTAAATAATTGCATCTTAACAACTAGCTACTAAAAAAGAGGATACCCTTTTCGAGTATCCTCTCTCTATTATTGTTTCTCACAATTGTGAGAAGTGAAATCTATCTTCTCAAATTAGCTTTTAACAGTTGCTTAGTTATTCAAAGCTGCTTTTACTACGATATCCTTCGTAACTGTACCCCAATTGTGAGTCAAAGTAACAGTAACTGTGATTTCCAAAGCAGAAGCAATGTTGATGTTGTTGCAAGTCAATACACCGGTTGCAGCATCAATAGTAAATGTACCTTCATTTACAGTTTCGCTATAACCCTTGATCTTGTAAGATACAACGCCAGCGTAAGCAGTAGCCCACGGTTGGATAGCACCGTCCTTAACCAAAGCGTTACCTACAATCTTGCCCTTGCTATCTACAACGTTGATGTCACGGTCGTTGATGCATGCCTTAGCATTCTTAGCAACATCATATGTAGTAGCCACACCGCTGATAGCCCAAGTTACAGGACTAGTAGCAGTCCAAGCATTGATCGGAGAACGGAGAACCGGAGTAGCGTATTCTACTACGTTACCATCCTTGTCTTGCATAACGGCTGCAATGTCAGTACCCTTGATGTTAGCAGAGATATTGATTGAACCCAATGTAGCAATGTCAACCTTCGGATCTACATACAGCTTGTTGTTTACGATCGTTATTTGAGCATATACCTTCTGAACAGCAGCAGACTGTTTAGCCTTCGGAGCAAGTACATAAGTTACATCTTCATCAGACTTAGTCTTACCGTCAGATTTGTATGCAGCATACAAGTCTTCCAGATTACCAACCATTGTGAATGACTGAGCTGTTTCATCCCATTCACCTACTACAGTAGTCTTACCATCAACGATGAATGCAGTATTCTGCTTGATGATTACATCACGGCTTACCTTAACCTTGTCGTTCAACTTAACAGTGTACTTAACTCGCTTACCGTTTACTTCATATTCAGCATTTGATATACGATAATAAGCAGCCAGATCCTGTTCGAAGTTTTGGATATCAGTATAATCTACTACATCAGCAGCATAAGGCCAATAACCACCTACATTTCCAGAAACCTGCATAGCGAATAATTCTTGTGCCGGATTAATAATAGTTTCAGCAGGAATTACCAATTCCAGATAGTCTTTATCAGTGTTTTCACCGGAATGGAAATGCAGATAAGCAGGAACCTTATTGATATATTTATGTTCTTTCTTATCAATTTCCTTAGTGGAGTAGTAGAACAGAGAATAATAGCGATCAGCAGGCCAGTTATTATTTGCCATATAGTCACGTCCACCAATTTCATTTTCGAAGTGACGTACATCAAGTTTGATCTTTTGCTCAGTAGTGCTATAAACTAACTTAGACAAGTCAACCTTAGAATCAAGTACCTTCACAGCAATGTCATTTGTTTCAACAGGAATTTGTTCGCGAACAGCCTTCACTGCGAAGTCAAAAGTTCTAATAACTTTATCATCTGGAGTTGTATAAGTAGCAGTTACGAAGCAAACCTCATTGATTGCAGAAACTTGATTTTCCGCTTTTACAGTAACTACATTATCCTTAATTTCAAAGATACCTTTCTCTTTACCTGCTGTCTGCTTGAATGCAACTTTTACACCTTGGAAACCAAGATCAGCCATTGAAGTGAAAGATTCACCCCAATCGCGTCCTAAAGCTACAGAGTCAGACAAGCTATAAGACTTGTCATATATAAATGTATACTTAGGTTCACTACTCCATGAGTTATTTAAGTTCTCAACTAAATATTCACAAGGAACTATTGTACTGTCATTCGTGTGCACAAAATTCAGTGTACCTGCATTCAAATCTGCAGCACGGAAATTGAAATAGTCTGATGCAGTCGTATGCCCATTGATCGTAATATCCAAAGAAGAAGCATAGTTCTGATACTTTTCAATGTTATTAGGTTCTATTGTTACGCTCAGAATACCATCTTTTTTATCTACCCACTGTGCACTTCCAGCTACATATGTCAAAGCAGGTTCTTTTGCTGCTCTTGTTTTATAGGTATCAGTAAAGTCATAAGTAGCTTTAGCTAAATCCAGAGTCTTCGGCCATATTTTGAATGTAGCAGTTGCAGTACTCTGCATCAGCTCAACATCTTTACCACTCTTATCGTATGTAAACAGGCGAAGTGATTCAACAAAATCGCTAATATCGTCCGCTGCTTTTCTTCTGTATGTTACACTTTGCAATCCATTATAAGCAGACCCTTCAGCCAAAACTTTATATTCCTTACCGTTGATATTGAAGATGTACAAACCATCTTGTTCATTTACAACGATTGAAGGAACAGTTGTATTTGTCTTCAGAGTTGTTACAACATCACCAATTACGATAAAGCCATCCTTATTGATAGTAACGTTGGAGCCACCAACAGCTACAACTTTCTCACCAGCTTCATTCAGTACATCAACCCAAGTGGCACCGTCGTCTGTGCTTACTTGCCAGCAACTCTCAGCCGATACACGGAATTTAGGTATAAATGTCTTTCCATCAATACCATTTGTGCCATTTGTACCATGTTTAATTGTTAATTTAGTACCATCAGATAAAGACAATTCATAACCATTCTCAGTCGATACATAACCGGTAATATACTTGCCGGATTGCATGGCTGATTCAATGTCAGAAATTGACTTTTCAATACCAGTGACTTTATCATTCAATGCATCAATATCATCGTCATAGTCCTTACAACCGACAAATGATGCACCGATAGCAAAAGTCATCGCAGCAAAAAGTGCTACTCTTGTAAACTTTTTCTTCATTGTTTTTAAAAAATTTAGTTAATAATATATTATTAAACACTCTATCAAGATGTTCTATAACCGCTTGCTATTTATACACTAATATGTTAAATTCATTAGCACAGTTCCAAATTTATTCCGTTACTTCGTAGGTAACGGAATACTCGCTTAAAGCATTATGAGCACAATTA
>CABMPP010000007.1 GCA_902388495.1 uncultured Bacteroides sp. | reverse complement strand
GCACCTCCCCTTTCAGGCGGAGGAATTTGAGATACTCCGTAAATTCCCATTTATAAAAGTGTCATGAACTACTGATTCACATAAGTAACTGTTCCTAATTAATCAGCATTATCCGCCATTCAGCGGAAGTCAAACATCAGCCCCAGCTTCAGCCCTTCGTCCCCTTTCTTAATGCGGATAATGCCCGGCTGGCTCTGTGGCCCGTGCTGACTGATCGGTTTAAAAGAACGGATCGCAGGAATATCCAGCAAGAAAGAGATATCACCGGCAGGAAAATCGGGCATCGTATGAATGCCATCCTGGCGCCCGCGAGGCTCTTCAGGAGTGAACACGCGCAAGAAAACCCCGTCCGTAGCAGCATAAACGGTAAAAGGAGCCTGCCTGCTTTGGATTGTCGCCCAATAAAGGTTGGCATGATAGCCCTTGAATTCGGGATAAACCAGTTTGCCCGTACTCTCTCCGGTGATGGTATTATTATAGTCTTTCTGCCAGATGCCATAGTTCGTACCCGGAATACGGTTCTTCCATACACGATAAGGGCCACGTCCCATCCAGCGCATGCCCGTACATTCATCCTCCGGATAAGAGAATGTAAAGCCGAAGTTAAGCACAGCCTCATCCGTGAAAGCGTCATCAAAGCCTCCGCCCCCCGAGGCACGGTTCAACAGCACAGCATCCATTTTCAGCAATCCGTTCGGAGCCAGGCGCCATACAATGGAATCGGCACCACCGCGATAGCGGGCGCACAGCACAGCATCTCCTGCCTGCTCCATACGCGCGGAAAGAGATACCAGCTCCATCTTCATGCCTACAGGCAGAGGGCCGTCTTTCAGCGGAATCACCCGATTATCCTTCTTCCGCAAGACAGAAAAGATCGTAGCATCGCTACGGCGAAAAAAGACGGCAAGAGAATCGGAATGCAATGTAATCAATGAATCAGCCTCTTCCACACGGCAACCGCCTTTCACTGCGTTCCGGCTGTTTTCCATATCCATCCCGATTTGTACCAGCGAGAAATACCTCTCCACTGTCTGTATAGGAAACGTACGGGTACAAACACTCCGCCCATTCGCGTCGAAAGCCTCCAGTTCCAAGATGCTTCCTATCGAGAAGAGTTTATGCTTTCTATATTCTTTCAATGAAGGAATACTTGCATACCCCGTCTCTCCCGGTGACAAGGAAGGCAGTTTCACCTCCCCACTATCCACGGCAAACGCGTTTCCTTTCTCCCGCGGTGACGTGCAAAGGAGCACACGATAACGCATGGAGCATTCCTCCAAATTGGTAAACAGATAATGATTGGTTACTAAAAAGCGCCCCCGGAAAGAAGGAGTTATCATAAAAGGCTCCACCTTTATCGGCGACCAGATTTCGCGGACAGAATAGAAACTGCCTTCTTTCTCCCGATAAGGGCCGACAATACCGTCGGGAGCATTGTAATCTTCACTGTCCAGCACCCCGTTACGGTCTGCCCGGCGTACCGCCTCATCGCTGTATGCCCACATAAAGCCACCGGCAAACAGAGGATGTGCCGAATAGCGCGCCCAGAAGTCTTCAAGTCCCGCACCATGTCCCTGGTCGTACTGACCGTGCATGAATTCGGTCGGCATAAAGACCTTATACCCGTTGGTAAAACGCCCCACACCGGTCAGGTAGGCAGGATAGTGATGCGTATCCAGCTCGTCGAAATCAGCCCACGGATGAATGACGTGGCGCTGCTGGGGGTCGTATTTGCGGAACAGTTTGTCGACAGCCGTATTCCAGCCTCCTTCGTTGCCATTGCTCCACAGCACGATGCAAGGGTGGTTCACATCCCGCATAATCATTTCCCGCACAAGCTTTGTACCCGTCGGGGTATCATAGGCATTCTGCCATCCGGCAAGCTCATCGATATAGAGCAACCCCAAAGAGTCGCAAGCATCCAGAAAATGTTCATCCGGCGGATAGTGCGAACGTACGGCATTCATATTCATTTCCTTGATGAGCCGGACGTCTTGCAGGCTGATTTCCTTGTTGGTAGTCCGCCCGCCGTCCGGATGGAAAGAGTGGCGGTTGATACCTTTCATCACCAGTTTGGTACCATTCAGATAGATACCGTCACGCCGACGGAATTCAATGGTACGGAAGCCCACACGGGTAGTTGCCTGATGCGCAAGCTTCCCTTCTTCACTCAGCAAAGAAACAACAAGGTTATAGAGCCGGGGAGTCTCCGGAGTCCAAGTGCTGATGTCGTCCCAAAGATGCACAAATATGCTGTCATTATTAACAGGCCATGTACAGATACGCGGAGTCTCCTCCAAGCCATCAATGCGCTCTAAAGTCGCCACCAGTTTCTCCTTGCCGCTTACTCCTTTCAGATTTGTATGGAGTTGTATCGTACCGTCCGCCCGTGCATCCACGGCCATATATTCTATACGCATCTCCGGTTTTGCTTCCAGCCATACGGGGCGATAGATACCTCCGAACAACCACCAATCCGCCTTGCGCTCTGCTGCGTTCACCGATTTATTGTCGGAATGTTTCTTTACCCGTACTTCTATCCGGTTATTGCTTCCGTACTTCAGCAGTGAAGTCACATCGTAAGAAAAGCGGTAGAAGCCTCCGCGGTGTGTTTCGCCGGCAGACAGGCCGTTTACCAATACATCCGTGTCCGTCATTACTCCATCGAACCACAGCCGCACGTTTTTCCCTTTCCAGGCAGCGGGCACTTTAAAGTTACGGCGATAAACGCCTTCCTCCATACTGGGGTTCTTCACCCCTTTCTTTTTGTACCAGCGCCCGTAAGTATATTCACCAAATCCTTGCAACTCCCATTGCGACGGCACCTCAATTTTACTCCACTTACCGCTGTTGCGACCTTCGGAACAACGGAACTGCCAGGTCACGGTATTGCCCAGTCCTGTACCGGAAAGGTACTGGCGCTCGGTTTGCTGGGCATGCAAAACAGAACTGGAAGCCCATAGGACAAATATTAAAAAAGACCGGATATGCTTCATACGATTTCTGATTTAATAAGAAGGCGGCCACCTTCTCCAAGCAACCGCCTCCTTCTTCACTAATCTAAAACTCAACCATTATTAATAACACGGATGCTGCTGACCGGCAAGCCCCGGATTCACTTCTATTATAGAAGTTGTATTGAACGGAATAATCTCCACCATGTTCTTCTGCAAGCCATAAAACATCTCTTCAATCCAAGTATTCTTATCAGCAAGTCCCTCTACCTTATCTACCGAAAGGCCGCCTTTCTGCTTCACGGAGTGACAACCGAACATATTCAATACAACATATTTAGCTTCCGACACATCTGTTCCTGCCGGTACAGATTCCTTAGTAAAGTAAACCTTATCGCTGCCTTTAGCTTCGTAGAATATTCTATCCAGATGACCTTCACCAGAAGCATTCAACCTATTCAGCACAGAGTCTTCTTTCAAAGTAAGGTTCAGAGATTTGATATCCTCTTTGCTCATTGAAATGTAAGGAACAGATATATATTCGTTCGGCAAACCGGCTGTAACCTTCTTATATGCCCGATATACATCTACATCAGCATATTTTCCTTCTCGTCTTGCCAACTGATACAGTTTCTCCTTTTCAGCAGTCAGGTGCTCGTACAGAATACCCCAACGAGTTAAATCCGTCTTGCGGAGCGACTCATTAGAAAGTTCCAACTTACGCTCCAGAATAATGGCATCTCTAAACTCCTGATAAGCAGTGGGGATAGTACCAATCTTGCTCTCATCCTTCTTGAAAGCACGCAGACGCACTTTCTTCAAAGCATTGACAGCCTCCGGCGTAGGGCCGTTATTCAGTTCATTCAAAGCCTCGGCATACATCAGCAACACGTCAGAGTAGCGCAAAAGCGGGAAGTTGATGTCACGCTTGCTGTCTGAGGTACCTCTGTCTTTCTTCCAGTCAATGCGGAATTTGCCTATACAAGCACCAAGATAAGTGCTCATACGCAATGTGTCGGGAGCAACAATACCATAATTGCACACAGATACATCCCGGCGTTGGTCACCTTCTTCGTAGTCGAAATAGAGAGTCGGCATAACCACCATCTGGGCACCACCCTTACCGAATATGGCAGAAGTACCACTGGTGGGAATACCATTTGTGTAACCCGTACGGACGTCTTCGCCATTAGGACCATACCAACCGAACTCCAGCATGCTTTCATCATTGTATTGCTTCAGAGCAAGGTCACGGAACACCTGATCGTAATCATCCAGTAAGCGGTTCTCGCCTTTATCGATAACTGCCTTACAAGCATTCGCCGCAATCTGCAACAGTTCTTTCACGCGGGCTGCGTCCTCACGCTTGGCTATTTTCACCGTGTTCTTATCATAAGGAACTGTATTCAAGTCCCAACGCAAAGAATAGCCGGCAGCATATAAAGCCACGCGGGCCAAAATACCATACGCAGAATTTTTAGTAAAGCGTTCGCCCGTGGCAACCATCCCTTCACTCTTCCAGGGAAGCAACTCTACAGCACGTTGCAGGTCTCTCACACAGTGGTCCCAAATGGTATCGCGGCTCACGCGTGAAGAAGAGAAAGTCGTCAAATCAGTGGTCGGAACATCTGCATAAGGAACATCACCATAGAAACGTACTATATTCCAATAAGCATAAGCACGGACAGCCAATGCTTCTCCCAGCAGCGCATCAAGTTTCTTCTTGTCTGCCTCGGAAGAAGCACTCATATTAGGTATATTCTTGATACATACATTCTCATATTCAATAGCCTTATACATATTGGTGTAAGTCTTGCTCACCAAACCGGTCACATTCGTGTAATCGTAATTAGACATATAGTACTTTGAATTGGCCTCGGTAGAACTCGATTCATCCGTACCCATCAGCAATTGATAATTCAGTTCCTGAGTATGGAGATAGGAATAAGCACCGACAACCGCCATTTCGGCTCTACTGACGGTTTCGAATACGGAAGAACTGTCCGCCTTGGATTCAGAAGGCATGTCCAGCCAATCCTGGCAAGAGGTGAAAGCTAATAATGCAGCTACGCCTAAAATATTAAATATCTTTTTCATATTAATTCGTCGTTTAGAAAGTTAAGTTTACGCCCAATACCCAACTCTTGGAGCGCGGATAAGAAGAGTTGTCAATACCCGGAGTCAATGCGCTGCTACTTGCCGATACTTCGGGGTCGTAACCGCTATAGCCTGTAATTGTACAGATATTATTCAGCGTACAGTAAACGCGCGCATTGCTGATTTTAGCTTTTTGCGTCCATGCCTTCGGGAATGTATAACCCAACGTAATAGTGCTGAAACGCAAGTAAGAGCCATCTTCCAGATAATAACTGCTGTGGTCGCTGATAGCATTCTTGTTATTGCTGGAGATATTCCACAAAGCAGAACCGCTATATTGGTGAGGATTCAATTCGGCCAGGCGAGCCAGGTTTGTACTTTCCTTACCGGTCTGCGGATCTATCAGCGTAAAGCGGTTAAGCATATCTGTAATCGTATTCTGGTTGGCTTTATAAGGGCCGATAAAACGCTGCGTACTCATATTGAACACATCATTGCCTACTACGAAGTTCATAAATACCGTCAAGTCGAAGCCTTTGTATCTGAACGTATTGTTGATACCGCCGGTAAATTTAGGAGCAGCATGCCCTATCACGGTACGGTCATTGATTGAATAAACCGGATTACCGTCCTTATCCACTTCACCCGCTACATTCTTGTATTTCACGTCACCGGGCTTCACATTGGCACGTACACTGCCTTTCAAATAAGGAATGCCGGGATTCAGCGTATAAGTACCATCCGCATTCTGGGTAAAATCATCCGTCGTATAGATACCGTCATAAAGAAGTCCGTAATACTCTCCCAAAGGCTTGCCTACTTCAACCTTGTAACCCATACGTCCCTCATAATCCTGAATGAAATTAGTCTGGTCGGTACCATAAAGGTCAAGTACCTTGGAGCGGTTGAAGGCAATGTTGAAGTCGGTACTCCAAGTAAAATCACCGGTACGGATATTGGTAGAGTTCACCACAATTTCCACACCCCGGTTACGAATAGAGCCCAAGTTCTGGAATTGTGTAGAGTAACCCGTAGAAGTCGGTATCTTATTCTTTATCAAAAGATTTGAAGACTCATTGTTATACCAGTCAACCGATACATTCAGACGGCTATTGAAGACAGAAATATCCAGACCGACATTGGTTGTAGTAGTCTTTTCCCATTTCAAATCAGGGTTACCCAAAGTGTCGCCCGGCTTATAAGTAATGTAATCACCGCCATTATAGCCGTAATGACCTGACCCATACGAAGTGGCATACATATTATTATCGATACCATTGTTACCGGCTGTACCGTAACCGACGCGCAACTTCAAGTTCTGGAAGAAGTCAATATTATCTTTAACGAACGCTTCTTCAGAAATACGCCATGCGGCAGATGCAGACGGGAAATACCCCCATTGGTTGCCACGGGCAAATTTAGAAGATCCATCGGCACGAAGCGTACCGGTAAACAGGTAACGTTCGTTGAAGTTATAAGAAAGACGGCCGAAGAAAGAAACCATCCCCACTTTGCTCTTACCGGACTTCCAGGTATAAGGTTTACCCATGCTGACATCATTCAAGCCAAAGTTACCATCCGAGAATTCCCGGTATTCATTATCCAGGTTCATAGATTGCTCATAGTATGTTTCCTGTCCCAACAATACATTGAAGCTATGGATATCCTTCAGTTTAAAAGCATAATTCAGGGTATTCGTAACCTGCCAGGAGAATTTCTCACTGTTGTTGCGCTTGCCAAATCCATACGGACTTTTGTTGGCATTGGCCTGTTTCGTAGTACCATCGTCCCAGTAATCATCGCGTATTTGTCTCCACATATAACTACCGGCAGTGCGGAAAGTCAAATCCTTCATCAAGTCAATTTCCAGACCGGCATTAACGGTAGCCATGCGAGTATATTTCTCCTGGTCAATGGCCTGGTTGTCCCGTAACGGATTCTGTGCATCATAACTGGCATCGCCCATCATGTCGCCGATCATATTACTCAAATCCGAATTAATCATGTCGTCATTGGTCCATTTGTCACCACCGGTTACCGGTTGCAAAATGGTCTGTTTCAATTTACCGCCCAAGCTACCGCCACCTTCTACTTTGGTCATCTGCATGCTGGACGAGAAATCAAAACGTACTCCTTTCCAAAGTTCATGATTAATCTTTGCACGAATACTGTTTTTCTGATAACCATGCTTTGCCATGATACCGTCTTCACCGGTATAATTATAACTCAACATGTATCTTGTTTTCTCAGTGCCACCGGTTATGTTCAAGTTATGATTTTGCGTAATACCGGTATCTCCAAACACCAAATCCTGCCAGTCAATGCCCTGACGGTTTCCATATTCGCTTGCAATGCGTGCATAAGCTCCGGTATAAAAGTCAGGAGCGTTCAAATCACCTCCAAAGTAGCTGACGAAATCGCCATAACTCCCACGCAATGCATTGAATTCATACTGATACTTCGTATAATCTTCCACGCCCAATACATCCAGTTTCTTACCCAAATGGTCGAAGCTAACAAAAGCATTGTAAGCAACCTCGGTCTTTCCCGACTTGCCGGACTTTGTCGTAATCAGCACAACACCATTCGAACCACGGGCACCGTAAATAGCCGTTGCCGAAGCATCCTTCATTACATCAATGCTTTCTATATCATTGATATCCACATTCTGCAAGCCATTATCCATCTGGAAGCCGTCCACGATATAAAGGGGTTCCGTTCCTTGTGTAATAGACGTTCCGCCACGTACCGTGATATTAATATCCGCACCCGGAGCACCGCTCTGCTGAACAATATTCACACCGGCAGCCTTACCGGCAAGTGCTTGGGCAGCAGTAGTAACCGGTGCCATCTTCAAATCATCCGAGCTAACCGATACAGAGGAACCGGTCAAGTCTTTACGCTTTACTTTGGCATAACCAATAGCTACAACCTCTTCCAACATTACAGAAGATTCTTTCATCATAATGTCAAAATGAGTTTTACTGCCAATTGCTATTGTCTGATCTTCATAACCGATAAACGAAATCACCAGATCCTTGGCGGAAGCAGGAACAGACAGCTTAAAGTTACCATCCATATCGGTAATAGTACCGATTGTTTTGTCACCTTTCACTGTAACAGAGGCACCAATTACCACGTCAATCGCATCGCGGACCGTACCGGTAATTGTTTTGTTCTGAGCAAAAATGCTTAGAGGACAGCCTATTAACAGAAGCATTAACAGACAAAGATTTTTGTGTAAGATTCTCATAGATTATTAATATATTTGATTAATTGATAGATTCAAAATTAACTTTTCGGCGATAAAAAAGTTAGAGGAATCAATCCGGCAGCTTTGCTTCCACAGCCCAACTGACACGTATAAGTTCCTCTAACCCTATCGTTTTTCTCCTTCTACCTACAGATATTTATTTATATCCCGGCAACTGAGTCAAATTCGGATTATCCACCAACGGATGTCCACTTGATTTATCTGCCAGCGGCAGCAACTCTGAGAAATTCTCTTTATATCCATAATAAATACCATCGCTACCGTCAGGAGCAGCAATCCAGTCAGGATATACCCCCTTGTTTTCAAAAGAGCCTGTCGGATTCTGATAAAGTATTTTACCAATCTGCAATGCATTGAAACCTGCTCCAAAACCTGCAGCTTTACGAGCCTTGCCGTTAAATGAGCTGGTGTAAGCCTGGAACATATTGCAAGGATACCATTTATCTCCCTCATTGACAGCTACTCCGTGTGCACGAACAATATCGGCCAGTTGAGCCTGATATTCAGCATACTGCTCTTTATTATCCGGTACATCTATAGCAACGGCTATTTCCTGTTCGTCCGTCAGCTCAATATAGTCAAGGGCTAAGAACTTATCACCATACTCTTGAGCGTCTTCATGCAACTTATACAGACGGTAGATAGGAACATTGGCATACTCACCTTTACGGTCAGACAAATCTTTCATTGCCTGCTGTGTAGCTCTAATCTCCTTAGAGATACGTCCCATACGAATCAAATCAGTACGCAGGAACAGCTGGCCGCCCAATTCCCATTTACGTTCTTGAGCCAAAGCATCGTCAAACTCTTCTTTAGTAGAAGGTATCTCCAGTGAACCAACACCGGCACGTTCACGGATTTGCTTCAATGCATTTATTGCATCACCGGTAGGACCTCCATTCAAATAATTCTGTGCCTCAGCATACATCAACAATACATCAGGATAACTGATTATAGGAATATTCAGATTACGTTTCGTTGCATCAGGAGCCGGAGCCACACACCAAGAGATACGGAATTTACCGGACATAATACAAGAGTATGTAGTACCTACATCTACCCAGGTATCATCAGCACTGCCTTTTTCCAGGAAGTAAATACTGTACGAAGTACAAGTCACATCACGACGGGTATCGCCCGGCTCGAAAGACAGATAGTATGTAGGCAGAATGGAGATCATAGCCTTACGTGACCCGAACAAACCGCCACGAGTACCCGGATGAGCATATACACCCCATTTAGAGTTCGTAGTAGAACCATACTGAGCCAGACTGAATATCATTTCATTGTTAATGGCAGAAAAATTACGCTGACAGAAGTTATACCACATATACTGGAAACCACTCATATCACTCTTTTCTTGTATAAGTGAGTTTTCACCATGATTTATAATCTCCTTACATGCATCGCTTGCAATCTGGTAGAGCTCGCGTACCCGGGCCTCATCACTGCGCCGGGCTACCTTCAAGGTAGACGCGTCGTTCGTTTCGAGGTTCCAACGCAAAGAATAGCCACCTGCATAAAGAGCCACGCGTGCCAACAATGCCAGAGCGCCTTGCTTGGTCAACCGTTCTGTTGTAGCATAGCCACTCTCGCTAAACCAAGGCAGATAGCCAACAGCTTCCTGCAAATCAGCCACAATCTGGTCATATATAATATCGCGGGACACACGCTTGGGATAGAACGTATTTTCATCATTCGGGTCCATATCTTCCAAAGGTTGCCACATAGCCGGAACATCGCCATAAATACTAATCAGATTAAGATATGCAAAGGCACGAAGTCCCAATACCTCACCCAACATAGAGTTACGCTTTGCTGTTTCAGGCATTCCTCTCAGACGCTTGATACCGATATTGGCAGACTCTATCGCACCATACTCTTCATTGAAAAGTGTAGTAGTAGTCCAGTCCGGAGAGTTCGATCCATAGAACCAGTTGGCAAGATTGTACTTTGAGTTATTGGTTGTTCCATCCTCACTTGGGTGACTGACTGTTTCACCTTCAGCCAATTGATAAATCATATCTGTCGGAATAATACCGCGATAGCAACCTTGTACGTATGCATCAGCCGTTGCCTCACTCTCAAATACAGTTTCAGTATCTGCTGAAGTATAAGAAGGCATCTCGAGCCAGTCCGAGCAAGAGGTCATCCCCAGGGAGAGCATCAGAACTGACAGTGATATAATTTGTTTCTTTATATTGAATATTTGTTTCATAACAGTAAAGTTTAGAATGTTAAGTTAAGACCTACTACATAGCTTCTGGAGCGCGGATAAGTAGAGCTGTCATATCCCGGCGTACAAACAACCTGGTCATTACCCGAAGATACCTCAGGGTCATAACCGGAATAGCCGGTGATAGTAGCCAGATTATTAGCCGTAAAATAAAGGCGTGCATTAGATATCCAGAACTTCTTCAACCATACTTTTGGTAAAGTATATCCTAAAGTCACTTGCGCAATACGCAAATAAGAGCCATCCTCTACATAGTAAGAAGAAGGATAAGTGATATAGCTGGAATTGGTTTTGCTCAAGCTCCAGGTGCGTGACCCTTCATTGGGGTTCAGTTCTTTAATACGATCCAAAGCTGTTGCCTTCTGGCCTGTACTCGGATCTACCAGACGATAATAGTTATCGCCGAATTCAGTCGGGACATTCTGGAATGCAGCATACGGACTCATACTGTGCTTGGTAGCATTGTAAACATCGTTACCGATAGAGAATTTCATAAATACGCTCAGATCAAAGCCCTTATAAGCAAAAGTATTGTTGAAACCACCAATACAATCGGGAGTACCGTTACCAATCTTCACTTTTTGCTGGGTAAACTGCGTGCCATCTTCATTGTCGGCAGCAAACTTGATATCACCGGGTTGCGGCGTTCCGCTATTGGGTTTCACTACGCCTTCCTTCAGAGTCAATGTACCGTCAGCGTTTTGAGTAAAGTCATCCGTAGTGTACAATCCATCATAAACGTAACCATACATATCACCCAAAGCCTGGCCTACAACTGCATAATAATTCACCTGACCGGAACGGTTACTACCTACAGAGAAAGTCTTTGATTCAAGGCCATCTTCCAAAGAAACAACCTTAGACTTGTTGAATGCCAGATTCAAATCACTTGTCCAACGGAAATTCTTAGTTTGTACATTTACAGTATTTATAGAGAATTCCCAACCCCGATTACGAATCTTACCTACATTCTGGAACTGGCTTTTATAACCGCTTGTAGATGGGATGACACATTTCAGCAGCAGGTCATTTACTTGATTGTTATACCATTCTGCAGTAATATTCAAACGGCTGTTGAACAAAGAAACGTCCAGACCAATATTAGTAGAATGCATCGTTTCCCATTTCAATTCCCTGTTACCCAGAGTTTCATCCAAGACATAAGCAAGGTTACCTTCCGTATTATTCAAAGGATAATCTGTCTGCTTGAAAGAAGTAGTGTACATATAGTCACTGATATTACAGTTACCGGTCGTACCATAACCTACACGCAACTTCAGATTATTGACCGTATTGGAAATATTACTTTCCTGCCAGAACTTTTCTTCTGAAACACGCCATGCACCGGAAACAGAAGGGAAAATACCCCACTTATTGCCTTTGGCAAATTTAGAAGAGCCGTCACCACGGACCGTTGCCGTCAACAGATAACGTTCATCGAAAGTATAGTTCAAACGAGCAAAAGCAGAAACAATACCATTGCGTGAGTGCCCAACCGATTTATCTTTCAACGTAGCCTGAGAAATATTATCCAAACCAAAGTTCGGGAAGGGGAACTTAACTAAAGACATCTTATTATTCTCCGACTCGGAATAAGTTACTTCATGGCCCAACAGGACATTCAACTTATGTTTCTGTGCGAATGTCTGATTATAGTTCAGCGTATTAGTTATTTGCCATTTGAATGATTCCGCATTGTCTATGCTACCATTAATACCAGTATTGGCAGCATCCATTATATACGAAGTAGAATTTTCATCAGCAAACGATTTGCTTTTGCTGTTAGTCCAAGTATAACTACCGGCAGTACGCCACGTCAGATATTTCAGAAGGTCAAACTCAACTCCTGCATTTACCGTATAGATACGTGAACGTTTCTCTGAAGTAGAGGCTTGATTCTGGATCAGTGGATTGGCAGTATCATAACTTGTATCCAAAGCAGACAAATCCGGATAAGTCTGTGTATTCAGTAATTCGTCTAAAGTATATTTCGTACCGCCAACAATCGGTTGCAAAAGTACACTCTTCATACCGGAGTAAGCTCCGCCACCCATTGTTTTATTATAAGAGAACATTGTATTAACATCTACACGAATACCTTTCCAAAGTTCCGAATTAATTTTGGCACGGAAAGAGCTCTTATTCACACCATGATTTACCAACAATCCATCCTGCCCACTATAATTATAGCTCAACATCACCTGCGTTTTATCTGTTCCGGTAGAAACATTCACATTATGATTCTGAGTTAAGGCCGAGCCACCGAATACTTCATCCTGCCAATCAAGCGTTTGTGCGCCGGCATAACGACTGGCAATACGAGAATAAGCACCGGTATAAAAATCGGAAGCATCAGAAGCCACATTATCAAAAACTGTACTAAAGTTTGTAGCACCGCCTTGCAATACTGCCAGTTCATACTGATATTTAACAAAATCCTCAGCATTAGACATCATGTCAAGTTTCTTGGACAACACGTCAAAAGAAAAATAAGTATTATAACTTACTTGTGTCTTGCCTTTCTTGCCCGATTTGGTAGTAATCAGGACAATACCATTAGAACCGCGTGCACCATAGATAGCAGTGGAAGATGCATCCTTCAGAATGTCAATGCTCTCGATATCATTCACATCGATATTGCTGAGCGCATCACTCATTTCAAATCCATCAACAATATAAAGAGGTTCGGTACTCTGTGTAATTGACGTACCACCACGCACGGTAATATTCGCGCTGGCTCCCGGAGCACCGCTCTTCGTTACAATATTAACACCGGCAGCTTTTCCCTGCAAAGCCTGTGCAGCAGTCATTGCCGGAACAGCCGCAAGCTCATTACTTGAAACAGAGGAAGTGGCACCCGTCAAATCTTTGCGTTTAACTTTGGCATAACCGATAGCTACCACCTCTTCCAACATGATAGAAGATTCTTTCAGTGTAATCTCAAAATGAGTTTTACTGCCAATCGCTATTGTCTGATCTTCATAACCGATAAATGAAATCACCAGATCTTTGGCAGAAGCAGGAACAGACAGTTTAAAGTTACCATCCATATCGGTAATAGTACCGATTGTTTTGTCACCTTTCACTGTAACAGAAGCACCAATCACCACGTCAATCGCATCGCGAACCGTACCGGTAATTGTTTTGTTCTGAGCAAAAATGCCTAGAGGACAGCCTATTAATAGAAGCATTAACAAGCAGAGGTTTTTGTGTAGGATTCTCATAGATTATTAATATATATTTGATTAATAAATAAATTCAAGCTTAACAAACTTGCGTTCCGTTATCGAACACAGGTATCTCGGCGACAAAAGTAGTAAGATTAATAATCTGAGTAAATACCTCTTTTGACTGAAACACTTCTTTTTTTGATTTTCCTCATAAACAAATGATTATTCAATAGAGAGAGCAAGGGAAAAACCTGCAAACAGCAAGTCGAGAATATGCATTTCCCATATTGTTTTTGGACCAATGGAGTATGTAAGACTTTGCCCCTCGTGCGTGGGCCCTACGGTTTACAGTTGTATGCCCGACAGCCCACATACGTGTGCCCGATAGCCCGCAGACACAGGACGGAGTTTTACATAGTCTCTTTGCGCATTCAGGGTGATTCTTTTGCGTATTAGATACTGGCTAAAAAGGGAAAATGTACAAGTGTCCAAGGACGTCGAGCCAGTCTGTCTAGATGACAGATACAGGCATGTTCGGACACTTTTCCGGCTATTGTCCGAACTAATTATAGCGGAATAGCAGCTATTTTAAAAGAGAAAACGCTGAATTGCCCTAATTATGGTGTTAATAAAGGTTATTTAGGCATGATTAAAGGCAAGAGGTGCGAAGTATGATTAAGAACTGTAATACAGCATATTACATGAATCATTTGTCAACAATAGCATAAAAAAAGCGTGTTGGTAACAGTTTACCAGCACGCTACCGTCACTGCTACCAGCACCGGTTAATACGTTGATTATCTTTTCGTTGCACGCATGCGTGCTGGAGTGCTGGTAAGAACTACAATAAACTGTATTCTACAATTCTTCTTCAGCATCGGTTTCGCGACCAAAAGAGCGGTACTCCAGCGGTGTGAAACCGGTTCGTTTCTTGAATAAGGAGAAGAAATGTTCTGTAGATTTATAATCGAGCATAAAAGAAATCTCTTTTACCGATTGTGAAGTACTGACCAGAAGCTGCTTTGCCTTACGCAGTTTCAGTTCCTGGAAATATTTGGCAGGAGCATAACCCGTATAGTCCTTGAAGACCTTGCGGAACCAGGAATAACTGATGTTCAGCTTCATAGCCAGCTCTTCCGGGTCAATATCCTTGAATACATTCTCGTTCATGATAATTTTGGCTTGCTCAATCTTCTGGTCCACATCCCCTACTTCAAAAATCTTATTCTTGGAAACAGATAGTATCATCCCTATCATGTGCAGCACAATCCCGGCAAGATACTGCTGGGAAGAAATCTTATCTGCCTCGGCTATTTCCAATGCACGGGAGTAAAGCGAAACAAGTTCCTCGTTCAAGCCAACTTCAAGTACCTGGTTCTCTTTCGAAAGGAAGCCCGCTTTCACCATATCATCAAGCACCGGCCCTTCAAAACCAATGTAATATTCGTTCCATCCTGTCTGGGAATAAGGATGATAGGTATGCCACTGACCAGGGAAGAGCACCATCAGACGCCCTTTGCAGACTTGCTTTTCCGGAGTTGTTTCCGAGGAGAACAATCCCCTCCCCTTTGTGATATAAACCAACTGATATTCACGCAAGACACGTCCTTTCTGTGCATTGAAGAAATAGCCGGTAGGATGATCCTTTAGCGGATAAGGGGAGTTAGGCTGGATGGATTGAAACCCTACAGTATTGACCCAAAGACCATACTTCTGGTCCATGTCATTTACGATAAGGTACTTGAATTCTACTCCTAAATCATTATAGTTCTTTGTCATAACACGTGTCCTTCATGTTGGGTTCGGGACAAAAATAGAGATTATTTCTTAAAAACAAGTCTTCGCACCGAGAAAATATATTTTTCCCAATGCGAAGACTCTAATTTACTAACGAGTAAAAAGTGCAGCTTATGGCTTCTTGACTACAATTTTATCATATTGTTGTTCGGCTTTGATTTCCGTATACTTCGGCGCATCTATCATCTCAATCAATGCACGGAGCACCGGGCCTTCACCCATCGGATCGTTCTCCTGAACAGGACGGTTATAGTAGTAAGCCGGAGACGGCATGATGCCCGTACCTACACAAATGGCAGTAACATCCCCTTTATCAGACATTTTGGTCATCATACCCTTCAAGCCCTGCTCGGCTGCGTAGATGAAATCGGGATGCAACCATCCGCGTTTCACACCGCGAGCCATACCGAAGACAAACATGGCGGTACCGGTAATCTCTTCAAAGGAATCTTCCTTATCAAGAAGCTGGTGCCAAAGACCGTTTTTGCCTTGGTAACGGGCTACGCCGCTGCATTGGCGTTTGAAGCATTCCAGCACTTTCGTGCGCAAAGGATGGTCCTGGGGCATCACGTCCAGCAAATCGGCAGTAGCCATGAACACCCAACCGTTGGCACGGCTCCAGTGTGCCACTCCATGTTCTTTGTTATCCGTGTGATAGCAATGATAGAAAATCTGCTTTTCCGGACACCATAGATATTCGTGATATTTAATAACCTGATTGGCGGCATCGTCAATGTACTTCATGTCACCGGTCATTTTGCCCATACGTGCCAGGAAAGAGATTGCCATAAAGGCATCATCGGCCCAAATGGTGTTGACGTGCGGCCAGATACGGGCGATGGTACCGTCTTCCAGACGAGGTTCGCCATAGTTCAGATGTTCGGCTGTCTCGTTGATATATTTCAGGAATGCTTTATCGGGATGTTTCATCTGCAAGTCGATCAGGCTGGCGCCCATCGGACCGTTGTCGTCCAGGCGCTTACCACGGAAAATCATGTGCCAGCTCAATTTGCGGACGCCGTACCAGCCTTCGTCTTTCATAGCCTTGTCGTATTGCTTCCTGAAGAAATCCAGGTTGCCTTCATTGAATACGAAGTTCATGTTCCGAAGGACATAATCGTCGTACTTCTTGTCGCCGGTCTTATCGGCAAGTTCCATCAGGGCGATGTGGGTCACTCCATTAGTATAGTGCCAGTTATTATACTTGCAAGCAACGCGGACATTCATATCCAAAGGCAGGTTCTTGACAGTGGTGTATGTCTCGCCGGTCTTGGTATTCTTAAACTCATAGGTGGTGCTGCCAAGGATGCGGTCGGCTATCTTCACAGCCAGCTCGGAGGCTGAGAGTTTTGCCTGAGCGGCATTCTTCACCTCTACTTGCGAGAAAAGCGTAGCCGAAGCCAGCAACAGCATGCAGGAAATAAAAATCTTCTTCATGTGATCGTATTAAATGGTGAATCAAAATGCTTTGCGATACAGCGCCTCGATGTCTTCAACAGAAGTAGGACGCGGATTTCCACCGGTACATACATCATTGAAAGCATCGACTGCCAACTGGTGCAGGTCTTCTTCCCTTACATTGATTTCGTGCAGTTGCTGCGGAATGCCGATGCTCAACGACAAGTTCCTGACGGCATCGATAGCGGCACGCACACCTTCAGCCTCGCTCATGCCCTCGGTATCTACCCCCATCGCCTTTGCAATATGGATATATTTAGGAGCGGCGGGAGACTCTGCATTATACTCCATAACGTATGGCAACAGCAGTGCATTGGCCACTCCATGCGGAGTATCATAATGGGCGCCGAGAGGATGAGCCATGGAGTGCACAATGCCCAGACCGACATTACTGAATCCCATACCGGCAATATACTGAGCCTGAGACATGGCTTCACGGGCGGCAGCATCGTTGCCATTATCGACAGCAGCCTTCAGATTGGCGGCAATCATTTCAATGGCTTTCAGTTCGAACATGTCGGACATGGCCCAGGCACCGGGAGTGATGTAGCTCTCGATGGCATGCGTCAACGCGTCCATACCGGTAGCGGCAGTCAGTCCTTTCGGCATGGAGTACATCAGTTCGGGGTCGACGATGGCAACGGCAGGAATGTCGTTGGGATCGACACAGACCATCTTCTTGCATGCATCTTCATCGATGATGACGTAGTTGATGGTAACCTCGGCAGCAGTACCGGCCGTAGTAGGCAGAGCAAAAGTAGGCACAGCCTTCCGGCGGGTATCGGCCACGCCTTCCAGAGACTTCACGTCGGCAAAATCGGGATTGCTTACTACAATGCCGATGCCTTTGGCGGTATCGATAGAAGAGCCGCCACCCAGGGCTACGATGAAATCGGCCCCGGAGGCTTTGAAAGCAGCAACACCATGCTGTACATTGGCAATAGTAGGATTAGCCTTTACGTCACTGAAAAGCTCGTAAGGGATATGGTTCTTTTCGAATACTTCGATCACTTTATCGGCTACTTTGAAACGGATCAGATCCTTGTCCGTCACAAAGAAGGCCTTCTTGAAACCTCTGCGGGCTGCTTCTACGGCAATCGTTTCGCGACAGCCGGCGCCGAAGTAAGAGGTCTCGTTCAATATCATTCTATACATAGGGAGTTGGGTTAAGTACAATGTAAATGAATTTATTTTGGCAAGTTGAATGCTACGGTCATTTCCTGCATCTGCAACTGGCTCATGCCGTCGGGTTCGAAGCCCATGTTCTTGGCGGCGATATAGATAAGGGCGGATTTGTTGAGGACATCCACCTGGTCGAAGGCGGCCATTACATCTACATCTACGGCGAAGACGCCATGCTTCTCCCACATTACGACGTCATAATCGGCCAGTTCGCGGATGGTAGCTTCGGCCAGTTCTACGGAACTGGGGAGCTTGTAGGGGATGATGCCCAGACCACGCGGACAGAAGGCTTTCGTCTCGGGAATCATGCTCCAAAGGAGATTGGTGGCGACATCCTTCTGCAGGAATTTCTGGCAGTGGGTCATGGCAACCAACTCGATGGGGTGGGTGTGCACGGAAGCCTTGTAGGGAGAACCTTGGGCGATGAGATAGTTGTGAACGCTGAGGTGTGAAGGGAGCTCGGAGGTAGGCTGTACGGGCTGGTCGGCTATGATGACATAGCTGGCACAGTCGTCCAGAATACGGATGACGGAGCCGTTCTCCATCGGGCGGCGGGCCAGGTCGCGCATGCGTTTGTTGGTGCCTTTACAATAGAAGTAGCAGCCTTTCAGGTGCGGCAGGGTGGCGCCTATCGGTTTTACTTCGCTGATGGCGGGCATGGACTTGATTTCATCGTCGATGTACTCGGTGATGTTGACTGTGATGTTGCCACCATTACGTTCCGCCCAGCCTTTCTGCCAGAGGTAGCCGGCTACTTCGGCTACTTTCCACACTTCGGCAGCAAGAGCGAGGCGATTGTTTAAGATTGATTCCATATACTTAGAAGATTATTTATAGATACTCTAATTTATTATTTAATTCTGCGCCATAGCCACTACAATGATAGAGGCAATGAGCACTGCCAGCCCCAGAAGAAGTACACCGATGGTGCGCTGTCCGCAGCCTTTCCACTCCCGGAGCAGAATACCCCAGACGTTACTGAACGTAACATTGAGCGACATCAGGATGCTCCACGAGAAAGCAAGCAGTATGGGGCTATCCGTCAAGAAGCTCTTACCCATCTCCAAGCCGAAGAACTGCGAATACCACAGTACGCCTGCCAGTGCACAGAACAAAAGATTATTGATGAATACACCGCCTTTGACTGAGAAATACTCCCGACCGGTCTTGTTCTTCACATTCTGCTGGATGCAATAGACGGCATTGGTGCAGAAACCGCCCAAAGTAACAAGGAAGATAACCGGAAGCCCGGCATACAACGGAGCTACACCACCTGCCAAGGCAGCCTCTTTTATCGGCACGCCGGCATCAAGCCCCAGGGCGAAGCAAGCGCTCATTACACCGGCAAGCAGTGCCACCAGCAATCCCTTGGTCAGTGCAAAGTCTTTCACAGCCGCCTTTTTCTCCTCCTCACTCATATTCCGGGAGCGGAGGCTTCCGGCATAACCGATGACAGCAATACCGGCCAACGTAATGCAAACGCCAATGAGCAACATCAGTCCATCGCCATGCAACAGGTCTTTTCCGGCAAAGAGTGCCGGGAAGAGTGTTCCGAAACCGGCACAGGTGCCAAGAGCAATACTCTGCCCAAGAGCAACACCCAGATAGCGCATGCTCAGTCCGAATGTCAGTCCACCGACGCCCCAAAGGACACCGTAGACCATGGCAGGTAACGCGCCGCCTGCTCCCCAGAGTTCCATCAGGCTGCTACCGGCAGGAATGCCGAGCAATGCACCCAGCAGCGGGAAGACGAGCCAGGCAAAGATGCCCTGCACCAGCCAGAAGCTTTCCCACGACCAGTTTTTCACCTTATTGATAGGTACATACGAACTGCTCTGCCCGAAACTGCCGATGGCGATAATTAGTAATCCGATTAGTGTATTCATTATATCACTGCATTTAAATGTTTCTTGTTGATAATAAAAGAGCCCCCGCGCTGCACCTTCAGAGTGCCTGAAACCGTGCGCTGAAATTCAGATTGCACCTTCAGAGTGTCCGAAACCGTGCGCTGAAATTCAGATTGCACCTTCAGAGTGTCCGAAACCGTGCGCTGAAATTCAGATTGCACCTTCAGGGTGTCCGAAGCCGTGCGCTGAAACTCAGATTGCATTTTCAGGGTGTCCGAAGCCGTGCGCTGAAACTCAGATTGCATTTTCAGGGTGTCCGAAGCCGTGCGCTGAAACTCAGATTGCATTTTCGGGGTGTCCGAAGCCGTGCGACGAGCCCTCAAAGATACGCTTAGTTGCGCTTGGACGTCACTTCCGCCTCGTATTTTTCAATCTCAGCAATGAATTCCTCACCCACCGGCACATCGTTCTTCAAGCAGAACATATCCCACACGGCATTCCATGGCAGTGATTTCGCTTCTTCGAGCAGTGCCAGGCGTTCGAAGCCCTGGTCGGCAGCCTCGTAGCGACGCAGCGTATCCAGTGGTTCGAGCAGCGCCTGAAGCACACACTTCTGCGTAGCACGGCTACCGATGACGTATGCGCCGATGCGGTTGATGCTGGCATCGAAGTAATCGAGTCCGATATGTACACGGTTCAGTGCATTGCAACGAACGATTTCCTTGCAAAGGTCCAGTGTATCGTCGTTCATAATCGTCACGTGGTCAGAGTCCCAACGTACCGGACGGCTGACGTGCAACATGATTTCGGGGATAAAGAGAAGGAGAGAAGAGAGCTTGTCGGCCACGCTTTCCGTGGGATGAAAGTGCCCCGTGTCCAGCGTCACAATCTTGTTGCGACTCACGCCATAGCCGATATAGAAGTCGTTCGACCCTACCGTATAGCTTTCCAGACCGATGCCGAAGACTTTGGACTCTACGCAGTCCTTCATATTCCGGTAATCGGTGGCAAAGATGCGGTCGAGGGAGTCCTTCAGCAGCTCGCGATACTTCATGCGGTTCACGGTGATATCCTTGCTGCCATCGTGTACCCAAAGGTTCATGATACAAGGGTCACCCTGGCGACGGCCCATCTCTTCGGCAACGGCACGGCAACGGATGGTGTGCTCTACCCAGAAGTCGCGGATAGCCTTGTCCGGGTTAGACAGCGTAAGGTTGCCGCTCTTGGGGTGGGAGAAGGAAGTGGAGTTGAAGTCCAGCTTCATATTGTTTTCGGCTGCCCATTGCATCCAACTCTCAAAGTGTGCGGGCTCTACCTGGTCGCGGTCTACGAACTTTCCGCCGAAGTCGCCATATATTTCGTGCAGGTTCAGACGGTGCGTGCCGGGGATATAAGAAGCAGCCTTCAGTATGTCCTGACGGAGCTCTTCCATCGTGCGTGCCTTGCCCGGATAATTACCTGTAGCCTGAATGCCCCCGGTGAGCGAGCCCGTCGATTCAAACCCGGCTACATCATCTGCCTGCCAGCAATGCAGCGAGAGGGAAATCTTCTGCAAGGCGTCCATTGCCTGTTCTACATCTACGCCAATAGCAGCATAACGCTCTTTGGCTACCTCAAATGCCTTCGTAATCAATTCTTCTTTCATGATAGTAAATTATTAAGTTATAAGTTATGAAAATCTATAGTATCTGTCATTCAGAGCGTAGCGAAGAATCTCTTCCCTATATATTAAGAGAGTAGATTCTTCGGGCTAAAGCCCTCTGAATGACAGATAGGCGGTATCCCACACTTCCATATCCTGTGGATGGAAAGTCTTCAACGGGATGGAGCGATTGATAAGCTGCCGCATGGAAGCAACGTCCCGGGCAGCACCGGTCGTCAGTGCCTGAATCATAACGTTGCCGATGGCCGTAGCCTCCGAGGGACCGGCTATGACGGGAATGCCCACCGCATTGGCCGTCCACTGGTTCAGCAGGTCGTTACGGCTTCCACCGCCGATGACGTGCAGTGCCTCTACCGGGCGGGGTGAAAGGTGGCGCAGATTATCCAGTACCTGGCGGTAACGCAAAGCAAGGCTTTCGAAGATGCAGCGCACGATCTGTCCCCTCGTCTGGGGAATGGGCTGGCGATGGTCGGAGCAATAAGTCCGGATGGCCTGCTCCATATTGGCCGGATTGGCAAACAAAGCGTCATCCGGGTTTATCAGACTGCGGAACGGCTCACAGGCATCTGCCTCGGCGATAAGTTCCGGATAGGAAGTCTCTCCCCACTCGGCACGGCAACGTTCCAGCAGCCACATGCCGCAAATATTCTTCAGCAGGCGGATGGTGCCTTCCACTCCGCCTTCGTTGGTGAAGTTCAGTTCTTCGGTTTCTTTATTTATAACAGGAGCGTCGGCTTCTATTCCCATCAGCGACCAGGTGCCACTGCTCAGGTAAGCAAAGTTCCGGTTCATGGCAGGTACTGCCGCTACGGCCGAGGCGGTGTCGTGTCCGGCTACAGCGATTACGGGAATGCTGCCCAAGCCGGTCATGCGCTGTATCTCTTTGGTCAGCACTCCTACCCGGTCGCCGGGATAGACAAAGCGTCCGAAATTCGCTTGCGTCAGTCCAAGCTCATTCAGCAAGGCATCTTCCAGCTTGCGGGTATTGGCATTGACCAACTGCGCCGTACTGGCAATGGTGTATTCCGTCACCATTTCGCCCGTCAGCATATAGCTCAATGCATCGGGTATGAAAAGGATTTTATCGGCTGCCGCCAGTGCACTGTCGTGGTTTCGGCGTAATGTATCGAGCTGGAACAGCGAGTTGAAGTTCATCACCTGGATGCCTGTCCACCCATAGACATGGCTACGGGGAACCCGTGTAAAGAAAGCATCGGGAGCTCCCGCCGTATGAGGGTCACGATAGGCGTATGGCTGGCGGAGAAAGCCTCCATCCCGGCCCACACAGACAAAATCTACTCCCCAGGTATCGATACCGATAGAGGTTATTTCCACATCTCCCTTCCGGGCAGCCTGTTTCAGCCCCTCGACGATGTGACGGTAGAGTTCGTAGATATCCCAGTAGAAATGTCCTCCGGCTTCAATCAGGTGATTGGGAAAGCGGTTCACTTCCTCCAGTTCCAATCCGGCAGGAGTAAAAGCCCCCAAGATGGTACGGCCGCTGGTGGCTCCAAGGTCGACCGCAAAAAAGCATTGTTTCATGGTAATTAGTTTTAGTCGCTATTAGACGGTACAAAAATAGGGGATTGCTCCCCTACCTTCTGTACTCATTTTGACGGAAAGGGTGTCTGATTTGACAATCCGCCCGTTTGAGGTTCTTATTAATCTATCGAGAATCAAATTAATCTATCGAGAATCAATACTTTAACAATACTTCCCCTTCTAAACCTGCATCTTGCAATGCGCTATGCTCCGAAACGAATGCTTCCGGTTCGGCTATCAGTCTGCTGTTCCTGTCCTGCCCCAAGTCATCAATAGCTCGGTTGTTCCAGGAATTGGTAACGTGTAATTCCAGTTCGTTCTTTCCTTTCCTTATATAAGACGAAATATCCAGTTCCCATGGAGAACACCAAATCGTTCCCACCTTCTGCCCGTTTACAGATACTTCCGTCACACAGTTATTGGACGGTATCTGGAGGTGGACACCAGCCATGCTGTTCTGCCACTCAAAAGAGGTTCTATATACAGCCGTTCCCGAATAATAACGGATAGCCGGATCCTCATTCCTGTTCCAATACTCCAGTCGGCGGCAATGTACCGTTCCTTTCCCTTTGTAATGAGGATCGAAGTAAATAGTCCAGTCATTATCGAGTACCCGTTGCTTTTGTAATAACGGCTTATGTTCCAGGTTTTCCTCTTTATCGGAGAATACTATGAAACAGGATTCCCGAGGAAGAAAATGCAGAGTTACACGTCCCTTATCAGCCTGCAGATTATATCGCCTCCCGGAGACAGCATCCCATAACTGGGCATATTTATACTTCGTCTTAAATACATATTGCCCTGAAATCTGCCGGTCGGTATGGTTGTTCAAGAAGTAGATATCGCAATCATCTGTTTCCCTATGGGCGAAATATAGTTTTGTGCCATCCACATCCGGAGCAATACACGCCTTTTGCAATGCTTCGGATAGAGTCATTCCGGAAAAGACTTTCCCTTTTCCATAGAAGCCGGTAGCATCCCACATTGCACGAACCAATGCCTCATATTCTTCCTCTTTTCCTATATCTTTCTTACAAGGCGAACCTGTCGGCCTGTTTCCATAGGCGCAAGCTCCCTGCTTTACCAACAGAGCTATTTTCCGCAAGGCGTCCAAAGAAATCTCGCCGGAACGGGGAAGCACCATCATGGAATAGCGCTGCCCTGTAGGCAAAACGATTTTCCCTTCCTCTAATTCCATCCGGGTCAGCAACGCATCTTCTGTGAAGGCATCGAAATCATAGCCGGCAGGAATCTTAGGCAACCGGTGAGTCAATATCCTCACAGGTGCATTATTGCCCAGATAAATACACAAATCCGTCACAGGCCGTCCTTGGCGCATCACATAACTGACGCGTGCCTGGTAATCCCCAAAGTCCCGGCTCTTTTCCCACCATGTATTGTTACGCGAATAGGTTGCATAGTATCGACCGCCCGGATCACCGGCATTTGCTTCATGAGGTTGATGCACCGAGGCACAGACAACGAACTCGTTAATGCCAAATGCGTATGCACCGTCTGCAATATTCTTCAGGTCGCTCGGCATAGTGGTCAGGTCGCCATCAGTAAAAGCTTCGGCCGAAGCAATCGGTTTTCCGTAAAGGTGTGCTGCCGACGAAGACTCCTTTATATCGTAGTTGCCATCCGGCTGCATCACCCAGAACTCCCCCTGGGGCTTCTGAACCTTACTCTTGGCAACAATCGGTATCGCAACAATACATTGCGCATTTCCCGTTGCCTGTGCCGTAAAAACAACATTATGTTCCCGGCACAACCTATCGAAAGTTCCGTAATAACGTTCCGCAATCAAATCGGCTATTGTAAGACGCACATCGTACAGGATATTCTCAGAAGTCCTGATATTGTCAATCACATATCCGGCCATTACAGGCAGATAAGGAATCAGATCATATCCTCTAAACCTCTTGAAGGCCTCAAGGAAATCATCAGTCCAATTCTGGGCACCTGCCTCATGGCTGTCCATTGCCATACCTTTCAGATTATTGATACCGTGGTAATCCAAAGAATCGAGAATCTGCTTGAAGTAAGAATTGAACTGCAAAGTAGCAGCACGGACGGACAGTTTGTCGCATTCCAGCCCCATCATTTCCGGACGTCCATGCTTTACCTGCCCACCTGTCGGTACCATACACAATCTTAATATCCGCCAATTCCCTGCCGGAGCATTCCATCTTAATACTCCGTCCGTTCCGAGACAATGGGTTATATCCAGCACCTTACCGGAAGGTACAAGCTCTGAAGAAGCATAAGCCGGTGAGTCCATCGTCTTCTCAATATACTCCGAAATATATCCAGCCTTGTACTCATACTCATTAATCATCGGGTCCGAACTTAGAACAATTCCTCCAAGACGCAAAGCCTTCCCTTCGTCAGAACCATTCCAGCCGGAAAGTTTAATCCGATAAAACCGGGCTTTCACAGGAAGAAATGAGATTGTCTTCTTTTTATAGCTTTCGTGAGCACGATACAAGGGCTTCAAATCACAAACTTTGTGATAAACCTCCCCGTCTTCACTCCACTGCAACTCTCCGCAAGGAGGCAATACTTCATATCCCGTACCGACGAAAGTCTCCTGAGGTTCTGCCGGTACGTTTGTAGCACTTGTCGTTGCCTTTCCGGACGGACCTATGATATAAGTGATGCTCCTCAGAACCTTAGCCCGGGAATAATCGATATGAATATAAACCGGTTCATTCTTTATAGACGGAATAACGCAGAGCTCTTTTCCTCCAAAAAGATCCTCGGGATTGACTTGAGAAGTATTTGAGGAAAGCTTCACCTGAAAGTCCGATGTATCTTCCGTAGGTATGGCCATCACCTTTATATCCCGATAAAAATCATATTTATTCTCGGGTGCTTTCAGCCTTAATTCAAGTTGCTTTCCTCCCGACACTACCGTTTCGATACTTTCCAAGCGTTTCATTGCATCTTCCGGCTTTATCCACGGACCTCCCGCAACAAAACCATTAGATACATGAAACTCAAAGTCAAGCCCCAGACGCTCGGTTTCTCTTGCTACATAGTAAACGTTATCCCACCATTCTTTGCTCATTGCCAACTCGGTACCCGGCAACTGGTCTCCATGAACCTGATCATAGAAAACGATACCACCAATACCAATCCGCTTAAACGCTTCCAGGTCTTTGGTCATCCCCTCCTTTGTAGAAGGGAATTTACCATGAAACCACCACATCTTGGTCCGGGCCGAATCCTGAGGATTCAAAAAACCGGCCAGAGCTTTACTGAACGTTCCTCCGGGAACCGGGTAAGAGTCGGCATAACATACAATACTTACCAATAAGAGAAGCGAAAACAATCTGATTTTCCTCATACAATCATCCTACAATAGAATTCCGTTAATATCCGGGGTTATTAGTCCACGATGCCTGAATGTTCATCACCGTCAGCGGAATCGGCAAGAGCAGATCTTTCTCAGACGGATTGTTTGCACCCATCTTAGTAACGTGTTCATAGTGATCCGAGAAATTCTTTAAGGTCGAGACAAAAGTATCTTTTCCCATCCTCACCAGGTCAAAGTACCGTTTTCCTTCCCCTATAAACTCGTATCTTCTTTCATCCATGACATCATCCATTGTCGGAGTATGGTCCAAAGGAGATAAACCGGCACGTTGACGGACGGCATCAATCCATTCTTTGGCCTGACTTGCCTTATTATTATTAATCAAGGCCTCTGCATAAAGCAGATACGCATCAGCCGGTCTCAGGATCGGGAAATTCAACGGATAGTCATTCCAAGCTTTTATCGTCTTATTGGTATTGTCTTTTACCAGATACTTTATCATCATACAACGTTCCTTGTAATGCTTGGCCGAATCTTCCGGAGTAAATCCATGCTCGGTAGTATCCCAGTAACCTTCTGTTACAGAGGTTTCCAATCGTTTATCTCCCAGCTTTTTCATATCATTTACCAACAAAGTATCTACACGGAAGTCCTGACCTTGCAGGTGATAGCCACTATAAAACCACTCAGGAATCATAACTCCTCCGGAACCCTCCGTCACATATCCGGCCAATGAAGAGCCAAGCCCCTGGTTTCCCGAAGCAAACTGCACCGAGAACAAATCATACGTATTCTCCTTGTTCACATCAAAAATATACGAATAATCCGGTGCAAATCTCGTTTTAGCCTGGTCCATAATCGGTTGTAAGGTAGATTCGGCTTTCTGATAAGCACTCCGGTCATTCATCGGATAGCCTGCCATAGTCACATAGACCTCGCCCAACAAGCACTTTGCAGCAACAGAACCGACGCGACCGGCTTCCTCTCCCGTATAAAATGCTTCCAGGTTATTTCCGGCATACTCCAAATCAGAAATAATCAGTTTATAGATATCCTCTATAGGCTGCCGGTCCATCTTTTTGGCATCCTCATTTAGAACAGAGCGATCGACTACAGGCTGAGGGCCATAAGCTCTTACCAGTTCAAAGTAAGCCAATGCTCTGAGGAAAGAGGCCTCGGCACGATAGCGTACATACTGTTCGGGACTTCTCTCTAACAGCATGTTTGCGTCAGCTATAATCTGATACAACCGTGCATAGATATCTTCATTGGTACCTGTCACATCCGTAACGGCAAAGTTTCTCAAGTCAACCTGATCGCGTTGGGCATTTGCCAAAGCTGCATAGTACAAATTGTCCGAACGGCCTTCAGAAGCCATAAAATAATAAATTGTAGGAAAATCCTGGTTACCTCCATTGCGTCCCAAACGGGCATAAACTCCCATCACAGCCTGGTTGATTTCAAATTCAGAAGAGTAAAACTTATCGGCAACATTATTTTCTACCGGATAAATATCAATAAGATCATTGCAGGAACATAAACCACAACATGCAATTATCGATGCTACTATATATATTTTTGTTTTCATAAGTTTTTTAATTAGAAGGTTACGTTTACACCAAAAGAAAAAGTTCTCGACAACGGATAAGCTCCCCAGTCCGAAGATGCATTGTCTTGTGTAGCCGCTTCCGGTGAGAAGCCCGCATCGTAATGATCCCACATATACACATTATCACAAGATACATAAATGCGGGCTTTACTCAATACACTGTTAGGCTTGAATGGGATATTGTAGCCTAAGGTGATGTTTTTGATGCGGACGTATCCGGCATCATACAACCAGTTCGTATCATACTGCCCACCCGTTACGGTTGCATAGAACGCAGGTGTCTTTCCATCCCCCGGTTCATCTTCGGACCAATAAGCTTTATACAGCCATCTGTTCAGATAATTATATTTCGGATCATTGGTAGCGCGATTCCAGCTTCTTGAACCGATAGACAAAAGCTTGCCTCCCACACGTCCCTGCAACAAGAGGGATGCATCAAAATCTTTGTATTTGAATGTGTTCGTGAATCCCCACTCAAATTTGGGCTGATAACTTCCCACGACCGTATAGTCATCGGACGTTATTTTGCCATCATGACTGTTGTCCTTCCATTTTGTATCGCCGGGACGTTGCCCCGTATAGATGGCGATACCTTCCTTAGGAGTAATGCCATCGGCCTCAAAATCATTTGCAGTCAACGTTCTTTCCACTTCCAGAAGCATATAGGAATTGACCGGATGCCCTACTCTCTGGATAATAGTATTACCCTGTCCGGAACGGATATCCGAATTGTCGTCACCAAGACTCGTTATTTTATTTCTGTTCAATGAAATATTCAGTGAGGAATTCCATTTAAAGGAAGAGGTTACGATATTGGCTGTATTCACTTCAAATTCCAGTCCCCAGTTATCCACATTTCCAACGTTGGCCATCATATTGCTAAAACCGGTAATTAATGAAACGGGAGATTTCAGCAACAGGTCTTTTGTCACCTTCTTATAATAATCTGCTGAGAAATAAATCCGGTTATTCAGAACACCGAAGTCAATACCAACATTATAAGAAGTAGTCGTCTCCCAGCCTAACAGAGGATTTGCCAGATTACCCGGAACATAGCCACTGGCCAGGTTCTGTGAATTTCCGATTGCATAATTCAACGCAATCATGTTCGACAAGAACTGTGCTTCTCCAATGCGGTCATTACCAGCCTGTCCCCAACTTAAACGTAACTTGGCAGATCCAAGCCATTCAATATCTTTCATAAAAGATTCTTCATTCAGCTTCCACGCAGCCGAAACCGACGGAAAGAATCCCCATCTGTTTTTGGAGCCAAACTTAGACGAACCGTCTCTTCGCAGAGAAGTAGAAAACAGATATCTGTCCATTAAAGCGTATTGAACACGTCCGAAATAGGACAGAAGCGCATTTTCGGTATAGTCAATCTCATTGCTCTTCACCGTGCTTCCCTTATTTTTATCAAAGACCCAACTTTTATCATTTGGAAAGTCCGATACACTCTGCAGAGATGTATTTGCATTGTTCGACTCGTAAGATGCGCCTATCATGGCATCAATACTATGCAAGCCCCAACTCTTATTGTAGGTCAGCAAGCCTTGCACCAGCAAAGAATTTGAACTATTAGTGGAATAGCTGGAACTGGACAATTCACCGGGGTGGCTCGCCGTATTCCATTTAGCATTACACCACGTGGGGGTATATACTCTTTCATTTCTGCTCCTATAGTTCCATGCAACCATTCCTGAAGCTTTCAAACCGTCAATAATATCAACCGTTGCATTCAAAGCAGTATTAATTCTGATATCGGCATTTTTTCTTTCGGGCGCAGTAGCCTGAATATAAGGACTAACGACATTAGGGCCCGGTCCCCACTCACCATAGAACTTATAAGGATCGGCACCGGCATTTCTGCCACTTCCGGCAAGTACCCATCCGGGAAGTCCCAGTGCTTTCGAAACGGCGTTTTCCTTTCCATCCACTTTGGCGCCTTTCTGCACTCCGTAAGAGGGAGCCACCGTCAGACCTACCCTGATACGGTCCGTCATTTGGGCTTCTATATTGGCACGCAGATTATAACGATTATAAGAAGAGCCGTATACAATACCATCTTGTTGATAAACTCCTCCTGACAGTGAATAATTGATCTTTTCGGTAGCTCCGGAAGCTGTCAACTGAATGTCGTATGAAGGAGCAGTACGGAAAAGCTCATCCTGCCAGTCGATCGCATCTATTTCAGCACTTCCCCACCAGGGATCGTATATACCATAGGTATTCCGCACGCCATTTGCCCCCATATCGGTACGCGAAGACAGTTTCTTTCCAAGCTTTTGTTCCGCATAAGCTATTCTATCCGCCTGGCTAGTAGATGTGGGCATACCGGAAGTTTTTGCCCATTGGTAGTCGTACCATTTTTTGTTAAAGGCAATCCATTCTTCAGAGTTCATCACATCCACCTTCTTCTCCAACGATGAAACCGCGGCATAAGCGTTCAACGTAATAACCGGAGCACCGGTTTTTCCTTTCTTGGTAGTTACCAGCACAACTCCATTCGAGCCGCGGGAACCATAAATAGCAGCCGAAGCAGCATCTTTCAAGACATCTATCGACTCAATATCACCGGGATTAATGCCCGACAGATTATCGATAGGAACTCCGTCGACAACATACAGAGGGGTACTTTCCCCGTTGATAGAAGCCGCACCACGTACATTAATAGTAATATCGCTGCCCGGAGCTCCTGAAGTACTTCTGACGGAAACGCCCGCCATTTGTCCCTGCAAAGCTTGTTCTACTCTATTTACCGGCCGGTCTTGTATTACATCCGAACTTATTTTGGCAATAGACCCCACTACATTGGCTTTTTTCACGGTTCCGTATCCCACAACAACCACTTCATCAAGCATCTCAGTATCTTCCTGCAGAGTAACAGCCAATATTTTTCCGTCTTCCGCCTTTATCCTCTGGCTTCGATAACCGATGTACGACACTTCCAGACTGGCATTCTCGGCAACATCCAACGAAAAGTTGCCATCGATATCAGTAATCGCACCGTTCGGTGTACCTTGTTCTTTGACAGTTGCTCCAATAACAGGTTCTCCGGTTCCATCTACAACCTTACCGGTAGCCTTGATTTTCTTTACAGGAGTCGCAGTGCCCGGTTGCACCTTCTTTATAATAATCTTTTTACCTTGAATCTCATAACTCAGTCCGTTCTGCCCTTGCAGTATCTGCCGTACAGCCTCTTCTATTGCAGCATCCTCCAGCGATACGGAGACATGCTTCTTTGTATTTACATCAACCGATGAAAACACGAATGAATATCCTGACGATTTCTTTAGCTGTTCCATCGCCTCCTTTACCGTTACATCATTGGCTTTCAGCGTTATATCTTGCGAAAAAGCCGATAAGTTAAGGCAAAGCGCTGCCGAGGCTATTAATATAGCCCTTTTTAAATGCCCCATAATTCTCTTGATTTTTTAAGGTTCAACAATTATATCAATACAATATATATTTCTCATCTTCGTGCCGATACTTCATTCTGTTTGTAGATGCTATCGTTTGAAGCACTTCGTCAATCGTATTTCCCATGATTTTAAAGCTGCCGTAGAAACGTTTGTTCTTCAAAGAATCGGCAACCTCTATCTCTACATCATAGCTACGCATCAACTTCTTTGCAATATCTTCCAACAACTCTTCATCAAAAAAGAGCTCATCGTTTATCCACACATTCGCATTCTCTGCTTTTACGTGGCTTTTAGTCATCTTACCGGTCAATTTATCAAGAACCATTCTTTCGTCCGGCTCCAGATAGAGTTCCTGCATGGCCCTAATCTCGTTGTGTAAAGCGACCTTGCCTTCCAGTAAGTTCACCGTTACTTCCGCATCATCGGGATAATTCCGAAAATTAAATTTAGTTCCTAAAACTTTCAGGTTTACTTCTTTCGTCTTAACTTCGAAAGGTACCTTTTCATTTCGCGTTACTTCAAAATACCCTTCTCCTTCCAGCGATAACTTTCTGTCGTCTACACCAAACCCTTGCGAATATATGATTTTAGAGCCCGCATTCAGCCACACCAATGTTCCATCCGGCAAATACAATTTAGTCCGTGCTCCCAACGGAGCCTCAACAATCATGTCTGCAAAAGTATGCTTGACGGTTTCTTTCCCCTGCCAGTAGGCTCCCAGCGGTAACAACAGGATTAAAATGACAGCGACCACACGATATACTACTTTCCAGGAGAAACGACGAACTTGCTTTTGTTTTTCTTCCGCTTTGGCAATCCGCTGTCTGAACAAATCAAACGCTTCATCTTTGTTGAAAGACGTTCCGTCGCCCGACACTCCCGATGAGAACCATACCTCCAACCGGTTTCGTACATAAATCCGGTTGGCTTCCGATTCCATGCTCCACTGTTTCAGCCGGGCAAAGGATTGTTCATCCAATGTACCGGATATGTATAATGATATCAGTTCATCTATATCGTTATGTTTTTCTTCTGTATGCATATATCAAGTGCGTTTATGAATAAGACAAAAAAAAGGAAATCCAGGGTAGTCAACGATTGAAGTTTTTTTCAATTCTCCATAAATATATAGAGAACCAGCAGCTTCAAATAATCCCCCATGTGCAGTTGAATGGATGCCAAAGCATTCTTAATATGATACTTAACCGTATTTACAGAGATATTCAGGTCAGCGGCAATTTCTTCATACTTTTTTTGTTCAAAGCGGCTTTTCTTGAAAACAGCACGACATTCCTTCGGAAGTTCCTCTATGCATTGAGATAGTTTCCCTTCCAGCTCCTGTTCCAGCAATGTGCCCAACGGATGATTATCATCGATAAAGACAGTATCCAGAAACTCCATATTCTCCGGAAGCATGAAAGAAGAAAAGCGAAGTTCTTTTCGACGAGCCAGCGAATTCAGTTCATTCAGGCAGCGGTTGCGCACTGCACGCATCAGATAGGCACGGATGGAATAAGTTATCTCGATATCGGCACGATGCTCCCACAAATAAAAGATAGCATCGTCTACAACTTCTTCGGACAAAGAAGAGTCATCCAACAATTGATACGCAAAACGGCAGAGCAAAACGTAATGGCAATCATATATGTATTTGAATGCCTTTTCGTCGCCCTGCTTCAGTTTTTCAATAATGTGTTTCTCCATAGTCATTTGAGCTACAAAAGATAAATTCCCCAAAAGTAGAAGAATTAAATATTCTTTTTCATAATATGCGCATAGATTTCAAGTATATTAGTTATAAGACAAAATTTAAAAGATATAGGGTAGTCAAAATAGAGAAGATTTATTCCACTCCTTCACAGAAGCGGGTAATCACCTTTTCCCCCTCCGTATTGCGGATATTCACATTCTTCATGCTGATATTCTTACTGTATATAAATTCAGCTCCCAGCCGGGAGGTGATATCTATATCCTCCAACACAATACCGTCGATAGGCATTTCGGGAATACCATTGAAGAACAAGGCGCGGCGAGCACCGGCACAAATCAGGTTCTTCACGTGGATATTACGGAAACAGGGAGTTGTTTCGTCCACCGGCAGCGGCTCTACCTTCGCAGGAACGGTTTCTCCGCTTTCCAAGACTTCTACAGCAGATTTTCCGCCATAGTAGAGATTGAAAGTAATCGGTTCGGTAGGAATATCCATCATGGAGACATTGGTTACCCATATATTCTCTACAATGCCGCCGCGTCCACGCTTACTCTTGAAGCGCAAGCCTACATCCGTACCCAGGAACTGGCAGTTGCTGACGGATACATTGCGCACTCCGCCACTCATCTCGCTACCCACCACAAAACCGCCATGACCTTTGAAGACCGTACAGCCGTCTACCACCACATTCTCGCAGACGCGTGCACGGCGACGTCCGTCTTCATCCTTACCGCTCTTCAGGCAGATACCGTCATCGCCCACGTCGAAAGTAGAATTTACGATAAGGGCATTCTTACAAGATTCCAGGTCCAGCCCGTCACCATTCTGCGCATAGCTCGGATTACGCACCTGCACTTCTTCAACCAGAACATTCTCGCACATCAGCGGATGCAGGTTCCATGCCGGGGAGTTCTGGAAAATAACTCCCTGCAACCAGACGTTCTTGCATTCTATCAGGCTCACCATAACCGGGCGAAGGAAATGGCGGACGCTCTGCCATTCCTCTTCTGTTTGCAGCGTCTGGGGCACATTCATATTGCTGATGGTATCGCCCTTCAGCGTTTCGGGATAAGGAAACCAATAGGTAGGACGTTTATACACACCGCCACGGGCAATCGTCTGTTTCCATACACCTTCCGTCACCTTCTCGCGTTTCAGCGGACGCCAGTAATGACCGTTTCCATCGATGGCTCCTTCACCGGTGATGGCTACATTCTCCAAGTTGCGGCCGGAGATGGGTGACTGGCAACGGCGGGTGTCCAAGCCTTCAAACACGGTTTCTACCAGTGGATAAAGGTCTACATCCGGAGAGAAAAGGATAATGGAACCCTTCTCCAAGTGCAGGTCTATATTACTCTTCAATACGATAGGGCCGGTAAACCAAACTCCGGCAGGTACTATCAAATGTCCGCCACCTTGCTCGGAGAGGGAATGGATAGCTTTGGCAAAGGCCTCGGTACAAAGTTCTTCACCATTGCCTACGGCACCGAAGTCTTTCAGATTCACAGTACGGTCCGGAAACCGCGGAGCCTCTACCCGCGGCATGTCAAAAGGCAGGTTGCGGTACAGTTCTTCGTACTTATACGTTGTCTCTTGAGGTTGGCAAGCGCTAAGCGCCCACACACAAATGGCTGCAATCAGATACAATTGTTTCGTCATTTTTAATTATAGTTTTGATTATTCTCCTAAATAATAAGATGGTACGGGCGCTTGCGGATATCCCATGCTGCGATGCGCCACATAGCTGCGATACAAGGCATCCTGCATCAGCGTGACGCGGCGGTCGCTTGCAGGAATATTGGTGCGATAGATGCGTAACTCTCCGGGCAGGGCAGTAATCAGTTCCTCCCGCCAATCTCCTTCCATATCCACCATCATCAGGATATCTCCTTCGATGCCTTCGGTCAGCACTTCGCCTTTCCACTTCCAGATACTCTGCTTGCGTCCGCCGGAAGAGGAGTTTGCGCCCCAACGGTTATCATCTCCTTTAAAAGTCTCGCGCAGCAAGTCGGCATCCCACCAGATCCAGTTGCGGCAACCGGGCACTTCTTCGCTGGTCGTGTTCAGCTTCTTCCCGTCGGCAGTCAGCAGATACTTATCGGTACTGCCTCCTTTGCGGTCTTCGCTGGCAAAGCATTCCAGGCCGGGATGGGTAGGATCAAAGTCCGTTACCATACCGTCGCCCACGTGATAAGTGGTCTGTCCGATGCCCCAAATCAGTTTTCCCGTGGCAGCATCTACAACGGAAACACCGCGCCCGTCCTCTTTTTTAGGCTCGCTGACCATGAATACCTGCATTCCTGCCATATCCGGATGCAACTTGCAGAGATATGCCTTGTCACTATGTCCCAATCCGGACGACCACAGCAACGTACCGTTATCATCGAGCATGCACGAACCCAGCAAGATTTCATCCCGTCCGTCGCCGTCCACATCTGCAGTAACCATGCTATGGGCGCCCATGCTGCGCACAATCGGGTTTTCCTCGTCACCATCCCAGCGCCAGGCACGTTGCAGTTTTCCGTCTTTCAACATCCAGGCGTCTACTACCATCAGTTTATAAGTGCCACGTGCAGCCAGTATAAACGGTGTTTTACCATCCAGATAGGCCACTCCCATCTGATTACGGTTCTGACGTATCAGATTTCCGTAACGGTCGTTGCGTTCGGGCCAGTCTACGCGATCTATTTCTTTTCCGGTCATGCCATCAAGTACGGAAAGGTATTCGCTACCACCACAGACACGACCTTTTTCATTCTTCACATAGTCGTTGCCGGCAGTTTTTATCGCCACTTCTGCCTTGCCGTCACCGTTGAAGTCGTAGACGATGAACGGAGAGTACCAGATGCCCGGTTCGATGCCCGGTCCCATGTCGTAAGTCCACAGGTAAGTACCGTCGCTCAGGTAGGCAGAAATTTTATAGTTTTTCCCGGTGGTGTCGCCCGGCATTCCGGGGTCTACGTTGGTTTCGGGAGTGCGGATGATATAATCGTAAGTACCGTCGCCATTCAAATCGGCAAGGGCTATTTTTCCGGCTTTGGCATCGTCCTTCAGGCGGATGGAGGAATAGGGTTTCAGATCGGCAAGCACCACTTCCTTTTTATCCGAAGCTACGGGTTTCTGCCCTTTCGCCACGGCTTCCACCCAATAGGAGGCACGCTCGCAAGGGGTGGTATCTACAAAATCGCAAGTCTGTGAAATGGCTTTCCGGGTGAGGCGGCGCACTTTACCGTCCGCCTCGCGGTACACATGGAAAGATGTAGCCGGTGCATCCGATGCCAGCAGGCGCCAGCTAAGATAAACCGATTTGCCGTCTTGTACTGGGGCCGCAGTCAGCGCGCGGTTCAGGTTCTCCACGATCCGTTCCTGCGCAAAGCCTTCGACCAGTGGTTTCGGTTCATGTTTCGGATCGAGTATTTCGTAAAAGTAATGCCGCTCACGCGGGTCTTGAGCATGCAAGGCGCAGACTACACAGCAAAGCGCTGCCCATGCGTAGAAATGTTTCTTCATGATACTTTATTTATTGGTTATGGGAATCGATCGTTAATAACAATTTAGATAAATGGAAATTTACCAGCGTAGCGCTGGAGCAAGGTTTCCATTCGGATTACTTGCGCAGCAAGCCTGAAAGCCTTTCATTTATCAGTCCGGCAAAGCCTGAAGGGCTTTCATCTATCAGCCCAGGGCAACGCCCTGGGTAATAATCTGCTCTATCTCTGCGCCCTGAAAGGGCAAAAGCCCGTGTGTTATATCTTATGCCCTTTCAGGGCGTAAGGCGAGGGGGGCTTTCTTAACCCCAGGGCGTTGCCCTGGGCTGATAGATGAAAGCCTTTCAGGCTTGCTACGCTGATACTTCGCTGTGCTAAATTTTAGCGGCTCCGTTGCTAAATTATCATTTAACTCCTGATTCGTATTAATTATTCATGTATTGCCTTCATCGGCACAACGAGCACCGGTCCCAACAGTCCGCTGGGCATAGGCGCCCAACCGGCATAAGTACCCTTCTTATAGCCCAACGACGCCATATTGATATCCTTAAAGATACGCCAGTTCACTCCCCTGCGGTCCATATCCGCAATGCGGTTGGCAGGGAGATTGGTTACTTCCACTTCCAGCGTATTCTGCCCCGGATGCAGATACTGCCCAATCAGGCAACGGTACGGAACAGCCCAAAGCGTAGCCACCTCCTGCCCATTGATGCGGACACGGGCACTCTCGCGGACATCGCCCAGGGAGAGCAGCCAGTCATCGACCGAAGCAGGGTCATCAACGTAGAAAGACGTTGTGTAGCAGGCAGTGCCCATCGTCGTCCCCGCACCATCAAAGGGCAAATCCGTCCAAGAGCCCAAAGAGACAGAATCGGGAACACTGCCCACAGCAGGAGCACTCTGCAGGAAACGGAAAGACCAGTTTTGAGCAGACAGATCGCACAGGGTACGCGAGAGCTTCGCATAGGGTGCGCGAGAACGTCGCACAGAGCAGTACGGTCCCTTCGCATAGTGGCGGGCATATTCCTCGGACAGAGGCGTGTAATATTTCCACTCCCCGGCCTGTACATCCGCCTCCGTAAAAGTCTTGAGCAGAACGGACTGGCCGGATGCCAACTGCAATAGCACCTCCGTCTTTCCGTTCCGCTGGCGGATGCGGGCTTTCCCCGACGTGCCGTCCATCGGATTATAAATCAAGACCGAACGTGCCGGCACAGCCAGTGGTATCCACGCTTCCGTATCCCATTCCGTCTGGGCAGAGATAAAGTAATGATAACCGTCAGCATGGGCACGGCGAATGCAACTCAGTTTGTAGGTGGTCTTCGCAGCTTCGGGCACGGCGGCAGTCTGAGCCAGCGTCCGCCGATAGTCCGTACCGAAGAGTATCTTCCAGCCTTTCTCTTGGGCTTTCTTTATTTTCTCCATTGTCTTGCCAAATGCTTTGCGCTGCTTCTCTACCTTCGCAAAGCCCGGCACGTCTTCGGGATATCGGTCCAAGAAGACGATAGTCGCCCCTTCACGTGCAAGACTCAAAAGCTTCTTCAGCACATCCGCAGGCATCAGCCGGACACCGGGAATGACAAGCGCCTTGTAAGCTGCTCCACCGGAAGTCACAATCCTGCCGTCGCGGCACGCGGCGCTGCGGATAAAGTTATCGGAGATATAGTCCATATCGTAGCCCGCATCGTTGATGCGGTGCACAGCCTCGATAAAACGGGGAGCACGCTGCGCCATCTTATGGATATCGAACATCAGCAAGCGTCCGTCCTGCTCCTGCCATAAGTCATAAACCGGCAGATAGACCAGAAAATCGTTATCCGGTTGCCCCATCTGCAAGAAACTCTGACAGCGGGCGATGTATTGGAAAAATGCCGGCGCATCCCGCCAGATACTGTTCGTCGGGCTCATATCCACCGTAGCGTAGAACTTCCATCCCGGCCAGGCAGCTTCGGCAGGCGAATACGTGGTACCATGGAAGTAGGTATGATTGACGCCGGAAACGAACATCAGGTCTATATCGGGTTTGCACTGCGACAAGGAAGTGCGGAAGTGCTCCGTCAGCCAGGTGAATGTCTCCGAAGAGGTATAGGGCTTTCCGGCAATATGTGCAGCCGAAGAGGCGTATTTCAGCATGGAGAGGTCGGAGTCGTTGGGGCGCGTCAGGGAGTCACGGCGCAAACCGCGGATGCCGAAGTCTGACAGGCCGAAGCCTTCACATTCCGGGACATCTACCGTGGCGTAAAGGTCTATCAGGTTTCCGGGGGAGCCATGCGCCTGGTTGCGGGTCTTGGAGCCGTGCTGATGCGCCCAGTCCGTCCACTGCCGGGTGAAGTTTTCTTGCAGCAGTTCGCCGAGGGTTTCACGGTAGTCGGAAATGATTCGGCGGGCAGCGTCGGTCCGTTCGCCTTTGGCAAGGAATTCCGGCAGTTGTTCTTCGAGCTTATAGCCGCGGCGGGCAGAGAATTCATCGAAAAGTCCTTCTGTCCAGTCGGCGCCGTAGACCTCGTAGGAGTCGTTGAAAAAATTATGAGGATAGGCGGCAGAGGCACCATCCCCAGAAGCCGTCCCGGCAAAGGCCCGGTCAAAGCGGTCGAGGTAATTCTTCACAGCACGGGCTGAGAAGTGGTTCATCACATAACCTTCGCCACCGGGAGCGGCACGTTTCACTTTCTGCAAGGTCTTGCCACAGAAGGCAGCTATCAGGCGCCAGTCTCCCTTCGGAGCTTTCCAGTCGAGCATTCCCTCTTTGACTTTATCGGTAAGGTTGATGCACTTCCCAGCGTCGGAGAAAGCCATCAAGCGTTCTAATCTGGCATAAGGCTGCTGCCTGGCGTCGGAAACTTCTATCTTTTCAGCAAGACGCTCTCCGGCTTGCAGCCGATATTCCGTTACAAACAGCTTGCAGGCGGCATCTTCTATGGCTACCTCAGGACCTCCAAAGGGCCAGCCCGTACCGGTATTCATATCTATCTGCATGCCCAGGCGGGCTGCTTCGCTTTCCGTATGTTGCAGCATCTGCATCCACCGGGGAGAAAGGAACGGGATTTCGTTGGCATCATTTCCCTGCACCCCATAGATAGGGGTGATTTCCATGGTTCCCATGCCTGCTGCGGCATACGCTTCCAGATTACGGGTAAGGTTTTCCTTATCTACCGCACTTCCCATCCACCACCAGCGGGCGGCAGGCTTAGCTTCGGTCGTGACTTCGGGCCAGGCAGTGGTTTGCGCTGACAAGGAACCGACAGCAAAGAATACCAAAATAAGACTTAATACTTTCTTCATAATACTATTTCTCTAATTCCAGGCATCCCATAATGAACGGCCCCGTTGCCTTCGCATCGTTATCCCGCATCTTTTCACCTATATAATACTCAAAACTTCCATCGCGATACGGATGCCCGCCCAAGCCGCCTACCTGGCAGCAACGGGTCAGCGTCAAAGTACCGTCCTGGTTCTCAACCAGCAGTTTGTCTTTCAGTCCTTGCAGCGCCTTCTCGGCTACGGTACGATACTTCGCATCAATATACCCTTTATTCACCGCTTTTGCATAAGCATACATGCACTGCGTGGTTACAGATGCTTCCGGAAAGTTACCTTTACGCTTCGGCTGGTCAATCACCTGATACCACAAACCGCCACGCTGGTACTTCGGCAGTGCCTCCGCCAATCCTTTGATGTAACCTATCATATCGGCCCGTCCCGGATGATCCTCCGGAATGAAGTCCAATGCATCTACCAGCGCCATGAACCACCAACCGATACTGCGCCCCCAGAAGTTAGGAGAATGCCCCGTCTCCGGATCGGCCCAACGCTGGCTCTTGCTTTCGTCCCAGGCATGATGATAGAGACCGGTTTTTGCATCATAAGTATGCTTGTGGCAGAGACGGAACTGCTTCACAGCCTCGTCAATCCATTCCGGCTTATTGAACTCGGCACCATATTGTGCCAGGAACGGCGAAGCCATATACAGCCCGTCCAGCCACATCTGATGCTGATAAACCAGCTTGTGCCAGAAACCGCCTTCCAACGTACGGGGCTGGTTCTTCAACTGGCGAATCAATACATCCATCGCCTTTTTGTAGCGTTCGTCGCCCGTCTCGCGATAGAGGTCGAACAGCACCTTGCCGGAGTTGATGAAGTCCAGATTATAGGCAGCCATGTCATACAAGTGTATCTCACCCTGCTCATTAATCAATGAGTCCGCCCACTGCTTCACGTAATCATAGTAACGATGGTCTCCTGTTGCTTTCCACACCTGCAACATGGCACAGCACCCCACGCCTTGCGCATAACCGAAGAACAGGCGTTTGCCATGGTCCAACTGATAAGCCTGCGGAAAGCGCCTCATCTCGGAATCGGCAAACCAGCGGGCATACGAACCCGGCTCCCAGGCATCACTGCGGAAAGGAACGGCAGGCAGCCCCGCCTTATTGTATAAATTCACACGGAAGAAATTGCAGAATGCGTAACGGACAGCCACCGGCACCTCCACCTGCGGAGCAGATACCTCCAACCGGCTGCCGCGAATCACAGCCGTAGCCGGATAGAAACGCCGGTCGGCACCGGCTATGAGGAAGCCCTTCACCGGTTCGTTGTTCGGAGTCATCAAACCGTCTTCGGCATAGTCAAAACTCAGCACAGCCTTGTCTCCCTCCACCTTCATCGTCTTGAAAAGCGGACCGGAGCAGACAACCTTTTTCCCATACTGTCCGGCAAGTGCCCACAGCGCCAGGCGCTCACCTGCTACGCGCTTGTTCCGCGGATGAATATCCGTAGAATCACCTGCATCGGTAATCACGGCCATGCCTACATTTTTCAGCCCGCTCTGCCACGTCTTGAGTTGCGCCTCACGGATAGCAGCCGGCTGCCCCTTGTGCGGAGCAATCTGCATGAAATAGAAGGGCATATCAGGCTGCTTCCACTCCTTGCGCCAACTGTTTATCATATTGGTGAATACCTGCTGGTACTTCTCCGCCCGGATAGCATTCGATTCGCCCTGATACCATATATTTCCTTTTACCGTATATCCCAGAATCGGCTTAATCATGCCGTTCCACAGCGTGGCAGGTACTTTGCAATACCCCTTCTGCTGCTTCACATTTTTCAGCGCAAACTCTTCCAGCACATCGGCATACAGCGGATTGTTCTTCATCACATCCATCTTGGTCCACGACTCGGCATGCGTGCCGCCCCAAGTAGATTGTATCATGCCCACGGGCACATTCAGTTCCTTATGCAGTTTGCGGCCGAACACAAAGCCCACTGCCGAGAAGTCATAAAGGTTCTTCGGATTGCATACCAACCATTTCCCTTGGCAGTCGTCCATCTCGCCATCGGGCGCCAACTGATGCTCTACATGGAACAGGCGGAACTCCGGATAATCGGCGTCCTTCATTTCCTCCTCCTCAGTCTCCATGCCCGTCATCCACTTCATGTCGGGATGCTTGCAAACGGGGAACTCCATATTACTCTGCCCCGTACAGAGCCAGACTTCGCCAATCAATACATTATTAATAGTGATGGAATTCTCACCGTTTACCGTAACGGACTGATTCTTTGCCGCCGCAGGAGTTTTCAGCTTTACAGTCCACTTGCCGTTTGCACCAGCCTTGACAGTCACCACCTTGTCCGTCCAGGAAGCCTTTACCGTGATTTTTTCACCGGGTGCAGCTTTCCCCCATACATTGACTTGTGTATTCTGTTGCAAAACCATGTTATCAGAGAAGATAGCAGGAAGGGTTATCTTTGCCGTTATCGGACACAGAACAAAGAAAATAAAAAGGACTGTTAGTCCAAGTAGCTTTTTCATGTGCTTTTAATAGTTTTATTGATTAAGACTTAAATGCCATTTTGATAGCGATGCAAAAATAAGGAGTTCCCGGCAAAGATCCGCTTACTGTTTTGGCGGTTCTCTTATTGTTTTTGCCGTTTATCTCAATCAGCATCAAGGCTTCAGATAAACCACAGTCCTTCCACTGCCATATTTGCACAGCACTCCCTGCTCAACATAACGGTTCAAATCGTCCAGTGACTGCGATTTCGACCGCCCGGTCAGTTCAGAATAGTCCGCACGGGTAATGCACCTTTTCTCATCCAGGTGTTTTTGCAAAAGTTTCAACCGTTGCGCCTCCGATAGCTTAGAATGAGAGACATACGGTGACTCTTTCCGTTCCAGTTCCATCGTCACAAAGCGGCGGCGGAATTTGCTGCTCACCCGCAAGTTCACATTTTTAAAATGAATGGACGGAGAACGTATCTCCTTCTTATCCTGCACCAATCGGTCACATTCCAGCGAAAGGGAGAAATGTCCCAGTTCGCCTACTTCCACAATCCAGCCGTCTGCCAGCCAGCTTTGCAGTTCGTCCGTAATGGCTTGCAGCGTACCGTCCAGAATGGCTTGGCTGAAACCCGTAGCATTGTGTACAATCTCCAGGAACTTATCTGCCGGAATCGTCCCTTTAGGCAGAACGCGCGCATGCAGGCGTTCATCTTTCTCTCCGTCTTGTGGAGGGTTCTGATACAAATCGTAATAGACACTCATAGTAAATAAAGATATAAGCCACCGAATTTATTATTTAAAAGCGGTGAGGTTAATAGTAAGAACCGAGATTTTTATTTCACCCGACCATGGTTGGGCGAAAAATCAACCATGGTTGGGCAAAAAGTAAACCAAGGTCTATCGAAAAGTAAACCTTGGTTTAACGAATTGTTCTCGCTGTCAAAGATAGTAAAAAAGGGGGAGTTAGGGAATAAAAACATAGAAATAAGCATTATCTTTACAGAAGAACAACCCCGAAAGGAACTGAGGCGCAAATGTCTGAATAAAACAAAGAAAATACAATCCGGCTTTTATTTTCCCCATACTTATGCAGAATCATCACCCTCTAAAGCTCTAACTGGAATAAAAATACTAAAAAAATATCCGTTTTTGTATATTATATCCCAAAGATTCCGTAATTTTGCGCCATTCTTAGAATAATTATACAGAAACATGAAGAAAAAAGCCAATCGGTTAGATGCCATCAAGATGATTATCTCAAGCAAAGACATCAGTTCTCAGGAGGAACTGCTGCAAGCTTTGGGAAAGGAGGGCTTTGAACTGACGCAAGCCACCTTGTCACGCGACTTGAAACAACTGAAAGTAGCAAAAGCAGCAAACATGAACGGGAAATATGTATATGTATTACCCAACAACATTATGTACAAACGCTCCAATGACCAAAGCGCCAGCGAAATGTTGATGAACAGCGGATTTGTTTCACTTCAGTTCTCGGGCAATATCGCCGTGATCCGTACACGCCCCGGATATGCCAGCAGCATGGCCTACGACATCGACAACCGCGAATGTCCCGCCATCCTGGGCACCATTGCCGGAGACGACACCATCATGCTGGTAGTGCACGAGGCCGCATCACACGATGAAGTGCGTAGCTTTCTGTCACAAATCATTCCGAATGTAAAGTAAATGAAGAAATATTAATTAAAGAAAGAAATGGATTCGAAACAAATTGATGTGATGGTGGCTGACGCCTCACATGAAGTTTACGTGGACAAGATTTTGGATACCATCCGGGAAGCTGCCAAGGTACGCGGAACGGGCATCGCAGAACGCACGCACGAATATGTAGCTACTAAAATGAGAGAAGGAAAGGCCATCATTGCACTGTGTGGAGACGAATTTGCCGGCTTCACCTACATAGAGAGCTGGGGTAACAAACAATACGTGGCAACGTCGGGTTTGATAGTACATCCCGATTATCGCGGGCTGGGACTGGCCAAACGGATCAAAACCGCCTCTTTCCGCCTGGCACGATTGCGATGGCCCAATGCCAAGGTTTTCAGTCTGACGAGCGGAGCCGCTGTAATGAAGATGAATACCGAACTGGGATACGTCCCCGTCACCTTCAACGAGTTGACCGACGACGAATCGTTCTGGAAAGGTTGCGAAGGCTGCATCAACCACGATATACTGGTAGCCAAAAACCGGAAGTTCTGCATCTGCACAGCAATGCTCTACGATCCGAAATTACATGAAGAAGATAAAATCTAAAAACCACAAGGATATGGAAAAGAAGAAAAAAGTAGTAGTCGCATTCAGCGGCGGTCTGGACACCTCATTCACAGTGATGTATCTTGCCAAGGAAAAAGGATATGAAGTATATGCTGCCTGTGCCAACACCGGCGGTTTCAGCCCCGAACAGCTGAAAACCAACGAAGAAAATGCCTATAAGTTGGGGGCTACGAAGTACGTTACCATCGACGTGACACAGGAATATTATGAAAAGAGCCTGAAATACATGGTATTCGGCAACGTGCTGCGCAACGGCACCTATCCCATCTCGGTAAGCTCCGAACGTATCTTCCAGGCACTGGCCATTGCGCGCTATGCCAACGAAATCGGAGCAGATGCCATCGCACACGGTTCGACCGGTGCCGGCAACGACCAGATTCGTTTTGACATGACGTTCCTTGTGATGGCTCCGGGTGTGGAAATCATCACCTTGACACGCGACATGGCACTGAGCCGTCAGGAAGAAATAGACTATTTGAACAAGCATGGCTTTGCCGCCGACTTTGCCAAACTGAAATATTCCTATAACGTAGGTCTGTGGGGTACCAGCATCTGCGGCGGTGAGATTCTGGACTCTGCACAGGGCTTGCCCGAAAGCGCTTACCTGAAGCATTGCGAGAAAGAAGGCAGCGAACAGTTGCGCCTCACTTTCGAAAAGGGTGAACTGAAAGCTGTGAACGACGAGAAGTTCGACGATCCTATCAAGGCCATTCAGAAGGTAGAAGAGATTGGCGCCGCATACGGTATCGGCCGCGACATGCACGTAGGCGACACGATTATCGGTATCAAAGGCCGCGTAGGCTTTGAGGCTGCCGCTCCGATGCTGATTATCGGCGCACACCGCTTCCTCGAAAAATATACGCTGAGCAAGTGGCAACAGTATTGGAAAGACCAGGTAGCCAACTGGTACGGAATGTTCCTGCACGAAAGCCAGTACCTGGAACCGGTGATGCGTGACATCGAGGCCATGCTGACCGAAAGCCAGCGCAACGTAAACGGTACGGCCATCCTCGAACTTCGCCCGCTCGGCTTCTCTACCGTAGGTGTGGAAAGCGAAGACGACCTCGTGAAGAACAAACTCGGCGAATACGGCGAAATGCAGAAGGGGTGGACAGCAGAAGATGCCAAAGGCTTTATCAAGGTCACCTCTACTCCACTGCGCGCCTATTATGCAAATCATAAAGACGAAAAGATTTAACCAATAAGCGAAATACAAAACAATAGATATTATCAAAATGATTAAAGTAGGAATCATCGGCGGAGCCGGATACACGGCAGGCGAACTGATACGCTTGCTGCTCAACCATCCGGAAGCGGAAATCGTCTTCATCAACAGCTCAAGCAACGCCGGCAACAAAATTACCGACGTACACGAAGGACTGTACGGCGAAACGGATTTAGTATTCACCGACCAGCTTCCGCTGGACGAGATCGACGTGCTCTTCTTCTGCACCGCTCACGGCGACACGAAGAAGTTTCTGGACAGCCACAACGTACCCGAAGAATTGCGCATCATCGACCTCTCTATGGACTACCGCATCGCTTCTCCCGAGCACGACTTCATCTACGGCTTGCCGGAACTGAACCGCCGCGCCACCTGCAAGGCGAAGCATGTTGCCAATCCGGGCTGTTTTGCCACTTGTATCCAGTTGGGCCTGCTCCCGCTTGCCAAGCACCTGATGCTGAACGAAGACGTCATGGTGAATGCCATCACCGGTAGCACAGGCGCAGGCGTAAAACCCGGCGCAACAAGCCACTTCAGCTGGCGCAACAACAACATGAGCGTCTACAAAGCTTTCGAGCACCAGCACGTGCCCGAAATCAAGCAATCGCTCCGCCAGTTGCAGAACAGCTTCGACTCGGAGATTGATTTCATCCCCTACCGCGGCGACTTTCCACGAGGCATCTTCGCCACCATCGTAGTGAAGACGAAAGTGGCGCTGGAAGAAATCATCCGCATGTACCAGGAGTATTATGCCAAAGATTCCTTTACCCATATCGTAGACAAGAACATCGACCTGAAGCAGGTGGTGAACACCAATAAATGCCTCATCCATCTGGAGAAGCATGGCGACAAGCTGCTCATCATTTCCTGCATAGACAACTTGCTGAAAGGTGCCAGCGGCCAGGCTGTACACAACATGAACCTGATGTTCAATCTGGAAGAAACCGTAGGATTACGGTTGAAACCCAGTGCCTTTTAAAAGATATGGCAAAATTTAATAAAGAGGTTTTCCTCAAAGCAACATTCGTAGGCGCTGCTATCGGAGCAGCGATTTACATTGTATCAAAATTTGTATTATGAAATTATTCGACGTATATCCCCTCTTTGACATCAACATTGTCAAAGGAAAAGGCTGCCACGTATGGGACGAAAACGGTACGGAGTACCTCGACCTCTACGGCGGCCATGCTGTCATTTCTATCGGACATGCACATCCGCACTACGTGGAGATGATAAGCAAACAAGTAGCGACGCTGGGATTTTATTCCAACTCTGTCATTAATAAGTTGCAACAGCAAGTGGCCGCACGACTGGGAAAAGTCTGCGGTTACGACGACTACTCCCTGTTCCTTATCAACAGTGGCGCCGAAGCCAACGAAAATGCCCTGAAACTGGCATCTTTCTACAACGGACGCACCCGCGTGGTATCTTTCTCCAAAGCCTTTCACGGCCGTACTTCGCTTGCTGTAGAAGTAACCAACAATCCTAAAATCATTGCCCCCATCAACAACTGCGGACACGTAACGTACCTCCCGCTGAATGATATCGAAGCTATGAAGGCCGAATTGACCAAAGGCGATGTCTGCGCCGTGATTATCGAAGGCATCCAGGGCGTAGGCGGCATACAGTTGCCGACGGACGAGTTCATGCACGCCCTGCGCGAAACCTGTACCGCCCACAACACTGTATTGATACTGGACGAAATCCAAAGCGGCTACGCCCGTAGCGGGCGCTTCTTCGCCCATCAGCACAACGGCATCCAGGCCGATATAATCACCGTAGCCAAAGGCATCGGCAATGGCTTCCCGATGGGAGGCGTACTTATCAGCCCGATGTTCACCGCCGTATACGGCCAGTTGGGAACCACTTTCGGCGGAAATCACCTGGCATGTAGCGCCGCGCTGGCCGTGCTGGACGTGATAGAACAGGAAAACCTAATAGACAACGCTGCCAAAGTGGGTGAACATCTGCTGACAGAACTGAAAAAATTCTCCCAAATCAAGGAAGTCCGCGGACGCGGCCTGATGATTGGCATGGAATTCGAAGAGCCCATCAAAGAACTACGCCTGAAGTTGCTGAAAGAGCAGCATGTATTTACCGGTGTCAGCGGCACGAACGTGATCCGGTTACTGCCGCCGCTTTGCCTCAGCATGGAGGAAGCAGATGAATTCCTCGAACGATTTCAGAAAGTTATTTGATATTTGACAGATAATCAGCCAACAAAAGAAACGACCGTAAAGACAATCCCTCTCTTTCGGTCGTTTTTTGTAGAAAATTTATCTACCTTTGTCCACAGATTACTTTTTAACATATAGAAGATATGAGAACAGCAATTATCGGAGCAGGAAACATGGGCGGCTCCATCGCCCGCGGACTGGCAAAAGGGACTATCATCCCCGCCGCCGACATCATCGTATCGAACCCCTCGCAAGGCAAACTGGATGCCCTGAAGGCCGAATTCCCCGCCATGCAAACTACGCATGACAATCAGGAGGCCGTGACCGGCGCCGACTTCATCATCCTGGCCGTGAAACCCTGGCTAATGAAACCCGTAGTGAGCGAACTGAAACTGAAAAGCAAGCAGATACTCATCTCCGTGGCCGCCGGCATTCCCTTTGAAGAACTGGCACACTACGTGGCCGACAAGGAAATGACCATGTTCCGCATCATCCCCAACACCGCCATCAGCGAACTGGAAAGCATGACCCTCATCGCCAGCCGGAACGCCACGAAGGAGCAGGAACAACTGATGCTCGACATCTTCAACCAAATGGGCCTTGCTATGCTCATCCCCGAAGAGAAGTTTGCCGCCGCCACTTCCATGGCCTCTTGTGGCATCGCCTACGTGCTGAAGTACATCCAGGCCGCCATGCAAGCCGGCATCGAACTGGGCATCCGCCCTGCAGACGGCATGCGCATGGTAGCCCAAACGGTACGCGGCGCCGCCGAACTGATACTAAACAACGATACCCACCCCAGCGTGGAGATCGACAAAGTATGTACCCCCGGTGGCATCACCATCAAAGGCATCAATGAACTGGAACACGAGGGATTCTCCTCTGCCGTGATCAATGCCATCAAAAAGAGCATTTAAAGCAAACAGAATACAAATAACTAATTCATCAACCAAATGGAAGACCAAATCAGACAAATAGCCGAACGCCTCCGCGGCCTGCGCGAAGTCCTTGAGCTCACCGCCGAAGACATTGCCCGCGACTGCGACCTTTCTGCTGAAGAATATCGCCTTGCCGAAACCGGAGAATTCGATATCTCCGTCAGCATGCTGCAAAAAATTGCCCGCCACTACGGCATCGCGCTGGACGCATTAATGTTCGGCCAGGAGCCCAAAATGAGCACCTACTTCCTGACCCGCGCCGGAAAAGGTACTAGCATCGAGCGTACCAAAGCCTACAAGTACCAGTCACTGGCCGCCGGCTTCATCAACCGCACCGCTGACCCGTTCATCGTCACCGTAGAACCGAAACCCGACGATGAATCGATACACTACAACAGCCACGCCGGACAAGAATTCAACCTCGTACTGGAAGGCCGCATGATGGTGAGCATCGACGGCAAAGAACTTATCTTAAACGAAGGAGACAGCCTGTACTTCAACTCTAAACTGCCCCACGGCATGAAGGCGCTGGATGGAAAGACGGTACGCTTCCTCGCGGTAATCATGTAAAATGTGCTAATTATGGTAGAAAGATTTTTATCACAAACCTCCTTCACATCGCAGGAGGACTTCATCAAGAACCTGAAAATAAACGTACCGGAAAACTTCAACTTCGGCTACGACGTAGTAGATGCCTGGGCCCAAGAGCAACCCGACAAACCCGCCCTGCTATGGACCAACGATAAAGACGAACACCGTCAGTTCACGTTTGCCGACATGAAGCGCTACACCGACATGACGGCTTCGTACTTCCAAAGCCTCGGCATCGGCCATGGCGACATGGTAATGCTGATACTGAAACGCCGTTTCGAGTTCTGGTACAGCATCATCGCCCTGCACAAACTGGGCGCCGTAGTCATCCCCGCCACGCACCTGCTGACGAAGAAAGACATCGTATACCGCTGCAACGCTGCTGACATCAAGATGATAGTCTGCGCCGGCGAACCGGTCATCACCGACCATATTACTGCCGCTATGCCCGACTCTCCTACCGTGAAGCACCTCGTCAGCGTAGGACCCGAAGTGGCTGAAGGTTTCGAAGACTTCCACAAAGGTATCGAGGCCGCCGCACCGTTCGTGAAGCCGGAACATCCGAACACCAACGATGACATCTCACTGATGTACTTCACCAGCGGCACCACCGGCGAACCGAAGATGGTAGCCCACGACTTCACCTATCCGCTTGGACACATCGTCACCGGCAGCTTCTGGCACCGCCTGACCGAAGACAGCCTGCACCTCACCATCGCCGACACAGGCTGGGGCAAGGCCGTATGGGGTAAGCTCTACGGACAGTGGATAGCAGGCGCCAATATCTTTGTCTACGACCACGAGAAGTTCACCCCCGCCGCCATCTTGGAGAAGATACAAGACTATCACGTCACTTCTCTCTGCGCACCGCCCACCATCTTCCGCTTCCTCATCCACGAAGACCTGACGAAGTACGACCTCTCCAGCCTGCAATACTGCACCATCGCCGGAGAAGCCTTGAACCCCGCCGTGTTCGACACCTTTAAGAAACTGACCGGTATCAAACTGATGGAAGGCTTTGGCCAAACGGAAACCACACTCACCGTAGCCACCATGCCTTGGATGGAACCGAAACCGGGCAGCATGGGACTTCCCAATCCACAATATGATGTAGATCTGATAGACTACGACGGCCGCTCCGTAGAAGCCGGCGAACAAGGACAAATCGTAATCCGCACCGACAAGGGCAAACCGCTGGGCCTCTTCAAAGAGTACTACCGCGACGCCGAACGCACCCACGAGGCTTGGCACGACGGCATCTACTATACCGGAGATGTAGCGTGGAAAGATGAAGACGGCTACCTCTGGTTCGTAGGTCGTGCCGACGACGTTATCAAGAGTAGTGGTTACCGCATCGGCCCCTTCGAAGTGGAAAGTGCATTGATGACGCATCCTGCTGTTGTAGAGTGTGCCATCACCGGAGTACCCGACGAGATTCGCGGACAGGTGGTGAAAGCAACCATCGTCCTCTCCAAAGAGTACAAGGCCCGCGCCGGCGAAGAACTTATCAAAGAACTTCAGAACCATGTGAAGAAGGTGACTGCTCCTTATAAGTATCCACGTGTCATCGAGTTCGTGGACGAGCTGCCGAAGACCATCAGCGGAAAAATCCGCCGCGTGGAAATCAGAGAGAATGATCAGAAATAAATAGATTTGCAGATAAGTGGAGAGGCCGTTTCTCGAATGATTAACGTTAATCGTTCAAGAAACAGCCTCTCTACTTGTTTATTGGTACCTGCATAGTTTTAACGTATGCAAATATATACTTCATTATACAGGCGCAAAGGATAAAAGACTTATATTTGTGACGAAATTGAACTTTACTTCAGACATGTATTAAATAATAAAGACCGGCACGGTATATGGAAAACAAAACACAGACATGGAAGCTTCTTGCTTTCTTGGGAGTAATGCTTCTTTTGTCTGATACGATATACGCCCAGCAATGGACATCCGATTATTCTTCGGAAACAAAACGAGACACAGTCTCATTTGCACATCGCTTCATCCACAGATTAGGCGTAGAAGGTCGTATGGGCTACATATTCCCCACCAACCCTTTCCTGGAAGGCTACAACCGTAGTGGCAAGACCATGAACGACACCTATTCCGGCCATCTGAAGTATTCGTTCCAAGTCCGCCCCAACACCGCCGCCGACCGTGCTTACATAGGTGCTTACCAAGGCATCGGATTAGGTTATTTCGACTTCGAGAACAAGCAGGAACTGGGAAACCCCATTGCCCTCTACCTGTTCCAGGGAGGACGTCTTGCCCAACTCACCCCTCGTCTGTCGCTCAACTACGAATGGAACTTCGGAGCCTCCTTCAACTGGAAGCCTTACGAGGATTATGAAAATCCGGAGAACACGATCATCGGCTCGAAAACAAATGCCTTCCTCAATGTCAACCTTTACTTGAACTGGGCAGTTTCCCCAAAAATCGACTTGATAGTGGGAGCTACCGGAAGTCACTTCTCCAACGGAAATACCCAGTACCCCAATTCGGGTCTGAATACAATTGACTGCAAAGTGGGTCTGGTCTATAACTTCAACCGGCGGGCAGACGAATTGGGCAAATCCTGGCAGCGTCCTATCCCCCCGCCCTTTCCGCGCCACATCAGCTACGACCTGACGTTCTTCGGTTCCTGGCGCAAGAAGGCTGTGGACTTCGGCGGTGGACAAGTACCTGCACCGGGCACTTACACCGTAGCAGGTTTCAGCTTTGCACCGATGTACAACTTAGGCTATAAATTTCGTGCCGGTGTAGCCTTGGATGGAGTATACGACCACAGTGCGAACATTGAAGCGGTATACAACGGAATGGATGACTTTTCCTCCCCTTCTGCCATCAAGCAGATGGCCTTAGGCTTATCCGCCCGCGGAGAGTTCGTAATGCCCTACTTCACCGTAGGCATCGGCCTTGGAGCCAATGTACTGCATAGCGGAGGCGACCTCAAATCTTTCTACCAGATACTGGCATTGAAGATAGACGTCACCCGCAACTCCTATCTTCACATCGGATATAACCTCAGGGAATTTCATGAGCCTAATTACCTGATGCTGGGTCTAGGCTTCCGGTTCAATAACAAGCGCCCCAAGCTATACTAAACGGTTCAAGGAGCATGGCTTACCCAAACTCTTCGACCGCTCTTTCCAGTCTGCTCAGAGTCAATTCTCCCGACTGCCTCCACAACTGCTCTCCTTTTCTGAAAAGGATAAATGTAGGGGTTACTTCGATTGTATAGAAATCAGCGAGGTCGCTTTCCTGATCTACATCCACTTGTACCACCTCAAGTGTTCCTTCCATCGCCTTCTTAAATTTTTCTACCACCGGCTGCATACGTTTGCAATGAGGGCACCACGTTGCATAAAACTCAGCCATTACCCAATCAGCATTAGCCAACTTCTCCCGGTTTCTCTCCTCACGAGCAACTTTCTTCTCTTCCATATCATTCTTGTTTAAGTTAATAGTTGGAATTTCAACAATACGAAGAGAAGAAAGGTTTACGGTATAAAGGACAATTTGAAGTCTGAATATACCCCGGATCTTGCAACTGTACAGAAGTTCTTTTGGATTGATAGCTTTACCGGTTTACATCTTGGTTTACACGAGTGCTGCAAATCATATCTAAAATGAGCATAATTTAGAAGCGCTATGGAGTATTTTGAATGATTTCTGAAATCATTGCTACAATGATCTCTGAAATTATTACTGCAATGATTTCTGAAATCATTGCAGTAATAAGATGAAGGAAAAAACATACATAGAACTGCGCTAATTCCCAGACTATGAATATATGGTAAGTCCATAAAAGAATAAAGCCCCGTAAACTTGTCGTTTACAGAGCTTTAAACAGTACTCGAAGCGGGACTTGAACCCGCACAGCCGCAATGGCCAAAGGATTTTAAGTCCCCCACACATTCCACCATTCTCGCTTTGCAACAGCCTATTATAAAGCTATAAATCTGCGATTTATGCAATGTACACTTCTATATCTTACACTCTGATTCTATCTTGGTTTAACTATTGGTTTAACTCTGAGACTTAACCCAAGAAATATTCAACATTTAATTTTTATTCATTATATAGCCAATAAAGCGACACTGAATTACTTCAATGCCGCCTTATATCTGCTCATATTAAAACTCAAATCCGATTTTAGCTGTGATACCGCCTATATTGCTGATTTCTTTATCACTGTTAGCATATATAGGGCTATCCACTTTCTGATAGGTGTAACCCACTTTCAGATATACAGATAAGCATTTATAGAAATTATAGTTAACTCCCACACTCGGACTTAGATATACTCCCTTAGCATCCAGTACGGAGTAGCCTGCCTTTACGTCAATGAATGGAGCAACCTTAGTCTGCATAAGATTGGCTTTCACATCCAAATACAACGGCATATAAGTCATTTCTGCATCCGAAGATGTAAAGTGAAATCCTAATCCTGCACCGACAAACAAATAGGGATTGAATTGATACCCGTGTGTGGTAGAAAACTCGGTGGCGTGTAATGCTGTCTCATCAAGGTGGAATGTTCGTCCTCCTTCAATCATACCTCTATACCCGTTCTGTGCACTGCATATAGATGCAGTCATTGCGATAACTAATACCGCTAATAATCTTAATGTCTTCATAAGTTAATAATATAAGTGCATCCCTGCTGCTTAGGGTTGCAACGTGAAATATATGTAAGGCAGCATCCTATTAATAGGCTTACATATCATTAATAAAGTAGTTGTAAGTAGTAAACTATATATCCGTTTCTTATCCAATATATTACGCTAACTTGTTCCCGAATGTTAGCTGTTAATAAATAGAGAGGCGTGGGAACTATTGAATATTACTGCATTGAGGCTCTCGACTGCCCTTCTTCAAGTAATAAACAATAGCCCACGCCAAACGTTATATAGTCCACTTAGTAAAGCGGGTATATAGCATTGACGTGAGCGTTCTTGTCTATTATCCTTGAAGAATGAAATTGTCGAGATTCCAATGCAGGATAATATGTCAAACGCTCTTCGTTAACTAATAAGTCCTTCCAGTCCCCTATCTCTTTAGAGGCTTGGAATTGCTGCAAAGTTACTAAATTACGTTTGATTGACAAGAACTATTGTTTATTAATAGTTGAGAATAGTCTCCCGTTGATAAATCAAGGTTAGGAGGAAATTGTAACTCGGTCTATATATACAGAATTTTAAAGATTTCCTCCCAACTAAAGTAATCAGAGTTTAGCAAGTAACCTGCTTACTTGTACCTTCTGAAACTTGCAACCTCGTGAAGTAACAAAACCTTGTGCGTTGAGTAGGTCTGCCATTTCGGATAAGGTCTTACCTTCCATTGATAACGAGCGTAGTAAAGCGATTGCCCGCATATTATTGGGGTTACTATCCGCTTTCAATCTATTGGTACGGTTACTATTAGCGATAGCCTCTTTATGCTTGTTCATCAAGTTATCCGATTTACCCAGTTTCATCCCTCGTGCCTTCTTAGCTTGCAATGACTGCCTTGTGCGTTGACTGATTAACCCTGCTTCATATTCAGCGATACTACTGATAATGTGGAGTATCAAGCGGTTAGCTTGCGGGAAATCACAAAAGGTAATCTCCACATCACTCTCCAATAACTTGGAAGTGAACGCCACATTACGGCTCAATCGGTCTAACTTCGCCACAATAAGAATAGAATTGGTCTTACGGCACATTATCAACGCTTCTTGCAATTTAGGTCTATCCGTCCTCTTACCGCTTTCAGTCTCGACAAATTCATGTAGGATAACTCCCTCTTTAATGAAGTTATGAATAATCTCTCTTTGAGCCTCAACTCCAAGACCGCTTCTTTCCTGCTTCATGGTTGATTGGCGTAAATACGCTATGTATGTCTTCATCGTTTACATATTTTAAGAGTGGTTACACGAGCTAAACGAACGTTCAATTCATGTAACACTCTGATTAATAACTAAAGTCCGTCATATTTCGAGACTTCCTTACCTATCCATATAATCCACCAAATTATTAATGCGACCGCAAATAACGGACACAGTAATACGATAGCAAATGCTGCTGCAAGCGAGAGTATAAAGTAGAATACATCTTTCATAATGCCATGAATTAACGGTTTAACGTACCTTCATCCGTAAGGAGAGTGCTTTCATCGTAACAATGTTCCTTCAATAATTTGTAAGTGTCCTCACTATGCGCTATGTAGTAGCGTTCGGATGCCTTAACTTTAGGTTGATAAGTGAGTTTTACCTCACTAACTCGGAGTAATCTTTGCCCTTCCATAAATTGAACTGTTTTAAATGTTGTTTCTTATATCACCCCACTGGAGGGGTCATGAGAGGATGTCAAGTCACGTTTACGTGACGTATTTATGGATGAGGCTCTGACTATTTATAAGGAATTGGCTTTATATATACTTCCACTTTGAATCGGATAGATGGGGGTATCTGTAATGAAGTACCCGTTATATTATGCGTGTCTCTTTCCTGTATATTCCAATCTGCGATACTGGATGCCATTAATAATGAAGTGGCTCTGATATGCGCCACAATCTTACAAGTTATATCCGTTTCATTTTACGGAGTTCCAAATATGTAGTATCTTTAAGGTGGGTAAGGGAAGTTAGTAATGTCAGTCTCTTAGGCTTGTAATTCAAATATATAATGCAGTTTACCGTTACCGTATTTATAAGGTATCAGCAAATCGAACTTCCATTTTCAAATCGGATATATAATTGCAGTCACTTATCAACTTGCTTATAAGCTATCCTATTACCGACTTCATTTGATAGATATAGCTGCCCGTAGATAACTCTGCCATAATACACAGATTACTTGCCATTAATCAATCGCCTATGATAATGAATGAAATGTTTAGTTATGAAGAATTGAGAGATATAGCTATAAAAGCGGGTGTATCTGATAATCGGGTTCATATTGGAGTATGGGCACGGTTATCGGGGTTCACCAAGATACGTAAACAGATTAACCACGTTAGAAAGACTTATTACACAAAATTACCATGCGAATAGAAATTCCAGTATTCCCCGAAGCGACAACCATAGTTACAGATAACGTAATTCACGAGATAGTTCACGAAAACCACCAATATGTAATAGACAGCCCTAAATTGATACCCCGTAAAGACGTACCATTCCGTAAGCCCAGTTCCAAGAAGGGGAACGCTAAATTAGCCCCACGTAAGGGGAACGGAGTTCAATCAGAGAAAAAGAATCAAGGTTAAGATGCCTCTAAGCTCAAAGTTTCCAATACAATATATGTTCATTCTTTAAAGTAAGGAAAGTTTACTATCTTTGCATAATCAAGTAAGGGAAGTAGAGAGAGTATCATTCAAGAGGATAAATCGCTCAATTATTGCAATAATCACTAGATATGTATTAATCGAAGGAAGTAATAGAGCCAGATTCCAGTCTGGTTTTATTATTCTCCCACTTGTCTAATTTATTGACCTTGACTCCCTTAGTATATAGATTGAATCTAGCAAAAAACTGGACACCACATTTCAGATAGTTTCTTCATTAACACTTATCTAATTTTAAATTGAATGAGAAGAGAATTGATTTCTATTCCAGAAGGTATCAAGTACCTCACAGACCTAGATGAATTTGAACTTCCAAATGGAGTATGCAACAAAAAGATACCCGGTTGTGGAGCAACCACAGTAGCACTTATAGATAATCATAAGACCATTATATGCAGTCCTAGAAACGAACTCCTAAAGAACAAGCACGCCCAATATTCAAACTCCTTACTTGTTGTTGGCGGTGTATATCAAGATGAGATTGACAGATATATACAGGATACTGATATTCCTAAAATTTTGGTTTCTTATGATTCCATGTATAAGTTGATTGGATGTATCAAAGATAAATCGGAGTGGAGAGTGGTAGTAGATGAGTTTCAATGTTTGTTGAGTGATAGTAGCTTCAAATCAGAGACGGAGTTTCATTTTCTGAATCACTTGAAAGCCTTCCCATACATTACATATCTTTCTGCAACTCCAATTCTTGACAAGTATCTAGAGCAGATAGATTTTTTCAATGATATACCTTATTATGAATTGCAATGGAAGGAGATAGAGACAGTACAGTTAATAAGATATAAGAATCCCAAGCCTATTAATATAGCCATCAACATTGTGCGAATGTATCAGGCAAAAAATTATCCTTCAATAGTGATTGACAATAAAGTACATCAATCTATAGAGTGCGTAATTTTCCTGAATAGCGTAACCAATATCTTAAACATCATCAAGCATACGGAATTAAGACCAGAGGACGTAAATATCATTGTAGGAAGTACCGATGACAACGACAAACTAATCAAGAAGATTGGAGCAGGTTTCAGCAGAGGGAGAATACCGTTGAAGGGTGAACCGCATAAACAGTTTACCTTTTGTACTTCCACTGCCTATGCGGGTTGCGATTTCTATTCTGAAAGCGCAGCATCGTTCGTTATTAGTGATTGTACCCGAATTAACACTTCCATAGACATATCCACCGACCTTGTTCAGATTGCAGGTCGGCAAAGATTGGATTCCAATCCATTCAGGAAATATCTTACCTTCATATATAATACCAGCGTAGAGGAAATTTCGGGCATAGAGTTTTACCAAGCATTAGAGGGTAAGGTTGCCGTTACCAATATGGAAGTGAAATCGAACAACAATGAAGCAGAGCCGTTGAAGCAGAAACGCATCAAGGACTGGAACAAAATGCCAATGTCATTACGTTATCAGGATTCATACACTATGTATGATGAACATTCCCAGCAATTTGTTTTCAATAGACTAGCTTACGTAAATGAACAGTTCTGCTTCGATTTACAGAAACATAATTATCAGAATGGAATCATCATCAGGAAGCAGTTGGATGACAATCACTTTGATACTTCTGTAAACCAAGAGTATATATCCTATCAGGAACAGTTGAAGCACCTGATTAAGAAGGAGGATTTCTCGGAGAGGATGAAATATTATTGTGAGTACAAGGATAAGGGTAATTTGATACTGGACGTATATGCAAACACCTTGCAATCCAAATACCCTGAATTGGAGTATTACTACAATACTCTGGGAAGTTCCAGAATCAAGGCGTTAAGTTATAAGGAGTGTAACCTTAAAAATGAGATAAGCATAATGAACTCAAAGAGCCGTATTCTCTATGAACTTGGTAAAGTCATCAAGAGAGGGGAACGGATAACGAACCCTGCATTGAAAGCATTACTGCAATCTATCTATGATAAATTGCGATTCAAGAAAACAGCCCATGCGACCGATATACTTGAATACTTTCCCGATTCTTTGTCAGGTCAGAAAGTGGTAACTCCTGAAGGTCGTAGAAACGGGTGGGAGATTAGATAAAAAGAAACCCCTGCTAGATAACTCTGGCAGGGGCGAATTCTTTACTTGTGAATCTGTATCAATCAGACGGGGTTAATTTCTCTATGCAATCTCCGCTTCCTCTTTCAAGGTTCTTATGACTTCAAGCATGAGCGCCTGAATACATGCTGTTTTTTCGCCGCATTTAGTATGCTCTAATTGAAGTTTCTCCTCTGCTTTAATTTCAGCTAAGGCTGCTAAAACTAGGCCATAACTGCTGTTGTTAATACAGTAATTAATAGCGTTGACCGAATATCCCTGACCTGCAATCTTCACTCCGAAAGCCTCTACCGCAGCTTTGTAAAGTGCAACGGCTTGCGTAGGAGTGCGTTTAGGGGTAATTAGGGAATCGTTTATACCAAGTGCTTTGGCATGTAGCAGTGAGTTTGACACCTGAATACCGAAATATTTCTGGGCAACAGTGCCGGACACCTTATATAGGTTACAGAACCCTCTGATTGCAATCAGTATATCATCGTTAGTGACTATACCTCCCCAACCGAGCCACTCTATTTTGTTCGGGGTTCTAGAGTAATAGGCGGAAGTCGCCACCCTTTGATAAGCATCTGCAAACGACTTGCATTCATCCACAATAACCGCATTTAGTGGCTCTTCAACTTCTCCCAACAACTGGAAGTTATCAGCCTTATCCAAGTACAGCATGAGGGGTATTTCGCAGTCGAAATCATCAGGTATCTGATTACCCGCATAGTCAAACAGCGGATATTGCTCTCCCTCCAATGTCTTCACATCAACAAAGGAAAAGACAGTAGGAAGAATCTTACTTCTATCCAATGCATTGTGAATACTATCATTCCCAAATGACTTGCGTCCCATTGAGAACTCTGAGAATACAGGAATTATTTCCTGCTCTTTACCGTCAGCCATGATAGTGACGGTCATTACAAACAGAGGATTCTCCTCTGTCTTTAGATTCCGATTCTTCATAAATTTTAATTGTTTTAAAATTTAAAATAACCAGAATCACCGCCAAGTATTGCAATCGCAATCGAGACGGAATATTATGGTTGTCACGCTAATACAGTACATCAAGTTAAAGAGCTCTCGTTGCGGAGTTGCAACGGTACAAAGATAGGTACATTTTTGTTACATACAATAGGGAGCGCCAAGAAATACCGATAATCCTGAAGCAACAGTTAATATATGTATTAATCCGCTAATATCAGCAAATGGATTTCAGTAAGAAATGCCACCCCATTATACAACAGAGTGGCATTATAAATTAAAGTAAGTGCTTCATAGCATCATCAAGTTGCTTATTCTCAAAACTATCCAAGTAAATCTGTGTTACCCGTTCAGAACTATGCCCCAAAGATTCACTGATTACAGAAGTCGAAACTCCCGAACGTTTCAAGACCGTAGCATAAGAATGACGAGCAACATAACTGGAAATCTTCAACTCAATCCCCAATTCCTTCCCAATATCTTCCAAATGTCCATTCACATTGGCTAATACGTCATATATTCGATTCCTTATTTGTCGTGGAGTTCGCTCTCTATTATCCAGTATCGGAAATATATATTTACACTGTGGAGAGCGATAACGGCCCGCTATTTCCATAGCCTTCTCCTGCAATGGTAACATTATCAACTTCTTCGTTTTCTGACGAACATACACTAAACGCTCACCTTCAAAGTTCTTATCAGTAAGAAGTGCCATATCAGTAAAGTTGATACCGCCCATCAAATAAGAGAACGTAAACATATCAACTGCCAACCTCTTATAGAAACGTGCTCCTGACACATCATATTCAATAACCTGCTTCACCTGCTCTTTTGTTATGGCGCGCTTGGCAGTCTCTTTATGCAATTTAGACACCTTATACTTCTTGAATGGATAACAATCAGCCTTTACCACCCCCTCAGTCAGAGCCAAATTATAGACTGCTCGTAGCGTTCTGAAACGGATGCCAATCGTATTATCTTCCAACTTGCAGCATCTCAACCACGATTCATACGTTTTCAGCCAGTTCACATCTATTTCAGAGAAAAACACATCCGAATGTCCCTTGAATTTTAACAGAGAATTACGGACTTGCTGCACAGATAACGCATACCCCAACCTGCCTTCATCTTTAAGTTGAGTTATATACTCTTCAAACATATCATTAACAGTTTTACTCTTACGTATCGGGGCAACTGCTTCAACCAGAGTAGTAGGAGAATATTCCCGTTGCTCCGTAGAAAATTCAAGTATCTGCTCTGAATACTTCTGTTCCTGCTCATTAATAACCTTGATTATCTGTTCCCGATTAGGGCAATTACGTTTAGGCTTGTTCTTCTCAAAGTCCCAATATTTGGGATTTACAGAGATTCCAAGACCGATATACTTCTTCTTACCGCCTTTACACACGCGTAACATGATTGGATGTTCACCATTACTAAGAGTTTTAGACCTGTAACACAATACATTAACAGTAGCTTTCATTACAATTTCGGTTTAACTCTTGGTTTAACTCTCGGTTTAACTCAGTAGCCCAAATCCGGTAGAATCTGTATCATTTAATGAAGAAAGCAAGGAAGTTTCATAAAAGAATAAAGCCCCGTAAACACTTGATTTACAGAGCTTTAAACAGTACTCGAAGCGGGACTTGAACCCGCACAGCCGCAATGGCCAAAGGATTTTAAGTCCTTCGTGTCTACCATTCCACCATTCGAGCATCCTCAAAGAAAGAAGAAAAAAGAAAGAGCGGAAAACGAGACTCGAACTCGCGACCCCAACCTTGGCAAGGTTGTGCTCTACCAACTGAGCTATTTCCGCATTTGAGGAACGGGTGCAAAGATAAACAGTTTTCCCGTTCCTGCCAAATATTTCTTTTAAAAAGTATCGTACTCGAAGCGGGACTTGAACCCGCAACTCTTTTATCTGCCGAGCAATTCTTTCTCTGCAACCTCCATCGTCTCGAAGTTAAAATCATCTACAACCTTCTGCATCAATGCAGTAATCGCATCATTACAAAGATTTCCGATGCTTCCCTCATGGGTGTGATGAACTTCTTTACTATGCGAGAAATTTCCAGCCTCTATATCCAATCCCACCTTCTTATAAGCATCACGGAAAGGCATCCCTTCGCGTGCAAGGCGGTTCACTTCCTCTACACTGAAGATAAGCAGATACTTGTCATCATCAAGGATGTGCTCATTCACCTTAATCTCGTTCATGATGTAAGTCGTCATCTGCAAACAGTCTTTCAGTTCCTGGAAGGCAGGAAGGAAGACTTCCTTGATAATCTGCAAGTCACGGAAATAACCGGAAGGCAGATTATTGGCAATCATCATTATCTGCTGGGGCAGGGATTGAAGTTTGTTGCATTTAGCACGCGTCAGTTCAAAGACATCCGGATTCTTTTTATGTGGCATGATGCTGGAACCGGTAGTACAATCATCCGGCAACTTAACAAAACCAAAGTTTTGGCTATTGAACATACATGCATCGAATGCCAGCTTGGAGATGGTACCGGCTATGCTGGCAAGGGCAAATGCTACGTTGCGCTCCATCTTGCCGCGTCCCATCTGGGCATACACAACATTATAATTCAGCGAGTCGAAACCCAGAAGGCGGGTCGTCATCGTACGGTTCAATGGGAAAGAAGAGCCATATCCGGCAGCCGACCCCAAAGGATTGCGGTTACACATCCTGAATGCAGCCTGCAGGAACAACATGTCATCTACCAAACTCTCGGCATAAGCGCCGAACCACAGTCCGAAAGAAGAAGGCATTGCTATCTGCAAGTGGGTATAACCGGGCATCAGTACACTCTTATACCGCTCGCTTTGCATAATAAGTACATGAAACAGCTGTTCCACAGCTTCAGCAATTTCTTTGATTTCGGCACGGGTAAAGAGTTTCAAGTCGAGCAGCACCTGGTCGTTACGCGAACGTCCGCTATGAATCTTCTTGCCCACATCACCCAGCTTGCGCGTCAGCATAAGTTCTACCTGCGAATGTACATCTTCGACTCCTTCTTCTATCACGAACTCTCCGCGTTCTGCCGTTGCATAGATATTCTTCAACTCGGCAAGCAGTTGTTCCAATTCTTCTTTTGTCAGCAGGCCGATACTCTGAAGCATTGTGATATGCGCCATAGAGCCCAGCACATCGTGCTTTGCCAAATAGAGATCCATTTCACGGTCGCGTCCCACCGTAAAGCGTTCAATATCCTTATTTACTTGAACGGATTTTTCCCAAAGTTTCTGAGCCATAAATCGAGTTATAACTTATTAGTATTGTATCATTGCCAGCATGTCTGCCATCTTCTCAAGTCCCTCCTGTAAAGGCTTCTGCACCATGGTCTTCATAAACGGATTGATATCCAGCCCGATAGTCAGCTTCATCTTGCATTCGATATCAGTGACGGGTACAATCTGTATCCACAGGTTGAAAGGTAGCGGCGAAGTGGTTGTTTCGAACTTGATGCATTTACACGGTTCTCTTTCTATGATCTGCAAGGTGATTTTCCCTACAGGAGCCACTTCTATGCTTATGCTTTCCGAGTCAAAGCTCAAATTCTTCACTTTATCCTCGGGCAGGCGGTCTTTTACTTTCTCCAGGTTGCTCAAGTCAGACAATTTCTCATAGACAGCCTCTTGTGAAGCAGGAATAACCTTTACTCCACTTTCAAATTTCGTCATATTTCAATCGGATTAAAAAGACAAAAGAACTACCCGGACAGAATCTGTCCGAATGGCTCTTTCATCATACTATATTATTAACAAGAATACGTTTTATTTACCAGCATCCCAATGAGCCGGATCTTTGCGCCATTCATTCAGCGTCTCTACATCTTCTTCCTCAATGTATCCCGTACGCAGTGCTACTTCCATAACAGCTTCGTAGTTGGTCAATGTCAGCAAGGGTACTTTTGCATCCTTGAACGCTTTCTCGGCAACCGGGAAACCATACGTATAGGCAGCAACCATACCGATTACTTCGCAGCCATCACGACGAATGGCTTCGACAGCCTTCAGACTGCTTCCTCCCGTAGAGATCAAGTCTTCTACTACTACAACTTTCATACCGGGGCGAAGTTCACCTTCAATCAGATTCTCCAATCCATGGTCTTTCGGAGTGGAGCGTACATATACAAACGGCAAGTTCAATGCATCGGCCACCAAGGCTCCCTGCGGGATAGCTCCCGTAGCCACACCAGCAATAGCATCGACCTGTCCGAAACGTTCCAATATCAAACGCGTAATTTCAATTTTCACAAAATTACGGAGGGAAGGATAAGAAAGGGTTTTGCGGTTATCACAATAAAATGGAGACTTCCATCCAGATGCCCAAGTAAACGGGTTAGCCGGTTGTAGTTTAATCGCTTTTATCTTCAGCAACTTTTCAGCAAACAATCTTTCTAAAGTTTTCATAGCAAAACTAACTATTATGATAAATATGGCACAAAAATACAGAAACAGAACGAGAATAAAAAAGAGAATGCCAATAATTTTTCATTCGGAGTAATCATTTTCATCAGAAACGTCTATACAACGACGTATATCTTTCATTTCGAAACCCCGGCTCAACGCAAAACGTATCAATTTTCCGTTCAGTTCATATTCCGTGTCGGCATGGATGCTTTTCCGTTTTGCGGTTAACAATCCACGCAGAATGGAGAGATATTCCTCTTCATCAATTTCATTCAGAAAAGACCAGTAGACAGACGAAGAAATCTTCTTCAGCTGCAGGGCTTGCCCTATTTTCATTTTACCCCATTTGGCAAAACGGTATTTATCATTGATAAAAGCACGGCAGAAGCGCTCTTCATCAATATACTTTTCTTGTTCCAGACGGGCTATGATACGGTCTATGGCATCATAGGCGACGCTCCATCGTTGCAGTTTTTCTGCAATCTCCGCCCGGCAATGCTCGGCAGTAGAGCAATAGGCTGCCACGCGGCTCAGAGCTTCTGTTTCGGTTATTTCTGTCATCGTTCTGCAATTACATACCGGTCGTTGCCGGAAATATCTTTTAGAATATAGGCATCGGCATATCCCTGTTCACGAAGCATCATGACAATAGCTTCACCAAATGCCCGGTTTATTTCAAAATAAAGTTTGCCGCCGGCCACCAGCATCTTCAGCCCTAACTCACCGATACGACGATAGAAGCGGAGCGGATCTGCATCTGGAACAAATAAAGCCGAAAAAGGTTCCCAATCCAGTACATTTCGTTCCATTTCCTGCTTTTCTGCTTCCGTAACATACGGCGGATTACTGACAATCACGTCGTAACAATCATCCGGAGCCGGTTGGTAAGCCAGCACGTCGCACTGCAAAAAATGGACGGAAGCCTGCAATAGTTCGTTGTTGCTACGGGCTATGGCAAGGGCATCTTGGGATATATCCCAAGCCATGACCTGTGCCGTTGGCAGTTCTTTCGACAAAGTAACCGCTATACAGCCACTACCGGTGCCAATATCAAGGATGCGGGAAGCCGGAGAAATTTCTTTCAAGATCCTTTCTACCAATTCTTCCGTTTCAGGACGGGGAATCAATACCCCCGGAGCCACCCGGAAACTCCGGCCCCAAAAACGGGCTACACCTTGTATATATTGTATCGGTTCAAAATTGCACAGCCGGGCGAGAATGGTTTCCAATTCCTTTTCATCTTTTGGGGATAAAATCATATCTTTGCCCAGATAATAATCAACGGCACTCTGCCCTAACATTTCACAGCAGATAATGCGGGAAAGGTTGGCGGCTTCTTGTACAGGATAAGACCTCTGCAAAGTGCTGCGGATATGAGAAACGGTTACATTCATTGTTTACTGGTAGCTTTCGGGCTGCAAAAGTAAGAATAATCTAACAAAGAAAGAGCATGGAAGAAGAAAAATACATGCAACGATGTATCCAATTGGCACAAAACGGATTGTGCAACGCCGCTCCCAATCCCATGGTGGGAGCGGTAATAGTATGTGACGGAAAGATCATAGGAGAAGGGTATCACGTGCGTTGCGGAGAGGCGCATGCTGAAGTCAACGCCATCCGTTCTGTAAAAGATCCGTCGCTATTGAAACGTTCTACTATTTACGTAAGCCTGGAACCGTGTTCACATTATGGCAAAACGCCTCCTTGCGCAGACTTGATCATCGAAAAGCAGATACCGCGTATTGTCATCGGATGTCAGGACCCTTTTGCCAAAGTAGCCGGAAGGGGCATACAGAAGTTAAAAGATGCCGGCCGCGAAGTCATCACAGGGGTCATGGAAGCAGAATGCCAGCATCTGATCCGCAGATTTATTACGTTCCACACCTTGAGACGACCTTACATTACCTTAAAATGGGCAGAATCTGCAGATAAATACATAGACGTATTGCGGAAAAACGGCACTCCGGTCATTCTGTCCAATCCGCTGACTTCCATGCTGGTACACAAGAAACGGGCTGAGCATAGTGCCATTATGGTAGGTACCCGCACCGCCGAACTGGATAATCCCAGTCTCACCGTCCGTCATTGGCAAGGACCTTCGCCGGTACGCATTGTTCTGGACCGGCAGCGTATTCTTTCTCCCAGCCTGCATCTTTTTGACGGCAGTACGCCGACTCTTGTTTTCACGGAACACCCACACGAAGCAGTGCACAATATTGAATACGTTCCGACAGACTACCACCAAGACATCCTCCCTCAAATCATGGAGACGTTATACGCCCGCGGATTGCAATCGCTCCTGGTGGAAGGAGGCCGTTTCCTGCTACAGTCGTTCATCGACGCCGGGCTATGGGACGAGATATTTGTAGAAGAAGCTCCGATTCTGCTCCATTCCGGTGTTAAAGCACCTGAAATCAGCGATAAAATTCCCTATGTCATCGAACAATCTTTCGGCAGGAGTTTTCGTCATTATACAGCAGCAAGAAATAGGCAATAGCCTCATTTTGGGGCTTTTTTATCGAGAAAAACAGTACTATTATCTATAATTTTATATAAAACTTCCCTGTAAAGCTGTTTATAGAAAAAAATGTTCCTATTTTTGCAACTTGTAAATAAACACTAACTTTCAAATGAGAATAAAGTTTCTATCAGTAATAGTGAGTTTTCTTATTGTGTCATTTGCTGTGAGTTCATGCCTTAACTCAGACGACGATTACGAATACAGCTCCGATGCTACGCTAAAAGCCTTTGTCTTAGACACAGTGCACGGCGTAAATTACACCTTTACAATAGACCAACTCAACAGACTTATCTACAACAGGGACTCGTTACCCGTTGGATCAGATACCATCATTGACCGCATCCTGATTAAAACCATGAGTGTTACGGGCTGGATAACTTCCGGTTCACCCAACGATACTTTATTCAGCACTGCTGATTCGGTGGACTTAACACCTGCCATGAACAATGATGCCGGTATGCAGTTCAAAGTACATGCAGCCGATGGTCTCACCACCCGTGAATATAAGCTGAAGGTCAATGTGCACCTGCAAGATCCTGACTCTCTGGTCTGGACAGATATGCAGAAAATAGGCAGCGTGTTCTCCAATACGGTAAATCCGGGTGAGCAGAAGGTTGTGATCTTGGGAAATGAGTTATTAGTCTATACCTCTAATACTACTGTTTATAAGACATCTGCAAAACCAGGTGAATACGGTTGGAGCCAGGCATCTGTCGTCAATCTGCCGTCCGATGCAAAACTGACATCTGCCGTCAGCTATAAAGATGCCCTTTACATGGTAACAGAGAGTAAGAAGGTATTCACTTCTACCAATGGTACAAACTGGACAGATGTTACGACTTTAGGAGACAATGTCATTACCCTTATATCCGGCTTCTCCGACCGACTTTCGGGTATCGTTGAGATAGGTGGAAAGCAATATTTCAACATCTGCGACGGAAAGAACTGGGAACCGGCTCAAAAGGAAGACAACATCATACTCGATGAAGTTCCCAATGGTTTCCCTACTGAGAACATATCTTCTACTGTGGCCACCACCGGTAACGGTATAGAAAAAGTAGTTTTAACCGGCATGCCACAGGCAGATGAAAAGATGACAATTCCCTGGTTCTCATTAGACGGCAAGGGCTGGGCAAGTCTGGAAAACACTGCTTACGACACATACTGTCCGGGAATGACCAATCCTTTCATCATGTATTATGGTGAGATGTACTACTGCTTCGGCGGTAAACTGGACGCTATTTATAGCTCCGTTGCAAGCCTTGCATGGTTCAAGACAGAAAAGAACTTCCTGTTACCTCAGGAATTCAAAGATAAAGGCTCTTATTCAGTGGTAGTGGACCCGACAGTAAACCCGGAAGATAAAAGAGATTTTATCTGGGTGATATTTGGCGGAAACGGTACCAAGAACGAAGTATGGCGCGGGCGTCTTAACAAATTGGGCTTCGAAATACAATAAAATTCAAAGATGTTATATAAAGAAGAAATCGATTCAAGCCGGATACCCCAACACGTGGCGATTATCATGGATGGTAACGGAAGATGGGCCAAGCAGCGCGGACATGAGCGCAGCTACGGACATCAGGCCGGTGCAGAGACTGTGCACGTCATCGCGGAGGAGGCCGCCAGACTGGGAATCAAATACCTTACTTTATATACGTTCTCTACCGAAAACTGGAACCGTCCGTCGGACGAAGTGGCAGCTTTGATGGGACTCCTTCTCGACTCCATCGAGGAAGAGACGTTTATGAAGAATAATATCAGCTTCCAGGTGATTGGAGACATTGAAAAGTTACCGGTCAACGTACAGCAGAGACTAAGTACCTGCGTGGCACACACTCTTCACAACACAGGCATGTGTCTGGTTCTGGCTCTCAGCTATTCTTCCCGTTGGGAAATAACAGAAGCTACCCGGCAAATAGCCACCTTGGTGCAAAAGGGAGAGTTAGAGCCCGGAGAAATCAGCGACGAACTGATTGAACAGCACCTGACAACCCATTTCATGCCCAACCCCGACTTGCTTATACGCACCGGAGGAGAAATACGCCTGAGTAACTATTTGCTTTGGCAATGCGCCTACTCGGAACTTTATTTCTGTGACACTTATTGGCCTGACTTTCGCGAAGAAGAGCTTCGCAAAGCCATTTGTGACTATCAGAAGCGCGAACGCAGGTTCGGCAAAACCAGTGAACAAATCAGTTAAACCAAAACATATTTAATCATAACATAAATGCACTATCGTATTTTCTCCATATTCGTAACGTTTATCTGCCTTTTCGGCTGCGTACTGACAACCGCAGCGCAGGACGTAGACAACACCGATGAAGCCGAAAAGCCGGTTATCCTCTATTCGGGAACACCTAAGAAGTATGAAATAGCAGACATCAAAGTCGAAGGAGCCCAGAACTATGAGGACTATGTAATTATCGGATTGTCCGGATTATCCAAGAAGCAAATAATCACTGTACCGGGTGATGAGATTACACAGGCTTGTAAGCGCTATTGGCGCCATGGACTGTTCTCCGACGTAGAGATTACAGCTGATAAAATTGAGGGCGACCAAATCTGGCTGACCATCCACTTGACAATGCGTCCCCGTGTTTCCGAAATACGCTATAGTGGCGTGAAGAAGTCGGAGCGCAGTGACCTGGAAAGCAGAATCGGCATGATAAAGGGCGGTCAGATTACACCTAATATTGTAGACCGTGCCAAAACCTTGATTAAGCGCTACTTTGACGACAAAGGTTTCAAGAACGCAGACGTCATCATTACTCAGAAGGACGATCCCGATAAGAAGAACGAAGTAATCGTCAACATCGACATCGACAAGAAGGAGAAAGTGAAAGTGCACGAAATCACCATCGTAGGTAACGAGGCTCTTAAGACCAAGAAACTGAAACGAGTGATGAAGAAGACAAACGAGAAGAACAAGCTGGTCAACTTCTTCCGTACCAAAAAGTTCATTGAGGAGAACTACGAAGCTGACAAGCAACTGATTATCGACAAATATAACGAGCTGGGATATCGTGACGCCATGATCGTAAAAGACAGCATCAAGCCTTACGATGACCGCACGGTAGACATCTTCATGGAGATTGAAGAAGGTCAGAAATACTACCTCCGTAATGTGACGTGGGTGGGCAACACACTCTATCCTTCCGAACAGTTGAACTTCCTGCTTCGCATGAAGAAGGGTGACGTTTACAATCAGAAATTACTGGAAGAACGCACAATGACGGATGATGACGCTATCGGTAACCTTTACTATAACAACGGTTATCTGTTCTACAGCCTCGAACCGGTGGAAGTAAATATCGTAGGCGACTCCATAGACTTGGAAATGCGTATCTACGAAGGCCGCCAAGCTACTATCAATAAGGTAAGCATCAACGGTAACGACCGCCTGTACGAAAACGTAGTACGCCGTGAACTCCGTACCCGTCCGGGTGCACTGTTCAGCCGTGAAGACTTGATGCGTTCCATGCGTGAAATCCAGCAGATGGGACACTTCGACCCGGAACAAATCAAACCAGACATCCAGCCAAGACCGGAAGACGGTACGGTAGATATCGGTTACGACCTCGTTTCCAAAGCAAATGACCAGGTAGAATTCTCGGCCGGTTGGGGTCAAACGGGTATCATCGGTAAGTTGAGTTTGAAGTTTACCAACTTCTCCCTTGCCAACTTGCTGCATCCGGGTGACAACTATCGCGGTATCCTGCCGCAAGGTGACGGTCAGACATTGACAGTCAGCGGTCAGACCAATGCCAAATATTATCAGTCTTACAGTATATCCTTCTACGACCCATGGTTCGGTGGTAAGCGCCCGAACGCATTCTCCGTATCGGCATTCTACTCCAGACAGACTGATATCAGTAGCCGCTATTACAACTCGGCATACATGAACAACTATTACAACAGCTATTACAGCGGTATGTATGGTTATGGTATGTACAATTATGGTAACTACAACAACTACGAGAACTATTACGATCCTGACAAGTCTATTCAGATGTACGGTCTTGCCGTAATGTTCGGTAAGCGCTTGAAGTGGCCGGATGACTACTTCCAGTTCACCGCAGAATTGTCCTACCAACGCTATGTACTGAGCGACTGGCAATACTTCCCTGTTACCAATGGTAAGTGCAACAACCTGAGTATCAATCTGACTTTGTCCCGCAGTTCTATCGATAACCCGATTTATCCGCGCCAAGGTTCCGAGTTCTCACTGTCTGCACAACTTACGCCGCCCTACTCTCTTATTGACGGCAAAGACTACAGCAAGTACAGCACCAGCAACCAGGACGACATGAACAAGATGCACAAATGGATTGAATACCACAAGTGGAAGTTCAAATCCAAAGTCTATATCCCTTTGATGGACCCGATGACGGTAAAACGTACGCCGGTATTGATGGGACGTGTAGAATTCGGTTTGCTGGGTCATTACAATAAATACAAAAAGTCTCCATTCGAAACATTCGATGTGGGTGGTGACGGTATGACCGGTTATTCCAGCTATGCAACAGAAAGTATTGCCCTTCGTGGTTATGAGAACAGCTCATTGACCCCGTACGGTTACGAAGGCTATGCTTATTCTCGCCTTGGTCTGGAATTAAGATATCCGCTGATGCTGGAAACAAGTACCAGTATTTATGCGTTAACGTTCGTAGAAGCAGGTAATGCCTGGCAAGATGTCAATAAGTTCAATCCGTTTGAGTTGAAGCGCTCTGCCGGTGTCGGTGTCCGCATCTTCCTCCCGATGATTGGTATGATGGGTATTGACTGGGCTTACGGTTTCGACAAAGTATTTGGTTCTACAAGCTACGGTGGCAGCCAGTTCCACTTTATCTTAGGACAAGAATTCTAATTTGTTTCACAAAAACCAGACGTTATGAGAAAGACTATTTTATTCATGTTTCTGCTGTTTGCCGCAGGCATTACAGCGAATGCACAGAAGTTTGCCTTGATCGATATGGAATATATCTTAGAGAATATTCCGGCTTACGAACATGCAAACCAGCAACTGGAACAATCGTCCAAGCAATGGCAAAGCGAAGTTGAAAAGATTGCCGAAGAAGCCAAGACGATGTACAAAAACTACCAGTCTCAGATAGCCTCCCTCTCTGATGTACAGAGAGGCAAAAAGGAAGAAGAGATTGTAGCCAAGGAGAAAGCAGCAGCCGACCTGCGCCGCAAATACTTCGGTCCGGAAGGCGAACTTTATAAGATGCGTGAAGACCTGATAGGTCCGATTCAGGATGAGATATATGAAGCGGTAAAGGAGATAGCTACCCAAAGCGGATATGCTGTAGTAGTGGATCGTGCCTCGGCATCAAGCATTATTTTTGCTTCACCAAGCATTGATGTCAGCAATGAAGTGCTTGCTAAATTAGGATTTTCAAATTAATTTCATACATTTGTACCCCACTATAAATAATCATTCAAATAAATAATAAACATTATGCTTAAAAAAATCGCACTACTCGTAGTTATGTTTGTCCTCCCGCTGGGAGCGATGGCACAAGCGAAGTTCGCTCACATGAACTCACAGGAAGTTATTTCTGTAATGCCCGAATTCACAAAGGCGCAAGCTGATCTGGATGCCATGTCCAAGAAGTATCAGGAAGAGATGCAACGTACCAACGAAGAATTCCAAAAGAAGTATCAGGAATTCTTAGCACAAGCAGACTCTCTGCCGAAGAACATTGCAGAAAGACGCCAGAAAGAATTGCAAGATATGGCTCAACGTCAGGAACAATTCCAACAAGAGGCTTACCAGTCTATGCAGAAAGCACAGCAAGATGCTATGGCTCCCATCTATCAGAAACTGGATGAAGCAATCCAGGCAGTAGGTAAGGCAGAAGGTGTAGTTTATATCTTCGACCTGGCTCGTACGGCAATACCTTATGTAAGTACACAAAGCACGGATGTAACGGCTAAGGTCAAGACACAATTAGGCATTAAATAAAAATCCGGAAAAGATATTATCTCTGAAAAGTAAGCGCGGGCAATTTGTCCGCGCTTACTTTTTACACTATCTTTGCAACGTACATAGCTTTTAGAAAGTATGAAACAAACATTACCTTCCGCCTCTGGCCCTATCGGCGTATTCGACTCAGGATATGGCGGACTGACTATTTTGAGCAAGATACGGGAAGCACTTCCCGAATACGACTACATTTATCTGGGCGACAATGCCCGTACGCCCTACGGGACACGTTCCTTTGAAATTGTCTACGAGTTCACTCTGCAAGCAGTCACCAAGTTGTTCGGTATGGGATGCCACCTCGTGATACTGGCATGCAACACTGCCTCTGCCAAAGCCCTGCGCAGTATACAGATGAACGACCTGCCCCACCTCGACCCCGAGCGCCGTGTATTAGGCGTCATCCGCCCTACGGTGGAATGTATTGGTAGCATTACCCATAGCCGCCATATCGGTGTACTTGCCACATCGGGAACCATCAAATCGGAATCCTATCCGCTGGAAGTACACAAGCTCTTTCCCGACATCAAAGTCAGTAGCGAGGCTTGCCCGCTATGGGTGCCGCTTGTAGAGAACAACGAGGCACAAGGAGAAGGTACAGACTACTTTATACGCAAATATATCGACGAATTGCTTGCCAAAGACCCATTGATAGATACCGTAATACTGGGGTGCACACACTATCCGCTGCTACTGCCCAAGATACAGCAGTACATGCCCGAAGGGATTACTATCGTATCGCAAGGGGAGCTGGTGGCAAGAAGTCTGAAAGACTATCTCCACCGCCATCCAGAGATGGACAGGAAATGTACAAAAGGCGGAAGATGCGTCTATCGAACCACCGAAGCAGAAGATAAATTCATAGAATCGGCTTCCACTTTCTTGAATGAAGCGGTCAGAGTAGAACGGATAGAACTATAATTCGTAGGAATTTAAACATTAAAACGAAAACAATTGTTATATTTGTCATACAATAACCTCTAAATTCATACTGTCATGAAAGAAGAAGATAAAACCAAGCTGATTGAAGTATTCAGCGGAAGCCCGTGGGAGGCAGAACTTGTAAAGAGTTTGCTTGCAAACAACAACATCGAAGCCGTGGCCCAAGATGAAATGGTAGTAAACATGGTATTGCCGGCTACTGCGATCGATATATCTGTTGTAGTCAACGAAAAAGATTATGAAGCCGCTATGGAGGTAGTGCGCGAATACGAAAAGAAGAAAGATGGAGATTGATTTTAGCAGAGTTGCCGTCAAAGTAGGCAGCAACGTATTGACACGACGCGACGGAACGCTCGACGTAACACGCATGTCTGCACTTGTAGACCAAATAGCCGAGCTGCACAAAGCAGGCGTAGAAATAATCCTCGTTTCCTCCGGAGCCGTGGCTTCGGGGCGTAGCGAGGTGCATCCGGTCAAGAAACTGGACAGCGTTGATCAGCGGCAGCTTTTCTCTGCCGTAGGACAAGCCAAACTCATCAACCGCTACTACGAACTGTTCCGCGAACACGGCATCCCCGTGGGGCAGGTACTCACCATGAAGGAGAACTTCGGCACCCGCCGCCATTACCTCAACCAAAAGAACTGCATGACCGTGATGCTGGAAAACGGCGTCATCCCCATCGTCAACGAGAACGATACCATTTCCGTAAGCGAACTGATGTTTACGGATAATGACGAACTGTCGGGCCTGATAGCCTCCATGATGGATGCGCAAGCGCTGATTATTCTCAGCAACATCGACGGCATCTACAACGGTTCGCCCTCCGACCCGTCCTCCCAGGTTATCCGCGAGATAGGACAGGGCAAAGACCTCTCTTCTTACATCCAGACATCCAAGTCCAGCTTCGGGCGTGGCGGCATGCTGACCAAGACCAACATTGCCCGCAAGGTAGCCGACGAAGGTATCACCGTAATCATAGCCAACGGCAAGCGCGACAATATCCTCGTAGACCTGCTGCAACATCCTGCCGAAACTCTCTGCACCCGCTTTATTCCTTCCCCGGAACCGGTATCGAGCGTCAAGAAGTGGATTGCCCACAGCGAAGGCTTTGCCAAAGGCGAACTGCACATCAATGAACAAGCCACGCAAGTACTTGCTTCCGACAAGGCCGTCAGCATTCTGCCCGTAGGCATCACAGCTATCGAAGGAGAGTTCGAGAAAGACGACATTGTGCGGATTATCGACTTCGAAGGCAATCCCATCGGAGTGGGTAAAGCAAACTGTGACTCTGCCCAGGCACGCGAAGCAATGGGCAAACACGGTAAGAAGGCAGTAGTACATTACGATTATCTCTATATAGAATAGGCTCCAACAAAGGCATATATCAATCTAATATACAATACGTTGCAGTTTCCTATAGGTAGGAAACTCCTGTTTCTTCGCATGGAAACGCCAGTTTCCGTGCGTTGGGAACGCCAGTTTCTTCGCATGGGAACGAGAGTTTCTCCTAATGGGAACTGTCGTTTCCTATAATGGGAACGCTCGTTTCCTACTATGGAAACGAATGTGTCCCACTATGGGAACAGAAGTTTGTGCTAAGGAAACGAATTTCATTATATAAGAACCCAATTTTAATCATTACATTTGCAGATGTTATAAACACCATAAACCACATTTAAGATGAACTTGAACAAAACTTTTGTTGCAGTACAAGATGCAAGCCGCAAGCTTTTGGCATTGAGTGACGAAGAGATCAACCGGATATTGCTGGCTGTTGCCGATGCTGCCATGGAGCAGGCAGACTTCATCCTTGCCGAGAACCGGAAAGACCTGGACCGCATGGACCCTGCCAATCCGAAGTACGACCGTCTGAAACTGACCGAAGACCGTCTGCAAGGCATCGCCGCAGACATGCGCAACGTAGCAACTCTCCCCTCCCCGCTGGGACGGGTATTGAAGGAAAACATTCTACCCAACGGACTGAAGATAAAAAGAATAAGTGTGCCGTTCGGCGTTATCGGCATCATCTACGAGGCACGTCCCAACGTCAGTTTCGATGTATTCTCGCTCTGCCTGAAGAGCGGCAACGCCTGCATACTGAAAGGTGGCAGCGATGCCGACTGCTCCAACCGTGCCATTGTCAGCGTGATACACCAAGTACTGGAACACTTCAATGTAGACCCGCACGTCGTGGAACTGCTGCCCGCCGACCGCGAAGCAACCGCCGAATTGCTGCATGCCAACGGCTATGTAGACCTGATTATTCCGCGCGGCAGCAGCAGCCTCATCAACTTTGTACGCCAGAATGCCACGATACCGGTCATTGAAACCGGTGCAGGCGTATGCCATGCTTTCTTCGACCTTTATGGCGATGCCAATAGGGGTGCCGCCATCATCAACAATGCCAAGACACGCCGCGTCAGCGTTTGCAATGCACTGGATTGCCTTATCATCGATCAGAACCGCCTGGTTGATTTGCCGGACTTATGCCAGCCTATGCACGCAAGCAACGTAATGATTTACGCCGATGCCCCCGCCTATAGCGCCTTGCAAGGCAAATACCCCGCTGAATTATTGCAGCCGGCCACCGAAGACTGCTACGGCAGAGAGTTCCTGGACTACAAGATGGCTATTAAAACCGTTGCGTCCATCCAGGAAGCAATGGCACACATCCGGCAGTACAGTTCCAAGCATAGCGAATGCATTATTACGGAAGACAAGAAACGCGCCGAACAATTCTGTCGCGATGTAGACGCTGCCTGCGTCTACGTTAATGCCCCGACTTCGTTTACAGACGGAGCCCAGTTCGGGCTGGGTGCCGAAATCGGTATCAGCACCCAGAAGCTGCACGCACGCGGCCCGATGGCATTGGAGGAAATCACCACATACAAGTGGATTATCGAAGGAGAAGGCCAGATCAGAAGCTAAAATACCGGTATCGTATAGACTAATCCCAACGAAATACGCTGTGAGCTGTAGTCTTCCGCACCAAGTGCTTTGGCACGTTGTGTCAAGCCGTGATTCTTGTACAAAAGGTGGAGGAAGATGAGCAGCTCACTGTTTTTCATGGGGAAATATTCAGCGCATGCCTGCACATTCCAGGTACGACGATAAAGCCCCTTCTCGTAAAAACCGTTTGTCTTGTAAACGCTTCCCGTTTCATAAGCGCCCTTGGCATACAGATTCCAATGCGCATGTATGCGGTAGTCGAAGTTGGCGATCGTAGTAAAGTAAGAGACATGCTGGGCGGTGACACCTCCTTCCGGCCGGCCGGCGGAAAGTTCGCTGATGAGTCCTTTGCTGTCCAGCCCTTCGCGCGAATACATCAAGTCCACGTAAGCCACAACCGGCCCTTTCTTCCAAACATTGCCGGCAGTCAGATAAAGAATGTTCCGCTTGTCCGCCAACTGTCCCCACGATACGGAATAGCGCAAATTCAATCCGCGATCGAAGAAGTAGCCGTCCCAATTGGCAGTAGACAACATGGGTACGCGTACTTTGCCCACCTCCTCCGGACGACCGTAGAGAAAAGTCTCGTCTTCATCACCGCTGCGGTTGTTCACTATCTGCAAGTTCAGCTGTTGTGTGGGCGACAGGTTGACGGCACCGTTCACCCCAGCCTGATAGCAAGCCACATTGTTATTGAAATCGCTGAACTCACGCACTTTGATGGAGTTCACCCAATACTCGTAGCCCCCCAGCTGAAGTGCCTGTTTGCCCACGGTCAGCGTAAAGCGCTTGTTCATATTCCAGTTTACCAGAGCACACTCCACGGAAGACGACAAATTGTCGAGCACATGCGGGTTGCTGTATTTGTTGAAAGATTGACGGAAATGATAAGAGAAATCCTCACCGAAATCGCCTAATATCTCCAGGCGTACGGCATTGATTTTAAAAGCTGCCTCATCCAGTTTCCCATCGGTAAGGTAAGCGGCAGCCGAAGTGTAGAACTGGAGGTTCATACTGGCGGAAGCAATGGATTTACCATCTTCAGTAACACGTTCCAACAAGGTTCTCCCCTCTTCGGGACGAATCAATGGCTCTTGCGACATGGCAGATGCCGCGCATCCCGTCAGCAGACAGGAAAGCAGAATGGTCTTTTTCATAATTCAGCGTATCAGATCTATAAGGTTAAAATTCCAGGACAAAGATAATGCAAACCGAAAGCAGTTGCAAATTTATTTGTAATTCGCATTTAATCTTTATCTTTGCTGTGCATATAGATACACTAAAAAGAACAGTGAACATGAAGAACTTTACTTGCGTGCAAGACATCGAAAACCTGAAGTCTGCACTGGACGAAGCATTTGAGATTAAGAAAGACCGTTTCAAATATGTGGAACTGGGACGTAACAAAACGTTGATGATGATATTCTTCAACTCCAGCCTGCGCACACGCCTCAGCACTCAGAAGGCTGCCTTGAACCTGGGCATGAATGTCATTGTACTGGACATCAACCAGGGTGCCTGGAAGCTGGAGACGGAACGGGGCGTCATCATGGACGGCGACAAACCGGAGCACCTGCTGGAAGCAATTCCCGTGATGGGTTGCTATTGCGATGTAATCGGCGTACGTTCCTTTGCCCGCTTCGAGAACAAAGAATATGATTACAACGAAGTGATACTGAACCAGTTCATCCAGTACTCCGGTCGTCCTGTATTCTCTATGGAGGCAGCTACACGCCACCCGTTGCAAAGCTTTGCCGACCTGATAACGATTGAGGAATATAAGAAGACGGCGCGTCCTAAAGTCGTTATGACGTGGGCACCGCATCCGCGCCCGTTGCCGCAGGCCGTTCCCAACTCCTTTGCCGAGTGGATGAATGCCACGGATTACGATTTTGTGATTACACATCCCAAAGGCTACGAACTCGACCCGAAGTTTGTGGGCAACGCACGTGTGGAATACGACCAAATGAAGGCCCTTGAAGGTGCCGACTTTGTTTATGCCAAGAGCTGGGCAGCCTATACGGGCGACAACTACGGCCAGGTACTGAGCAAAGACCGCGCCTGGACGGTGGACAAGCAACAAATGGCTGTCACTAACAATGCTTACTTCATGCATTGCCTGCCGGTTCGCCGCAACATGATTGTATCGGATGACGTGATCGAAAGTCCGCAGTCCATCGTTATTCCCGAGGCTGCCAATCGGGAGATATCGGCAACGGTGGTGCTGAAGAGATTGATTGAAGGGCTATAAAACAAAATAAAAGGTTCCCTGCCGGTATTGCTTTTTAAAGTAAAAGCAATACCTTTGTTTAACTCTAAAAGAAAATCATCATGGAAAGCTATTTGGAAGATAAATACATACGATTTGACTGGGCCATCAAGCGCCTGCTACGCCAGAAAGCTAACTTTGGTGTGCTCGAAGGGTTCCTGACCGTATTCCTGAAAGAAAAAGTCACCATCCTGGAGATACTCGAAAGTGAGGGTAACCAGCAGACCGCCGATGATAAATTCAACCGGGTGGACATCAAAGCGCGCAACAGCAAGGATGAAATCATCATCATCGAAATACAGAACACGCGCGAACTCTATTACCTGGAACGTATTCTTTACGGCGTGGCCAAAGCAATCACCGAGCATATTTCGCTGGGCGAAACTTACTATCATGTGAAGAAGATATATTCCATCAGCATACTGTACTTCGACATCGGCATCGGCAGTGATTACCTGTACTACGGACAGAATAATTTTATAGGTGTACATACCGGCGATAAATTGCAAATCAATGTCAAGGAAAAGAACGCAATAGTGACGCGTATGCCTGCTGAGATTTTCCCGGAATATGTTTTGATCCGTGTCAATGAGTTCAACCAGGTGGCGGTTACGCCGCTGGAAGAATGGATGAGGTATCTGAAAAGCGGAATAATACGCCCCGATACTACAGCTCCCGGCTTGGAAGAAGCACGCGAGAAGCTGAAGTACTACTCTATGACGCCACAAGAACGTCGGGCGTACGATGAACATCTCAGTGCGGTGATGATTCAGAATGATGTGATCGATTCAGCTAAACTGGAAGGGAGATTAGAAGGGAGATTGGAAGGAAGAGCAGAAGGAAGAGCAGAAGGCATAGCAGAAGGAAGGGAAAAAGGAATAGTAGAAGGACGAGAAAAAGGAAAAGAAGAAGAGCGCCTCTCTGCTGCCCGAAAGATGAAGAACAAAGGATTCGACAACGCAACGATTGCCGATATCACCGGCTTGTCTCTCGAAGAGATTGCCAATCTATAAAGAAAAAAGGGAAAGAGCGCCCGGGGCGCACCAATGATTTTATATCATCATCTCAACATAAAACGATTTACTTCTCCACTTCTTTCCCCGCTCCTTGCCAACTTATGAATCCTTTGTCAAGGTCATAAATGGTATACCCTTTCTTACTCAATATGGAAGCGGCTTTCTTGCTGCGCTTACCGCTGCGGCAGTATAGTGCAACAGGCTTATCTTTCTGCAATACCGAATCGGCAACCTCCGCAAATGCATCATCCAGCACATTGACATTAATACTACCGGGGATATGCCCTTCCGAATATTCGGCAACGGTACGCACATCCAGACGCTGTACTTCCGGATCGGCTATCAAGGCGGCAAATTCGTCTACAGAAACAGATTTAAAGTTATCTGCTTTCTGCTGGCAAGAGAACAAAGTGGAAAAGAAAAGGCAAATGCCTGCAAACAAGGTTTTCATCAGATATTTCATTTTTAATCAAGGTATATATTCAAAGTCATAAGTCTTTATGTCGCCCGCATAAGTATGCACGCTGAAGTGAACCGTCACCTTCTGTACACCTTCCACAGCATATTGCCGCAGAGGCATGGAAGCATAAGCACGTCGGGTATAGGATACTTCCCCGCCTGCTTCATGATAAAGCGTAATATAGACATCACTCTGCCCGGTTGCAGCATCTGTCGTAACTCTATCTTCCACGTAATGAAAAAGATGCTGGCCGCTCTCCTTAACTTGAAGCGTCAGGTTCAGATAATCGAGTCCCATCCAAATGCTCAACACATTGGCAGGGTCTGTCTTGACACCATTCTTAAACTTATCGGCTGTTTGGGGAACAACAGAGACGACGCCACTCAGCGCATACAGCTTTACGCCGGGTGTGCCGTCAATAGCCGTCTCCGAAGCATAGTTGCTGATAACACGGACTGAAGTATCGGCATCAATATGAGTACCGGTCAAGTCCTCTACTACCGGATAGCTTTTCCCTTCATCCGTCAAGACGGATTGCAGACTACCGTCCGCACCCGAATAGGCGGTCAGGAATTCCAGCTTCACGGGAGGATAGTGGTATTCGTCATCACCACAAGCTGCCAGCAGGCAGACCAACAAAGGCAAAAGCCACCAATAGCAGTACTTATTCATTCATTTTATTCTTTTATGGCCGCCAGGTAGTTCCTCAGCGGGTTGGCATACATCAGGAACATCTTCTCGCGCAGGAAAGACAAGTCTTTATTGGGAATAGTGATACGATCCAGTTGCCCATCTACGTAGGTGATGAATCGCTGCCTGTCTTCTGCAGTATAGTGCGAGGCGAAAGTCTCGTTTCCTTCAAGAAGGTCGTGCGCCACGTAATTATTAGGATTAATCTGGTAATTGGCATGAATGCGCTTGTCTATCAGCGCCGACAAGCGTGCAAAAAGCTCCGGCTTCGACAATGAACGATCCATCTTGGCCAGTTCATCGTTGATGCAGGCTCCCGTCTGGAAGTGTACCCGGCCTTTATAGCCGAACAGGCCGGTCTGCATATTCAGCAGGTCGTCGGCAGTGCTCTTTTTATAGTCGGGGATATCGCGCTTCAACTGGAATTCCTGCGCCTTCAGGAAGTCGCAAGGGTCGTATTCGTAGGAGATAGCGAGCGGAGCCAGGTTTATCTCCATCAACCGATCGATGACGTGTCCTTCACCGCCCATTGCCAACATCTTCAGTACACTGTCCTGCGTACGGTCGTTCGCATCTTTGGCGCGCCCTTCACGCTGGGCAATCCAGATGGACTGGTTCTTCTCGCCAATGGTGTAATGTATATAGCGGGACATGCGTGCGGATGCTTCCAACTTCTGACGCATGCTCAAGGCACGCAGCACAATAAAGGATTTGTTGACGCGGACAAACTTCTTAATCCACGGATAGATGAGCAAGTTGTCTCCGATAGCAATCTCCACCGTATCCATGCCCTGGTCTACCAACAGAATGGACAGAAAGCCCGAATCAAGGATGATGTCGCGGTGATTGGAAATATAAGTATAGGCTATCTTCTTATCCGGCAACGCCGTATGGTCGAGCGACAGTCCATCCGTAGTGTCCGCAGCCAGTTTCCACAACAGACCGTAACAGAAGGTTTTCTGAAACTCCAGTTTGGTTTTACACGCGCGCATTTTCTGTGCCACCACATCAAAAGGTACATCGGGCATAACCGTTGCAGCAGCCTGCCGGAATGCAGGGTCGGCTATCAATTCCTCAAAGATTTGGGGAAGCTCCTCGTCATGATAAGGACGGATTTCATCAAATTCCACGTTCATAGCGATAAATGATTAGTGTTCAGTGATCTGTAAAATCACTAGAACCGGTTCTCTATTATATCAGTCATTACATCTTTAATATCCAGTCCGGCAGCACGTACTTGCTGGGGGATGAAGCTGGTGGCAGTCATACCGGGAGTGGTATTCACTTCCAGCAGATTAATCTTTCCGCCATCGGTGATGATGTAGTCTACACGGATAATACCCGAAGCGCCCAGTATATCATAGATAGCCGATGTCAGCGCCTGCACGCGACCGGTCAGTTCAGCAGAAATACGGGCGGGAGTAATCTCATCCGACTCACCGTTGTACTTGGCCTTGTAGTCGAAGTACTCGTTGTGCGTCACTACCTCCGTAATAGGAAACACTACAGATTTATCTTTTGTTTTGTAGCAACCACAAGTAAGTTCCGTGCCGTCCATAAAAGCCTCCACGACCACTTCGGGAGCTTCTTCAAACGCCTTGGCTATGGCAGGTTGTATCTGTTCCTGCGTTTTCACCTTGGTTACGCCGAAGCTGGAGCCGCCCAAACTGGGTTTGATGAAACAAGGCAGCCCGATCTTCTCCATCACTTCCTCATCGGAAATCTGCTGCCCGCGACGCAGCATCAACGAATCGGCAATGCTGACTCCGAACTTGTTCAGATACTGGTTGCAGGCGAACTTATCGTAAGTAAGGGCTGCCGCCAGCACGCCACAACAGGAATACGGGATGTGCATCATATCGAAATAGCCCTGCAAACGGCCGTCTTCGCCCGGAGTGCCGTGAATCGTGATATAGGCAAAGTCGAAGGTAATCTTCGTGCCATCCAGCAGAAAGCTGAAGTCATTGCGGTCTACGGGAGCTTTCGTTCCGTCGGACAGTTGGACATGCCAGTCCAGGCCATGCATTTCTACTATATATAATGTGTACTTCTCCTTGTCGATAAAGGAGTAGATGCCCTGTGCACTGCGCAGGGAAACCTCGAATTCGGAGGTATCTCCTCCGGCTACAATAGCAATCGTGCGTTTCATTCTAATTCTCTGTTACTGATATAGCTTCTCCATTTGTCAATCAGCCGGGCCATGTCGTCGGGCAGTTCCGAGGTGAAGTACATCTCTTCGCCGGTGACGGGATGCACAAACCCCAGGGTCATGGCGTGCAACGCCTGCCGCGGACAAGTATCGAAGCAATTGTTTACAAACTGTTTGTATTTAGCGAAGTGGGTTCCTTTCAGTATTTCGTGCCCACCATAGCGTTCATCATTGAAAAGTATGTGCCCGATGTGCTTCATGTGCACACGGATCTGATGGGTACGTCCTGTCTCAAGGATGCACTCCACAAGAGTTACGTAACCCAGGCGTTCCAACACCCGGTAGTGGGTGACGGCATGCTTGCCCTGGTCATCGGGAAGGACAATCATCTGCATACGGTCGCGGGGGTTGCGCCCTACGTTGCCTACGATGGTGCCTTCGTCTTGTTCTACATTTCCCCAAACCAGTGCGCGGTACCGGCGCTTCGTGGTCTTGTTGAAAAACTGGTTACCGAGGTTTGTCTTGGCATCCGGAGTTTTGGCTATCACCAGCAGGCCGGAGGTATCTTTGTCGATGCGGTGCACCAGTCCCACGTGAGGGTCGTTGGCGTCGTAATCGGGATTATCCTTCATGTGCCAGGCGATGGCGTTGACAAGGGTACCGTGATAGTTGCCGTGTCCGGGGTGTACCACCAGGCCGGCAGGCTTGTTCACGACCATGAGGTACTTGTCCTCGTATACTATATGGAGGGGGATGTCTTCGGGGATTACTTCGTTTTCGTAGCGCGGGCGGTCCATCATCACGGTGATGACGTCTTGCGGCTTCACTTTGTAACTGCTCTTCACGGGCTTGCCGTTGGCCATTACGAAGCCCGCATCGGCTGCTTTCTGGATGCGGTTGCGCGAGGCGTTCGTCAGACGGTCGAACAAGTATTTGTCCACACGCATCATCTCCTGCCCCTTGTCCACCACTACACGGAAGTGTTCATAGAGTTGCGCCTCATCGCCGACGGGTTCTATATCGTCCAGCTCATCATTCTCTATTTCATCCGGCAATTCTTCTATCATGCGGCTATCGGTATTAAAGATCAGAACCAGGATTCGTCTGCGGCAGAGTCGCCGGAAACAACGGGCTGAGCGGTATTCCGAATAGAATCCATACCCAGGGAATCACCTTCTTGCGGAAGCTCGCCACCGTCTCCCACCTTCAAGGTCAGTACGGCACCGGCAGGTACTTTATCGCCAGTAGCAAGGGGACGACCTTTATACTTCACCTCATACACCCAGTCTTTCTCTCCAGGCATATACTCTATCTCGGCCAACTTAAAGCCGGAAGCCAGGATGCGTGCCTCGGCCTGACGCAAAGAGCTGTTGTCCGCTACATCGGGAACAACATGCAAGGGTATATTCAGCGTATTGATGGTAAGATAGATAATGCGTCCTTCCTTTACTTTCTGTCCGGCTGCAGGACTGTATTCAAGAATACATCCGGCAGGCAAAGTCTTTACATAACTGGAATCCGAAACCACGCAACTCAGCCCGTGATTACGGAACATCTTCTCGGCTTCGCCCACACTCATGCCCTTCACGTCGGGTACTACTACGGCTTCGCCGTGGCGGGTATATATATCCAGTCCTTTCAATACTCCGAAAACCAATCCGACAACTACAACGATCATTGCGATAAGGTTCCCCCAGAAGTATTTATTCTGCCTGAAAGAGAAAAAATCTTTTATTGTCATAATCTATAGCACGTTATTTGGGGCAAAGATACAATTTTCACCACATAGTACGCGGAGAAGTCCCAAGTTTTTATCTTATATTGATAACCTGTCGGCAAAATAAACAGGTTAATCAAAAGATTTGCTTACCTTTACCACCCTATAAATATACGATAAACTATGAAAGCAAAGTATGCAACACCGGTAATTGCCGCACTATCTTTATTGTGCGCCTGTTCTGCCCCCCAAAATCAGCTTATAGTGGATGGAAACATCGAAGGACTTCAACAAGAAGATACCCTCTACTTCACCCGTATCTCCCTGCCCAAGTGGCAAGACATTTCTACCGACACGCTGGTGGTTTCCGAACCTGGGAAGTTCACCTACCAAACCCCTCTCACCGGCACACACTATTACCTCCTCTCTTACAAGCCTGCCAAAGGTGAAGCCCTGCCTTCGCACAGCCGGGGTACTGTGCTTTATGGACGTCCCGGCGATCGGTTGCAGATAGAGGGGAGCACGGAGTTCTTCACACTGTTGCAACCTCGGGGTGGTATGTACGACGACACTCGCCTGGTGCAACTCTTGCAATTGGAAGACAGTGTAGGCAGGGCAGACGAACACGTGTACCGCAGAGCGCTCTATTACAGCAGTTTGCAAGATACGCCGAAAGCTAACCCGGACTCCATGCAATATTACATGGACGCATTCAACACACGCAATTGCCCGGCATTGAGCCAGGAGCGAAAGCGTATCGCCGAAACCATCGACGACAACGAATACGCTGCCATCTCCTACCTGCAAAGACTTTACGACACCTCTTATCCCGACTTTAAAGAGCGCTTCGCGCGCTTCTCCCCTCAAATAAAGGCATCCGCCACCGGTAAGTTGCTTGAACAGATGCTGCAAGTGAAAGCCAACATTGAACCGGGTAACACTCCCTCACCCTTCACCGTGACTGCTACGGACGGCAAGCAAGTGTCCCTGTCCGACTATCGCGGCAAGTATCTTTTACTTTACCATTGGGGATTATGTCCCGGCACAATCTGGGTGCAACCTCGTTTGTTGGAACTGTACAAAGAGTATCATGAGAAAGGTTTTGAGGTGCTGGGATTTACCCAAGAAGCCCTGTCCGAAGAGTATAAACAATATGACGAACTGGCTCCGCTATTCAATCAACCCTGGACCACTGTCTACACCTCTGCTGCCGGCAACGAGTTCATAACCGATGCCTATTACCTTGCCGGTGTACCCATCCTGATGGTGATCTCGCCCGAAGGGAAGACGCTCTATCGCGGCTACAACGAAGTCTACGAACCGCTACAAAAACTACTACAAGAGAAATTGGCAGCGCAACAATAAGGAGCTGTAAACAAGAAAATCCGCAAAAGACTGAAGCCTTTTGCGGATTTCTTATTTCTTGGTACAAGGAATTGGCTTATGCCTTTACTCCGTTGTATTCGTCAGAAACAGTCAGTTTCTTTCTGCCTTTAGCGCGGCGTGCTGCCAATACTCTACGACCGTTAGCACTTGCCATTCTCTCACGGAAACCGTGTTTGTTCTTTCTCTTTCTGTTAGAGGGTTGAAATGTTCTTTTCATTACTGTATCTTTGTTTTATGTTATTATTCTCACGAATTCGGGCTGCAAAAATAGGGACTTTTTTCAAATAAACCAAGAGATAACTCATTTTCTCTCAAAACTTTTTGCGTTTTCTACCTATTTCCATTACTTTTGCACCCGCAAACCAGCACTAAAGGAGTAATTTCTAATATAATAATAAAGACTATAAGTATGATTAATGCCCAAGACATTAAAAACGGAACTTGCATCCGTATGGACGGCAAGCTGTATTTTTGCGTTGAATTCCTGCATGTAAAGCCGGGAAAAGGTAACACTTTTATGCGTACAAAACTGAAAGACGTAGTAAGCGGTTATGTACTCGAACGTCGTTTCAACATCGGTGAGAAACTGGAAGATGTACGCGTAGAACGCCGTCCCTACCAGTTCTTATATAAAGAAGGCGAAGATTATATCTTCATGAACCAGGAAACTTTCGACCAACACCCCATCGCCCACGATCTTATCAATGGCGTTGACTTCCTGTTGGAAGGAGCTGTTCTCGAAGTTGTATCCGATGCTTCTACCGAAACTGTACTTTATGCAGACATGCCTATCAAAGTTCAGATGAAGGTTACTTATACCGAACCGGGAATGAAGGGCGATACTGCAACCAACACTTTGAAACCTGCAACAGTAGAGTCAGGTGCAACAGTACGTGTTCCGTTGTTCATCAACGAAGGCGAAACTATCGAAATCGATACTCGCGACGGTTCTTACGTAGGTCGTGTGAAAGCATAAGAGTCTATTAGAACAAATATAAAGACACCCGGGCGTTCATAACGTTCGGGTGTTTTTTTGATAGAACGAAGACGTTATCGGGAATAAGTACGTATCTTTGTAAGCAATAAGCATCATGAAGAAAAGACTGACACCATGCGATACTCCGTTATCATCCCCGTATACAACCGTCCCGATGAAGTGGACGAATTGCTGCAAAGCCTGACGTTACAGAGTTTCAAGAACTTTGAAGTCATTGTTGTAGAAGATGGTTCCTCCATCCCTTGCAAGGAAGTGGTAGAGAAATATCAGAAGCAACTGGATATACATTACTACGCCAAGACGAATTCCGGTCCCGGACAGACACGCAACTACGGAGCGGAGCGGAGCAAAGGAGAATACCTTATTATATTGGACTCCGACTGCATCTTGCCCGAAGGCTATTTCTCCGCCGTGGAAGAAGAACTGCAAAGAGAACCTGCCGACGCTTTCGGCGGCCCGGACCGCGCGCACGAATCGTTTACAGCTGTGCAGAAAGCCATCAACTACTCAATGACCTCCTTCTTCACCACCGGCGGCATCCGGGGAGGGAAAAAGAAGATGGACAAATTCTACCCGAGAAGCTTCAATATGGGAGTACGGCGGGAGGTATACCAAGCCTTGGGCGGATTCTCGAAAATGCGTTTCGGCGAGGACATCGACTTCAGTATCCGCATCTTCAAAGGAGGATATACGTGCCGGTTGTTCCCCGATGCCTGGGTATACCACAAGCGCCGGACAGATTTGAGGAAGTTCTTCAAACAGGTTCATAACTCGGGAATTGCCCGAATCAATCTATATAAAAAATACCCGGAATCATTGAAGGTAGTCCATTTGCTGCCGGCCGCCTTTACCCTGGGAGTGGTGATATTACTGCTGGGCGCACCCTTCTGTCTGTACAGCCTGACACCTATCTTACTGTATGCTCTATTGGTATGCATCGACTCTTCCATTCAAAACCACAGCCTGTGCATCGGCATCTACTCCATTGCCGCGTCGTTCATTCAGCTCATCGGTTACGGAACGGGCTTCTGGCGCGCCTGGTGGAACCGCTGCATACTTGGCAAAGACGAATTCGAAGCCTTCAAAAAGAACTTCTACAAATAATGGACAAACTTAATATCAACCAGTGGGCCGAAGAAGACCGCCCACGGGAAAAGATGATGCAAAAAGGTGCCGAGGCACTGAGTGATGCCGAACTGCTTGCTATCCTCATCGGCTCCGGCAATACGGAAGAAAGTGCTGTAGCTCTGATGCAACGGGTACTCTCCGCCGCCAGTAACGACCTGAACCAACTGGGCAAATGGGAAGTACATGACTTCTCCCGTTTCAAAGGCTTCGGTCCCGCCAAAAGCATCACCATCATGGCCGCTCTGGAACTGGGCAAACGCCGCCGCTTGCAAGAACGTCCCGAACGTGCCGTCATCCGTTCTTCCCGAGACATCCACGATATCTTCTATCCCCTGCTCTGCGACCTGGCTCAAGAAGAATTCTGGGTACTGCTGATGAACCAGGCCGCCCGCGTCATCGACAAAGCACGCATCAGCCGCGGCGGCATCGACCAGACCACCGCCGACGTACGAAGCATCCTTCGCGAAGCCCTGCTGCAACGTGCCACCCAAATAGCCCTCATCCACAATCACCCTTCTGGTAACCCGCGTCCCAGCCCCGAAGACCAGCGACTGACGGAACTCGTAAGGAAAGCCTCCCAAACCATGAACATACGGCTAACCGACCACGTTATTATCACCGACGGGAAGTATTATAGCTTTACCGACGAAGGGCTGCTATAACACCGTCCGTCTTTTTCTTTGTAGTCTCGATTAAATTATTTAGCTTTGTTTCGTAAAATCTATATATACCCTTAAGATTATGGACAACAGATTTGAAATAGAAGAAAAGATAGTAGCCATGCTCAAGACCGTATTCGACCCCGAAATACCGGTCAACGTCTACGACTTGGGCCTGATATACAAGATAGACGTTGAGGACAACGGAGAAGTCACCATTGACATGACGCTGACCGCTCCCAACTGTCCGGCAGCCGACTTTATCATGGAAGATGTGCGCCAGCGGGTGGAATCCATCGACGGCATCACCTCCGCCACCATCAACCTTGTATTCGAACCCGAATGGGACAAAGACATGATGAGCGAAGAAGCCAAACTGGAACTGGGCTTCCTGTAACAATAGATGATAGTTGATAATTGATAGTTGATAAAGAAATGAAGAACGTATATTTCCTGTCCGATGCCCACCTTGGCTCCCGCGCCATTGAGCACAGCCGCACCCAAGAGCGCAGGCTGGTCAACTTTCTGGACAGCATCAAGCATAAGGCATCCGCCGTATACCTGCTGGGAGACATATTCGACTTCTGGTACGAATTCCGCACCGTAGTACCCAAAGGCTACACCCGCTTTCTGGGAAAAATCTCCGAGTTGACCGATCTGGGCGTGGAAGTACACTTCTTTACCGGCAATCACGACTTGTGGTGTGGTGACTATCTGACGACCGAATGTGGCGTCATCATCCACCGCGAGCCCCTCACCACCGAAATCTACGGAAAAGAATTCTATCTTGCCCACGGCGACGGCCTGGGCGACCCGGACAAGAAGTACCGTTTCCTCCGTTCCATATTCCACAGTCCCACCCTGCAAATGCTCTTCTCCTCCCTGCATCCCCGCTGGAGCATTGACTTAGGACTGGCATGGGCCAAGCACAGCCGCATGAAACGCATCAACGGCAAAGAGCCTGAATACATGGGAGAAGACAAAGAATATCTGGTGCTCTACACCAAAGAATATCTGAAGAGCCACCCCAACATCAACTACTTCATCTACGGACACCGGCACATCGAACTGGATCTGATGCTGAGCGCCACTGCCCGCGTGCTGATACTGGGCGACTGGATCAATTACTTCTCTTATGCCGTATTTGACGGCGAAAATCTCTTCCTGGAAGAGTTCATCGAAGGAGAGACCAAACTATAACCCTACAAATATACTCTAAATGAAACCTTTAAGAATGAAAAACATGATTGCCGGATGTCTGTTTGCAGCAGGAACACTTCCGGCATGGGGACAATCGTCTCCTACCCTCGTCGTCCGCATTGACGACCTCGGCGCTTTCCACTCCGTGAACGAAGCTTGTATCAAAACCTACCGCGACGGCATTGCCCGCAGTGTAGAAGTAATGCCCGTGGCGGCATGGTATCCCGAAGCGGTGAAGATGCTGAAAGAAAATCCCGGTCTGGACGTAGGCCTGCACCTGGTCATCACCAGCGAATGGGAGAACGTGAAGTGGCGACCGCTGACCCACTGCCCCAGCCTGACGGATGAAAACGGTTACTTCTACCCGATGATGTCCGCCAATCCTGCCTACCCGGGACAATCCATTATGGAAAATAAATGGGACATCAAGGAGATAGAACAGGAATTCCGTGCACAGATAGAAATGGCATTGAAGAATATTCCCCAACTCAGCCATCTGTCCGGGCACATGCTCTCTACCGGCTTCAGCAAGGAAGTCAACGAGCTGGTGCTTCGCCTTGCCAAAGAATACAACTTGCCATCTGTCGACCGGATGAATTCTTCCAAAGACTACCAGTTTACATACATTGGCTACGACGGTCCCAAGCGGACATCCGCCGAAAAGGAAAACAGTTTCATCAAATCGCTGAACAAGTTGGAACCGGGCAAGCAATATCTCTTCCTCGATCACCCTGCATTCGACAATGACGAGATGAAAACTGTCTTCCACATCGGCTACGAAGACGTAGCCCTCGATCGTCAAGGAGTGACCGACCTGCTGACAAATCCCCGTGTAAAGCAAACGATCGAAGAGAAAGGGATCAAGCTCATTACCATCAACCAGTTGACTAAAGGTCTGCCCCGCGCCACCGCTTCCAAGAAGCTGGACAAAGCGATGGACAAATACCTGAATGCGGTAAAGAAAGCCGGACAAGACCTGCACAGCATTATGATAGTACAGCACGGCAACGTCGTCGCTGCCCAGTGGTTGAGCCAGGGTAAGGAAGACGAGCCGCACATCCTGAATTCCGTCAGCAAAACATTCACCGCCACTGCCGTAGGGCTTGCCATTTCCGAAGGCAAGTTGAAGTTGACGGACAAGGTTATTTCCTTCTTCCCCGACAAACTCCCCGCCACCATCAGCGAGAACCTGGCAGACATGACCGTACGTGACCTGCTGACTATGAACTGCGGACATGATGTTGATCCTTCCGGTACCGTACGCAAGAAGGCCGATGCCGACTGGGTACAGGAATTCCTTGCCTATCCGGTAGAGCACAAGCCCGGCACGTTCTATACCTACAACAGCGTAGGAACCTACATGCTTTCTGCTATCGTGCAAAAGGTGACAGGCGAAAAAGTGGTAGATTACCTCTATCCACGATTGTTCCGCCCACTGGGTATTGTCAATGTCCGTTGGGAAGAAAGTCCGCAAGGCATCAACACCGGTGGTTGGGGCTTGTACCTCAAGACGGAAGATCTTGCCAAAATGGGACAGCTCTTTCTGCAGAAAGGAAAATGGAACGGTCAGCAAGTGCTGCCGGAAGAATGGGTCAAGGAAGCTTCAGCCTATCAGGTTCCATCACTGCCCGCAGGTATGAAACCGGAAATGGTGAAGAAAGCGAAGATGAGCGCCAAGACCAGCGATTGGCTGCAAGGCTACGGCTACCAGATGTGGCGCTGCCGTCACAATGCTTATCGCGCAGATGGAGCCAACGGACAATACATTCTGGTGCTGCCCGAGAAGGATGCCGTTATCGCCGTTACCGCACATATCCAAGACATGCAGGCTGAATTGAACTTGATTTGGAAGTATCTGCTCCCGGCGTTATAAAACGTTTATTCTCACGAAGGATTATAAAAAGAGAAAGGTACTTCTGAAACTTTTCGCGGCAATCGGGGTTTATCATAAAGAACCATTAAAACAAAAATGTTATGGATGATATGATTAACAGAAACGACTCGATTGCCGAAGAGAACATAGAGCCCCACGGACGTCCGGCAATAGATGAATTTGAAGAGTGGAGCGAAAAGATTTCCGAAAGAACAGATCTCGGGTATAAAGATAAGAAGGTAAAATCGGAAAAGGAGCGGAAGAAACTCATCAAAGAGATGGACCAGATAATCAAGAAAGACTTGGAATAATGAAAGAGAGGCTGAATCTGATGATGATTCAGCCTCTCTTATAGTATAGAGAAAGATTATTTATATCCGCCGGCCTTTGCTATACGTTTCGGAATTTCCGTATTATCCATCTTGCCCTTGAATAGTTCGGAATTTGCACCTACGGCATACACCGGTACATATCCTGCGGTATGATTACCGCTTGTCCAACCTACCATTGCAATCTCACTCATCACCTTACGGGCAACAGCAGCCAATGGCTCGGTCTTGGCATACAGGCTCTCTTCAAAGACAGCATTGTTCTTTACAAAAGAATTCTCATATTCATCACGGAGCATTTTCTCTTGTTCCCAAGTCAAAGGAAGTTCCTTCCAAAAGCCCATATTATTAGTAAGCAATGCTTTTACCTCTTCCCAAGAAACTTTATTACCTCTTTCCTTGCGCAAGTCTGTAATTGCTTTCGAAAGCTGTTCCTGAGATTGCTTTTGATTTACCAAAGATTTCAAATGTAACTCATACTTGGAAGTACCCAGTCCCAAACCACCGGTCTCGTGATCGGCTGTAATCACGATCAGTGTTTCCTTCGGATGCTTCTTGTAGAACTCATAAGCCACTTTCACAGCATTGTCCATATCAATCACTTCTTCAAAAACAGTAGCAGGGTCGTTGCCATGGCAAGCCCAGTCTATTTTTCCACCTTCTACCATCAGGAAGAAACCTTTGTTGCTTCCTTTAGTCAGGAAAGAGATGGCACTTTCCGTAATCTCGGCCAAGGTCAAGTCACCGTCTTTATGGTCGATAGCATAAGGTAAGCTCGACGGATCAGCACCTTCCTTCTGAATCAGTACCATCTTCTGTGCATCGGCTGCTTTTGCCTTGTATTCATCCAAACCTCTGGCAATCGTATATCCGGCTTCCTCGATGATGGGGAAAATGCTCGGAGCTTCTTTCTTATCGGCAGTTGTAGTAGGTTTCAGGAAACCGCCGCCAGCATAGAAGTCAAAATTGGCCTTCGGCAGGTCAAGGGCTATCTCATAGTACATGTTGCGGTTGGGCTGATGAGCGTAAAAAGCGGCAGGAGTAGCATGGTCTACACTGACACTGGTCGTCACGCCTACCTTCTTTCCGGCTTTCTTGGCTTTCTCGGCAACGGTCTGGAGGACATTCTTGTTGTCGTCCATGCCGATGGCGCCGTTATACGTCTTCGCACCGGTAGAAAGGGCTGTTCCGGCAGCAGAAGAGTCCGTAACTGAGTTTGTGGCAGAGAAAGTAGTGGCAAAGCCGGCAACCGGAAAGGAGGCAAATAAAAGAGGCTTTATCCCGATGCGTCCTTCCTGTTCGGCCAGGTACATCTCCGTACCGTTCACTTGGTTCACTCCCATTCCATCCCCGATGAAATAGAACACATACTTTGCTTGCTGGGCATATACAGCACCCGTCAACAGCACAAAGAGCAATACATACATTAATCGTTTCATAAACTTGCTATTTATTTAAAGTTGTTCAAAAAGTCGTCACCGTTTCTTAAAACGTAACAAAGATAAGGATTTTAAACCATTAAGGGATGAAGATTCTGTTAAAAAGAAAAAGCCGGGAAACAGTTTTACCTGTCCCCGGCTCCTTATCTTGGCTCTATCGGATATACTCTCCGTTGATTATTTACCTTCCAGAATGGTCATAGTATCCGAAGCAATCATCAATTCTTCATCAGTAGGAATAACTACCACTTTTACTTTAGAGTCGGGAGCAGATACAACCACTTCCTTGCCCTTTACAGCATTTTTTTCAAGATCCATCTTCACACCGAGGAACTCAAGACCTTCGCAAACGGCAGCACGGCAACTGCATTGGTTTTCGCCCACACCACCGGTGAATACGATCACATCGACTCCACCCATAGCAGCAGCATAGGCACCCACATACTTCTTGATGCGGTAGTTGTACATCTTATCTACCATGATAGCTTCTTCATCTCCGGCTTCAACGGCAGCCTCCAGGTCGCGCATGTCGCTGGCACCGTTTCTCAGACCGGCTACACCGGACTTCTTGTTCAGCAAATCGGAAACGCCAGCCGTATCAAGGCCTTCCTTATCCATAATGAAGGTTACCGCACCTGCATCGATGTCACCACAACGAGTACCCATCATCAAGCCTTCCAGCGGAGTAAGTCCCATTGTAGTATCTACACATTTGCCATCTTTTACGGCGGCAATGGATGCACCGTTACCGATGTGACAGGTAATCACTTTCAAACCTTCGGGTTTAACACCCAGGAACTCGCATACACGCTGCGAAACATAACGGTGAGAAGTTCCGTGGAAACCATAACGGCGGATACCGTATTTCTTATATAATTCGTAAGGAATGGCATACAGATAAGCATACTCCGGCATCGTCTGATGGAAAGCTGTATCGAACACACCTACTTGCGGCACGTTAGGCAAAGTAGCCGAGATAGCGTTCACACCTTTCAGGTTGGCAGGATTGTGGAGCGGAGCAAGGTCGTTGCAAGCCACGAAGGCATCGAGCACCTCCTGCGTCAGCAATACCGATTTGCTGAACTTCTCTCCACCGTGCACCATACGGTGACCTACAGCGTTAATCTCATCCAATGATTTGATGGCGCCGTATTCCGGGCTTACCAACGTTTCCAGAATGAACTCCACACCTACAGTATGTTCCGGTATATCTTTTTCCAGGATTTTCTTCTCTCCATTGGGTAATGTAAACTTCAGGAACGAACCTTCCAGACCGATCTTCTCGATACCGCCCTGTGCGATAACTTCCTTCTTATCCATATCAAACAGTTTGTACTTGATGGACGAGCTACCGCAATTCAATACTAATACTTTCATTTGTCTTTAGATTTATAAGTTATTTAGAACGTTGTTTATCCGCAATAGCCTGATTGGCAGTAATAGCAATCATGCGATAAACGTCTTCGATGGAGCAACCGCGTGAAAGGTCGTTCACCGGACGTGCAATACCTTGCAGAATCGGACCTACCGCATCGGCATGTCCCAGGCGTTGCACCAGTTTATATGAAATGTTTCCTACTTCAAGGCTCGGAACAATCAGCACATTAGCATTGCCGGCAATCTCAGAACCAGGAGCTTTGCTTGCACCGACTTCGGGCACCAAAGCAGCATCGGCTTGCAGTTCGCCGTCGATGGCCAGTTCCGGATCCATCTCTTTGGCAATCTTCAATGCTTCTACCACTTTGTCTACCACTTCGTGTTTGGCAGAGCCTTTTGTTGAGAAGCTGAGCAATGCAACTTTGGGTTCTACACCTACAATGGCTTGTGCTGTGCGTGCCGTGCAAACGGCAATTTGAGCCAGCTGTGAAGCATCGGGTACAGGAGTTACGGCAACGTCACCCATTACCAAAATACCGTTCTTACCATACTCGGGAGCATGAGTCAGCAACAGCATAGCACCAGAAACACACGTAATACCGGGAGTAGTCTTGATAATCTGCAAAGCCGGACGAAGTACATCGCCGGTAGTGTTGCGGGCTCCTGCCAACTGACCGTCGGCATCGCCGTTCTTTATAATCAGGCAGCCCAGATAGAGAGGATTGAGCACCAACTTGCGCGCCTCTTCAATAGTCATACCTTTTTTCTGACGCAGTTCGAATAATAACTGCGCATACTCTTCTTTTTTCGGATGGTTCTCCGGGTCGATGATAGTTGCTTTCTCTATGTTGCCCAAGCCCCATTCCTGGGCACAAGCACGAATTTCGTCCGGGTTACCCAGGAGAATCAGGTCAGCAATACCATCAGTCAAAATTTGATTGGCTGCTTTCAAGGTACGTTCTTCAGTACCTTCGGGAAGAACAATACGCTGGCGATCGGCCTTCGCACGTTCAAGAATTCCATTGATTAATCTTTGCATGATATTTTAATTGTGTATAAGAATCGGTATAAAACGTGTTATTCACGCCGCAAAAGTACACAATTTTGCAATATCTACATTGCAATATAGGGTCTTTTTATGTCCCAATCTTCATATATTGTAATATTTAACACAAACGGATGATTCATAGCAGTACGCCCGACGAAGAGAATGTCTAACTTTGCAGCAGTTTTCAATATAATATAAGGTATATAGTATCATGATTCGTCAATGCGCCATCCTCTTCGGATGCTTAGCTCTGGGTGAACTGATTGTTTTTTTTACGGGTATCAAGTTACCCTCCAGCATCATTGGTATGCTGTTGCTCACCCTTTTTTTGAAATTAGGTTGGATTAAGTTGCACTGGGTGCAGGGAATGTCCGACTTTCTGGTTGCTAACCTGGGCTTTTTCTTTGTACCACCCGGCGTAGCCCTTATGCTTTACTTCGACATTATCGCTGCCGAATTCTGGCCGATCATTACTGCTTCATTAGTCAGTACCCTGTTGGTGATTATTGTCACCGGATGGGTTCACCAATTAACACGTAAAATCAAATGAACTTCCTGGAGAACGAGTTTTTCTTGCTGGCTATCACCTTCGGAGTTTTCTTCTTAGCCAAACTATTGCAAAAGAAAACAGGCATCATGCTGCTCAACCCCATTTTGCTGACCATCGCCGTCCTCATCATATTCCTGAAAATGGCACATATCAGCTACGAGACCTACAATGAAGGGGGACACCTGATAGAATTCTGGCTGAAACCGGCAGTTGTGGCGCTGGGAGTGCCGCTTTATCTGCAATTAGAAACGATAAAGAAACAACTGCTACCCATCATGCTTTCCCAACTGGCCGGTTGCATTGTCGGCGTAGTCTCAGTGGTACTGATTGCCAAACTGATGGGAGCTTCGGATGAAATCATCTATTCGCTGGCACCCAAATCCGTTACTACCCCGATAGCCATGGAAGTAACAAAATCCCTGGGAGGTATCCCCTCGCTGACGGCAGCCGTAGTGGTGTGCGTCGGTCTGCTGGGAGGTATATTAGGTTTCAAGACCATGAAACTGACCCACATCGGCAGTCCCATGGCACAAGGTCTTTCTTTGGGAGCTGCCGCCCATGCTGTAGGCACTTCCACAGCCATGGAAATCAGCAGCAAATACGGTGCATTTGCCAGTCTGGGTTTAACATTGAATGGCATCTTCACGGCTTTATTAACACCAACTATTTTAAGATTGTTAGGTCTACTCTAACAAAATCTCCCTATTTTTGTTATTCATTATGCTAACCATATAAGAACAACGTATGATTTCATTTAAAGACATTGAATTACAAGACAAAGACTTGATAACTTCATATACCCAGAACAGCCCGCGACGGAACTGCGACCTTTCATTTTCCAATCTGTGCAGCTGGCGTTTTCTGTACAATACCAAGTTTGCCATCCTGGACGGTTTCCTTTTACTAAAGTTCTGGGCAGACGGAGAACTGGTATACATGATGCCGATAGGCAACGGCGATTTAAATAAAGTGCTGAATGCACTAGAAGAAGATGCCCACCGGGAAGGCGAACCACTCTGCTTATTAGGTATATGTGCCGGGATGTGCGAAGAGTTGGAAACTTTCATGCCCGGCAAGTTCCAATTCACGGCCGACCGAGATTATGCCGATTACCTCTATCTGCGCACCGATCTTGCCACGCTTTCCGGGAAGAAATTCCAGGCCAAGCGGAACCACGTCAACAAGTTCAAACGAACCTACAACTACGAATATACTCCCATCACCCCCGACCGCATCCGGGAATGCCTGGATCTGGAAGCCGAATGGTGCAAAGTCAATAACTGCGACCAACACGAGGGTACGGGCAACGAACGCCGTGCACTGATTTATGCCCTGCACAACTTCGAAGCGCTGGGCCTGACAGGAGGCATCCTGCATGTAGATGGAAAGATTGCCGCCTTTACCTTCGGCATGCCCATCAATCAAGACACTTTCGGAGTGCATGTAGAGAAGGCCGATACCAGCATCGACGGTGCATACGCAATGATAAACTACGAATTTGCCAATCACATTCCCGAACAATACGTGTACATCAACCGGGAAGAAGACCTGGGAATCGAAGGACTGCGCAAAGCCAAATTGTCGTACCAGCCGACTATTATTCTGGAAAAATACGTCGCTTGCCTGAAGGATGAACCGGTGGAAGCGATAAAGTGGTAGGTGATAAAGTGATAAGAGGATGATACGGGAGAAAGTAAAGGAGTTGTGGAAGCTCTGTTTCGACGACAGCGAAGAATTCATAGACATGTACTTCAGGCTACGTTACAACAATGACGTCAACCTCGCCATCCAGAGCGGAGAAGAGGTGATTGCCGCCCTGCAAATGTTGCCTTATCCCATGACTTTCGGTGAAGCAGAAATCAATACCGCCTACATTTCAGGAGCGTGCACACATCCCGACTTTCGCAACCGGGGCGTGATGCACGAATTATTGTCGCAGGCCTTCACACGGATGCTGCACAATGACGTCGTCCTGTCTACCCTGATACCGGCAGAACCGTGGCTCTTCTCTTACTATGCCCGCAACGGTTATGCCCCCATCTTCAACCGTAGCAAAAGCACTGTTCCGGCTTCCGCCGTTCCCCTTCCCAAAACGGGTTACACATTGAAAGTAACCCATGAGTACAAAGCAGATACCTATCAATACCTGAACCGGAAATTAAAAGAACGTCCTTACTGCATCCAGCATACAGAGAAGGATTTCCACGTCATTCTTTCGGACTTGCAATTAAGCCGGGGAAGTATTTTTGAGCTGAATCATGGAGGTGCCATCGTAGCATTGGCCATTGCCTATCCCACAGATACCAACCAATGGTACGTAGAAGAAATCGTATCGGACACTCCCGATATGGCTTCGTTGCTGCTTCAGCGCATTTGCAGCAGGCTTAAACTTCCATCCATTGAAGTAGCCAATGCGACGGGACAACCTCTGGGCATGGCGCGCATTATCAATGCCAAAGCCATACTGCAACTCTATGCTGCCGCCCATCCCGAACTGGAAACCAGCATCTACCTCAGCGACGAAGAAGTAAATGCCAACAACGGATACTATTACCTGAACAATGGTAAATGTATGAATAGTGCCAAGCGTCTGCCGGGCAGTCACTTGGCACTAACAATCGGCGAACTCACCGAAAAAGTATTTGCATCATCAGTCCCCTGTATGAGTCTGATGCTGAATTAGGCATTACGATCCGCTGAAGTCTACTCCTTCGAACACCAATGAAGGAATGCGCCAGGAAGAAGACATACGGGGATCATTGCCGATGGCCGCCAAAGAAGACCAAAGCGTAATCATGTTGCCTGTCACGTTCATTTCATTCACCGGCTGGGTCAACTTACCGTTCTCAATCAGGAATCCTTCGATACCATAAGAGAAGTCTCCGGAACTGCTATTGCTGTTACCGCCATTGAATCCCGTTATCAAGATGCCTTTCTGTACATCGGCAATCAAACCGTTCAGGTCTTTACTGCCCGGCTGCATTACCAGCAAAGAAGGCGAATTGATGGTAGGTGCCACTCCCATCTTTTTGGAATTATAGGTATCGATGAAATACGTCTTGAGCACTCCGTTCTCAAAAATCGGACGATGCTCCGTTGCCACGCCCTCACTATCGAAGTAGCGGGCACCATTAGCACCGATAGTATGAGGTTCGTCCGTCAGGTTCAGCACATCCGAACCTACCTTCGTATTCAGCTTATCCAGCAAGAAAGAATTCTTCTGCTGCAAAGAGGCACCGTAGAGTGCACTCAGCAACGGGTCCACCAGTCGGGCTGAGTTCATCGGGTCTACCACCATCGTATACTTGCCCGAAGCAGCTTTCTTCTGTCCCAATTTCTTCAGTACACGCTCCAAAGCCGTCACTCCGATACCCGACTTTATCAGTTTGTCATAGTACAAAGCCGAATCATACCAATAGGAAGAAGGACGTGCCTCGCCCTCACCTTTTATCGCCACATCGGCAGATACAGAGAACCAAGTAGACTTGGATTCTCCTTCGAAACCGTTGCTCGTCAAGCGATAAGCAGCATTTTCGCCGTCACCGTAGGAAGTACCTACCGAGATGATGCGCTCGTCCTTACCCATCACTTCTTCGGCAGCCGCGCGGGCAATCGCTACTTTATCATCGGGATTGATATCATAGAACTTTTTGTCGAACAACTGCAAATCGGGCTTTCCACCTTTATAATAACGGGAAGCATCGGGCAACACCCGCGCCTCGTCTTCCGCCAGATAGCGCGTGGACTCGATACCGTTCTTTATGAATGCTTCCAGTTCCTTCTTATCCAAACGATTGGTTGAATAGGAACCGTACTTACCATCTACGAACAAACTTATGCTCAATCCGCTTTCGGAAGCCTGCTGCAACTTGTCTATCTTCGCATCACGCAGTTCGAAAGAAGCGTTGGAATTGGAGTACAGCACCAACTTAGCTGCCTGGCAACCATTCTTCAGGGCAAAGTCCATTGCCCATTGCGCCAATTTCTTATTATTGTCTGTAATCATTGTCTTTAGTTGATAGTTGATAAATGATAGGTGATAGTTAACTTTCTCCTCCCACCGTCAGCTTGCTGACTAATGCCGACGGCATGCCGCAAGTAACCAGACAAGACTGTCCGTCTTTGCCACACGTCCACGTGCCGTTGTCAATCTTGTCGTTATTGGCCACCATTGTGATATCCGCCAAAGCCTTCGGGCCATTACCGATGATATTGATGTCCTTGATGGGTTGCGTCAGCTTACCGTCTTCAATCAGATAACCGGACTTCACGAAGAAGGTAAAGTCTCCGGCACCGATCTGCACTTCTCCGTTTGTGAACTGATCTACATAGATACCGTTCTTTACCGTAGAAATGATATCCTCTTCCTTCATATTGCCCGCCTCCATATACGTGGCACGCATACGGGGGATAGGCATATTGCGGAATGTATCGCGGCGTCCGTTTCCGGTAGGAGCCACGCCGTAGTGCTTGGAGCTGATACGGTCGTGCAAGTAGCTGGTCAAGATACCGTCTTTCACGATGTAGGTCTTCTGTCCTTCCACACCTTCGTCGTCGAAGTTCACGGAACCGCGGTTGAACGGAATAGTACCGTCGTCTACCACATTGATATGTTCATCACACACCTTCTTGCCGAAGAGGTCGCAGAAAATAGAAGTCCGTTTGCGGTTGAAGTCCGCTTCGAAAGCATGGCCGATGGCCTCGTGCAACAAGATGCCCGAACCGCCTGCGCCCATCACAACGGGCATTTCACCGCCTTTGGGCTTCACCGCCTTGAACAAGATGGCCGTATTATCCACCACCTCGCGTGCTATCACTTCTACAATATCATCCGTCATAAATTCGAATCCCTTGCGATAGGAACGGCTTGCAAAGCCATTCTCCATCTTTCCGTCCTCTTCCATGATGCAAACAGCCACGAAAGAGACCATCGGACGATAATCGTAGTAACAAACACCTTCTGAATTACAGAACAGTACATGCGATGTGTTGTCCGACAACATTGCCTGCACCTTGCGTACGCGCTTGTCCAATGAGAAGACCTTCTCGTCCAGTTTCTCCAGATAAGGGATTTTAGCCTTTACGCTTACATCTTCCCAAGGATCGGTAACCACATATCGGTTCTTGGCAATCGTCTTTTCGGTCAGTGCAGCAACTTTTCCCGCTTTACCGGAAGAAGCAATGCGGGCAGCTGTGCGGGCGGCGCGCATCATTTCTTCCAAAGTGATGCCTTCTACGTATGCATAGCCGCTTTGGTCTCCCGCCAGTACACGTACACCCATACCGAAGTCGATGTTGGCACCGCAGTTATTCACTTTGCCATCCATCAGACTTACGTTATTGTTGAATGTATGTTCAAAATAGAGGTCGGCATAGTCGCCGCCCTTTTCCAAGGCAACAGCAAGAACTTTCTGCAAATCGGCTTCTGTTACACCGAAATGATTCATTGCCGCAGCAACAGCAGACTTATTGTCTGCTCCTCCCAATGCATTGCGCACTGATGCCGGCATAGCCAACGAAGGTATTGCCAGCGAGCCCAATGCCGCCAGACTCCCCGTCCGTAAGAAGTTTCGTCTATCCATTGTTTTCAGTTATTAGTTATGAGTTATTAGTTTTCTTTCGTCAGCAGGCTTTCCAGTTCCTCGGCACTCAGGCGCAGATAGAACTGGCCTTTATAGGCAACGGAAATAGAGCCTGTTTCTTCCGATACAATGATTGCATGTGCATCGGAAACCTGGGAAATTCCCATCGCAGCCCGATGCCGCAGTCCCAGTTCCTTGGGGATATCCAGATTGTGCGATACCGGCAAGATACATCCTGCCGCCTTGATGCGCTTTTTACTGATGACCATCGCCCCGTCGTGCAACGGACTGTTCTTAAAAAAGATATTCTCTATCAGGCGCTGGTTGATATCAGCATTGATTATCTCTCCCGTACGCACCACATCATCCAAAGGCATGTTGTGCTCCATCACGATCAATGCGCCTACTTTTTGTTTTCCCATACTGATACATGCCATCACAATAGGCATGATATCCTCGTGCTCCAGCTTTTCTTTCTTATTCCCGGTGAAGAAGCGCACCAATGCACTGGCATGCTGATGCGAACCGAGGGTCAGCAAGAACCTCCGTATCTCGTCCTGAAACAGAATGATAAGCGCCAACACACCCACACTGACCAGCTTGTCGAAAATAGAGCCGAGCAGCTTCATCTCCAACACCTGCGAAACCACCAGCCATATCAGGATAAACACCAGGATGCCGGTAAACACATTGATAGAGCCGGAAGCCTTCATCAACTTGTACGTATAGTACAGCAGGAATGCCACCAGCAGGATATCTATGAAATCTTTTATGCCAAACTCAAAAAACACAAGTTCAAGTATTAAATATTAACTATCATTTCTTTTACTTCTCCATCTTCCCGCTTTCCTTCTTCATCGCTTCCACAATCCTCACCGTCTCAACGGCTTCGCGCACATCGTGCACGCGAAGTATATCCGCTCCTTTCAACAGGCAAATGGTGTCGAGCACCGTAGTACCGTTCAAAGCCTCCTGAGGGGTGATGTCCAGCAACCGATAAATCATCGACTTGCGCGAAACACCGGCCAACAAAGGTAACTCAAATATCCGGAATTCTTCCAGATGAGCCAGCAGCTCATAGTTATGCTCCACCGTTTTCCCAAAGCCGAAGCCCGGGTCAAGTATGATGTCCTTCACTCCTAAATCGCGCAACTGCTGCACCTTCCGGGCAAAGTACTGGAAAACTTCCTTCAACAGATTATCGTAGTGCGGATGTTTCTGCATATTCTGCGGAGTGCCCTGCATGTGCATCATTATATAAGGTACATTCAGGTCGGCCACTGTACGGAACATATCCGCATCCATCTCGCCGGCAGCTATATCATTGATAATGGCCACTCCGAACTCCTCCACACACATCCTGGCTACATCGGCTCTGAAAGTATCTACAGAAACAACAGCATCCGGCTTTATGCGGCGCAGAATGGCCAGTCCCCTGCGCAACCGTTCCATTTCTTCCCGGGCCGAAACATCCTCCGCATCAGGACGGGAAGAGTAGGCGCCGATATCGATGATTCCGGCTCCCTCGCGGGAAATCTGCTCTACGCGCCGGGCAATCTCCATTTCGGTTTGCATACGGCTGCCAGCATAAAAAGAGTCGGGAGTGATATTCAATATCCCCATAACGCAAGGGGTGGAAAGATTCAGCAATGTGCCATTAACGTTTATATATTTGACTTTCAGTGTCTCCATGAATAGTTGTTTTCTGTTATATACCTCTGCAAATGTAAACAAAAAAGCCATTAAACATGCAGATTATATCGAAAATAAAGTATCTTTGCACAGAATGTGCAAATAAAACACCATAATGGCGAAGTTAAAAACTGCCCCCTGTACACTAAGCTACATTTTCTGCTTTCTATTCATGCTATGTAGCGCTCAGATTCGAGGGCAACAGAAGGATGCAAGTGAAGCATACGATGTAGACAGTACTTTATATGCTTATTATCTCCGCTGTAAGTCGGCAATAGGAGACCCCGAGGTCATGCAAATGACCGACACCCTGTTCCGACTGGCAGAAGAGAAGCAGGATATGCGGATGCAGGCAGTTGCCCTGTGCACCAAACTCGACTACTATTACTACGCAGATAGCCATAAAGACAGCCTGCTGCACTATGTAGATGTAGTAAAAGAGTTCGCAAAGAAGACCCATCAACCCAAGTATTACTATTTTGTATGGGCAAAGAGACTCATCTTCTACTACATCAAAAACCAGCAGTACAATACGGCCCTCTACGAAGCGGACAAGATGACAAAGCAAGCGGAACAGGACAATTATCCGGCAGGAATGGCAGACGGATTTAATGCAGTAGGCACTATCTATCAGACCAGAAAGTTATATGAGCTCGCCATCGAAAGCCGCGAAAAGGAAGTGGAGATTATCCAGAAATACAAGATAAACACCTACAATTTAAGCAGCACCTACGGAGCTCTCTCTTTCCTTTACTGCAAATGCGACAGGCTGGACAAAGCGGCAGAGTGTTTGGAAAAGGCGAAAGAACATATCTACAGCAATACCCAAGAATACTACTTCAACCTGAAGTATGTCGGTTATTATATAGACAGCGAAGAATATCCCAAAGCTAAAGAATACCTGCAAAAGGCAAAACTGTTGCTCGACACACACAAGGAAGTTGCCAAAGTCTCTCATGAGTACTATTTAAAGCTGAGAGATTACTATATGTATACCAAACAATATCCCCAAGCCTTAACCACACAAGAGCATATCGACAGCATGCGCCTCAGCCCCGATATCGATTTGGACGAATTGCCAATCAAGGCCACCATATATAAAGAAATGGGCAATCCGGCAAAGGCTTTGGAGTATTATCAGCAATATATCCATACCAGCGATTCGCTCAATAAACTTTATGAAAACATAGCCGCCAGCGAATATGCCACCCGCCTTGGTGTAGAGCGTCTGAATACCGAAAAGAGCGAATTACAGCAGGAAATGCAGCGACGGGATTTGAAAAGCAAGCAACGCATCATCTTCTTCCTGATTGCCATGTTGATCCTTGCTTCTATCATCTTCTATCGGGAACACCTCCTTAACGGCAGATTGCGGGCCTCCCAAAAGCAACTGTCAGAGAAGAACCAGGCCTTGCTTGTTTCCGAGAAAGAGTTGCTCCATGCCAAAGAGCAAGCCGAAAAGGCCAGCATCATGAAGACCGAGTTCATACAGAACATGAGCCATGAGATTCGTACGCCTCTAAACTCGATTGTCGGTTTCTCCCAAATCATCGGAAGCATGAGCAAGGATAATGACGAAACCAAAGAATTTGCAGACATCATCGAGCAAGGCAGCAACAACCTGCTACACCTGGTAGAAGATGTACTGGATATTTCGAGCCTCGACAGTGGAACCGACATACCGACCAACATCGGTGCAGATGCCACAACTATATGCCGGGAGTGTATCCTTCAAGCAGAATCGAGCTTGAAACCCGGCGTCAAGCTCAACCTGCAAACCGAATCGAACGAGTTCTACTTCTATACCAACCCTGTACGCCTCAGCATGATTCTCTCTCACCTGCTGAAGAATGCGGCCAAGTTCACCCAAGAAGGAGAAATCACCCTTTCCTGGCATCAAGACGAAGCGCATCAACACATCATCTTCAGCGTAAAAGATACAGGCATCGGCATTCCTAAAGAGAAACAAGAGTTTGTATTCGAGCGTTTTGCCAAGATAGACACCTTCGTGCAAGGCACAGGACTCGGATTGTCCATCGGACGCATCTGCGCCGAGAAGATGGGTGGAAGCCTGACGCTCGACCCGGAATATACCAACGGCTGCCACTTCGTACTCACCTTGCCGCTGAACAAATAATCATTGGTTCACTCAGCCACCAGTATCTTGTCCTGATGGATATATACACCTATTATATATAACATCAGGACTTAGTATATATATCAATAGGACTTAGCCCTCTTAATCCCTATATTCTGAGGTACGGACTTCCGGATGTTATTTCTAAAAACATCCCCATCTTTTGCCCCAAAACATCCGGGTCTTTTCCCTGAAAACATCCCCATCTTTTGGGGTAAAACATCCGGATCTTTTGGGTCTTCATTCCTAATGTCTTATCTGCTAAGTCCTGATGTCTTGTACACTCAGTCCTATAGGCTTGCATGCAAAGCATAGGCGTGGAAAGAATGTCCATACTTGCATTTTCTCCATCCAACCCTTCTTTATTTGTCCTTTTCTCCGTACATTTGTCATTGCAACAATGCAACAGTCTCAAAAAAGAAGAAAAAGAGGAGATTATGAAATATCCTATCGGAATACAGAGTTTGGATGTGATTCGTGAGGACGGATATGTCTACGTGGACAAGACCGCCCTGGTCTACGACCTGGTGAAGAACGGAAGGATTTACTTCCTCAGCCGCCCGCGCCGCTTCGGCAAGAGCCTGCTGGTGAGCACGCTGGAGTGCTACTTCCGCGGACGGAAGGAGCTGTTCGACGGCCTTGCCATCGCCGGACTGGAGAAGGAATGGAACGAATACCCCGTCTTCCACATCGACTTCAACGGAGGGAACTATACGCAGGACGGAGAACTGGAGAACACCATCGAGGACTATCTGAGCAAGTGGGAGTCCGAATACGGAAAAGGAGAAAATGAATCGACCATCGGCAACCGCTTCCTGGGCATCCTGCAACGTGCCAGCGAGCGTGCCGGCCGCCGTGCCGTGGTGCTGGTGGACGAGTATGACAAGCCCATCCTCGACGTGCTCGACACCGGTTACTACACCCGCGACAGCGAAGGCGAAAGGATTCTTCTGGAAAACCGCCACCGCGACATCCTGAAGTCCTTCTACTCCTCCTTCAAGTCCGCCGACCGCTACTTGCAGTTCGTGCTGCTGACGGGCGTCACCAAGTTCTCGCAGGTCAGCGTGTTCAGCGGATTCAACCAGCCCAATGACATCAGCATGGACAACCGTTACGAGGCACTTTGCGGCATTACTGGACAGGAGATGCGTGAGTACTTCGCCGAGCCCGTTGCCGCCCTTGCCCAGAAAGATGGATGCAGTATCGACGAGATGTGGGACATCCTGCAGCGCCAGTACGACGGCTACCATTTCGGCACGGCCATGACCGACGTCTACAATCCCTTCAGCATACTCAACGCCCTCGACAAGCAGGAACTTCGCGACTACTGGTTCGCCACCGGCACGCCCACCTACCTCATCCGCCTGCTCGCCCGTAGCAACGAGCACATCAACGAGCTGGCCGGACGCTTCTACGACCCCGCCATGTTCGTGGACTACAAGGCCGACGTGGAGCGCCCCCTGCCCATGATTTACCAGAGCGGCTACCTCACCATCAAGGAGTACGACCGGACGACGGGCAGCTTCCTACTGGACTTCCCCAACAACGAGGTGCGCAAGGGCTTCCTCACCCTGCTGGCCTCCAACTACCTGAAGCCCGCCTCGCATGAGGTGGGCAGCTGGATACTGGATGCCGTCCGCCTGTTGAGGAAAGGGCATACCGAAGCCTTCCGCGACTCGCTCACCGCCTTCCTCTCGAGCATCCCATACGATTCGCACCCTTCGCTGAACGATATACAGAAGACCGAGAAACACTTCCAATACACCTTCTACCTGCTTCTCCGCCTGATAGGTGTGTACTGCCGCGCCATCCGCAGCGAGGACACGCAGAGCCGCGGGCGCGTGGACTGCATCCTCGAGATGGAGAAGTACGTCTACATCTTCGAGTTCAAGCTGGACAAGAGTCCGGAGGAGGCGCTCCGGCAGATAGAAGAACGTGGCTATGCCCGTCCTTATGCCATAGACAGCCGCCAGGTGGTATGCATCGGCGTGAACTTTTCTTCGACTACACGCACGGTGGAAGGCTGGAAAGAGGTATGGTTGGAGCCGCATAACCGCTAGCAACAGGCGGCACTGCAACATATTTCAATAACAACACTAAAAGAAAGAAAACAATGGATATTACAACCCTCTATCAGATATTCCTGCAGTGTAGCTGCGTCACCACAGACAGCCGCAACTGCCCCCAAGGTTCCCTGTTCATTGCCTTGAAAGGCGATACGTTCAATGGAAATGCTTTTGCCGCCAAAGCCCTGGAAAGCGGAAGCGCCTATGCCGTTGTAGACGAGGCAGCCTATGCACCCGCCGACAATCCGCACTATATATTAGTAGACAACTGCCTGCACACCCTGCAAAAGTTGGCAAACTATCACCGCCGACAACTGGGCACCCGCATCATCGGCATCACCGGCACCAACGGTAAAACCACTACCAAGGAACTGATATCCGCCGTCCTCGCGCAAGCCTACAACGTGCTGTACACGCAGGGAAATCTAAACAACCACATCGGTGTGCCCCTCACCCTGCTCCGCCTCCGCCCCGAACACGACCTTGCCGTAGTGGAAATGGGCGCCAGCCATCCCGGAGACATCAAAGAGCTGGTAGAGATAGCGGAACCGGATTACGGCATCATCACCAACGTAGGAAAGGCGCACCTGGAAGGCTTCGGTTCCTTCGAAGGAGTGATCCGGACAAAAGGCGAGCTGTACGACTACCTGCGGCAACGGGAAAACTCCATCATCTTCATCCACCACGACAACCCCTACCTGAACAATATAGCAGGCGGATTGAAGCAGATAGCCTACGGCAACGAAGACAATCTGTACATCAACGGCCGCGTCACCGGCAACTCCCCTTACCTCACCTTCGGATGGAAAGCCGGAAAGGACGGAGAATGCCACGAAGTGCAGACGCAACTTATCGGCGAGTATAACTTCCCCAACGCCCTGGCCGCCGTAACCATCGGGCACTTCTTCGACGTAGCACCGGAAAAGATAGACCGCGCACTGACAGACTATACCCCGCAAAACAACCGCTCCCAACTGAAAAAGACAGCGGACAATACACTGATTATCGACGCCTACAATGCCAACCCCACCAGCATGATGGCCTCCATCGGCAACTTCAAGAATATGAATGCCGAAAACAAGGCCTTGATACTGGGTGATATGGGAGAACTGGGAAAAGACAGTGCGGAAGAACACCAAAAGATTGTAGACTATCTGGAAGAATGCGGATTCGAGGACGTAGTGCTCGTCGGAGAATTATTTGCCGCTACCCGGCATCGTTACCGCACTTACCCTACAGCCGCCGAACTGATTGAAGCATTGAAGCAACAAAAGCCTCACGGAAAGACAATCCTCATTAAAGGTTCACATTACACGAAACTGGAAAGTGTTGTAGGTTATCTGTGATCATTTCACCATCCTCGGCCTCAGCACAAAGTAGCCGATAAGTGATGCAAGAATTGCCCCTGTGGTATTGGCTGCAAAGTCCAGCCAATCACCGCCGCGGTAGGTAGTGCAGTATTCCTGCAGCAGTTCCACCACTCCGCTGAACAGCACCGGGCAGACAAATGCCCCTACCCATACATGCCACAACGGTGTGTTATCCTTACGATGTGCCCGCAAAAACTCCAGCCAGAGCATACCGGACATGCCCAGATACATACATATATGTACGACTTTATCGATATTAGGAATTTTACCTATTTCCGTGGAAGGCGGTTTGAAAAAGGAAAGATAGATCACCGCCAGTATGATGGTAAGCGATACGGGGTATTTCTTAATATAATATAGCATATTTCAAATTATCAACGATTCGTGTGCAAAAGTACGGAACATTTTCTATATTTGCATGTTTTAGTGGATATTAATAACGAATTGAAAGAAAAATCTACGTTTTATGACAAGAAGTGACAGAGCTAACTTTGGGAGCAAATTAGGTGTCATACTTGCTTCGGCAGGCTCGGCGGTTGGTTTGGGTAATATCTGGCGATTTCCTTATGAAACCGGAAACCACGGAGGTGCTGCATTCATCCTTATATATCTGGCTTGCGTACTCATCCTGGGAATACCTATCATGATAGCCGAATTCATGATCGGCAGGCGGTCGCGTGCCAATACAGCAGGAGCCTATCAGAAGCTGGCGCCCGGCACACGATGGCGCTGGGTGGGACGCATGGGTGTGTTGGCAGGCTTCCTGATTCTGGGATATTATTCCGTGGTAGCCGGCTGGACGCTTGAATTCATCGGCGAAGCTGCCACTAACGGATTTGCCGGAAAGTCGACAGCCGATTTCATCGCTTCTTTCAACAGTTTTGTCAGTAATCCGTGGCGGCCTGTCATCTGGCTGGTGCTGTTCCTGCTGGCTACTCACCTGATTATCGTCAAAGGAGTAGAAAAGGGCATTGAAAAATCGGCTAAGATAATGATGCCCATTCTCTTTATCTTGCTGATTGTACTTGCCATTTGTTCCGTATCACTGCCCGGTGCAGGTGCCGGTATCGAGTTCCTGCTGAAACCGGATTTCAGCAAAGTGGACGGTAATGTATTCCTGGGAGCCATGGGTCAGGCATTCTTTTCCCTAAGCCTCGGCATGGGTTGCCTCTGCACCTATGCTTCTTACTTCCGGAATGATACGAACCTGCCTAAAACGGCTCTCAATGTAGCTGCTATAGACACGATGGTGGCCATTCTGGCAGGATTCATCATTTTCCCCGCTGCATTCTCCGTGGGCATACAGCCGGATGCCGGCCCGAGCCTGCTGTTCATCACACTGCCCAATGTTTTCCAGCAAGCGTTCGGCAGCATACCTTGGCTGGCCATCGTGCTTTCATTGATGTTCTACATCTTGCTGGCGTTGGCAGCGTTGACTTCCACTATTTCTTTGCACGAAGTTGCCACAGCATATCTGCACGAAGAGTTTAACTTCTCGCGTGGCAAGGCTGCACGGTTTGTTACCGGAGGTTGCATGATTCTGGGAGTGCTCTGCTCACTTTCACTGGGTATAGGCAAGGACTATACGATATTCGGATTAAACCTGTTCGACCTGTTCGACTTTGTCACTGCCAAGATTATGTTACCGCTGGGTGGTTTCTTTATCTCCATCTTCATCGGCTGGTATCTGGACAAGAAGATTGTTTGGGAAGAAATCAGCAATAACGGTACTTTAAAGGTATCCATCTATAAACTATTGATATTCATTCTCAAATTCATTGCCCCGATAGGCATTGCATGCATATTTATCAATGAATTGGGCCTGCTAAAGTAAAGCGGACATGCAAAACCCGTTCAAAGAATTCTTCTACTTCACCCGGGGAGAAAGACGCGGAATACTGGTGCTGATTGCAGTTATTATCCTCGTCTTTCTCGTCGGGCATTATTATTCGCATAGGGACCAGGCGCTTTCTGAGGAAGAACTCCGGCAACAAGCTCTTGCCGAAGCTGAATATGAAGCCTTCATCGCCTCCATACAAGAAGAAGAAAAGAATACTGAAAAGCCATACTACCGCTATCCCCACGAGCCACAGCCAGTCATCACGTTAGCACCCTTCAACCCCAATACGGCAGATTCCATCACTTTTCGTTCCTTAGGTTTGCCGGGGTGGATGGCACGGAATATCCTGCACTACCGCGGCAAAGGAGGCCGGTTCCGTAAAGCAGAAGACTTCAAGAAAGTATACGGACTGACAGCGGAACAATATCAAGCATTGTTACCTTACATATGCATTGCGCCCGAAGATACGGCAAGGCGCATCGTCCGCCTCTATACCCCACCGGCATCGGACGACAGCACAGCAAGCCCCAAAGCAGCACCTTATAAATATCCCGAAGGCACCGTCATCGATCTGAACCGCGCCGACACCACCGAGTTGAAGAAGATTCCGGGCATCGGCAGCGGCATTGCACGTCTGATAACCGGCTATCGCCAACGGTTAGGCGGTTTCTATAGCATAGAGCAATTGCAAGACATTCACGTGGATTACCGTCAGCTGCAATCCTGGCTCCGCATCGACAGCAAAGACATCCGCCGCCTCAACCTCAATCGTGCCGGAATAGAGAAACTTCGCAATCATCCCTACATCAACTTCTATCAGGCCAAGGCGTTCGTAGAATACCGGAAGAAGAAAGGGACACTACGCAACCTGAAACCTTTTGCACTTTACGAAGAGTTCTCCGCCACTGATTTAGAGCGGATTAGTCACTATGTTTGTTTCGAATAGCAAGATTTTTTCATTTCAGATGCAACTTTTTCCCCAGCTACTTCGTCTAAAAAGCAGAAACCTCCTTGAAAGCAGAAAGGCCAACTGCAATAAAAAGGAAACAATCGTATAGACATGAGAAAATTAATAATAGCAGCCATACTGTTCAGCAGCGTGGTAGAGAGCTCTTTTGCTCAAAAAATAGAAATCAAAGGAACTGTTTGCGATGTTGCCAACAATGCCATAGAGTACGCTAATATTGTATTGCAAACCCTCGACTCCACATTTGTGAACGGGGTAACCACCAACCCGCAAGGGCAGTTCGTTTTCAAGAGTACAGAGGCAGGAGATTACCGGCTAGTACTTTCCAGCATCGGCTACAATACCCAGTACATCACCCTCGATGGGGTAAAACGCAGTACAGACCTCGGACAAATAGTAATGGATAGCACCGCCATCGCTTTGGAAGGAGTAACCATTACCGGTTCCAGCCAGATCAGCCGTGCCGACCGGAAGTTAGTTTTCCCCTCCGAAAGGCAGATGAAAACCTCAACCAATGGGGTGAACCTGCTCCAAGAACTGATGCTCCCCCGCATTCTGGTGAACCCGATGAATAATGAAATAGGACTGTCCGGTGGCGGCGAACTGCAACTGCGCATCAACGGTGTGAAAGCAGAAATAGACGAAATCAAAGCCATTCGCCCGGCAGACATTATCCGTATAGAATATCATGATAACCCGGGACTGCGCTATGGTAATGCCGAAGTGGTGATAGACTACATAGTACGCCGTCCCGATACAGGAGGTAACTTCGGCACTGATATCTCCCAAAGCGTAAATGCCATGTGGGGCAACTACAACCTATACGGCAAAGTAAACCACAAGAAATCAGAATTCGGTTTCTCCTACTACATGGGACCACGAAGTTTTGACGGTCTATACCGTGACAATGAGGAAGAGTTTCACCTGGCAGACGGCACCACTTTGCGCCGCCTGGAACGGGGTGAACCCAGCAAAGCAACATTGGTCATGCATAACCTGAATGTAAACTACAGTCTGCAAACCTCAGAAAACTCCCTTTTCAGCGCCGCATTCCGCCTGCGAGGGAATAATCAGCCACATTGGGACTACAAGGGAACTCTCTATAATGCCAATGACGAAACGGACGTGGTAAATATGGTGGACCGTACCAAACAAAGTTGGACACGCCCCTCGCTGGACCTGTACTACCAACAAAACCTGAAAAATAAGCAAACCCTGGTATTCAATGTCGTAGGTACTTACAACCGGGATAAATCACACCGATTCTACCAGGAGAGCATCCCGGAAGAGATGTTGACCGACATCGACAATAATGTCCTGGGGAATAAATACTCCCTGATTGCCGAAGCCATCTACGAGAAACAATTCTCCAAAGGCAATGCATTGAGTTTCGGTTTGAACCATTCGCAATCTTATGCCAACAACGAATATAAGAATGGTCATTACTACGAAACGAACATGCATCAGGGAAACACCTACCTGTTCGGCGAATATCGCGGAAAAATAAATAAGTTGAACTATAGGCTGGGAATTGCTGCAACCCGCTTCTATTACCACCAGAACGGAGACGACCAGTCTACCAAGAACTACAGTTTCAATCCGAGCATTGTGTTGCATTATGCTTTCTCCGACAACTCTTATCTTCGTTGGAAAGCGAATATCTACAATGCCTCCCCTTCTCTGGGCGACCTCAGTGCAGTGGAACAAGCAGTAGATTCCTTCCAGATTCGTCGTGGTAATCCTAATTTGAAATCGTACATGTGCTACAATACGGAACTGACGTACGAATGGAAGAAAGGCATATTCTACACCAATTTATGGGGTGCTTACGACTACCGCCCCGATGCCATTATGGATGAAAAGATTCAAGAAGGAAATAAAATTGTGCAAACCTGGGATAACCAAAAAGATTGGCAGAAAGTCTCCGGACGTGCCATGTTCCGCGTAGGCCCTATCCGTGATATTCTGCAAGTTTCGTTTACAGGGGGTGTCAACCATTACATGAGCCATGGCAATCAATACTCACACACCTATACCAATTGGTTCTGTGAAGCAGAAGCCTCATTGAGTTACAAACAGTTCTCCTTGTTCTGGCAGATCAACACCAACTGGAATAACTTCTGGGGAGAGACCCTGTCGGGAGGAGAGAACATTCAGATATTAGGCGTATATTACAGGCACAAAGACCTGCGGGTGGGAGTTGGTGCATTCAACCCCTTCACCGACAACTACAAAGTGCAAAGCGAAAACTGGAACCAGTTTGCATCCTATAAAACGAAGAATTATATAAAAGAAAGCTCCCGCATGTTCATGGTCAACTTTTCTTATAACTTCTCATTCGGTCGTACCTTTAAGACAGCACAACGAAAAGTGAACAACAGCGACGACGACTCGGGAGTAATGAGCACGGGAAAATAAAAACAACGTCAGGCCATCTTATCTATTTCCCCATCAAGCAGATGTATCGTACGGTCTGTAATCTGCGCCAGTCCTTCATCGTGCGTGACGATGACAAATGTTTGTCCGAAACGATTGCGCAAGTCGAAGAAGAGCTGGTGCAGTTCTTCCTTATTATGAGTGTCGAGACTGCCGGAAGGCTCATCCGCCAGCACCACCGCCGGATGGTTGATGAGAGCACGCGCCACTGCCACCCGTTGCTTCTCCCCACCGGACAGTTCGTTCGGCTTATGGGAAGCGCGCTCGGTAAGCCCCATGAATTCTAGAATTTCCGTAGCGGCGGCCTTGGCTTCTTGCTGGCTTTTCCCGGCAATAAAGGCAGGTATCATTACATTTTCCAAAGCAGTGAACTCGGGCAACAACTGATGAAACTGAAACACAAAGCCGATGTGCTTGTTGCGGAATGCAGAAAGTTCTTTCTCCTTCATACGATTGACCTGCGTACCGTTGATAATCACCGAACCGCCGTCCGGCATGTCCAGCGTACCCATAATCTGCAGCAAAGTCGTCTTGCCTGCACCGCTGGGGCCGACAATACTGACAATCTCGCCTTTCTCTATTTCCAGATCAATGCCCCGCAGCACTTGCAAGCTGCCGAAACTCTTCGTTATATTTTCTAATCGTATCATATCTACCCTACAATCTCTTTATTACATACTCCGCCAAATAGCAGCCAAAAACTGCCGGCATATAGCTGACCGTGCCGCACGTCGATTTCTTGTTCATCTCATCTTCCGTCAGCAGCACTGCCTTCGGGTCGGCCTGCTCCGTACTGAAGACAACTGGCAACTTACGCTTGATGCCCATCTTCTGAAGGCGCTTCCGCACCGCTTTGCTCAGCCCGCAATGGTAAGTGTCCCATATATCGGCAAAACGCACTTGCGTAATGTCACTCTTCGCCCCCGCTCCCATACTGGATACGATCTTGATGCGGCGCTTCATCGCCTCCGCTATCAGATGGCATTTGGGTGCAAGCGTATCGATGGCATCTACTACAAAATCGTAAATTGCGGCATCGAGCAGTTCCGGTATATTCTCATCTTTCAGATATACAGGCAGCACCGTCAGTTCCAACTCCGGATTGATATCTTTGAAACGCGCTGCCAGTACCTCCGCTTTCAGTCGGCCGACCGTGGAATGCACCGCCGGTAACTGGCGGTTTATGTTGGTGGGCTGCACCGTGTCCGCATCTACAATGGTCATCCGCCCCACACCGGCGCGGCATATCATCTCGGCAGCGTATGCTCCCACGCCTCCCAAACCGACAACCAGCACGTGCGCCCGTTGCAACCGTTGCATCTTATCATCTCCCAGCAAGAGCTGTGTTCTTTGTTTCCACTCTTCCATCATCCGATCATTCATTGCAGAACTTAGTTCTTCTTAAACCATTTATAAAACCATTTACCCACCTTCTCATAGTGCTGCGATTCATTATTGCCCCGCGGATTAGAGAAAGACACCGCATCCTGGGGCTCGCCCAACTGGTCGGGATAGAGCACTATCAGACTATTGTTGGCGAAGTACTTGCTGATTTGCGCCGGCAACTTTTCAAAAGAACTGTCGTATGAGATAGAGCCCCGGCGGGCACTGATAATCACCAGCAGATGGTCAAAGTTCACTTGTCCGGTCAGTATCAACAGGTCTCCCCAGTCATCCAGGCGAGAAAATTCCGTCAGTGTCTGCCCGTGTTTCTTTTTCACCAATCCCTGCAGGTGGGCGGTGGTCTCCTCATTTGCATAGAAGTGCACACGGCATCCCAAAGTTTCACCCAGGCGGCAGAAGTGGTCCACCCACTTCTGGAAACCGGCCTCATATTCAGCCTTCGGAGGTACAGCTACAATGACGCGCCTTATTGTATTGATGGGTATCAAGAATTTAGAGACCATGACTTCGCGGTGAAGTCCCTTCAGCAGATTCTCCGTAAGCATACCGAAGAACGTGTCCACGATATTGAGCTTGCGGTGCAAACCTATAATGACATCGGTTGCCCCGTATTCTTTGGCAGTATGGATAATGCCGGAAGCGATATTCAAATCGTAACGCGTAATCTGCTGCAACGGAACATCGGCCGACGCCGTTATCATGGCAGCCTTCTCCAGATAGCGTTTTCCACGAAGCTCTGCATTCTCCGAACTGCTATCGTCATTGATCACATTCAATGCCAGCAGATTGTCCTTCTGCTTCGGATCGCGTATCACCAGCGAGAGATTAATCAGATCTTCAATGGTATCGGGATTGGCTATAGGTATCAGTATTTTTTCTTCTTCTACCGAACGGTTCTCTTCCAGATGGGCTTCTTCCATTGCAACCCTTCGCGCCGCACGCTCTGTGATGAACGAACTTACGATGCAGGTCACCAGAATCAGCAAGACGGTGCCGTTCAGCACATCATCATTCAGCAGGCGTTCGCCATTGGGCAGAATGATGTTATATCCCACCAATACAGCTGCCAGGGTTGCTGCGGCTTGCGCATTACTCAGTCCATACATCAACTCGCGCTCGATGGCTCCCATCCTGTAAATTTTCTGCGTCAGCCAGCAGGCAATCCATTTGCCGGCCAATGCCACCACTATCATCACGGCAGCCACCGTCAAAGCATCTCCATGTCCGAAAATAACGTGCACATCGATCAACATTCCCACTCCTATCAGAAAATAAGGAATGAACAGTGCATTGCCTACAAACTCCAGATGGTTCATTAATGGGGAAACATGAGGAATGAGACGGTTCAGCACCAGTCCCGCAAGGAAAGCGCCCAAGATGCCTTCCATGCCCACAAACTCCATCAACCCGGCTCCCAGGAAGACCATGGCAAGCACAAAGATGAACTGCATCACATTGTCGTCATATCTCCGGAAGAACCAGCGGCCTATACGCGGAAAGAGGTAGATAATCAGCCCGCCCAGGAAGATGACCTTCACCACCAACCATAACCAGAACAAGCCTCCCGACTCTCCCTTGAACATTCCGCCAACTACCGCCAGCACCAGCAAAGTAAGCGTATCCGTCACCGCCGTCCCCCCTACCGCAATGCTCACACTGCGATGGCGGGACACGCCATAACGTATCACAATGGGATAAGCCACCAGCGTATGCGAGGCATACATACTGGCAAGCAGCACAGAGGTCAGGACACCGTATTTCAGCAGCGTCATATTCGTAACAAAACCTATTCCTATCGGAATGATAAAAGCCAACAAACCAAGTACCAGCGCCTTGCCCCGGTTCTGCTTGAAGTCCCCCATATTCATTTCCAAGCCGGCAAGGAACATGATGTAATACAGTCCCACTTTGCCGAAGAGTTCAAAACTGCTGTCGCGCACCAGGATATTGAAGCCGTGCTCGCCAATGACGAGTCCTGCCAATATCATACCGATGATATGCGGAATACGAAGGCGGTTCAGCAACATAGGTGCAAACAATATGATGAGTAGTACAAGGAGGAATATCCATGTAGGGTCGGTAATCGGGAGTTTCAAACTGAAGTCAAACCAATCCATAGGCTGCAGGTTTTAGGATTTTGTATGCAAAATAACGAAAAAGTTTTCACTTTATGCGGTGCCATACAGCATTTTGTTATAAATTTGCAGCCAATTCTATCTTTTTAGAGTTAATAACTTATTTATAAACTAAAAACAAAGAAAAATGAAAGTAGCTATTGTTGGAGCAAGCGGAGCCGTGGGACAGGAGTTCCTGCGAGTGCTCGATGAAAGGAATTTCCCGTTGGACGAGTTAGTATTGTTTGGTTCTAAACGCAGTGCCGGAACTAAATATACCTTCCGCGGTAAACAGATCGAGGTTAAACTCTTGCAACACAACGATGACTTTAAAGGGGTTGATATCGCTTTCACTTCCGCAGGCGCAGGCACCTCTAAAGAGTTTGCCGAGACCATTACCAAGTACGGAGCTGTAATGATTGACAATTCCAGCGCTTTCCGTATGGATGCCGATGTGCCTTTGGTAGTACCCGAGATGAACGCTGCCGATGCTAAAGACCGTCCGCGCGGCATCATCGCCAACCCCAACTGTACCACTATCCAGATGGTAGTGGCGCTGAAAGCCATCGAACAGCTTTCTCATATAAAGACCGTGCATGTTTCTACCTATCAGGCTGCCAGCGGTGCCGGTGCAGCTGCTATGGACGAATTGTACGAACAATACCGCCAAGTATTGGCAGGCGAATCGGTAACTGTAGAGAAGTTCGCCTATCAATTGGCATTCAACCTCATCCCGCAGATCGACGTATTCACCGAAAACGGGTATACCAAGGAAGAAATGAAGATGTTCAACGAAACCCGCAAGATTATGCATTCTGACATAAAAGTGAGTGCTACTTGTGTACGCGTTCCCGCGCTTCGCTCCCACTCCGAAAGTATTTGGGTAGAAACAGAGCGCCCCATCTCCGTAGAAGAAGCCCGCGAAGCATTTGCCAATGGCAACGGATTGGTTTTGATGGACAATCCGGCAGAAAAGGAATATCCGATGCCGTTGTTCCTCGCCGGTAAAGATCCGGTTTACGTAGGCCGTATCCGCAAGGATCTCACTAACGAGAACGGACTGACCTTCTGGATCGTAGGCGACCAGATCAAGAAGGGGGCTGCGCTGAATGCAGTGCAGATTGCGGAATATCTGATAAAGGAAAAGAACGTATAAAATCATTCTTTCATAAACAAGAAAAAGCCGTCAAACTGATTTGACGGCTTTTTCGTTTGTTCTATTATAGAATTTCATAAGCCTAAAATTTCAGTTACTCACGAACTTATCCCTGAGACATAAAATAAAAGTGCCAAAGGCAGAAACCGAATTCTAACCTTTGGCACTTATTCTTTAATATAAATCTACAATATTACCAACCCGGATTCTGAGTCAGCACCTTATTTTTATTTTCGTAGATAGTCAACTGTGCAGCAGGTATTGCACGCAGATAGTTACGTTCTGAATTCAGGTCTCCCTTCTTGAATGTACGAAGCCCCTTCTCACGGAGATAATAGATATACCCCTTATTGGCATCCGTATTAGAAGGATTTTCCGGATCGAACAAGAACAGTACCCGCTTGCCGGATTCATCTGTCGCTGATATTCCCGGATAGTCGGCCATATTGACATAAGCACCCAGGAAAGGCATAGTAGGATGGCCACTGGCATCTTCCGAGTTCAAGTACTCAAATTTAGCCCAACGACGAAGATCTTCGCCACGACGGCCTTCCATAATCAGTTCGATACGACGTTCACGACGAATTTCCCACAGAACCGGATTAACATCAACATCACGAGCCGGGTCATTGATAACCACTCCATTTACGCTCAGGCTTCCACCATTCAACTGTACCTTAGGCATTGTCTTTGCTTCAGTGTCACCCCACTTCGTCAGTTGACGACCGCGGATTTCATTGATAGACTTGTCAAGGTCGCTCTGAGTAAATGCATTGCCACCTACTTGCGCAATTTCATAACGCGCCTCTACATAGTTCAGCAACACTTCCGCATAGCGAATACAAGGAGCATCAACGGGACTCAATATACCAGTACAATAGGGTGATCCTGCAGCCCACCATTCATCATTCAAGAACTTCTTGGTAGGATATCCCGTTGGCGATGTACCTTCTGTATAATTTGTGCCCATGGCACTCATGATACGAAGACTGTCTGCAATTGTCTGATACAAACGTGGGTCACGCTCCTGGAATGACTTCTGAATACTGGGATCTTGTTTACCCTGATAAAGGGGAGACTGTCCAATAGGCAGACCGTCACTGCAAAGATAAGTTTCAATTACATCCTGGGTAACACCACCCTGAGTCTGATCTTCCGGACCATTATAAGACATCAAAGAATTGCACTGTACACCACTTGTATACTCACGATACCAAATAACTTCCGGATTATTCGCCAAATCATCTGTAGTAAACAGAGCATTATAAGTATTTCCAATAGAGTAGATGCCAGAATTCATCACTGCTTCCGCACCATTGATGGCGCCTTGCAATAAAGCTTTGATATCGGCATCAGCCACCTTTTCGGAAGTAGGACCTACGGTAGTGCCGTGATACTTCAGCCATGTGGCATGATACAATAACTCGCGTGACATATAGGCACCGACTACATACTTATTAACCTGACGTTTTGTATCATCTGGGCGCACATTATCCAGTGCATACTGAAAATCTTCCTGGATTTTCTGTGCTATATAGGGATAAGAGTCACGATCTTTATAGAGAGCTTGATCTGCCGGGTCAGTCACCTGATCGTAGAAAGGAACACCGCCATAATACTTTGCAAGCGTACTATAGGCCATCGCACGGAAATAGCGGGCTATACCTGCCCAGTGATTTTTAGCTTCATCCGAGATATTCATTCCCGGAATTTTTTCAAGCATGGCATTCGCCTTATAAACAATGCCATAATAGTCAGACCAGGTTGCCGTCCGGCTATTCCAGTCTGTGGTAGAAGAAGTTGGGAAGTAAATGTACCCCGCTCCATTCGTATTCGCATTATTCAGATTGATAAAATCATCCGTATAGTCATCTCCTGAAAAGTAGCCGGCAAAAACTGTATAATCAGTGCCATAGCCTTTGAAGAAGGAGGAGTAAAAGTCCTGCGCATAAGTGCGCAAAGAGGTTTCTGTCTGCCAATATGTGTCATTGGTCTGCTTGTCTTGCGGATCTTTGTCCAGAAAATCGTCGCAGCTGCAGAACGAAGCCATTGCCAACGCACAAACGATATATAATAAATTTTTCTTTTTCATAACTGCAATAACTATTAGATTATAAACTAAGCTGAATACCAAACGACACAGTCTTCTGATACGGATAGCTACGACCGAAGTTACGGGCATCGCTGCTTGTTCCGGCAGTACGTATACCTATTTCCGGGTCAATAGCCGGTTTCAAACCATCAATAGTAAAGAGGTTCTCACCCGTGAAGTAAACACGCAGGCCTTGTACTTTGTACTTACTCAACCAAGTCTTAGGTAATGAATAACCCACAGTGAAAGTCTTCAAACGTAAGTATGCCATATTCAAGAGATAACGATCATTCACGTTAAAGTTACCGGTTTGTGCCTGCTTGTAGTCCATGGGGCGTGGATAGAAAGCATTGGGATTTTCAGAAGTCCAATAATCTTCAGCTCCTTTGTAGAAAGGTTCACCGGCAGTGAAGCCCGGCAATACCTGGTTACCGGCAGCCCAAAGCTTTCTTTTAGCTACACCCTGGAAGAACATACTTACATCGAATCCTTTCCAGGAAGCATCCAGATTCAAGCCAAACTGCATACGCGGCAAAGCATTACCTATAATGCTAAGGTCACCCTTTTCATTGGTATTTGTCTGCTTCTCAATTTTACCATTCTTGTCGAGGTCCTTATAGAGCACGTCACCAGGGGCAAACTCATAACCGGCAGGAAATACCTGCGTCTGATCCGGCAAACCGGCTTTCAAAGAACCATCGGCATTGAAGTCTGCTTCGGTCAGGAAACGGTCGAACTGCAATCCCCAAATATCACCCAAAATCATACCTTCTTTATAAGCACTGGTGTCCCACCAGCCCGTAGCCGCATAAGTAGGGATTTTTGTATTGTAAGTCCATTTCGTAACTTCCGTCTTATCATCGGCAATAGAAGCTGTTACACCAAAGTGCAAGCCATTATTGAATGTGTGACGATAGTCAACAGCAAGTTCCCAACCTTTAGTTCGGATCGTACCCATATTTTCAAACGGAGCGGCAGCACCCAATGTTGCAGGCAGATTGGCAGTAGTCAAGATGTCACTGGTGGTACGGTTGTACCAGTCAAATGTTACACCCAAAGCATCGTCCAAGAAACGTGCATCCAGACCGAGGTCAAGTGTGGCAACCTTTTCCCATGTAAGCGTGGAAGACACAATCGTCGGTTTTTGTGTTGACTGTACTTTCTTTCCATCAATAATCCAGCTATCGGCAGCAGTTTTCAACGTGGAGACAAAACGGTCGGGACCTACATCCTGATTACCAATCATACCCCAAGAACCACGAATCTTCAAGGTGCTCAGATAAGGCTTTAGTGACTGCATGAACGGTTCCTCGGAAATACGGTAACCAGCAGACATGGAAGGGAAGAAACCGAAACGATTTCCTGAAGGGAAACGGGAAGAACCGTCATAACGTCCGTTCAACTCTACCATATAACGATCTTTATAGGAGTAGTTAATACGACCAAAGAAACCCGCAACGGACCACCACGTATGTTCCGAACTGGTAGTCTGATCACCGGTAGCCAGGTTCAATTCCGGTTTTGCCGGATCAAGCAACCCTTTGCGCTGCGCCCAGTAATACTTGTATTCGCTCTTTTCCAGATTGGAACCGCCCATTACTTTAAAGTCATGATCGCCCAAGCGCTTGGCATAAGTTGCTACGAAGTTAGCCGTCAGATTCTCTGTACGTCCAGTCTCCTGATATACATAATCATAAGAAGCAGCTGAAATATAATTACCGTATGAACTACGCATTGCATCGACAGACGAACGCGCTGTAAAGATCTCATAACCACTGGTCAAGCTTGGTGTACCGTATTTCTTAAAACGACTTTCTACAGAACTGTAAGCCACGTCAACATCAAATGTCAAATCCTTGATGGGTTTGATAGTAACACCACCGGTCAGACGGAGATATTCACGCTCTTTGGTGGTAGTAGGGGCTGTTTTTAATTCTGTCAAAGCGTTACGGAATTCTTTGCCTTCGAAAGTACCGTACGGCATCATCGGCTGCCAGCGATACAAATAATACATCTGATCATAAAGGTCACTATTATAATTGAACGGTTTGTCATAGTCTGAACGGGTAAACATGATACCGGTACGGATAGAAACATACTTGTTCAGGTCCGAGTTCAAAGAGATATTAGCATTGTAACGGGTATAATCATCCGAATTAATCTTCATCATACCGTCTTGGCTCAAATAGCCCAAGGCAATGTTGTAGTTTGTCTTTCCGTTACCACCATTGATTGACAAATTATGGTTCTGCTGCGGAGACCAATCTTTGATATACTCGTCATACCAGTCCCAGGTACGGATGAAGAACATACCACCATCACGGAATTCAAAGTCACGTCCCAATTCCATCTCACGACCGAACTGATCACCGTAACCGTATTTTTCCCAGTAATCTTTCATCTTCTGTACGTGTTGAGCATCTACACGCATATTACCTACTACATTATAGAAAGCAGTAGAACCTTTCGATTGATTTATTACCCCCTGCAAGTTGATATCAGCTTGCTGCCAGCCCGGAAGTTGTTCGGGTGTCTTGGTCGGGGTACGCCAGGCAAAGTTATTGGTGTATTTTACAGAAAGGCGTTCATGTTTGCTCTTCGATTTAGTAGTAATCAGCAATACGCCAAATGCACCACGCGCACCATAAATAGAAGCGGAAGCTGCATCTTTCAACACAGAAATACTTTCAATATCGTCCGGGTTTACCATAGAGATATCGGTTATCTCCACGTTATCCACAAGAATCAACGGCTTGGAATCACCATTCGGCGAACCTATAGTACCGCGGATTTTAATAGTAGGTGCTCCACCTATCTCACCGGAATTGGTGGTGATAGTCAATCCAGGTACAGCTCCCTGCAAGGCACGGCCTATATCTGTAATAGGACGACTGTCGATTGTCTTGTTTACATCTACGGAAGCCACAGCACCGGTCAGGTTCACCTTTTTCTGTGCGCCATAACCTACAACTACTACTTCATCCAGCAATTCCGTGTCATCTTTCAAGACAACCTTCAACGCAGGAGCAGCCTTCACTTCCTGAGTAGCGTAGCCCACAAAGGAGATTTGCAGAATAGCTCCCAGCTTTACATTCAACGTAAACTTTCCATCCAAATCTGTAATACCACCATTGGTCGTGCCTTTCTCTATGACATTGGCACCAATGACAGGTTCACCTTTTGTATCCACAACTGTAACAGCCACGGAGATAGTTTGCATCTGCTCTTGTACTCCATAAGAGCCAGTAGATGCAGTTTGGGCAGCCATCACATTGCCACTGCCTATAAACAGCGTACAGATTGCTACCGCAGTGAGGAATTTGCTATTGGCCAATCCTCGTCTTTTACGATCTTCATTCATAAGTGATTGATGATTTTGTTAATTAAATAGTTTCTCAAAATTAGGGTAAGGAGATTTATAGTTCGGAATAATCAAAATCGCATTCCGAAAATTTTTCTAATTTCTCATAGGCATATTTCTATTTAAAGGTTAATTATTTAGCAATTTATTTCTCTCATTTCTTTCTTCCAACCAAGTTCAAAGTGTACTTGGTTTTATATTGATTTTAAACAAAAATCTTGTTAATGACTTAACTCTGTTGATTGTCTTAAGAGATAAAAAAACTCGCTATTAACAAAGGTGTCGAAACTGTTATCTATGTTTCGTCTTAGCAAAGATATATCATTATTTGGCATCAAGAACATTTCTTTGCATTTATTTAACTTTATATTTATACTTTTGCAAAGAGGCGCTTATACACCTTACTATATAGCTAATTTAAGGTTCTTCAATATTTAAGGAATGAAATTCAATCAAACCATTCATAGGTGTTTCTTCAATTACATCCAGTTCGATTCCAAATTCACGAGCTACCTCCCTCAGAATTGTTGCATAGCTATATGCCAATGAACCCACAAAGCGGATGGGGTAACTCTTATAGTCATATTGGCAAATGTTTCGGGTAAAGAAGCTTCTGAGGTTATTTGTGATAAGGTGGAATACATAATCCTCATTTGTATAATCTGCCAGAAAATAGGAAAGTGTAGATAAAAAACGATTTGGAAACGGACGGTTATACACAGATTCCATGACTTCATTGGGAGTGATACGGAATTTTTCAAAAAAATCAGTCATCACTTCTTTGGGAGCTAAGCCTTTCAATACGTCCGACAAAAACATTTTTCCCAACACGGCTCCACTGCCCTCATCGCCCAGAATATATCCGCCTGCTCTGACGTTCTTCACAATTATTTTTCCATCGTAAAAACATGAGTTTGAACCAGTTCCTAAAATGCATGCAATACCAGCCTCGCATTTAAACAAACCACGGGCAGCGGCCAAAAGGTCACTTTCTACCTGAATGGGAGTTTTGAACTGTGCTACCAATGAAGCCCCCAACACATTTTTCTTTTCATAAGAAGTACAGCCAGCACCATAATAATATACTTGCTCCAACTTTCTCTTGAAAAAATGTTCGGGTAATCCTAACCGCACGCTTCGGCTAATCTCTCTTCGCGTTTGGAAGAAAGGATTTAGCCCTTCTGTAAAAGCTCTCTGTATCAAACGATTGTCCTCAACCAGGGCCCATTCAGTTCTTGTAGAACCACTTTCCGCAATTAGTTTCATAGGTAGTCAGTTTTAGAATTGAATACAAATATATAGCTTTTTTTAAGCTTTCCAAGGTTATTTCGCGAAAAAAGTTACTTTACCAGTTATAGACATCGTTTCAAGAGCTGCATTTTGGCCCTTCCAACAGTTCATTGAATCGTATTTATATTCTCCATACAGTTACCCATTTGCTCGAATATCGGATGTAAAATACTGAACATAAGGTACTACCGGACAATTTACCAAGTACACTTTGAACTTGAACTAAAAAAGAGAGAATAGAGATAATACAAAAGTTATAAACCTTTAAATACAAAAGAACGCCTATGGAGAGAAACAGTCTTGAAAACGGGTAGTCATTACTACTCCTGTCCCATTATCCTTATCCTAATTTTAAAGAAAACTATTTAATTAACAACAAAATCATCAATCACTTATGAATGAAGATCACAAAAAACGAGGATTAGCGCATAGCAAGTTCCTCACAGCAGTGGCAATAAGTGCACTTATTCTGAGCAGTAGCACAACGGCTGCTTCGACTGCTGATAACAATTCGTATGGAGTAGCAGAGCAACTGCAAGCCCAGACTGTAACCGGTCTGGTCGTAGATGCTGCCGGTGAACCCGTTATCGGCGCCAGCGTAGTAGAAAAAGGTACTACCAACGGTATTATGACTGACATTGACGGTAAATTTACTCTGAATGTAACGCTGGGGAGTACTCTCCAGATATCATTTGTAGGCTATCAGACCCAAGAAGTGAGAGCCGCCAAAACAATGAGAATCGTTTTGAAAGAAGATTCCGAATTATTGGACGAAGTAGTGGTAGTGGGTTACGGTACGCAGAAGAAAGCCAACTTGACGGGAGCTGTTTCTACAGTAGACCTGAACAAGACCATGGCAGGCCGTCCGCAACAAGACGTAGCCAAAGCGCTGCAAGGAGCCGTTCCGGGATTGAGCATCCTCACCGAAACCGGTGGCATCAATGAGACAGCCTCTATGCGTATCCGCGGTTTAGGTACATTGAGCAATAACGAAAAGAGTAATCCGCTGATTGTAGTGGACGGCGTTCCGATGGACGACATCTCCTTCCTCAACACACAAGACATCGAAAGCATCTCCGTATTGAAGGATGCTTCCGCCTCTTCCATTTATGGTACACGCGCCGCTTTCGGTGTGATCCTGATCAACACCAAGAGCGCAAAGCCTACCGAAAGGGTTACCATCAGTTACAACAACAACTTCGCTTGGGACCAGGCTACCTTCTTGCCTAACTATCCCGATGTACCGACACAGTTACGGATGGGTATCGAAGCCAGTATGAACGGTGGCGCCGGTATGCCTGAATTGTTCGGTATGTATTTCGACAAGCTGCTGCCTTATGCCGAAGCATGGAAAAAGCAGAATAGCGGTAAACTCGGTTATGGTGAAATGAGACCCTACCAGAGTGAAAGCAATGTAGGCGATTACATGGTAATGGACGGTACTCCTTATTATTATGCCGACTGGGATGTGAAAGGCATCTACTTCAACAATGCAGCCCCCTCTCAGAGCCATAACATATCTATCCAGGGAACATCGGGCAAGACCAATTACTATCTTTCTTTCGGCTACAATGAAAAGCAAGGGCAGATGAAAATTAACCCTGACGAACTGAAGAAGTATAACGCCTCCGCCAACATTACCACCAACGTTTACGACTGGCTGCAGGTCGGCGCCCGCATCAACTTTAGCCGCAGAAATTATAAAAGCCCCGACACATGGAACAGCACCTACCAATATTTGTGGCGCTGGGGATCTTACTTCATCCCTACAGGTACAATCAACGGTTATGACACGCGTGTCATGGCAATGCAGAAGCAAGCTGCCGATAAGGAAGTAACAACAGACCTGACCCGCATGAATACTTTCCTGAAAGCTGAAATCATCAAAGGTTTGACTGTCAATGCAGACTTTACATACTCTATTCAGAACATGAACAGCGGTTCGCAGGACAACTCTGTTTACGGCATCAACTGGAGCGGAAATCCGGTGCCCTCTTACATTGTTGCCAAGAGCAGCAGCGGCATCTGGAGAGACTTCTCCAAACAGAATACATGGACAGCCAACGCATACGTAAACTATGCCAAGACATTTGCCAAGAAACATGATTTGAACGTAATGGTAGGTGTCAACGCAGAAGAAGAGGATTACAAATACTTGTATGGCACCCGTAATGTGTTGTACGACCAAGACGGATATCCCGAACTGAACATGGCGGGCAAAGATGGACAGGATTTGCAATGGAAACATACATCCCGTGCTTCCGCCGGCTATTTCGGCCGTATCAATTATGACTACAAAGGCATCTATTTATTGGAGTTGAACGGACGTTACGACGGTTCTTCCCGTTTCCCCCATACCGACCAGTGTGCTTTCTTCCCATCAGCATCCATCGGCTACCGCTTCTCTGAAGAGGCTTACTTTGCTCCGTTGAAACACATCTTCAGCAATGGTAAGTTGCGTGGCTCCTATGGTGAAATCGGTAACGAGGCTGTGGGCGACTATATGTTCGAGCAGTTGATTAGCCAACGTTTGAACGATAAAGATAGCGGTTATATCTATTGGATTGAAAACAACAATGCCAACGCCAATCGCCTGACCATGTATAACATGCCCGACCTGGTATCGAGCAGCTTGACTTGGGAGCGTATCCGCACCCTGAACGTAGGTCTTGACCTGGGATTCCTGGATAACGAACTGACCGTAGGCTTCGACTGGTTCCAACGCGAGAACCGCGATATGTTGGCCCCGGCACAAGTATTGCCAAACACATTGGGTGCTTCCGCTCCTTACGAGAATGCCGGCAACCTGCGCACACGCGGATGGGAGTTGAACTTAGACTGGCGCCATACTTTCGGTGAATTTGATGTGTATGCCAACTTCAACATCGGCGACTCCAAGACCAAAGTAACGAAGTGGACCAACGAATCCAAACTGCTCAGCACCTACTATACCGGCAAGACCTACGGTGACATTTTCGGTTTTGTAACCGAGCGTTACTTCGAAGAATCGGACTTCACCGGACAGAACGCAGACGGTTCCTGGAATTATGCACCAGGCGTTGCAGACCAATCTAAGCTGGAATCAGGCAACTTCCATTACGGCCCGGGCGATATCAAGTTCAAGGACTTGAACGGTGACGGCGTAATTGATGGCGGTAAAACAACTACCGACGGTAGCCCGGGACCGGGTACCCTCAGCAACCACGGCGACCTGAAAGTCATCGGTAATTCCATGCCGCGTTACGAATATAGCTTCCACCTGGGTGGAGCTTGGAGAGGCATCGACCTCGACCTCTATTTCCAAGGCGTAGGCAAGCGTGATGACTGGACCACTTCTTCTTTGAATCTTCCTGCTATGGTACACGCCGACGTGGCTATCTACTCTCACCAGACAAGTTACAACAAAGTAATCTGGAATTCGGACTATACTGCCATAACCGGTTACGAGATAAACCAAAGCAACCGTTATCCACGTCTTTATCGTGGCGCGAATAATGGTGCCGGTACTATATCGGGTATTGCCAACGGTAGCAACAACTACTATCCTCAGACCCGCTATCTGACTGATATGTCTTATCTGCGCCTGAAGAACGTAACTGTAGGATACACCCTTCCTAAAGACTGGACACGCAAGGCCTTCATCGAGAAAGCCCGTATCTACTTCAGCGGCAGCAACCTCTTCCTGCTCCACAAGGGAAATAACCTTCCGGTAGACCCCGAAATCAGCACAGGTAACGGACTTACAGCCGGTGGATGGGGACGTACTGCTCCTATTACGCGCACCTTCTCATTTGGTGTTCAGGTAACATTGTAATAACCTCAAAAACTAAGAATAATGAAGAAACTATTTATATATGGGGCCACAGCACTGGCGATGTTAACCAGTTGCAACGATTTGCTGGACAAATCCCCCCTGGATACTTTTACAAATACTCCGACATACTGGAGCAACACTGACAATCTGGATAATCAGTGCAATACATTCTATAACAACTTCACAGGTTATGGTAACGCAGGCACCGGCGGATGGTTCTATTTCAAAACCTTAAGCGATGACCAAGTGGACGCAGAAGGCCACAACTGGACTTATACCAATGTGGTAGCTTCTTCCACCAACTGGTCAGACCCCTTCACGGAAATCCGCCGTGCCAACTACATCATTGCCGGTGTGCAATCCTCTTCCCTCGATGAAGCTACGAAGGCTCACTACGAAGGACTTGCCCGCATGAACCGTGCATGGGAATACTATCAGCTGGTTCGTATGTACGGCGACGTGCAGTGGATTGACATGGTCGTTGACCCATCCGACCATGAAGTTCTTTACGGACCACGCACCGACCGGGATATAGTAATGGACAATGTACTCGCCGACCTCAACTATGCGTGCGAACACATCACCGCAAACAGCAACCGCCAACGTTTCAGCACCGATATGGCATACGCCATGAAGGCAGACATCACGCTATACGAAGGCACGTACTGCAAGTATCGCACCCAAGCCGAGAACGGCAAAGCCCCCGACGAGAGCCGCGCCAACAAATTCCTGCAGGAGTGTGTATCGGCTTGTGAATATCTGATGGCAAAGAATTACGCTTTGAATGACAGTTACAAAGGCAATTACAACTCCATCAGTCTGGCAAGCAATCCGGAAATGATTTTCTACAAGCCTTACGCAGAAAGTTCGTTAAGGCACTCCACTATTGACTATACCATCAATACAAGTGGCACGCACGGCATTTCAAAAGATGCATTCGACAATTTCCTTTTCCTTGACGGCAAACCACTGGCTACGACTTCAGAGGACACGGACGACGCAGCCGTACTGGATGCAGACGGCAACTACTCTATTACAGGACTTCTGGCAGTACGCGACAAACGATTGACTGCCATTCTCGACCCCGTACTGTCTTTCAGAGGCCATGCATACAGCCGCGCCGGTGTGGCAGCTTTCACTACTTCAACCGGTTATGGCATCGCCAAGTATGACAATCCCGAGGAATTGAGCGTCAGCGACCGAAACAACATCGGTTACCAATACACCGATTGCCCCATCTATTGGATTTCCGTCATTTACCTGAACTTTGCAGAAGCCAAGGCTGAGCTGGGTACCTTGACGCAAAGCGACCTCGACAACTCCATAAACAAGCTGCAAGCCCGTGCCGGTCTGCCGGCTATGACAACTACTCCGGATGCAGACCCCGCAAACAATATGGGAGTAAGCAACCTGATTTGGGAAGTACGTCGCTGCCGCCGCTGCGAACTGATTATGGATAACTGGTACCGTTACTGGGACTTGATCCGCTGGCACCAACTTGACAAATTGGATTCTACAAAATACCCGAACATCATGCTGGGTGCTAACGTAAGTAATGTTCCAAACTGCGAAGAAACCGTCAAGAACGGATACATCGACGCTTCCGACGCCCAAATCCGTACTTTTGATCCCAAGCATTACTTCTACCCGATTCCGACCACGCAGCTGACTCTGAACCCCAGCATGAAACAGAATCCGGGCTGGTAACAAGTATAACTAAAGGTTTTCACCAAGAAACCCTTCAATTATCCAAGAATTTAAGAAGCGTTCCCTCATTTTATACTATCTTTGTATAAATGAAGGGACGCTTCTACGTTTCTGCACGATACAAAGACCTTAATTCATTTAAATAAGAATGTGTATGAAAACGAAACTTAGATTAACAACAGCTTTGCTAATGATAGCCGGCGCAACTGCCGGCTACGGACAAAATTACGACAGCTATCAACTGAAGGACTACACTTTGCCGAACATCAAACGCAGTGCACTTGATCTCGGATTAGGTTCGAATGGCGATTTCGCCACCTACCACAAACAAGACGGAACAGCCTATAACATTGAAGGCAGGTTCTCCGCCGATTTCAACCACCGGGTAAACACCCGCCGTTTCATAAGCAACCAGGACTTCCTGGTTTCCCTTGGGGGATTCCAACGGGACGGGGTATCCGATAACGATGTAAAGACCAGCCATTTCGAAGTTGCCGGCAACTACGCCAATCAATCCCAATTCTACTTCAACGACCCCAAGAAATGGTTCTGGCAAGTAGGAGGTACAGCACAGCTTTCTTACCAAAGAGATAAAGTGGAAGATAAATCCACTTATTTCACTGCCAAAATCATTCCCAAAGCAGGCATCGGCTGGGGACGCATCGAGGACGTGACAGACGCCCGTCAAGCCGTCTACATTCTGGACAAACTGACTTCCAAAGGAATCATGAAGAAACACCTGTCCGATAGCGAAGTGAACGAATTGGCACAAGTCATCTCCACCGTAAAAAACAAACGCTTCCTGGATAGCCGAAAGCACATGATAGACGAGATTACCACCGTCAGCACCTATATGGCAGACAAAGGATATACACAGAGCGAAGGAGCAGAATACTTCACCACCCTGTACGATTACTGGTTGTATGGCGACCTGCACCAACGCCTTTCCGGTCTGGAAGCCGGATTCAGCGTACAGCCCGGTTATGCCCATACCGATCCGGGTGAAGACTACAAAATCAATTCTTTATTAATGGCAGCAGTGCTGGAAATGCAGTATGAAAAGCCGATAAACCTCTATTGGCAGCACTCTGCCGAATTGTCATTAGGCTATCAATATCTGCGTACCAAATATGAAGATGACTATTTCGAGACCGCAGAGACAAACTCAGGCACCCTGCAAGGCAGCTATTATCTCGGCTATTACCCCAATTCGCGGACACATCTCCGGGCAGGAATCATGGAAGACCTGACTATCACGGACGATTCCTACCGGAAGCGGTACTCCGCCACTTCCCTGAATTGCGAGGCCTACTACTACGTCTCCCCGCAATTCCGCATACAAGGCTCCGCCCAGATCGGATATTGTGCCACGGACGATGACTATATATTTGCTGACAAAAAGTGGTTCGGAAACTATAGAATAACATTCACATACTCCATCTTTTAAATGTGACACCTGTTGACGTCACTGACAATACTCAGCAGAAACACAAAAGCGCCGCTTCCCCATAGATTATAAGGAAGAGGCGCTTTTTCTTTTGCATATATCCCCTTCCACCCTTGCATTTGTTCACCTCATTTTTACCGACCAAGACAACCACAATCCAGTATATCGTCCTTATAAGCGAAAAAATACCGATCTTTTGGAACATATACAACGCATGGGAATCCCCATATTCAGCCGTTCGTAACCCGGCTAAACGCTCGGCGCAAGGAAACTTCTTCATGCAGCGAAGCTCACATAAATGTTTTAAAGTTATCACGCACCCTCACTATCCTCACCTTTCGTACGCGCTCCCCTATCTATCGGTATTTCAAAGGTTAGTGAGAGCAATTTCAAAAGGTGAGGGCAAAATTCGCTCTCACCAAAGGCACTTTTCATTTAGAGTTCTAAACTACTCATTCTTAACGTGAGCTCGATATAAGAAATTTAGTTTGTTTCGATATAGAAATGAAGTAAATGATAATTTACCAGCGTAGCGCTGGAGCAAGGTTCCCATTCGGACTACTTGCGTAGCCAAGCCTGAAGGGCTTTCATCTATCAGCCCAGGGCAACGCCCTGGGTTTCAGAACGCCCCCTCACCTTACGCCCTGAAAGGGCATAAGATTGTATAACGGGCTTTTGCCCTTTCAGGGCGCAGAGATCGGAGCGCATTATTACCCAGGGCGTTGCCCTGGGCTAATAGATGAAAGGCTTTCAGCCTTAGGCTGCGCTGCTAAAATTCCCATTTAGCTCATAACCCTGTCAGATATGAGTCAATCATCCTATATCGAATTCACGTTATAATAAAATTATCCCTAAACAGCCTGATAACTGACAGTAAACTTGCTAACGATTAGGACTGTAGTTGCTACTTATTAATCTTACTACATCCATGTAGTTTTCTTACGATAGTAATGTTGTTTTCTTACAACAGCTGTTGTAAGAAACTTATATAGCTGTAGTAAGAATAGTATTTAGTAACTTTGCGTTCAGTTTTTGCTGCTTCCGGGGGTAGCTCTTCCTATGTTTTCAGTTAGTCTTTCGCAGGCTTTCTATAAACATTTAATATATAGCGTATTCTGTAAGCGTATTCTGTATCAGTCGCAACCTCTGGCGTTTTGAACTACTACAGGCTGAGATTTCATTCGTTTCTGACAGGTTTTGAGCGAAGCTAATGCCAAAATGAAAACTGATTTTAGCTTTGACCCTCTACGATGAATCTCAGTTCTTATTTAATTTAAGATGAATTTCTGGTCTTATTTAATAAGGTGAACAGTTGTTTATCTGCAAATTTAGATTGATAATACTAAAAATACCAAAATAAGTGTTTTTGATATTAAAATAAAAATGTATCTTTGTTGCAAACAATGTCCTCCTTAATAATACTATTTATGAAGAAACTGCTGCTTTTGGCCTTTGTGCTATGTAGTTCCCTGCTGTGCCGGGCACAAGAAGAACGAGTTATTTTAGGTGATGAACAGACTTCCGAGTATTTTCCTATCCTAAAAGGTAAACGAATCGCTATTTTCTCTAACCATACAGGAATGGTAGGGGATAAACATTTGCTGGACATCCTGCTGGAAAACAAATTCAACGTAGTAGCCATCTTCTCACCGGAGCACGGTTTCCGGGGAGACGCAGATGCAGGCGAACATGTATCCAGTTCGGTAGATAAAAAGACCGGTGTACCTATCTTGTCGCTCTACGACGGAAAGCTTGGCAAGCCGAGTGATGCGTCCATGCGTAAGTTCGATATACTGGTGGTAGATATCCAGGATGTAGGGTTGAGGTTTTATACCTACTATGCTTCAATGTGCCGGTTGATGGATGCTTGCGCGGAATACAACCGCAAGGTGCTGATTCTGGACCGCCCCAATCCGAACGGACATTATGTAGATGGGCCGCTGCTGGATATGAAATACAAATCGGGAGTGGGCTGGCTGCCTATTCCTATCGTACACGGCATGACGTTGGGAGAACTTGCCCTGATGGTGAACGGCGAACGCTGGTTGCCAGCTTCACGGGTATGCGACCTGACCGTTATTCCTTGCAAGAATTATACGCACCAGACGAAATACAAGTTGCCGATTCCCCCGTCTCCCAACTTGCCGAATATGAAATCTATCTATCTGTACCCTTCAACCTGCTACTTCGAGGCAACTCCCGTCAGCTTGGGCAGAGGTACTTCACTGCCGTTCCAAGTATACGGACATCCTAATATGACAGGATATAGCTACAGCTTTACACCGCGCAGTGTCTCCGGAGCAAAGAATCCGCCGCAGCTCAACAAGCTTTGCCACGGGGTAGATCTAAGCAATATGAGCGATGAAGAGATATGGAAACGCGGAGTAGACTTGAGTTATGTGATCGACGCTTACCGGAATCTGAATATGGGCGACCATTTCTTCCGTTCGTTCTTCGAATTGCTGGTAGGTACAGACTATGTACGCAAGATGATAGAAGAAGGAAAGAGTGCCGATGAAATAAAAGCGATGTGGCAAGATGACGTAGCGAAGTTCAAAGTGCAACGCAAGCCTTATTTGCTATACAAAGAGTAGTTGATAATTGATAGTTGATAATTCATAAATTATAAATCTGAAATCATAAATCCCCATGACTCCCCTATCCGTAATCATCACCATCGCCGCCTACTTCGTGATACTCTTCACGATATCCTATATTGCAGGCAGAAAAGCCGATAACGAAGGCTTCTTTGTCGGTAACCGCAAATCGTCCTGGTACGTCGTGGCTTTTGCCATGGTCGGTTCCGCCATTTCGGGTGTAACATACGTTTCCGTGCCGGGCATGGTCGCCGTGAGCAATTTCGGCTATCTGCAAATGGTTTTAGGCTTCATCGCCGGACAGCTGGTCATCGCCTACCTCCTGGTACCTCTATTCTACAAGATGAACCTGGTATCCATCTACGAATACCTTGAAAACCGTTTCGGCATATCCTCCTACCGGACGGGAGCATGGTTCTTCTTCATCTCCAAGATGCTGGGAGCTGCCGTACGCCTGTTCCTGGTATGCCTGACGTTGCAACTGCTTGTATTCGAACCGTTCGGACTGCCGTTTATTCTGAACGTAGCTATCACGGTAGCCTTAGTATGGCTCTATACTTTCCGCGGCGGAGTGAAGTCGCTGATATGGACCGACTCTCTGAAAACCTTCTGCCTGGTAGTGTCCGTAGTGCTCTGCATCTATTACATTGCCTCCGACCTGAACCTGTCGTTCACCAGCATGGTAAGCACCATAGCAGACAGCGACATGTCCCGCATTTTTTTCTTCGACGATGTGAACAGCAAGCAATACTTCTTCAAGCAGTTCCTGGCAGGGGCCTTCACCATGATTGCCATGACGGGGCTGGACCAGGACATGATGCAGCGCAACCTGAGTTGCAAGAACTTCAAAGACTCACAGAAGAACATGATTACCAGTGCCATTTCACAGTTCTTCGTCATTCTGTTGTTCCTGATGCTGGGCGTACTGCTCTATATCTTTGCCGCCAACCAGCAGATCACGGTAGAAAAAGGAGATGAACTCTTCCCGCTGATAGCCACCGGCGACTATTTCCCCGCCATCGTAGGTATCTTATTCATTGTCGGACTGATTTCTTCGGCCTATTCGGCAGCAGGTTCGGCACTCACCGCGCTGACCACCTCTTTCACCGTCGACATACTGGGTACCAAAGGCAAATCGGAAGAAACTGTTGTGAAGATGCGTAAGAAAGTACACATTGGCATGGCGGTTATCATGGGTATTACCATTTTCGTATTCAATATGCTGAACAATACAAGTGTTATCGACGCCGTATATATCCTGGCAAGTTACACTTACGGTCCGATTCTCGGTCTGTTTGCCTTCGGCATCTTCATGAAACAACAAGTGCGCGACAAGTATATTCCGCTGGTTGCCATCGCTTCGCCCATCCTATGCTTCATCCTGCAAAAGAATTCGGAAGCCTGGTTCAACGGTTACCAGTTCAGCTACGAACTGCTGATATTCAACGCACTGTTTACTTTCATCGGGCTTTGCCTGCTGATTAAGAAAGATAAAAAGAACAATTAACTTAATACATCATCTATGAATGTAAGACGTCCGTTTTTACTTAGTATGCTCGCCGCCTCCCTACTCCCCCAGATGGGAGGCGCGCAAGAGCTTCCGACGGAGACACGCTTGGAAATCGGGAGATTCCTGGATGCCGTTGCACGGAAAGAGATTTCTGTAGGAGCTGTGAAAATTGACTCCGTTGCCGTAGAAGGAAATACCTTGCAGTTGTTTGCCAACATGAACTGCGCCTATATCCCCTTCCGCGAAGACAATGTTGCCGAGATTTACAAAGGTGTAAGCGCCCTGCTGCCTGGCGAATTTGCTAAATACAAACTGCAAATCCGCACTAACCAACGCAACATCGAGGAACTTATCCCCCAAGCACTGCGCAGTAAAAAAGACAAGAAAGCCAAGACATTCGCCCCAGGCACTTCAAAGCCTTTAGTGACGGAGGTCTCAGCGCCCTACGCCCCCACGAACGGACTGATGAACCGTCACATCGCTTTGTGGCAAAGCCACGGCTTCTACTACGAACCGAAACTCACCCGCTGGGAATGGCAGCGTGCCCGCATCTTCCAAACGGTAGAAGACTTATACACCCAAAGCTATGTACTACCCTTCCTCGTTCCGATGCTGGAAAATGCAGGAGCCAATGTATTGCTTCCCCGCGAGCGCGACAGTCAGACGGCGGAAGTGATCGTAGATAACGACGGAAGCCTCAACAGCCGTTCCGTCTATACGGAAGTTTCTGCCGACAAGAGCTGGATGCAGGGAAGCGGACCGGGATTTGCCCATCTGCGTGCCCAATACAAAGACTTTGAAAATCCTTTCAAGGAAGGAACTTACCGTGCTATCGAAACCATCAAGAAAGGTACGGAAAGCACAGCCGAATGGATTCCCGAGCTACCTGCTGCCGGCCAATACGCCGTATATGTATCTTACCAAACCCTGCCGAACAGCGCAGACGATGCTCTCTACACCGTTTATCACAAAGGTGGTGCCACCCAGTTCAAGGTGAACCAGCAAATGGGAGGCGGTACCTGGATTTATCTCGGTACATTCGGTTTCGATGCCGGTAAGAGCAACGCGTGCAAGGTAGTCCTGAGCAACCGTTCTGCAAAAGCCGGACAAGTGATTACGGCAGACGCCGTAAAGATAGGCGGCGGTATGGGAAACATTGCCCGTCGTATCTCCGAGAATGGTGCAACAGAGAATATAAAGAGTTCCGATGCCAATGCCGCCATCACGCACAAAGAGATGCCGCAAATAGATTATCCTTATGAAATCAGCGGTTACCCCCGTTTCTGCGAAGCCGCCCGCTACTGGCTGCAATGGGCGGGAGTGCCGGACAGCGTATATTCCGACAGCAACGGCAAAAACGATTATACGGACGACTATAAGTGCCGCGGCATCTGGGTGAACTACCTGGCCGGAGGTTCCTCCGTGAACCCGGCTGAAAAAGGTCTGAACATCCCCGTAGACCTGGCTTTCGCTTTCCACTCGGATGCAGGAACCACACTGAACGACTCCATCATCGGCACACTGGGCATCTATTACACAAACGCCGAGAACGGTGTCTTTGCAAATGGTGCCTCCCGTTATCTGTCTCACGATATGACGGATCTAATCCAATCCAACATCGTACGCGATATCCGTACACTCTACGAACCCAACTGGACGCGCCGCGGCATGTGGAACCAGTCTTACTACGAAGCCCGCGTACCCCGCGTACCTACAATGTTGCTGGAACTGCTTTCCCACCAGAACTTTGCAGACATGCGCTACGGACTGGACCCGCGTTTCCGTTTCACCGTGAGCCGCGCCATCTATAAAGGAATGCTGCAGTTCATCTGCTCGCAATACAACATGGATTATATAGTCCAGCCACTCCCCGTAGACCACATGACCCTGCGCATGACTGGCGAGAACGAAGTGGAACTGACCTGGCAACCGGTAGCCGACCCTCTGGAACCGACCGCCAACGCAGAGAAATACATCGTCTACACCCGTATCGGAGACGGAGACTTTGATAACGGTACACTGGTAGATAAGAACAGCTACCGTGTCATCATTCCCGCCGGCGTTGTTTGCAGCTACAAAGTCACAGCCGTCAACAAGGGTGGAGAGAGCTTCCCTTCCGAAATTCTTTCGGCGGGACGGGCTTTCAACTCCAAAGGTACAGTATTGGTAGTGAACGGCTTCGACCGTACCGGCGCCCCCGCCGACTTCAAAGCCGCTGCACCCGCCGACACCCTGCTTGCCGGATTCTTGGACGACTTGGATCATGGCGTACCTTATATCAAAGATATCAGCTACATCGGCAAGATGAAGGAATACCGCCGCTCCATCCCCTGGATGGACGACGATGCCTCCGGCTTCGGCGACAGCTACGGGAACTACGAAACTCAGGTCATAGCCGGAAATACATTTGATTATCCTGCCGTGCATGGTGCAGCCATCCTGAAAGCAGGCTATTCGTTTGTATCGAGCAGTGATGAATCCGTAGAAAACGGACAGATTTCCCTGAATGACTATAAGTACACCGACCTCATCCTCGGCAAAGAATGCCAGACCAAGATGGGCAGAGGCGGTGTGAAACCGTTGGAATTCAAGACATTCAGCAAACCGATGCAGGATGCAATCACTGCCTACTGCAACCAGGGCGGGAATATCTTCATATCGGGTGCATACGTAGGAACCGATTTATGGGATAACCCTCTTGCTCCGGCAGAAGAGGCAGACAAGAAGTTTGCCACGGAAGTGCTGAAATACAAGTGGCGTGTGGGACAAGCAGCTATAATGGGCAAGGTGAAATCCGTTGCCTCCCCGTTCCCCGCCCTCTCCGGCAATTATACCTATTATAATGAGTTGAATGCCGACTCATACGTAGTAGAATCACCGGATGCCATCGAACCCGCAACGAAAGACGCATACACCGTGATGCGTTATTCCGAGAACAACCTGAGTGCCGGTGTAGCCTATCAGGGAGCCTACAAGACTTGCGTCCTGGGATTCCCCTTTGAAGCTATACGCACTGATTCTGAAAGAGAATTACTAATGAACGCAGTCCTCACATTCTTCAACGAGAACAAATAACATTTATAAAACCAATCATCATTTATGAAGCGAAGACTGTTTTTTCTCGTCCTGTTAGCTTGCCTGATCCCCCTCGGGGTGCAGGCACAGCTCGGGACATTCCGTTTTGCCCAACTGACGGATCTCCACCTCAGTCCGAACAACCCGAACCCGACGGAGGATTTGCTGCGTTCCGTGGCACAAATCAATGCTACCAACAACATCGACTTTGTGCTGGTGACAGGCGACCTCACCGAAGAGGGAGACCGTGCAACCATGGAGAAAGTAAAGTCGTGCCTCGACTTATTGAAAGTAAAGTATTACGTCGTCCTCGGCAACCATGAAACAAAATGGAGCGATTCCGGCTGCACCGCTTTCGGAGAAATCTTCGGAGGCGAACGCTTTGAGTTCGAGCACAAAGGCTTCCTGTTCCTCGGCTTCAACTCCGGCCCGCTGATGCGCATGGCATACGGCCATGTGGTGCCGCAAGACATCCGCTGGATGAAGGAAGAAATGGATAAGGCCGGGAAGGACAAGCCGGTGATGCTCGTCACCCACTATCCGCTGATGGATGGTGACGTGGATAACTGGTACGAAGTAACGGATGCCGTTCGTCCCTATAATATCCGTCTGTTTATCGGCGGACATTACCACACCAACCGCGACTTGCGCTACGACGGCATTCCGGGTATCCTGATACGGAGCAACCTGCGCGATAAAGACAACAAGCCGGGCTACGGCATCTACGAAGTAACCCAGGATTCCATCCTGGTATATACCCGCCGCATCGGTGAGCCCGAAAAGAAATGGGCTGCTTTCTCGCTGACCAAGCAATACTACGACCGCAACGGCAAAGCCGAGAAATACCCCGACTTCTCTGTCAATAAAGAGTTCCCGCAGGTAAAGGAACAATGGATTGTACAAACGGGAGCCGGCATCTACTGCTCGCCCGCCGTAGAAAAAGACAAGGTATTTGTAGGCGACGACATGGGACGTCTGACCGCATACGCCTTGAAAACCGGTAAAAAGCTATGGAGCTTTGAATCGGGCAAACGCATTGTAGGCACTCCGGCAGCCAGCGAAGGCATCGTCGTATTCGGCTCGGCCGACCGCCGCATCTATGGGTTGAGTGCCAAAGACGGAAGTCTGCTGTGGAAGGTGGATGCCGCCGAACCGGTGCTCGGAGCCGTAACCATAGATAACGGTATTGCCTATATCGGTGCCAGCGACCATACCTTCCGTGCGATAAACATACGTACGGGAAGTGTAATCTGGGCATACACCGGCGTAGGAGGCTATATCGAAACCAAACCGCTGGTAACGGAAGACAAAGTAATCTTCGGTGCATGGGACAACACCTTGTATGCCCTGAACAAAGCCGACGGAAAAGAACTGTGGAAGTGGACGGGCGGACTGACCCGTATGCACTTCTCTCCCGCTGCCGTATGGCCGGTGGCTGCCGATGGGAAAGTATTCATCACCGACCCGCAACGTGCCATGACTGCCATCGACATCCATACGGGCAACACCGTATGGCGCAGTTTCCAGTCTATGGTACGCGAAACCATCGGCTTGTCCGAAGACGGCGAACGCGTATATAGCAAGACCATGAACGACAGCATCGTCTGCTACGCCACCCGGGGCGACATTCCGAAAGAACTGTGGGCATCGAATGTCGGCTTCGGCTACGAGCATGCTCCCTCCATGCAGGTAGAAAAAGACGGCGTAATGTTTGGCAGTACAAAAGAAGGGCTTATCTTCGCACTGGAAGCCAAGACCGGACGGGTGCTGTGGAAACATAAGATAGGAAACTCGCTTATCAGCACCGTGGTTCCGCTGAGCAGACGGGAAGTGCTGTTCACCGCCACAAGTGGAGAAACAGGAGTATTAAGAGCTAAGAATGAATAATTAAGAATTAAAACACCATACAAGATGAAAAGAATCAGTTGCTTTATTCCTTACACAGGAGAAGAACAAGTTAGAAAGACAGTAGAAGGACTGCAGGCTACGGAGCTTGTGAAGGAAATCTATTTAGTGACTACCAACGGAGAGTTGGAACCGCTGCCCGGCTGCAAACGCCTTTGGGTGGAATATCCCCAAAGCAGCCTGGCCATGCAGGTAATGAGCCACGCCGCAGAAGGAGAGTACACACTGCTCTATACCAAAGAGACCACCCTCGAAATGGGTATGTTCGCTTTGGAGCGCATGATACATATAGCCGAAGATACCAATGCCGGCATGGTATATGCCGATCATTACCAGGTGACAGACGGCAAGCAGACCAATGCACCGGTCATTGATTACCAGGAAGGCTCCTTGAGAGACGATTTCAATTTCGGGTCCGTACTCTTGTTCAAGACCATAGACCTGAAAGAAGCAGCCGGATGGATGAAGTCGGATTATAAATTCGCCGGACTCTACGACCTGCGCCTGAAGTTGAGCCAAATAGCAGAACTGGTACACATCAACGAATATCTGTACAGCGAAGTAGAGACCGACACGCGCAAGAGCGGTGAAAAGATCTTCGACTACGTAGATCCCAAAAACCGTGACCGCCAGATAGAGATGGAGCAGGCATGTACCGAACATCTGAAAGAGATAGGCGGCTACCTTGAACCGGAGTTCAAGAAGATTGAGTTCTCTGCCGGCAACTTCGAGTACGAAGCTTCGGTCATCATCCCGGTACGCAACCGCATCCGCACCATCCGCGATGCCATCAAGTCCGTGTTGAATCAGAAGACAGACTTTAAATACAACCTTATCATCATCGACAACCACTCCACAGACGGCACCACCGAAGCCATCGACGAATTCAAGGACGACGACCGCCTCATCCACATCATCCCCGAACGGAATGACCTGGGCATCGGCGGCTGCTGGAACATGGGCGTACACCACCCCAAATGCGGAAAGTTTGCCGTGCAGCTGGATAGCGATGATGTTTATAAGGACGAAAATACGCTGAGCATCATGGTACGCGCCTTCTACGAACAGAATTGCGCCATGGTGGTAGGCACCTATATGATGACGGACTTCAACATGAATATGATTGCTCCCGGCATCATCGACCACAAGGAATGGACCCCGGAAAACGGACGCAACAACGCCCTCCGCATCAACGGCCTGGGTGCTCCGCGCGCCTTCTATACTCCGGTATTGCGCGAAGTGAAAGTGCCCAACACCAGCTATGGCGAAGACTATGCACTGGGATTGAACTTCTCCCGCCAGTATCAGATAGGACGCGTCTACGACGTAGTTTACCTATGCCGCCGTTGGGACGACAACTCCGATGCCTCACTGGACATTGTGAAGATGAACGGACACAATCTGTACAAAGACCGCATCCGCACGTGGGAATTGCAGGCACGTATAGCGCTGAATAAGAAAAAGGGAACAGTATGAACCAAACAATAAACGACCTCCTCTTCGAACAAGTAGCAACCTGGGAAACGGCACGCGACAATTACGCTGCGCTCTCCAGCGTGCAGGAAAAGGAACTGAACGTGAACGGCATTCCTTATAAAGTTCAGTTCAATCCCGCCCGCATCGTATCTTCGGGTGCCAAAGTAGATGCCAAGTCCATCCGGGAGCGGAAGTGCTTCCTGTGTCCGGACAATCTGCCGCCTGCACAGAAAGGAGTTCTCTTCGGCGGGCACTACAACATATTGGTGAACCCGTTCCCCATCTTTCCCCGTCACCTGACGATACCGGAAGTGGCGCACGTTCCCCAGCGCATAGCTTGTCGCTTCACCGACATGCTCAGTCTGGCGGAAGCCTTGTCGGACTTTACCATCTTCTACAACGGTCCCCGATGCGGCGCCTCCGCCCCCGACCATGCCCACTTCCAGGCAGGCAACAAAGGCTTCATGCCGATTGAAAAAGACTGGCGCGGACAGATTGCCGGGAAGATAGCCGACTATGGCAAGGCTGCGTTGTGGTATCTGAACGATGCCCCCCGCACCACGCTCGTCATCGAATCTTCCTCCAAAGAAGATACTGCCGCTTTGTTCGACATCATCTACCGTTCGCTGGACGTAAAGCCCGGTGAGGACGAGCCGATGATGAACGTACTGGCACAGTACGAAGCCGGCAAATGGATCGTCTTTGTCTTCCCGCGCGAAAAGCATCGCCCCGCCTGCTACACAGCCGAGGGGGAAGCCAATCTGCTGAGCAGCCCTGCATCCGTAGATTTGGGAGGCGTATTTATCACCCCCGTAGAGAAAGATTTCCTGAAGATTACTGCCGGAGACGTGGCACAAATCCTCAGTGAAGTATGTCTCTCTACCGACGATTTTCACCGGATAAGACAACAGATTAAGGAACAAATATAAAAGAGAATACAATATGAAAGAGCCCAAAGTACAAGTAGGCATCCTCTTCGAGCCACAGATAGAGTTCGTCTTATTGAACCGTTACCGCATGTTCGGCACCTACTGCGACGGAGTAGTCACATACAGCATGGTGGTCAGCGGCAAGCAGACCGTCACTTACGACGAAGGCAAAATCCTTTGGAACGGACGCCGGTACGACGAGCTGTCGTTCGACCCCATCTATGACACCGATGCCTTTGAACTCCTGGACGTCACCATCGGCATCAACTTCCACTGGGAACGAAAGGAAGACCAGCGCTTCATGGGCGCCCTGAAGATTATCGTCGAGAACGAGAAGCTGACCGGCATCAACGTCATCAACGTGGAAGATTACCTGACAAGCGTCATTTCCAGTGAAATGAGCGCAACCGCCTCTTTGGAGTTATTGAAAGCCCACGCTGTTATATCAAGAAGCTGGCTGCTGGCCCAGATACAAAAGAACAAGGAAATCGTCGAAGCCAAGACTGGTTACTCTGCTTCCACCCAAACCGAAGAAGAGTTAATCCGCTGGTACGACCGTGAAGACCATACTCACTTCGACGTCTGCGCCGACGACCATTGCCAGCGCTACCAAGGCATCACGCGTGCCTCCACCGAAATAGTGAAGCAGGCCATTGCCGCTACCCGCGGCCAGGTACTGATGTCCGGTGGAAAGATATGCGACGCCCGCTTCTCCAAATGCTGCGGCGGTGCTTTCGAAGAGTTCCAATATTGCTGGGAAGATGTGAAATACCCCTATCTTGCCAAGCAGCGGGACAGCAAAACACATACCGACCTCCCCGACCTGACGCAAGAAGCCGAAGCCGACCGCTGGATACGCACCTCCCCGGAAGCCTTCTGCAACACCACCGACAAGCAGATCCTCTCGCAGGTGCTCAACAACTACGACCAGGAAACCACCGACTTCTACCGTTGGAAAGTGACCTATACCCAAGACGAACTTTCAGCTCTCATCCTGAAACGTTCCGGCATCGACTACGGGCAAATCATCGACCTCGTCCCCATAGCCCGCGGAACCAGCGGACGCCTCTGGAAACTGAAGATAGTCGGCACCAAACGCACGCTCATCATCGGCAAGGAGCTGGAGATAAGAAGAACGCTCTCTCCCTCCCACCTTTACAGTTCCGCCTTTGTGGTAGACAAGGAAGGCAGCCTGCCTGCAGAAGCAGGTGCACCGGAGGGTGTGACCGAAGTGCCCGCACGCTTCATCCTCACCGGAGCCGGCTGGGGACATGGCGCAGGGCTGTGCCAGATAGGTGCTGCCGTTATGGGAGAACAAGGCTATAAGTACGATGCCATACTGCTGCACTACTATATCGGTGCAAGTATAGACAGACTGTACGACTAATTTAACCCTCAAACAAACTAATATCATGAACAGCTTAAAAAGAGTGTCGCCATGGGCATGGGTTCCCACTTTATACTTTGCACAAGGCATTCCATACTTTATTGTCAACAACATCTCGGTAATGATGTTCACCAAGATGGGCGTTCCCAATGGAGAGATGGCATTGTTTACCAGCCTTCTGTATCTTCCCTGGACTATCAAGCCCTTCTGGAGCCCCTTCGTCGACATCATCAAGACCAAAAGATGGTGGACCGTCTCTATGCAGATCCTGATGTCAATAGCATTCATCCTGCTGACGCTGTCCATTCCACGCCCCGATGAGGCAGTTATAGCTGCCGGACAGACCCCTATCAGCATGTTCACCATCACGCTGATTCTGTTCATCATCACGGCGTTTGCTTCGGCCACACACGACATTGCCGCCGACGGCTTCTATATGCTGGCGCTGAAGCAAAGCGACCAGGCGGCATTTGTCGGCATCCGCAGCACCTTCTACCGCCTGGCGTCCATCTTCGGACAGGGAGTACTCGTAGCCATTGCAGGTGCCATCGAGTTGCGGTACGATAACATTCCGCTATCATGGACCATTACGATGCTGGTTACCGCCGTCATGTTCAGCCTGGTAACCTTCTATCATCTCTTTGCAATACCCCGGCCGGCCGACGACAAATCTGTCCTGACACCGGGTGCAAGCAGTGCAAAGGACATCTTCATCGAGTTCGGACGCACCTTTGCGACTTACTTCACCAAGCCCGGAGTGTGGCTGGCCATCGTATTCATGCTGCTCTATCGCCTGCCCGAGGCATTCCTCATCAAGATGTGTATGCCCTTCCTGGTGGCAAGTAAAGAAGCAGGAGGCTTGGGACTTTCCACTGCCGAAGTGGGCATCGTATATGGCACTATCGGAGTGATATTCCTCACTGCAGGCGGTATCCTCGGAGGACTGTTTGCATCGCGCATCGGATTGAAAAAGTCTATCTGGTGGATGGCGGCATGTATGACTCTGCCTTGCCTGACGTTTGTTTACCTGGCCATCGGGCAACCCGAGAACCTGTTTGCCATCTCTACAGCCATCGCTATCGAACAGTTTGGCTATGGCTTCGGCTTCACAGCCTACATGCTCTACATGATGTACTTCTCCGAAGGTGAGTTCAAGACATCCCATTATGCCATCTGCACCGCATTCATGGCACTGAGCATGATGATTCCGGGCATGTTTGCAGGGTATATTCAGGAAGCAATCGGTTATGTCAACTTCTTCTGGATGGTGATAGCATGCTGCATTGCTACAGTGGTAGTCACCGTCTTTGCAGACAGGAAGATAGACCCGGAATATGGGAAAAAGTGAAAAGAGTGATAAGGTGATAGAGTGATAATGTGATAAAAGACTTGTTATGAAGAAGATATTTATGCTTTGCGTACTCTTCGCACTTTGCGGAGCGATGAACGCACAGAAGATAAGGATAAAGACCGGGATTGAGGTACTGAAAGATCAGAACTTCCGATGCCTGGAAGGGAAGCGTGTGGGGTTGATAACCAATCCTACAGGAGTGGATAATACGATGAGGTCTACCATCGACATTCTGCACGAAGCGCCGAATGTAAATCTGGTAGCCCTTTATGGACCCGAGCACGGGGTACGCGGTGATGTGCATGCAGGCGACCACGTGACGGACATCAAAGACGCAACTACCGGACTGCCCGTCTATTCGCTATACGGAAAGACCCGCAAGGCTACTCCGGACATGCTCCGGGATGTGGACGTATTGGTGTATGACATTCAGGACATCGGTTGCCGCTCCTTTACTTATATCAGCACGATGGGCCTGGCCATGGAGGCTGCTGCCGAAAACGGTAAAGAATTCATCGTACTGGACCGCCCCAACCCCGTAGGCGGACTGAAGATTGAAGGTAACCTGACGGAAGATGATTGCATTTCTTTTGTCAGCCAGTTTAAAATTCCGTACCTTTACGGGCTCACTTGCGGTGAGCTGGCATTGATGCTGAACGGCGAGAAGATGTTGGCGGGCGGAGAACAATGTAACCTGCACGTAGTGAAGATGAAAGGCTGGAAACGCAAGATGGACTACACACAGACCGGACTGCAATGGGTACCCTCGTCTCCGCACATTCCACACCCGCATTCGGCATTCTTCTATCCTGTCAGCGGCATCCTGGGCGAATTGGGTTACATGTCCATCGGTGTGGGCTATACCATTCCCTTCCAGATGTTTGCCGCCCCTTGGGTAGAAGCCGAGAAGCTTGCCGGGAACCTGAACCGCCTGGGTGTACCGGGCGTAGTCTTCCGGCCGATGTATCTGAAGCCGTTCTACAGCGTAGGCAAGGGCGAACTGTTGCAAGGCGTACAAGTGCACATCATGGATTTCGGCAAGGCGCCGTTGAGCGACCTGCAATTCCTGGTGATGCAGGAAGTGGCCGCCCTCTATCCCGACCGTGCTGTATTCGACCATGCCGACAAGGGACGTTTTAATATGTTCGACAAGGTATGCGGCTCAAAGCAGATACGCGAACGCTTCGCGAAGCGGAACCGCTGGGAAGACGTACGCGACTATTGGTATAAGGATGCTGAAGACTTCCGCAAGCTGTCCGGGAAGTATCGACTATACAGATAAAAGCGGGAGGTGATTCCTCACATCGGAGGAGGTGTTAGTGAGACTACTAGTCTCACCATGATAGAGACCAGTAGTGTCATCATAAGGGAGACTAGTAGTGTCACCATAGGAGAGACCAGTAGTCTCACCATAAGGGAGACCAGTAGTGTCACTGCAGGGGAGACCGAGGTGTTACTGCGAGCGAGATAAGCATCTCATTGGCAGCAAGATAAAGAGTAATGAGAATAAACGATATGGAAAAGAGTAACTACATGGCTTTCCTGCAGGAAGCAGGCCGATTCATTCCGCAGGAAAGGATTTACACCGACGAACTTCGCCGGCTGGCCTGGGGTACGGATGCCGGTTTCTACCGCCTGATACCTCAGATTGTAGTCCGCGCAAAGGACGAAGAAGAAGTATCACAGCTGTTGAAACTTGCCGACCGTCACGGGCTGCCCGTCACCTTCCGCGCGGCAGGCACCAGTCTGTCCGGACAAGCCATTAGCGACTCCATCCTCATCGTAGCCGGAAAGCACTGGGAGAAGTACAGTATCTCGCCCGACCACGAACAAATCACCCTCCAACCGGGCATCATCGGCCAGCGCGTCAATGAACTGCTGGCCCCCTACGGCCGCAAGTTTGCACCGGACCCCGCCTCGGTGAAAAGTGCTATGGTGGGCGGCATCGTCATGAACAACGCCTCCGGCATGAACTGCGGCACGCATGCCAACAGTGACAAAGTGCTCCTCTCCGCCCGCATCGTCCTGGCTGACGGTACCGTACTGGATACCGGCGACCCCATCAGCCGCGCTTCTTTTGAAGTGACCCACCGCGACTTCATCCGCCGCATCTGCGAACTGCGCGACGAAATCCGTGCCGACCGGGAACTCTCGGAACGCATCCGCTATAAATATTCCATCAAGAACGTAACGGGACTCAACCTGCTGCCCTTCGTCCGCTTCGACGACCCGTTCGAGATTATCGCCCACTCCATGGTAGGCTCCGAAGGCACACTCGCTTTCCTCTCGCAAGTCACCATGAAGACAGAGTACGACTATCCCTGCAAGGCAAGTGCCATGCTCTACTTCAAGAGCATCCAGGACGCAAGCCGCGCGGTGGTAGCGATGAAAGCAATGGACAATGGACAATTGTTGGTGAGTGCCGCCGAGATGCTGGACTACAAGAGTCTCTCCTCCGTCGACGATCCTATATATATAAGGTATAAGCAGGAGGTAAGCGATGCCTCCGGACTCACCGCCGTACTGACCGAAACCCAAGCCCGTACCCCGGAAGAGTTACAGCAACACATCGCCGCCATCGAAGCCTGCCTAAAGGCATTCGAAACGTACATCCCCGTGCGCTTCACCGACCGGCCGGAGGAATATTCCAAATACTGGGCCATCCGTTCCGGTATCTTCCCCTCCGTAGGCGGCACGCGCCGACCGGGCACCACGTGCCTCATCGAAGACATCGCCTTCCACATCGAAAACCTGCCCGAAGCTACTGCAGAGTTGCAACAACTCATTGCCCGCCACGGCTACGACGATGCCTGCATCTACGGCCATGCACTCGAAGGGAATTATCATTTCATCATCAACCAGTCCTTCAGCACCCAAGCCGAGGTGAAACGCTACGAAGACCTGATGAACGACATCAAGACCCTGGTTGTAGATAAGTACGACGGTTCACTGAAAGCCGAACACGGCACCGGTCGCAACATGGCTCCCTTCGTCCGCTACGAATGGGGTGATGCCGCTTACGAAAAGATGAAAGCCATCAAAGCCCTCTTCGACCCGAAAGGATTGCTGAACCCCGGCGTCATCTTCAACGACGACCCGCAATGCCATATTAAGAACTTCAAACCGCTGCCGCTGTTGGAAGTGACAAGTGACAAGCTACAAGCTACAAGTACTATGCAGCATGACGGCGCAGCACTCGTGGCTCATAGCTCGTCACTCGTAGCTAACAAGTGCATCGAATGCGGCTTCTGCGAAGTGAACTGTCTCTCCTGCGGATTTACGCTCTCATCGCGCCAACGCATCGTGGTGCAGCGTGAAATATCCCGTCTGAAGCAAAGTGGCAAAGAGCCTGAACGTCTTGCTCTGCTGCAAAAGCAATACCGTTACCCCGGCAATCAGACTTGTGCCGGAGACGGCCTTTGCTCCATGTCCTGCCCGATGGGCATCAATACCGGCGACCTCACCCATATCATCCGCCAAGAGTTATTACCTCCGGGCAGCTTCGGATATAAAGTAGGTGACTTTGCCGCCAATCACTTCGCCGGCATTAAGAGCGCCCTGCGCCCCGTACTGAGTTTAGCCAACTTCGGGCACTCCGTTCTGGGCACCAAGACCATGAGCAGCATCACCAAAGGCATGCACAATGCACTCGGCATCCCGTTGTGGACGCCTGCCATGCCGAAAAGTTATAAGTTACGGAATGACGAGCTACAAGCTACAAGTACTGTGCAGCATGATAGCGCAGCACTTGTAGCTCGTAGCTCCAAAGTCGTTTACTTCCCCAGCTGCATCAACCAGACCATGGGCCTGCCCAAAAAGTCCCCCGTTGAGCAACCCTTAGTAAACAAGATGATTTCCCTGCTGCAAAAAGCCGGCTACGAAGTCATCTTCCCCAAAGACATGGACAAGCTTTGCTGCGGCACCATCTGGGAAAGCAAAGGCATGCTGGACATTGCCGACCGCAAGACCGCCGAACTGGAAGCCGCCCTTTGGGAAGCCAGCGAACAGGGCCGATACCCCGTCCTCTGCGACCAAAGCCCCTGCCTACATCGCATGCGCCAGTGCATCAAGAAGATGAAACTCTACGAACCTGCCGAGTTCATCTACACCTTCCTACGCGACCGGCTGGTCTTCACCCCCACCGACCGCCCCGTAGCCCTGCACATCACCTGCTCCATGCGTCGCATGGGTCTGGCAGACATACTTGTCTCCCTGGCCCGCCTCTGCTCCAACAACGTCATCGTGCCCGAAGAAGTAGGCTGCTGCGGCTTTGCCGGTGACCGCGGCTTCACTTATCCCGAGCTGAACGCTTACACCCTGCGCAAGCTCCGCCCACAGATAAAGGCAGCGGGAGTCAGCATCGGCTACAGCAACAGCCGTACCTGTGAGATAGGACTGGCCACCAACTCCGGCATCCCCTACGTGTCCATCGCCTACCTGGTAGACGAATGCACGAAGGCAATGGATAATGAATAACTTAACACACATATCACCATGAACAGTACTAAAATGAATAAACGCATCCTGGCACTCGACATCCTCCGCGGTGTCACCATCGCCGGTATGATTATGGTAAACAACCCCGGAACCTGGGCACATATTTACGCCCCCCTCCGCCACGCCGAGTGGAACGGTCTGACCCCTACCGACCTCGTGTTCCCATTCTTCATGTTCATCATGGGTATCTCTACGTACATCTCCCTGAAGAAATACAACTTCGAATTCAGCCATGCAGCCGCTATGAAGATACTGAGACGTACCATCGTCATCTTCCTCATCGGACTTGCCATTGGCTGGTTCTCGCGCTTCTGCAGCTATTGGGCGAGTTCCCACGAAGGCCTCAGCTTCGGCGAGAACCTGTGGGCATCTGTCTGGACCTTCGACCGCATGCGCATCCTGGGCGTCATGCAGCGCCTGGCACTGTGCTACGGAGCCACCTCCATCATTGCGCTGACCATGAAGCATAAGCATATCCCCTACCTCATTGCCACCCTGCTGATAGGCTACTTCGTCCTGCTGATGTGTGGCAACGGTTTTGCCTACAACGAAACGAACATCCTCTCCATCGTAGACCGCGCCGTCCTGACCCCTGCACACATGTACAAGGATAACGGCATCGATCCCGAAGGACTGCTGAGCACCATTCCTGCCATTGCGCACGTACTGCTGGGCTTCTGTGTAGGCCGACTGATGCTGGACGGCAACAAGTCGGAAGACCGTGCCAGCTTCCTCAACTCCCAGCTCATCACGCTGTTCCTGGTAGGTGTCATCCTCACCTTCGCAGGCTTCCTGCTGAGCTACGGATGCCCCATCAACAAGAAGATATGGTCTCCCACCTTCGTACTGACGACTTGCGGACTGGCATCCAGCTTCCTCGCCTTGCTCATTTGGATTATCGATGTGAAAGGCTACAAGAAGTGGAGCATGTTCTTCGAAGCATTCGGGGTAAATCCGCTGTTCATGTATGTACTGGGCGGCGTGCTCGGCATCCTGTTCGGAACAATCAGCTTCCCGTGGGCCGATGGCAGCATCAGTATACACGGATTCCTGTATAAGATACTTCTGATGCCGGTCTTCGGCGAAACCGGCGGTTCGCTGGCATACGCCCTGCTGTTCATAGCCATCAACTGGTGCATCGGCTACCAACTATATAAACGGAAAATATATATCAAGATATAATGATAACTAATCACTAAATAATATATGATTCTAATAGCAGACAGTGGCTCTACAAAAACCGATTGGTGTATTGTAGAGAATGGAGTACTCCTCCAACAGATATTTACGAAAGGCACAAACCCTTTCTTTCAGTCGGAAGAAGAAATCAGCAATGAAATAGCGACAGCACTATTGCCACAGTTGAAGACGGACGAGCTGGACGAGGTGCACTTTTATGGTGCGGGATGCGGTTTTCCCGACAAGATAGCCATGGTGCACCGTGCCATCACCCGCCACCTCAAGGTGAAAGACGAAGTAGAAGTCAACACCGACATGCTGGCTGCCGCACGCGGACTTTGCGGACATGCCCCCGGCATTGCCTGCATCATGGGTACCGGCTCCAACTCGTGCTACTATGACGGCAAAGATATTGTCAGCAACATCTCGCCCCTGGGCTTCATCCTGGGCGACGAGGGTAGCGGCGCCTGTCTGGGCAAGCTGCTGGTGGGCGACATCCTGAAGAACCAGATGACACCCGAACTGAAAGAGAAGTTCCTCACTCAGTTCAACCTGACCTCTGCCGACATCATCGACCGTGTCTATCGCAAGCCGTTCCCCAACCGCTTCCTGGCAAGTCTGTCTCCCTTCCTGGCACAGAACCTGCACGAGCCTTGTGTGCGCACATTGGTGCTCAACAGCTTCAAGGCGTTCCTCAAACGCAACGTCATGCAGTACGATTACCGGCACAGCAAGGTGCACTTCATCGGCTCCGTAGCCTTCCACTACGAGGAGGTTCTGGCAGAAGCAGCACAGGAAATGGGTATTCAGTTGGGCACGATACTTAAAAGTCCGATGGAAGGCTTGATTAAGTATCATAGCCAAAACGTCCCCGTCAACGTATAAATCATAATTCATAAATTATAAATCATCATCATGGCATTCATTAAAATCTCAGAGCAACCTTCGCTCTACAACGACCTGGAAAAGAAGTCTGTCCGCGAAATACTGGAAGACATCAACACCGAAGACCAGAAAGTGGCGCTGGCGGTAAAGGAAGCAATTCCGCAAATCGAGAAGTTGGTAACTCAAATCGTACCCCGCATGAAGCAGGGAGGACGCATCTTCTACATGGGTGCCGGCACCAGCGGACGCCTCGGCGTGCTCGATGCCTCGGAGATACCGCCCACGTTCGGCATGCCGCCCACGCTGATTATCGGCCTGATAGCCGGAGGCGATACTGCCCTGCGCAATCCGGTGGAGAATGCAGAAGACGACACACAACGCGGTTGGGAAGAACTGATGGAACGGAACATCACGGATAAGGACACTGTCATCGGCATTGCAGCTTCCGGCACCACGCCATACGTCATCGGTGCCATGCACGAAGCCCGCGAACACGGCATCCTGACCGGCTGCATCACCAGCAACCCGGACTCTCCGATGGCTGCGGAAGCCGATGTGCCCATCGAAATGATTGTAGGCCCGGAATACGTCACCGGCAGCTCACGAATGAAGTCGGGCACAGGGCAAAAAATGATTCTGAACATGATTACCACCTCCGTCATGATACAGCTGGGACGCGTGAAAGGCAATAAAATGGTGAACATGCAGCTCAGCAACAAGAAGCTGGTGGACCGTGGCACACGCATGCTGGTCGAAGAGCTCGGACTGGATTACGGTAAGGCAAAAGCACTGCTGCTGATGCACGGTTCGGTAAAAAAGGCGGTGGATGCTTATAGGGCTAAGCCGGAAAAATGATAATTTAGCGCAGCAAAGCATCAGCGCAGCAAGCCTGAAAGGCTTTTATCTATTAGCCCAGGGCAACGCCCTGGGTTTAAGAACGCCCCTTCACTTTACGCCCTGAAAGGGCATAAGATTGTATAACGGGCTTTTGCCCTTTCAGGGCGCAGAGATAGGAGTGCATTATTACCCAGGGCGTTGCCCTGGGCTGATAGCTGGAAGCCTTTCAGGCTTTGCTGAGCAAGTAATCCGAATGAAAACCTTGTTCCAGCACTACGCTGGTAAATTCTCATTTATAGAAGATACTTTTAAAAACAATCCCATATGAAAACACTACACCTCTTCCTTTTTCTCCTTTTGGGCGTGCAACTTGCCTCCGCGCAACCCCTGCAGCGCGTAGCCCCCGAACAAGTGGGAATGGACTCCCGCAAACTGATGTATGCCGACGAAGCCATCGAAACAGCTATCGCCCATAAAGACATTCCCGGCGCCGTGCTCGCCGTAGTGCGCCACGGCAAACTCGCCTATCTGAAAGCCTACGGCAACAAGCGCATCTACCCCAATACGGAACCAATGACCGTCAGCACCATCTTCGACATGGCCTCCTGCAGCAAATCCATGTCCACCGCCATCTGCACCATGATACTGGCCGAACGCGGTAAAATCCGCATGCTCGACCCCGTCAGCCTCTACATCCCCAACTTCAAGAGCTGGGAAAGCGAAGACGGCAAAGACAAGAAGACCATCCGCATCGCCGACTTGATGACCCACACCTCCGGCCTGCCCCCCTACGGCCCCACCGCCGAATTGGAAAAGCAATACGGCTCCCCCAACCCCGACGGCCTGATGGAATACATCGCCACCTGCCGCCGCGACTTCAAGCCGCAGACCGATTTCCAATACAGCTGCCTCAACTTCATCACCCTGCAGCACATCATCGAAACCGTCAGCGGACAGTCCTTGCGTGACTTTGCCCGTGAAAACATTTTCGACGTCCTCGGCATGGACCATACCGACTACCTGCCCTGCCAGCGCGATAAAGACGGCCAATGGATAAACACCGCAGACGCCCACTGGGCCGGCCTCACCGAAGGCGACTGGCACAGCCTCATCGCCCCCACCGAGAAGCAACCCAACGGACAAGTGCTTTGCGGACAAGTGCACGACCCGCTCGCCCGCATCATGAATGGAGGTATCAGCGGTAACGCCGGCGTATTCTCCTGTGCAGAAGACATCGCCGTACTCTGCGCCGCCCTGCAGAACGGAGGCGAATGGAACGGCCGCCGCATCCTCAGCCCCCTCGGTGTGAAAGCCATGCGCACCGTTCCCCGCGCCACCGCCACCTTGGGCCGCACCCTTGGCTGGGATAACTTCACCGCATACGCTTCGAACAACGGCGACTTCTTCAGTCCGAATACCTACAGCCACACCGGCTATACAGGTACTTCCATCGTCATCGACCCTGATAACGACACTTCCGTCATCTTCCTCATCAATGCCGTGCACCCCGAAGACGGGCACAGCACCGTCCGCCTGCGCTCTCTCGTAGCCAACGCTGTAGCCGCCTCCATCTATCCCACTCCCCGCGCCTACACCGATCACTACTACAAGCGCTTCCTGCAATTCATGGACGAGCCCGCCATCACTTCCAAAGATATTGTAATGTTGGGCAACAGCCTGACAGAAGGTGGCGGCGACTGGTCTGCGCGCCTCGGCAAAAAGAACATCCGCAACCGCGGCATCATCGGCGACGAAGTAATGGGCATCTACGACCGCCTGCACCAGATACTTCCCGGACATCCGGCGAAGCTCTTCCTTCTTATCGGCGTCAACGACCTCTCCCACGACCTGACGGCAGACAGCATCGTCGGCATGATTCGCATGACCGTAGAGCGCATCCAGCGCGAGTCTCCCGATACAAAGCTCTACCTGCAAAGCCTGCTCCCCTTCAACGAGAGCTTCAACCGCTACAAGAAACTGGCCGGAAAAACAGATATGATTCCCGAAATCAATGCCCAGCTGGAAGCATTAGCGAAAGAACACGGCATCACGTACATCAACCTCTTTCCCCACTTCACGGAGAAAGGCACCAATGTGCTGCGCAGCGAACTGACGGGAGACGGCCTGCACCTGAATGAGGAAGGATACAAAATTTGGGTAAAGGAACTGAAGAAGAAAATCTAAATCTGATATATCCGTCATAAAATGACAAAAGGGTGGTGAAGAACAAATCTTCACCACCCTTTTCTTTATCTTTTATACAATCGCTTATTCAACAATACTATCCAGCATCAAATCAAACGTCAATGCAGTATATCCAAGTATCGCATCTTTACCGGCAGCGCCATATCCGGACTGCCAAGGTATATAAAGCATCCAGCGTTCACCGGTACGCATATATTGCAAAGCCCACGTCCATCCCGGAACAACACCGGTTACCGTAAAAGTAGTTGGAGAATCGAACTCTGTTTCTTTCTTCTGCGGCGGAATAGGAATGTTACGATCAAGCGAACCATACCCCTCAAAGTTTCCGTCAAACTTATCACCGGTAATCAAAGTACCATAATAATAGGCACTGACAGTAGAATGATAACCCGAATATAACGGACGCTCTCCCGTTTCATTCTTCACGAGCTTCTTGCAATAGACATATTGCTCACCGGTATTAGTTCCGGCAGTAGTCTGTATGGCATACAATTTTCCGAGTTCCATTCTATCAGCAGCTTCCATTGTAGCCACATAGTTGTCACCGGTCAACGTCTTTATCGAGTCTGCAAAAGCCTCGTTACGTTCTCTCCAGTTATCATACTTCCCTACTTCTTCAGTTTCCTCGCAAGAGACGAAGACTCCTGCCAGAAACAGCAAGAAAGGCAAAAACAAAAGGGATGGTCTTTTCATTCAGTTCTATTATTTATGTTATTGCAGCGTCTTCAGCACCGACGTGATGCTTACACGGTCTGCAATGATGTTATTCAATTCAGAGATAGCAACGCGTTCCTGCTGCATCGTATCACGATTACGCAGCGTCACGCAGTTATCTTCCAGCGTCTGATGGTCTACAGTTACGCAATACGGAGTACCGATGGCATCCTGACGGCGGTAACGCTTGCCGATAGAGTCTTTCTCATCATACTGGCAATGGAAGTGGAACTTCAGATCGTCGATGATCTCGCGAGCCTTCTCGGGCAGACTGTCCTTCTTTACCAGCGGCATAACGGCCAGCTTTACCGGAGCCAGCGCAGCAGGCAACTTCAGGACAACACGGCTTTCTCCGCTCTCCAGCTGCTCTTCGCAGTACGAAGCGGACATGATGCTGAGGAACATACGGTCTACACCGATACTTGTCTCGATGACATACGGAGTATAGCTTTCGTTCGTTTCAGGGTCGAAGTACTTGATGTTCTTGCCCGAGAACTTCTCGTGCTGAGACAAGTCGAAGTTCGTACGGCTATGGATACCTTCCACTTCCTTGAAGCCGAAGGGCATCAGGAATTCAATGTCGGTAGCAGCATTGGCATAGTGAGCCAGCTTATCATGGTCGTGGAAACGGTAATGGTCGTCACCGAATCCCAGTGCTTTGTGCCATTTCAGGCGGGTTTCCTTCCATGTCTTGAACCAGTCGAGTTCTGTTCCCGGTTTTACGAAGAACTGCATTTCCATCTGTTCGAACTCGCGCATACGGAAAATGAACTGGCGCGCCACAATCTCATTACGGAAAGCCTTACCAATCTGTGCAATACCGAAAGGAATCTTCATACGGCCGGTCTTCTGTACATTCAGGTAGTTAACGAAGATACCCTGTGCCGTCTCCGGACGCAAATATATCTTCATTGCACCGTCCGAAGTAGAACCCATCTCGGTAGAGAACATCAGGTTGAACTGACGTACTTCCGTCCAGTTCTTTGTTCCGCTGATGGGACAAACGATTTCTTCGTCGACGATAATCTGACGGAGTTCGTCGAGATTATTATCATTCAGTGCCTTTGCAAAACGTTCGTGCAGTGCATCGCGCTTTGCCTGGTGTTCCAGTACGCGTCCGTTGGTGCTGCGGAACTGTGCTTCGTCAAAAGCCTCGCCGAAACGTTTGGCAGCTTTGGCTACTTCCTTATTTATCTTATCGTCGTACTTGGCGAGTTGGTCTTCTATCAATACATCGGCACGATAACGTTTTTTGGAATCGCGGTTGTCAATCAAAGGGTCATTGAAAGCATCCACGTGTCCGCTGGCCTTCCAGATGGTGGGGTGCATAAAGATGGCTGAATCAATGCCTACAATGTTTTCGTGCAGCAGCACCATGCTCTGCCACCAGTATTGTTTGATGTTGTTTTTCAATTCCACACCCATCTGACCGTAGTCGTATACGGCTCCCAGTCCGTCGTAAATGTCGCTGGAAGGGAATACAAATCCATATTCCTTGCAGTGTGATACGAGTTTCTTAAAAACGTCTTCTTGTGCCATTTCTTGTTGTATCTTAATTAATTTGATTCTTTTTTTCAGTTAAAAAGCGCCACAAAGATAGGCATTTATATCATAAGTAGGACACGGAGGGTATTAATTTATCTTATCCTACACCTATTTATCAACCTCCTTAAACTTATTGTTCCGTTTTATTACGAATAGAATCTTTCTTATATTCCGAAGGCAAGTAACCAAATTCTTCTTTAAAGAACTTGGCAAATTGTTTCGGTGATATTCCTACTTGATAGGCTATCTGCGAAACGCCCAGTTGGCTACTTTCCAAGAGTTTCTTCCCTCGCTTCAAACGCAGAATCCGGATAAACTCCAGCGGAGACTTCCCGGTTATCTGTATCATCTTCTTGTACAACCCGCTACGACTCATACCTACTGCCGCACTGAACTCTTCGACAGAAAAATCTGAATTATCCATATTATCTTCTACAATCCGAATGGACTTCTCTATCAATTGTTCATCCAATGTACTGATTGTTATCTCTGAAGGAGAAATATCAACCGTGTTGAACATCTCGTGATTACGCCGTGCCCATTCCAGTAGTTTATGGATGCGCAACAGCAGTATTTCAAGATTGAAAGGTTTCGTAATATACTCATCCGCTCCTTCCTTCAAACCACCGAGAATATTTTCCTCGGCTGTGCGGGCAGTAAGCAAAATAACCGGAATATGTGAATAGCGTATATCGGTCTTGATTTTACGACACAACTCCATTCCATCCATAACAGGCATCATCACATCACTAATAACGATAGAAACAGAACGATGGGCGAGAACTGAGAGGGCATTTTTTCCGTTAGAAGCTTCGAATACTTGATAGTGCTCTTTCAGACAGTTCATAAGAAAAGAACGGAAATCATCATTGTCTTCTACAATCAGCAACGACACCTCCGACTGTTTAGAAACTATTTTCGAAACAGTATCTGTCACTATTTCCGCTGTGTCACCCTCTACTTCCACTGATTCAGCCGACTGAATTATCGGGAGAATAACAGTAAATACAGAGCCCTGTGGTTTATTATCTGTCACCGTAATTTCTCCACCGTGGAGAGTTACATATTCTTTAACGATATGTAAACCGATACCACTTCCCATATAGGGAGTAGTCACATGCTGTTCTTGAAAGAAACGGTCAAATATTTTCTCTTTATTTTCATCCTTGACGCCGATACCACTATCAGCAACCTCTATTCGTACACATTCCCCGCTATCAGTCTGTATCTTATCCACAGAAACTGTCACGCTACCATTCTCATGATTATACTTAATAGCATTGGATAGTAGATTGAATACAATCCGTTGTACCTTATTACGATCGAAATCCATTTCTATTTTAGAGGTGTTGATGTGGACCTGTAAAGCTATCCCATGCTTTTGTGACAAAGATTCAAAAGGAACACATGTTTCTGCTATGAAATCGGTCAAATCGCCATAAGATAAAGATAGCTGTACTTTCTGTTGATCAAGCTTACGGAAATCCAGTAATTGATTTACTTCATTGACTAAAGTCGTAGCATTGCGATGCATCAGAAGCAAATCATCTTTGATTATTTTGCCTTTCTCCGAATGCAGTAACTTTTCCAAAGGAGTAATGATGAGTGATAAGGGAGTACGAAGATCATGACTCACATTAGTAAAGAATCGCATTTTCGCCTCATCCATTTCAAGTTGTTGTCTGATTTCCAATTCCCGTTTCTGCTGTGCCAATATCCGCCTATGTTTCGTACGTATACGTCTAAGCACAAAAAATCCGATGACTAATACTAAAAAGTCATAGATTATGTAAGCAGGAACAGAGAGCCAAAAAGGCGGACGTACCCGAATAGTCAAATTGGAAACAGGACTATTGGTTCCATGCACTTCATTCACTCTGACTTGCAATGGATAAGTACCCGGAGAAAGCTTATTGAAATAAATTTTATTTCCTTCCAGTTTTATCCACTCTTCGCCTGCACCTAATCTATAGGCGAACTGGAGTTTATGCTGGATGCCATAATCCATTGCAGAGATTTCCAAAGCAAAATTATTGTCTGAATAGTTCACGGTTATTTCATCTAACAATTGAATGTTCTTCTGTAGCAATATCCTGCCATCGTGCGTGGCTGCTCCCACATCAATGCGTTGATTGGCCAAATAAAGTCCGGTGAAAATAACTTTATGGCTGCTTATATGATATTTATTCCGAATAGGACTAATCTTCAAATATTTTCCCGTACCACCCATCAATATTTCACCTTTACTATTACAATAAATAGAATAGTTACAGAAATGAATATTCCCAATGCCATCTTCCTCAAAATAGGGGTAACAACAATATTGAAGGTCTTGCTCAGCTGGATTGTCTATCACGATAATATGAGTGATGCCATAATCAGTGGTGATCCATATATTCTTATCATGATCCTCTGCTATACCACGGACATAAGGATGGGACAAGCCGTCGTCAGCCGAAAGATGCATAAGTGTCCCCTTTCTTTCATCATAGACTCTGATGCCAGTTTGGGTACCAATCCACAACAATCCCCGACTATCACGATACAAGCAATTAACATGAATCTTATCCAGAAGACGATTTTCCTCATTACGGCAATTCACAAATGTGGGTTGTTTGGTTTGTACATCAACCATATATAAGCCTGTACTGGTACCGACATATAACGTAGAAAAATCATCAGAATAGACTAAGTCGGTAATACTATTAGTACGCAAACATGAGTTCTTCATGGTGTAGCTGGTAAATTCTCCACGATCATTTAAGCAGTACAACCCATGCAAAAATGTACCTATCCATAGATTTCCATATTTATCCTCAACAAAATGGCGTACATACTTTATAGGATTCTCCTTCCCTTCTCCTTCTACAAACCGATTAAGAGGATGGAATGTTTCTCCTTCTTTATAAAATATACCATTACCATAGCTGCCAAACCATAATTTCCCATTAGTATCTACATACGAACTTATAATCAGATTGGAAGGTATATTACAATTGCCAGTATTAAAGAATTTATATGTTCCCCGTTCGCTGTCATAACGAGCAAGTCCTTTACCATCAAATCCCAGCCATAAATAGCCGTCATTATCTTCTTGAAAACAGCTGATGTCCTCCAATTCCGGAGCCCGATATACTTCAAAAAAAGTGTTGTTCAGACACGTGAAGGACACACCCTGCTTCGTCGTTCCGACCCACATTATCTCCTGATTATCTTTATATAGACAATTAATATGATTACTGGATAATGAAAACGGATTATCAACATTCTGGTCTATTTGTACAAAACTGTTTTTATCTTTTGCAAATATATAAATGCCTTGACTGTTAGTTCCCATCCAAATATTACCATCACCGTCATCTACTATCGTTTTCACAAAATCCGCTTTCAAAATGTCCTTTTCTGAAAGCTCAACAAAAGTCTGTCGGCTGGTGTCATAGCACTGTACATAAGATGAATAAATAGTATAAATCCATAATCGATATTGCGTATCCATATACATACAATGCTCTCCGGATGAAGGAAGTGTCAATTGAAGCACGTTTTGCAGCTGCCCTGTCTCCCAATTAATTTGCGCTATTTCTCCATCAGCAAATAACAAGAATGAACGCCGCTGCCTGGAAACAACATGTAGTAACTTCTTGTCCGGCAAAAGTAATTGGCGCAGTCCTCCATCCTTAAACGTATAATAATACAGCCTGCCATTGGCCACACACCAAAGATTCTGCTCACAATCGACATTCAGCATCTCAATGTGTGTTGCTTCTATCCCTAATCTGGATAGCCGCCCATATATATCCTTGTCTATTTCGTCAAGTTCACGATTATAACATAGATAGAGTCCGGGAGTTTTAATCCAGATGCAGCCGGAAGCGTCTTCCGCTACAGAATTGATACAGTTATTGTAGGTTCCCAATTGAGTAGTAGTGTACCGTTTACATTGATAGCCGTCATAACGGTTTAGACCATTGATTGTACCAAACCACATAAATCCGTATTGATCGCGCAAAATGGATAACACATAATTATCGGATATACCGGATTTGACATCAAATGTACGAAAGACTAATCGTGCATCAATTTGTGCACAATAAGCCATCAAACAATACAAAAGCATCAGAAGGTTTTTCATTTTACGATTATAAGGTATGATTTTGATGACAAAGATAGGTATTCTCCATCAATAAAGAGAGTACAAAGATTCTCCATTTGGGTAAAAACACTCCCCATTTGGGTAAATACACAAAACGGATAGTCTCGTAATCAATGAAGGATACTTCCAAAAAGGCTTTTCCCTACTTTTGTCGATCGAAAGGCATAACGCCAAACTTGTATTTTTCTTAGAGCCCGACAAGAGGTAGGTACAAAAGGCCGGCCGTACCAACCGCCTTGTCGGGCCAAAGAAAAAACTTTTGTATTCAAATAATGTTAAACTTTATGACTAATAGCATGAAAAAGATCTTTATGATCGGGATTTGCAGTACCTTTCTATTGGGAGGAGCTTCGCTTCAAACCATGGCTGTAACTCCGATTAGCGTGGAAACCGCACAACAGAGCCGGAAAATTTCCGGTACAGTAGTCGATCAAAATGGAGAGCCGGTAATTGGTGCCAATGTATTGCAAAAAGGTACAACAAATGGTGCAATAACAGATATTGATGGGCATTTTACACTGGATTGTCCGGTAGGGGCTTCACTTACCATCTCTTTTATCGGATACCTGCAACAACAGGTTAAAGCAACAGATGGTATGAAAATAGTACTCCAAGAAGACAGTAAGACATTGGACGAAGTTGTGGTAATAGGTTACGGTTTTGTGAAGAAGAGCGACCTTACCGGTTCTGTGGTACAAGTAAAGAGCGAGGAACTGTTAAAGAATTCGCCTGTAAGCCTGGAAAAAGGCTTGCAAGGACGCTTGACCGGTGTAAATGTAATATCCAATGACGGCGCTCCGGGTGGTGGCATCAGTATCCAAATTCGCGGAACCAACTCCTTTCAAGGTTCTACAGAGCCTCTGTATGTAATTGACGGAGTACCTGTATCCGATAGTAATGACGATACCATCAATTTTGATTCAAGTGCACCGAACTACAGCAATGCACTTTCTTCATTGAATCCCAATGACATTGCTTCCATTGAGATCCTAAAAGATGCCTCGGCAACAGCCATTTATGGCTCGCGTGGAGCCAATGGTGTAGTGCTGATTACTACGAAAAACGGTAGTGGAATAGATGTAAAAGATCAAGTCACATTATCCTACAAGCTGACAAGCAGCCACGCTACCAAGAAAATAAAAGTATTGGGCGCTAAAGACTATGCCGAATACAGGAATCTTTCATACATCAACACTCAAGAAGTTTCCAACTTTGAATGGGAACAAGTCAACCTGCCTTTTCCCGGAATGACAAACAGCGAAGGAACTTATTTGAAAGGGCCGGATGATTTTGACAACAACCCTTATTACTGGCAAGATCAAATTCTCAGATCGGGATTAACACATGATTTGAATCTAAATATCTCCGGCCAATCAAAAGGCTTTGACTATTCCGTAAGTGGTGGGTTCTTAAGTCAGGATGGTATTATAAACGGCTCCGATTATTCCCGATACACTGTGAAAGCCAATATAAACAAGCAAGTAAAGCCATGGCTGAAGTTCGGGACATCCGTATCAGGAACTTTTGCCAATTCAAATGTACTGAAAACCGCAACCAACAACAAAAATAACGGAACGGAAGGAGTTGTACGTTCGGCTATTACCTACCCCGCTTCGCAAACCCAAGAAGACTTGGACAACGAATACAGTATGGTAGCTGTACCGACCCGTTACATCAACGCGCTGAATGAGAATCGTAACATGACATTCAGAACCTCGAACTATCTGAACATATCCCTCGCAGACGGACTGATTTTCAGGACAGTACTAGGATATAACTATACTCGCAACGATGCCAACAAATATTGGCCTAGTTATCTGGCTGAAGGAAAAGGCATCGGTGGCAAATCAAATGCTGGTGACAACTGGCGTTCTTCTTTACTGTTTGATAACTTGCTGATGTATAACAAAACATTCAACCGGAAACATAATATCAGTGCTACGGTAGGAACATCTTGGGAAGAAGCAAGTTATTATAATAAGACAATCACCGTGCAGGGATTTGGTACAGACGACACACAAGGATGGCTATTGCAGGATGCAGGTACAATGGCTGCCGTCAGTTCCGGCAAAGGAGACTCCCAGCTATTCTCCCTCATCGGACGCTTCGCCTATAACTATGCCGGCAAATATTACCTCACCTTCACAGCGCGTGATGATGTGTCGAGCAAATTTGCCAAAGGAAAGCGAGCTGCTTTTTTCCCCTCTATCGGCCTTTCCTATCGTTTATCCGAAGAGAATTTCATGAAAGGAATATCCAGTGTGCTGAGTAACGTAAAATTGCGCTATAGCTATGGAGCATCCGGTAACCAAGCCATTGGCTCTTATCAGACTTTTGCCATCATGGCAGCTGCTAACTATCCTTTCGGTTCGAATATTGAGAATGGTTATGCCACAAACACTTACAATCCTGGCAATAAAGAATTGACTTGGGAAACTACCTGGCAGCACGATTTTGGTTTGGAACTGATGTTCTTCAAACGAATTTCTTTAGAACTTGACTATTATCACAAGAAAACGACAGACCTGCTGCAATATAAACAAACACCCCCCAGTACTGGCATTGAACAGATACTTTCCAACAGTGGTGCGGTTATCAACAAAGGCTTTGAAGCCAATATGAAAGTGTATGCCATCCAGGGAAAGAACTTCTCACTGTCATTCGGTGGAAATATCTCGTTCAATAAAAACGAAATTTGCGATTTCGGGAAAGACCCAATGTTCCCCAACTCCATTTATAACAGTATGCGTCCTTATGCTCTTGCCGACGGTCATCCCATCGGTGCCTTCTACGGATGGGTACATAATGGTATATGGCAATCGAAAGAAGAAGTCATCAACAGTCATCAATTCAAGACTCAATATCCCAACTATAAAGCAGATGGCTCGGATGCAGCCGTTGAAGAAATTATACGCCGTGATTGGATAGGAGAAATAAAGTACAAAGATATGGACGGAGACGGATTCATCACCGACAAAGATCAAGACTGGATAGGTGACGCCAACCCAGACTTCTATTATGGCTTCAATCTTGATTTAAACTGGAAGAACTTCGACTTTAGCGTATTATTCCAAGGAGTACAAGGAAATGATATTTTCAATATGAATGCACTTCGCTTTTATGATTTGGGCGAAACACGCAATATACCCTATTATGTCTACGACCAGTCGTGGAGCGTCAATCCACAAACTGCAGTGGCACCTAAAATATTCTACTATTCAGGAAGAGATGTCCGATTCTCCAGACTGTATCTGGACAACGGTTCTTACCTGAAACTGCGTTCTTTGTCTATCGGCTATACCATCAAGAATCCATTACCACACATCAACAGTGTCCGGCTTAGCGCTACAGGAAATAACCTACTAACTTTTACGAAGTATAAAGGATATGACCCGGAAGTCAACTCCTTCGGTTCTACACCTTCGTTAAGAGGTATTGACTCCGGTGCCTACCCTCAGCAACGCAGTTTTACATTTGGCCTTAATATTGTTTTCTAACTAATAAAAAGAATTCAAGGTATGAAAAAGATACAAATAATCATGATAGCTCTTGCAGCAGCACTTGCTGCAAGCTGCTCTTTAGACGAACATCCATACTCCATCACTTCTGAACAGCTAGCTCAAAGCGAAGCGGGAGCAAAGCAATTAGTAACCGGAATCTATGCTATATTCTGGGATAATTGGTGCATGGAACAAACCTATGAAGCATGGGTGGATCAAGACCATGACCACTGTGCCGCACCTGGTTGGGTACTCAGCTCTGCCGGTAGTGGAGACGTGACAGGGCACTATGCTTACAATACTAACAATGATTTGTGGAGTGTATTTTACCGAATGATAAACCGGGCCAACAAGGCAAAAGAATCACTTGAAAAGACCAATGCCTACACAGAAGATTCAAGTGTACGGCAACTTTATGGAGAAACTCTTTTTCTCAGAGCATATGCTTATTTCCATTTGGTAAGAATGTACGGAGCCGTACCCTTGAGACTTACAGCAGAAACAGAACTCAACTGTCCGCGCTCCTCTGTAGAGGATGTCTATAAGCAAGTTACAGAAGATCTGGAAACTGCACTCGAATATATGTACTTCAACTCCGAAGGTAATGTCGGGGCATGGGGGCATGCTGATAAAACTGCCGCAATCCTGCTTTTAGCACGCGTTTACTGCACAATGGGATCAGCTGCATTGTCCAATAATGGTGCAGAAATGATTGTAGATATCAAAGGAGAACCTAAGAAATTCAATTGTGTCGCTGTAGATGGTGCAGCGAATATCAATGCCGAGCAATGCTATAGCAGAGCCAAAGAATTATGCGACATGGTAATTGCCCGACGGGGAACAGACTATGACCTGGCTCCAGACTATTTAAACCTTTGGGGAAGTAACAACCGCAGAAACAAAGAGTTCGTATGGGGTGCATCCGCCAACGGCAGCGATACCGATTTCCACAACTCCTATCTGCACTATTACCACAATCCCGCCCCTTACGGAGGCGCAGGTGCATGGGTATATATGGCTCCAAACCTGTATGAGCAATACGATGCAGTCGACGAACGTATTGTCCATGGAATATGGCATTATTATCAAACTGCCTACGGTGCTACCCAAAAGTGGGTTTCATTCCCTTCCAATTCCGACGTATACAATGAAGAGAATCTTCCGGAAAACCTGAAAGCTTTCTGTCCCAATTTCAACAGTACTTACCAATATGGGGTAGCATGTCTTACCAAACATTATAATGGTGATATTGCCAATCCTTCATTCTATTCAGCACGGCAGGCAACAGCACAAGATCAAGACGTTATACTGATTCGGTTTGCAGAGGCTTATCTGCTTCGTGCAGAAGCAGAGGTGGAACTTGGCAATATCCAGGCCGCAATGAAAGATGTGGATGTAATCAGGAAACGCGCTAAAGCCGAAACTCTGTATTCCGGCAAAGTGACAGACAAAGTGGAAGCCCGTAGTCTGGTTCTGAAAGAGCGTGGTCTGGAATTCTGCCAAGAATTCAATCGAAAATTTGACTTGTTGCGTTGGGGGTTATATTTAGACGTGATGAACGAAACCCAATCCATCGTTTGTGGCAATGCAAACCGTTCTACCATTCGTTCAAAGAAAAATCTGCTCTATGCCATTCCAGCCGCCGAAGTGGCAGAAAACAAATTGTTAGGCGGAAATAATTATGGATATTGATTATCACTTAAGAAATAAAACTATCATGAGAAAATATTGTTTAATATTATTTTTATTACTAACTGTCATAGGTGCTGCTGCTCAAAAAGTCACATACAAGGAGACAAAAGATATACCCTACTCCTCTTCAAAAGATACTTATGCACAAGAGCGCTGCAAATTAGACATCTACTATCCTGAAAACTTAAAAGATTGTCCCACCGTTATATGGTTTCACGGTGGCGGGTTGACCAGTGGAAGCAAATCCATCCCAGGAAAACTGAGAAATGCAGGCATGGTGGTAGTAGCCGTCAACTATCGTTTGTTACCTAATGTAACAATAGACAAATGTCTGACTGATGCAGCATCAGCTGTAGCATGGACTTTCCGTGAGATAGAAAAATACGGTGGTTCACGAAGTAAGATTTTCATTTCCGGGCATTCGGCAGGTGGATACCTGACAGCTATGCTGGGATTAGATAAAAGTTGGCTCGGCAAACAAGGGATAGATGCCGATTCCATTGCCGGACTGATTCCCTTCAGCGGACAAGCTATCAGCCATTTTTCTTACCGACAAATGAATGGAATTGATAATCTGCAGCCTACGATCGACAAGTATGCCCCCCTCTTTCATGTTAGGAAAGACGCTCCCCCCCTCATTCTTATCACCGGTGACCGCGAATTGGAACTTTTCGGACGATATGAAGAGAATGCCTACTTGTGGCGTATGATGAAACTAACAGGACACCCAAAGACCTATTTATACGAGATAGACGGGCACGGACATGGGCCGATGGGAGAACCAGCTTTCCACATTCTGCATCAATGGATAAAGAAATTATTAGGAGAAAAATCAGAATACTGATTGAGTATGCCCGATACTGAAATTAAGCTGTTTCAGCCAATTACTAGAAGCTAAAACAGTGCACTAAACAAACAGGGTCGCTCTTTTAGAGAGCGACCCTGAATGAAATATACCTCCCGTCCAAAGCAGAAGCAACAAAATCAGAGAAACAGAACAATTTCACCCACTTCCTACCTCCTTCGTACCCGAGTCTTACCCGGTTCTTACCTGCTTCTTGCATTCTCCCTCCCTATAGACACGAAGGAAACAAGGCTCAAGTAAGAGAAAGAAGAGCTTTTGACCAAAAGAAGGCGGGATAGAAGAGGCTATAATGCATCTTCTCCGGCTATCCGGTATGCTTCCCGCACCACCTCGCCGGGATAGCCGCACATCTCTATGATACGGATTGCATTGCGCTCGGTCACCGGCCCGGGTTTCAGCTTGTAGTCAAAGGACAGAGTATCATTTTCAACACTCTCGCAGAAGTGATACAAATCATACTCTTCACTGAGCAGGGAGGCCAACTCAATGTCGTGGGTAGAAACAAACACAATATTGCCATGGCTGACTAAAGCAGAAAGTACCGCCTTGGCAATGGCAATACGCTCCACCGTATTAGTACCTTTGAACAACTCATCCAGCAGGAAGAAATGGCCGTGCTTCTCACTGTCTTCCAGCATTTCTTTGATAGTCTGCACTTCTTCCAGAAAGAAACTTTTCCCTTCCATCAAGCTGTCTTCCAAATGAATGGCAGAAGACAGACGGGCATTTACGGGAAGACGGAAACAGCGGGCACAACAAGTGTGAAGCACTTGTGCCGAAAGCAGATTAAGCCCTATAGAACGGATGAAGGTAGTCTTGCCGGACATATTGGAACCGGTAATAAGAACTGATTTGCCATGAAGCGTTATGTCATTAGAGACACAATCTTCCACAAGCGGATGATAAAGCCCTTCGGCATGGAAAGTCTCACCGGGTGCACAAGGTTCGGGCAAAGTATAGTACGGCAATCCGTCCCGAAGCATGGAAACAGAGCAAAGCACGTCCACCAGTCCGAAGAAACGGAACACTTCTTCTATCTGTCCCTGTTTGCCCTGTAGTAAGAAAAAGGCTTTGGAGACGGGAATGGCTTCCCGCAAGAAAAATATATTTATCAGCTCGGTCAGGTAGTAAGCGATAATCATCGTATCGTTCTCCAGCCCGATACTGAAACGGAAAAAAGACAGCTTCTTCAGCAGCGGGTGCAGGCTTTGCAAAGTCTCCCGGATGCCATTATGCACCGAAGCACACAGCGGACGGTCCGCCAGCTTCTCCGCCTGCCTCAGCAATCGCCACAACTGGGGAATGGAAAAGAAATATCCCTGGATGCGCGCCTTGCTGCGATAGTGAAGAAACAGATTCACCAGCACGGCGATGCATAGCACCCCCAGCCAGATGAGGGAGGAAGTGAGATAGGTCACCCCCGCTAAAATAAAGGGAACAAATTGCAACACACACAGCAAGCGATAATAACGACGGGAATACACCGGATGGGATGTGGCAAACAGAGAGGTTATGGTATAAGCATCCGACTTATCCAGTTTCTTCAGATCACGCTGGATAGCTGCACGCAATGCCTTATCTGCAGAGAGCTTGCCGATTGCCTCCTCGTGAGCGGCGACTTCGGAAAGCCGGTCATAGTGCAGCAGGTTGTAGAGATATTGGCGTCCCACACAAGAGGAGGTGCAATCTATTGACAGAAAGAAATCATCCAGGTTCAGGTCGTCCCATGTTTTTGGCGACAACAAGCCGTCCGTATCTTTCTTCGCCCTGTACTCATGGTAGAGCGATATATCCGAAAACGATTGTCCCATTTGAAAATTTGTATTAAAGTGATAGACAAAAATAGCGAAAACATCACGCAATATCTAACTTCTTTGCAGGTTTTCCCGATAAAATTCGTATTTTTGCGTGCAACTGAAAAATCAGTAATATCATAGAATAGACAATTCCCGAACAAATATGAGCGAAGATTTTGAAGCACCGAAAGACGATTTGGACAAAGAACTCCCGGCCGGGAGCGAAGAACATTCGGAATATAAACCCGCGGACACGAAAGACGCCAACGTGAAGCATCAACTGAGCGGCATGTATCAGAATTGGTTTCTGGACTACGCCTCTTACGTGATACTGGAGCGTGCCGTACCCCACATCATGGACGGACTGAAGCCCGTGCAGCGCCGCATCCTGCACACCATGCGGCGCATGGAGGACGGACGCTACAACAAGGTGGCGAACATTGTGGGCGAGGCCATGAAGTTCCACCCGCACGGCGATGCTTCCATCAAAGATGCCCTGGTGCAGCTGGGACAAAAGGACATGCTCATCGACTGTCAGGGAAACTGGGGAAACATACTGACAGGAGACGATGCCGCCGCTGCCCGATACATCGAAGCACGCCTGACGAAGTTTGCACTGGATGTAGTATTCAACCCCAAGACCACGGAATGGAAGCTCTCCTACGATGGGCGAAACCGGGAACCGGTGACACTGCCTGTAAAGTTCCCGTTGCTACTGGCACAGGGCGTAGAGGGTATTGCCGTAGGTCTGTCGTCCAAGATACTGCCGCACAACTTCAACGAGCTATGCGATGCCTCCATCCAATACTTGCACAACGAAGAATTCAAGCTATACCCCGATTTCCAGACGGGCGGCTCCATCGATGTGTCCAAGTACAACGACGGTGAACGCGGCGGTGCTGTACGCGTACGCTCCAAAATAGAGAAGATAGACAATAAGACGCTTGCCATCAAGGAAATCCCCTACGGGAAAACCGTAGCAGGCATCTGCGATTCCATCGTGAAGGCAAGCGAGAAGGGAAAGATTAAGATACGCAAGGTGGAAGACCTGACGTCGGACAGCGCCGAAATACTGGTGCACCTGGCTCCGGGCGTATCGTCGGACAAGACCATCGACGCCCTGTACGCCTTCACCGACTGCGAAGTAAGCATCTCGCCCAACTGTTGCGTCATCGACGACCAGAAGCCGCACTTCCTCACCGTAAGCGACGTGCTGCGCAAGTCGGTGGACAATACCCTGGCTCTGCTGCGCATGGAACTGGAGATACGCAAGGGCGAAATCCTGGAAAGCCTGCACTTCGCTTCCCTGGAAAAGATATTCATCGAAGAACGCATCTACAAGGACAAAGAGTTTGAGCAATCTAAGAATATGGATGCTGCTTGCGAGCACATCGACACGAGGCTGACCCCGTACTATCCCACCTTCATCCGTGAGGTGACCAAAGACGACATCCTCAAACTGATGGAGATAAAGATGGCGCGCATCCTCAAGTTCAACTCCGACAAGGCAGAGGAACTGATTGCCCGCATGAAGGCGGACATCGAAGAGATAGACCGCCACCTGGCAAACATCGTGGAATATACCGTGGACTGGTTCCGCATGCTGAAAGAGAAATACGGCAAAGGCTTCCCGCGCCGCACGGAGTTGCGCAACTTCGACACCATCGAAGCAACCAAAGTAATCGAAGCCAACGAAAAGCTGTACATCAACCGCGAAGAAGGCTTTATCGGCACCAGCCTGAAGAAGGACGAGTTCATAGCCAACTGTTCGCCCATAGACGATGTCATCATCTTCTTCCGCGACGGCAAATATATCATCACCCCGGTGGCCGACAAGAAGTTCGTTGGCAAGAACATACTCTATGCCAATGTCTTCAAGAAGAACGACAAGCGTACCATCTACAACGTATGCTACCGCGATGGCAAGGAGGGCACGAGCTACATCAAGCGCTTTGCCGTAACATCCATTGTGCGCGACCGCGAATACGATGTTACCCAAGGTACGCCCGAATCCAGAATAACCTATTTCTCCGCCAATCCCAACGGTGAGGCAGAAATCATCAAAGTGACCCTGAAGCCTAACCCGCGCGTGCGCCGTATCATCTTCGAGGAAGACTTCAGCGCCATCAACATCAAGGGACGGCAGGCCATGGGTAACATCCTGACGAAGCTACCCGTGCACAAGATAGCATTGAAACAACGCGGAGGCTCCACCCTGGGCGGACGTAAGGTATGGTTCGACCGCGATGTTCTGCGCCTCAACTACGACGGACGCGGAGAATACCTCGGCGAATTCCAGAGCGACGACAGCATCCTGGTAGTACAGAACAACGGAGACTTCTACACCACCAACTTCGACCTGAACAACCACTACGACGACAGCATCCGAGTACTGGAGAAATACGACCCCAACAAGGTATGGACAGCCGTGCTCTACGACGCCGACCAGCAGAACTACCCGTACATCAAGCGTTTCTGCCTCGAAGCCACCGCCCGCAAACAGAACTACATGGGCGAGAACAAGAACAGCAGCCTCATTCTGCTGACGGACGAATGTTATCCGCGTCTGGAAGTCATATTCGGCGGTCACGACAACTTCCGCGAACCGATGATTATCGAGGCCGATGAGTTTATCGCCGTGAAAGGTTTCAAAGCCAAAGGCAAGCGACTGACTACCTTTACCATCGAAACCATCAACGAGTTGGAGCCCACCCGCCAACCCGAACCTGCACAAGAACCGGAAGCACCGGAAGCAGACAGCGAACCGGAAATTCTGGACCCTGACCACGGGAAAAGCGACGAAGACATCATAGATGAGATAACGGGGCAGATGAAACTGTTTTAAATGATTCGCAGCAGAAGAAGCAATGTCCTGCAGCAGAAGAAGCAATGTTTTACCCCAAAAGAAGCAATGTCCTGCAGCAGAAGAAGTAATGTTTTGAGTGAAAAGAATAAGTGTTTTATGATTGGCAATAGACTATGAATCTATATAAAATAATAATTTCATGCGGACTGCTTCTGGGGACTGCCGGACTGAAAGCGCAAGAATCGCTCCCCACCTCCATCCCTACGTTGGAGCCGAACCGCATCATCACCCGCGCCACCCTGTACGGCGTAGGTTTTACCAACGTATTCGACACTTATCTGTCACCTCAGGAATATAAAGGTATCGACTTCCGCATCTCCCGCGAAAGCATGCGCATGACGAAATGGATGGACGGCAACGTCTCCCAGCAAACCTTTTTCCAAGCCGACCTGGGATATACCCACAACCGGGTGGACAATAACAACACCTTCTCCGGCCTGGCAAACTGGAACTACGGCCTGCACTACAACTTCCCCATCACCCCCAACTTCAAGTTGCTGGCCGGGGGCGTGGGAGACTTCAACGGTGGCTTCGTCTACAACCTGCGTAATGGCAACAACCCCGCCCAGGCACGCGCTTACATCAACCTTGCCGCTTCGGGTATGGCCATCTGGAACCTGCGTATTAAGAACCACCCCGTCACGTTGCGCTATCAGGTAAATCTTCCGTTGATGGGTGTCATGTTCTCCCCTAATTACGGGCAGTCCTACTACGAGATATTCACATTAGGCCATTGGGATGGGGTTATTAAGTTCACATCCCTGCACAACCAGCCTTCTTTGAGGCAGATGCTGACGGCAGACTTCCCGGTAGGACGTGCCCGAATGCGCTTTGCCTACATCTGGGATGCCCAGCAGGCCAAGGTGAATGAAATAAAGATGCACACCTACTCGCATGTGTTCATGATAGGATTTGTCAAGGAGTTATATTTGTTTCCCAACAGGAAACTGAAATAAATAAGGAACACAAATTATGAGAAGAAGAACTATATACTGCCTGTTACTGGCCTTGCTCCCTTTACTCAGCAGCTGCATCCGCGAAGAGGAATTCAGCAATACGCCCCAAGGTAACTTTGAGACCTTATGGAAAATCATCGACGAGCAATATTGCTTCCTGGACTACAAGCAAATAGACTGGGATGCCATCCATGACAAATACCAGCCGCTCATCACCCCGGGAATGAGCAACGACGGCCTGTTCGAGATACTGGGCAACATGCTTGCCGAACTGAAAGACGGGCACGTCAACCTGTACTCCTCTTCCAACATGGCGCGCTACTGGGACTGGTATCTGGACTATCCGCGCAACTACAACGAAAGCATCATCGAGAGGAACTACCTGGGCCGCGACTACCGCATTGCCGCCGGCGCCAAGTACACCATTCTGGACGACAATATAGGTTATGTTTCCTACGAATCCTTCTCCGCCGGCATCGGCAACGGCAATCTGGACGAGATCCTCTCCTATCTCTCCGTCTGCAACGGACTGATTATAGACGTGCGCAACAACGGAGGAGGCGACCTGACCAATGCCACCCGTTTTGCCGCCCGCTTCACCAACGAGAAGGTACTGACGGGCTACATCCAGCACAAAACGGGCAAGGGACACAATGACTTTTCAGATCCTACTCCTATCTATCTGGAACCTTCCAACAGCATCCGCTGGCAAAAGAAAGTAGCCGTACTGACCAACCGCCACTCCTACAGTGCCACCAACGACTTTGTAAACTCCATGCGCTACCTCCCCAATGTCATCCTGGTAGGTGACAAAACCGGCGGTGGTTCCGGCCTTCCCTTCTCCTCCGAACTGCCCAACGGATGGGGAGTCCGCTTCTCCGCCAGCCCTCACCTGGATGCCGAAAAGCAACATATCGAGTTCGGCATCGACCCGACCAAGAAAGTGGATATGAGCAAGGAAGACGAGGACAACGGCGTGGATACAATTATAGAAGAGGCACGGAGACTGCTGAAAGTAAACTAAAAAGAGAATATAAAAGTAACGCCAGGTGACTTCTCACGAGGACACCTGGCGATATTTCTTCCTGTTAGACGAAAGAAATAATTAATGCAAAATTAAACTTGGAGAGAATCTCCTCTATATTGCTCTTCACGAGTCTTGTTTGTATGTAGTTCAATCAGCGATAAAGCTGTCGTAACCATAGTCTATACCTCCGACTGCCACATAATACTGAATGTAGATGAAGCAATTGTAATTTCCATACATACCGCTTTCATACCCACCTTCTGTAACAAAAGCATCATTGCCTTGCCAATACCCGATATCACGTACATTAACCGTACCATGACTGCCATATACAAATGGAGTATCGGTTGCGGGAACCCGGAAGAATTGGTATTTTCCATCGTCATCTGAACCCGTATAGTCTATCAATTTTATTTTGAGCGAATAACCCGGGCCGAACACATCCTTGAATCGGTAGAGGGTAGCATCCGTCGTACAAAGTTGCAGAGTCGTGGGAGATGATGTAAGTCCCAGTGCTTCTATTAATTTAGGAGAAGCTCCATAATAATAAGTACCGGTAACTACATCGGTCCACTCAAGTCCGGTATAGGTCGTTTCGGCAGAAGTCTTTTTATTTCCTCCTACCGCTACTGCTGTGATGGTATATGCCCCATACAGATCAACCACAGTAACATCGGCAGTCGATGCAGCGGAGAGTCCGTCAACCTTCTTGCCGTTTGATACAACATAATCCATGTAACCGCTTTCGCCCATAGATGCTACATGCGCCTCCTTTTCAGAAGTCTTTTCCGCTAAATAATAAACTTCGGTTGTTTTGTTGTTTGTAGCCAGTCGAAGTATTATGTCATTGTCCGGATTGTTAGGTCTGCTTGCTGTGTACTGATAAAGAGTAACTGCAGGAGCGGAGTCATTTCCCGGATTCGTTCCTTCATCATCCGAACACGAAGTGAACGTCACGGTGGCTATAAGTACCGTAAATAAAGTATAAATGTATCTTTTCATATTCTTCATTTTTATAAGTTAATCCCAATTACCACACATGTGCTTCAGAGATTGCAGTAGGTTTCAGAGGCGTAGGATTGTTTGTACAAGCAGTGTTATAGTTGGTCTCCGTCTGTACAATGCAGAAGTCCATCCAGTTAGGATATTTATTTCCGGCATTGGAAGTATAGGCATCGGAGTTCCATTGATAAGCTTCGGCATGATTGCTGTTGGCATAGCAACGGATTACACTCTTGTCCAGACGTTTGATATCGAACATGGCGAAACCTTCACCCCATAACTCTACCCGGCGCTGCCACCATACTTCATTCTGAAATGCCGTAGCATAACTACTGTCATAAGTTTCGGAATGGGTGCCGTAAACGAAGTTCGGGTCACGCAACTTGGCAAATGCAGTCAGTAACTCAATACCTCTCGATTCACTCTGCATTCCGGCAGCCTCAGCCTCGATAAGTTTCATCTCTTCTACACGCATCAGCGGTACTGCAACAGTGAAGGCCGCATACTGGTTGGCATGTTCACCACCTGCCGGACGGAATTTAACAGACAATCCACCTACCAGGGGGACATTCCCCGTACCTTTCTTGGCAGCATCGGCCGAAGTCAAGATGCCTTCGGGCGAGTCGGAATATTCGGAAAGTGCGATTAATGCATCATCCCCGCTCATATCGTCGATACCAAAATCAATAAAACTCTTCTTGCGGAAATCCGTGTTTGGAATGGTTTGATAAAGATGATAGTCTATGCGTTTGGGAGAACCGTAGTTGGCTGCATATCCGCATCCCGATTCGCTTACTTCAAGTATCATTTGTGAACCCCAACTGCTGTCGCCATCATTCCGAAGAATATTCGCATCCGTGCTCTTAAAGGTTAGTCCGAATATCCACGAAGAATTCGGGGTGTTGAAACCTTCGGTATTGGAGGTAAATTCACTTTCGCTCATCACGGTATAGCCTTCCTGGGCTTTCTTGGCGTAAGCTTCCGCATTGGCCCAGTCTTCCATAGTCAGATAAGCACGTGCTTTCAGACCATATACGACAGAGAGGTTGGGAGTATAGACATCGCTGCGTTTGTAGTCGGCAAGATAGGTTTCCGCTTTGTCGAGGTCAGAGAGTATCTGTGCCCACATCACTTCATTGGTGGCACGCGGATTGGAAGCTAACTCACCGAGAGAAGTGGTTTCTGTTACCAACGGAACAGTTTCGGCTCCTTTGTCCTGTGCATAAGTTTTCTGCGAGAACATACGTGCCATGTCCATATAGAACATTGCGCGCATGGAGTAAGCAATACCTGCTCCCGCCATTTTATCCGCACTCGGTTCAGCTCCGGCTAAAGAGATTACCGTGTTGCAACTCTTTATCCAGCCATAGTAGTAGGTCCATGGATACTGGCTTACCGCATACTGGGGGCCCAGTCCTGTTCCGCATCCATACCATGTAGTGTACCACTCATTACCGGTATCTCCCAAAGCCATATCCTGTCCCATGACATCGCGCATCAGGAAGAAGGAAGGATAACCATAATCATAAGGAGTATTATCACTACCACTATAGGTAAAGGAACCTGCCAATGAGTTCGTAATCGCCGTAACGAAGTTGTTGAATGATCCGGGAGCATCTGCTGCCTGGTCAGTCGTGGCTTGATTGGTTTGCGGGTCAATTTCCTTGATACAACTTGACATGACCGCAAGTCCAAGCGTAGCTATCGAGAATAGTTTTACTATATTTTTCATATACATTATTTCCTTTCACTTTTAGTTAGAATGTCAATTGAATGCCACCCATGACGGTGCGTACAGGGGAATATACATTCAAAGATTCAGTTTCCCCGTAAGCATAGCGCGGGTCCAGTCCTTTACGTGCCGACCAGAAACCGAGGTTTTCACCGGTAGCATAGACGCGCAGTTTGCTGATACCGAAATTCGTAAGCAGACGTTTAGGCAGTGTATAACCTATGGAGAACGATTGGAAGTTAAGGTAACTTGCACTCGTCAGCCAGCGGTTTGATCTTGCTGTTGTATATTGGTCTCCGTATTGGAAACGCGGAATCGTACTCGACGTATTGTTAGGCGACCATGATTTTAGAATATCCTTGTGAATGGCGTTACCGGCATTACCGGCAGTAGCATTGTTGGACATCAATCCCGAATATCCGTAGTCATATATATGACCCCCCAACTGATAATCGAATGTTACCGAAACATCGAAGCCATAAGCCGAAAGCGATGTGCCGAAACCTCCGAATACATCCGGAAGACTACTGCCTTGCTCGTACTTAGTAGCATCGTTCGGATTGGTAGTAGTAGACGAGTGCTTGGTTCCCGGACGATTGGTCACACCTGCACCCAAATCATCATCCACCCAATACAGGGCTTCACCTTGTTCGTTGACACCCGCATAGTCGGGGAGGAAGTAATTGTAGATATGGCCTCCCTCTTTAAACCACTTGAAATCCTCTGTAAAGCCTCCGAAGTCAGCCGTTTTAGATGCGGGAAGTTTCAGAATCTTATCTGAGTTATGGGCAATGTTGAACTGCACATTCCAGTCAATGTCCCTTGAGTGAACAATAGTGCCTTGCAAGCTTAATTCAAATCCTGAATTACGGATATCGCCGATATTGCCGTAATATCCGCGCGAACCGGCAGACTCCGGTACAGACAGCCAGAAGAGCAGGTCGGTGGTTTTCTTGTTGTAGTAGTCCAAGCTACCTGTCAAGCGGTTGCCGAAGAAAGCGAATTCAACGCCTACATTGAAATTGGTAGTTGTTTCCCAAGTAATGTCCGGATTACCGATACGCCAGAATGATGCCGACATCTGGGTATCTGATGCAGCCGTCAGGGAGTAAACGTCCGTATAAGCCCAATCGTAGATGTTATCGTTACCTTGTTGCCCTATGGAAAGCTTCAGTTTCAACTGGTCAACCCAACTTGCATTGAAGAAGTTCTCTTTATTAATGAGCCATGCGCCGCCTACTGACCAGAAGTTACCCCAACGGTTCTCTTTGGCAAAGCGTGAAGAAGCATCACGGCGGAAAGAGGCAGATACAAAATATTTCTCGTCATAATTATACTGCAAATTAGTGAAATATCCTTCTACATTATACTCAGAGGTATAAGAGTTTGAACTTACCTTCTTGGCAGCTCCGTTTATCTCCGGAATGTCGGGAGAGAATAGTCCCTGACCGTAGGCATACAGATAAGTAGTCTTAGCGTCATAATATTCATGTCCCACCATCAAGTTCACATTGTGCCTACCGAACTGATCGAAATACGTCAGTGTTTGTGTGTGGTCTTGTCGTAGTGCATCTGTCTGCGACTTATCAATTTGTCCGTTTACGGAAACCTTAGGCCCATAGAGAGAATTCTCATAAGCCGAAGAATTAGTATGCCCCCAGGTTATGGTACTCGTGGCATTGACCTTCAAGAAATCTGTAAGGTTGAGGTCTGCCGTGAATGTACCATTGAGTTGGCTGCCTTTGGATGTATGGTCATTGTAACGGTTGGAACCGAGCGGGTTACCGGTTGATGAGAAAGGACGCGTCAGTCCGGGATAATTACTTGTCGCTACACCATAGTCATAGTGCGGGTTACCGTTTTCGTCAATACGTATCTGCGGATTGCCGTTTGCATCCAGGGTTCTTACATAGATGGGATAAATAGGAGCAATCCTCGACGTATAATACATCAAATTGGTAGAATTAAGGGTAGTATTCAGGTTTGGATTGGACTCCGTCGTGGAATTTACATAGCCCACATTTGCACCAACCTTGAGCCATTTTTTTGCTTGATAGTCTGCCTTGACACGGGCTGATACGCGTTTAAAACCAGAGTATTCAATGATACCGTCCTCATCCAGATAGCCCAAACTTGCATAGAACGATCCTTTGTCCATAGCTCCGTTTATGCTTATGTTGTACTCCTGACGGAGAGCGGTATGGTATGCAGCATCACGCCAGTTGTCGGAAGTCAGATAGTACGTCTCACCATTGGCATTATAACTACGACCGAGGGTTGCATTCGGATTCAATCTTCCATCTTGATTGATAAGGAATTGACCTTCCGGAACATTATAGATATTATATGCCAGGTGGTTCAGCATGGTGTTGTTCGCATTAGCGTTAGCCGCTGCTGCACCTTGTCCCTGACCATAATAATAGTAATTATAATATTGTCCGTAGATGGTCTCATAATATCTTCCCGGATCATCAATGGTCTCATAATCTTGTATCGAACGGGTATTTGCCCCCCACTTCATGTCCACATCGATTTGCGATTTGAAGTCCTTGCCCTTCTTAGTGGTGACAATGATTACACCGGCAGCACCACGTGCACCATAAAGAGCAGCCGAAGCAGCATCTTTCAATACAGTTATAGCCTCTATATCCCCTTGAGGAATGTTACTCAACGAAGCACTGTAAGGTGCCCCGTCCACGATAATCAGCGGATCGGTATTGGCATACAGCGATGCGATACCACGAATGTTTATATTCCCCTGGCTGGCTCCCGGTGCGCCTGAACCTCCTTTTAGCTGGAGTCCCGGAGTAGATCCGACCAAAGCATTCGCAACATTCGTTGTCACCCTCTTGGACAGTTCTTCACTGTTGACAACTGTAGCCGAACCGGTGAAAGAACTTTTCTTTTGTGTACCAAATGCCACAACCATTACTTCATCCAGCATTTCAGAGTCTTGCTTCAAGATTACCTTTATAATGCCTCTTTTAATGGATACTTCCTGGGATTCTAATCCCACAAAGGAAACACGCAAAGTCTTTGCGGAACTTAGTATTCACCTCTTCACCCACCTTCTACAAACGCCTTCCGGCGGGCAATGGTGGTGAAAGCAAGGCAATAAACCCGGTTTCAAGGGTTCACCTTTAAACTTTTCGGATGCGTTTTAGGCGGATTAAAGGAGTTTTAGGGCTGCATAAAGAGATACGCCGAATCTCCCCAAATTTATGCCTAAAGAGTTTCCAGTCAAGAGAAGTGTTGGCCATGATTTGCAGCACCCTGCATTTTGCAGCAAAAGTTTGTGAGGTTAAATGCAGAGAGAACAACTACTTAAGTGAACGACTGGAGTTGTCCGAGTGAACAACTGGAGTCATTCGATCGAACAACTGGAGTTGTTCATGTGAACGACTCCAGTCGTTCACTTGCAAGTCTCACTCAGCGGGTGAACAAGAGCAGATGATTGACGCCTCACGAAGCTTTCTCTTCAGAATAAACTTCCTTCTAAAGCCTTCGGAAATGTAATACCTTGTTTCTATTAATAAGGGTACATCCGCTACAGTCAACTTATCCCAAGACGTTACAGCTTTCACCCGCCATCTCCCTGCTGCAAGGTGTTTGAGACAGATTGGCGAATGCGGTGAAAACGTATTGTATATTTTTAATCAGAAGTACTTCTCTTACCAAATGGTACTGATACACAGATTATTGTTGACTTTTACAATAAAATTGAAGTACAGCTATTTATGAGCAAAAGCACCACAAATAGGCGCGAAATTTCAACAAAACATTGATTATCACCAACTAATGGGTTTATTTATTTGTTCTCTAATCACTAACATCGATGACATTATGTCATCCCAATACACTTCATACTGCTTCAAATCGCCAAATAGTTAAATCTTTAGTCCCAATATTAGAATTTCTTTCTTTTTCTTTTATTCTTTTAAAAAAATAAATATATTTGCCTGCGCGCTTAAAACAAAATTGATTTTAAAAAGTTAAATTTAAGAGGGAATTTATGAAAAGAAAATTAATGTTGTTATTGACCTGTCTCTTTGTGAGCATAGGTTTTGTAACAGCTCAGACATCCACAGTTTCGGGAGTGGTGATTTCCGAGGAGGATGGTGAGCCTGTTGTTGGAGCATCAGTATTGGTAAAAGGTACTTCTTTAGGAACCGTTACAGATATTGATGGCAAGTTTACAATTGTGGACGTACCGAGTTCCGCAAAGACCTTGCGTATTTCAACTTCCCTCATTGCTTAAAACGACTTTATTTATCAAACAATTTGCCAAAACAAAAAATCTTCATATCTTTGTCCCCGCTAAATGAGATTACCCCTGCGGATGTGGCGTAATTGGCAGCCGCGCCAGACTTAGGATCTGGTGCCGTGAGGCGTGTAGGTTCGAGTCCTATCATCCGCACAGAATTTCCCCTCCATAATAATTTTAATAAAGAAAAGAGTGCCCGTCAAAATGATGGGCATCCTCTTTTTTATTAACAAGATAAAACAACCTTTTCTTCTGCAATATATAATATTTAGAATTCTTATCGTATATTTGCTTCTCAAAAACACTTTGATATAACCAGAAAAGATGAAACTGAATACAATCACCACGGCGTTTTCCAGACATTGGATACTATGCTTATTGTTATCCATGCTTTCTCTTCAAGCCGGAGCCTCCCCATTCATGCCTGCAGTCACCAATTATCTGGCAAAGAATTATGGAGCCGGTTATCAGAACTGGGCATGCGCACAAGGTGAAAACGGCGAAATGTATTTCGGCAACAGTCAGGGCTTACTGGTATACGACGGGGCTCGCTGGCAACTCTACAAAGTGCCTGGAAATCATATTGTCCGTTCGGTTTACGTGAAGGACGACCGCATCTATGTGGGTGCCTTCGAGGAATTCGGCTATTTCAAATACTCGGACGCAGGCGTGCTCCAGTATCATTCTTTGAGCAGTTCCCTGGAAAACTTTCCCATGGAGAACAATGAAATATGGAATATCGTGGAACTGAACGGTTCTATTTATTTCCAGTCATTCAGTGCATGGTTCTCTTACGACGGAAAGACAGTACGTGCCTTCCGCGACAGGAAACAACAACCTCTTTACTTCTTTAATCAAAACGGACGCATTTATGTGCAGATGATCGACGAGGACTTCTACGAATTCGACGGCCAAGTTTTCCATCCTCTTTTCACGCGCAGCAAAGTGCATGATGACAATGTAGTGGCATTATTGCCGGACAGAGGAGACAGCTTCCTCATGGTTACGGAGAATAACGGATTGTTCCGCTATAGCGGCACCATCGAGCCTTGGAAGACAGACGTGGATGCAGAACTGATGAGACAACGGGTAAATCGTGCCGTAATGACCCAGGACTCCACATTGATGATAGGCACTGTTCTGAACGGCATATATGCCATAGACCGCAAAGGGCATTGTCTGTGGCATTTCAACCTGGACAACCGGCTGGACAATAATACGATTCTCGGATTGTTCTGCGACAAAGACAACAACGTGTGGGCGGCACTGGACGACGGCATTGCATATATTCACTATAACTCCCCCGTCATGCTGCTGGCTCCTGCCAACCATGAAACCAAGTTGGGCATGGTGTACGATATAGCCCACAAGGGAGATTGTTTCTATCTGGCAACCAACCAAGGGTTATACGAATACCACCAGATTTCCGGAAACCTGCGCCTGCTACCCCATACCGAGGGCCAGAACTGGTATGTGAAAGATATCGACGGACAATTGTTTGCCGGTAATAATGCCCATACCTTATTAATAGGAGAGAGTGGAAATATATCCGTAATAAACAACACCAACAGCAGTACATGCCTGATAAAATGCACCCTGTACGGTGAAGAAATATTGCTGGAATCGTCTTATGCAAATCTCCGTATCTACAAGAAAAAGAACGGACAATGGGCTTTTTCCCACGTGATAGACGGTTTCATCGCACCGATTACACATCTGGAGGTAGACCAAAGCGGCACTATCTGGGCCTCACACATGTACCAGGGAGTTTATAAGATTGTGCTGACCGACGATTTGTCCGCCACCAGAAGTGTGGAGCATATTTCCCGTTTAGGCTCAGAAAGCATTACCGGTCCCATACTGGTCATGAAGATACGGGGACGCATTGTCTTTGCCAGCCCTAACAGTTTCTATACTTACGATGACATAGCCCGACAAATTGTTCCTTTCGAAAAATTGAACGCTATCCAACCTTATGTAAAAAACGCACATTCGGTAGCCTCCGTCACAAATGACCGTTTCTGGCTGTCCGGTTCGCACGAGTATGCATTGATAGAGTATACGGATGGCGAGTATGTAATGAAAGAACGCATTCCCATCGAAATATTCGACTCTCCCTGTATAGAGAACTACAATAATGTATTTGTCGATAATGATGTGGTTTACTTCAACCTGAACAACGGAATGGCGCGCTACAGTAAGAGCACAGACGCCCTAAGCCCTATTCCGGCACCTGCCTTTTCACTGCATTCAGTCATTTGTTCTTCTTATGACAAGCAAGAAGAGCGTTTGCCTTTATCGGGCCACGTGGAGGTAGAAAGCAACTACCAGGATTGGTTATTCGGTGTAAGTTTACCGCATTACAACAAATTATCCGTTTATTTCCGATACACCCTGCATGGACGGGGCATGACCTTGACCTCCAACTTGAAAGAGCCTGAAATACGGTATGGTAGTCTGGACTATGGAGACTACATCTTCCGGGCAGAAGCTTATACCGATCTGGGAAAGAAGATGGGTGAAGTGGAATATCGTTTCAGCATCGCCCGCCCCTTTTATCTGTCTTATTATGCATTTGCATTCTACGTAATCGTATTCATCGCCCTTCTCTACTTCTTCTCCAAATGGCGTGCCAACCGTGCCATGGAAAAGAAGCGGAAAGAGTATGAAGCCGAACAGGTAGAGCAAAACATCAAGATGCACGAGCAAGAGCGCTTGATAGCCGTGCAACAACAGCAATTGCTGGAGGCCGAACTGTCAGCAAAGAGCAAGGAACTTGCCAGCATGGCACTGGGTGTATTTGCCAAGAATGAAATACTTGAGAAGCTGCGCACTGCCGTACAGGAGTTTCTTGTGAAAGGACAATACGGACGCAAAAACCTTGAAAGCTTACTGAAACTTATCAATGAGAACATCGAAAGCCAAGAGTTCTGGGATGTGTTCCAAAAGAACTTCGACTTGATTCACGAGAAATTCTTCCGCAACCTGCGCGAAAGCTATCCAACACTTACAGCTACCGACCTGCGTTTTTGTGCTTTGCTCCGCCTCAACCTCTCGACAAAAGACATTGCACAAATGACCAACCTCACCATCCGCGGAGTAGAAGCTGCCCGCTACCGTTTGCGCAAGAAATTGGACATACCGGACGGGACCGGACTGGTAGATTTCCTAATCGATTTAAAGTAGATTCCAAGAAAAAGTTTCAGATCATAACATACTGATTTACAACAAACGGCTTTACTAAAACGTAGTAAAGCCGTACCCCTTTTTACCCTAAACGTATTATCGTGGTAGTAGTTTTTTTTGCTTGCAATGCATAAATCCATTCCTTTGTCAACGGAAATTATTAACTCTTAAATTTAGTTTATGAGAAGGCAAACATTATTCTTTTCACTTGTAGTCTTGTTCTCATTTCTGCCATTCGTAGTTTTGGCACAAGGAACAAAGACAATCAAAGGAACCGTTGTTGACCAAAGCAACGAACCGATCATTGGAGCCACGGTTGTAGTAAAAGGCTCGACGAATGGAGCAGCTACCGATCTTGACGGTAACTACGTACTCAATGGCGTCTCCGAAGACGCAATCCTCGTTTTTAACTATTTAGGTATGTTGCCGCAGGAAATTAAAGCTGCCGGGCAATCTGTTATTAATGTAAAGTTGCGTGAAGACGCACAATTACTGGAAGAAGTAGTCGTAATCGGTTATGGTTCCGCCAAGGCTAAAGACTTGACAGCCCCGATCGATGTAGTAAAAGAGAAGGACTTCGTGAATGTTCCTACATCCTCGCCCATGGCAGCATTGCAGGGAAAGGTACCGGGTGTAAACATTATCAACTCAGGAACTCCCGGAGCCGGTCCTAAAGTAACCATCCGCGGTATGGGTTCTTTCGGTGACACTTCTCCCCTCTATGTAGTAGACGGAATGTTCTACGACAACATTGACTTCCTGAATAACTCCGATATTCAGGACATGACTATCCTGAAAGATGCATCGGCATCGGCTATCTACGGTGTACGTGCAGCCAACGGTGTTGTTATCATCACAACGAAGAAAGGTACCCGCAACCAAGAGGCTAAAATCACTTACAACGGTTATGTAGGTATTCAGAAGGCTACCAACCTGCTGGAAATGTGTAACTCTCACGAATTTGCCACTATGTTGATGGAAGCAGACAAGGAAACATACAGCAGTATGTTCGAGAAATCTATTGCTGCATTCGGTGGTGACCTTAACTCTTTAAAGTTCAATGCCGACACTGACTGGTACGACCAACTGTTGCGCACTGCCATGATGACCAACCACAGTTTGAACATCTCCGGCGGTAGCGAAAAAGCTACTTACTCTGCCGGTATGAGTTACCTGGCACAAGACGGTATTATGGATGTAGAGAACTACTATCGTCGCCTCAACTTCCGCGCTGCCTTGGATTATGATGCAAGAAGCTGGCTGAAAGTAGGATTCAACGGTGTCTTCAGCAACTCACAACAGCAGTTGCCGAACAACGCAGCATGGCAGCAGGCATTCAATACGCCGTCCATCATCCCTGTTTATGACAATACTCGTAGTGACGCTGTTTTCCCTGACAAGTATGCATCACCCGAACAGGTAGGTCTGGGAGCGAACTTCAAAAACCCGATAGCTACGGCCAACTATTATGATAACAGCAACGAAACCTATCAGGTTTTGAGTAACTTCTATGCACAGCTGAACCTTATCCCCGACAAGTTGAATGTACGTTCAAGCTACAGCTACGACTACTCTATCATTCGTGGCACGAACTTTACTCCGACTTATTATGTAGGTACCGACCAGCAAAAGACCACTACAAGTCTGACCAAGACGGATACCAACTACTACAAGTGGATTTGGGATAACACCGCCACTTATACTGAAAAGTGGGGCAAACACGCATTCACCGGTATGCTGGGTGTATCTATGCGCCAGGAGCAGATGAAGAAACTGGAAGGAACAGCAACCAACGTTCCCGAAGGAGCAGACGTATGGAAATACATCGGACTGGGTAATAAAGACGGTGCTACGGTAACAGATGACGGTTGGAAATACCGCGGTCTGTCATACTTCACCCGTTTGAACTATAACTATGCAGACAAGTACATGTTGATGTTCACTTTCCGTGCCGACGGTTCTTCCAAGTACAACGACAAGTGGGGCTACTTCCCCTCTATCGGTGCTGCATGGGTTATCTCGCAAGAGCCGTTCATGAAGAACCAGAACATATTCGACTACATGAAACTCCGTGCAAGCTGGGGTAAGCTGGGTAACGACAAGATCAACGCAAGTGCAGGTTTCTCCAGCCTCAGCAACGTACAGTCAGTATTCGGACCGAACAACGCCCTCGACGGTTACACCAATTCAACCAACTTCAGCTGGCTGGGCTGGGAAGTTGTAAACGAAACCAACATCGGTATCAACTTCGCTACGCTGAACAACCGACTGAATGCAGATATCGACTGGTACTACCGCCTGACGGACAACGCCGTTATCTCTCCGAAACTCCCGATGCAAAACGAAACTATCGCAGGCAACAACGGACAGATTCTGAACAGCGGTATCGACCTCTCATTGAACTGGAACGACAAGATCGGGCAAGACTTCTCCTATAATGTAGGTGTTAACCTCTCTTACCTGCACAACGAAGTAAAGAGCCTGAAAGATAACATGACCATCATCAAAGGTGGCAAGACAGTGAACATGGTAGGCGAAAAAATGAACTCTTACTACGGCTTCAAGGTGGTAGGTATCTACCAGACCCCGGAAGAATGTGCCGCCGATCCGATTGCCGTTGCCAATGGCCTTGAACCGGGCGACTTCAAATATCAGGATGTGAACGGTGACCACGTTATCGACGGTGCCGACAAGCAAGTGTTGGGTTCTTATATCCCCGACTTCACCTATGGTATCAACCTCGGATTCGCTTACAAGAACTTCGACTTCAACGTAACTACCTACGGACAAGTAGGCGGCGAATTGTGGAACAGAAAGCGTGCACTGCGTTATGCACAGTCCAACTACAACTTCGACAAGGCCCAGTACACCAACCGCTGGACAGGTCCGGGTTCTACCAACGAACATCCGTCTGCCAAAGCGCTGATCAAGACCTGGAACGTATCGGACAGTAATAATGCTTCTTACTTCGTAGAAAGCTCCGACTACTTCCGCATCCAGAACATCACCCTCGGATATTCCTTCAAGAATGTCAAAGTGGGCAGCTACGTAATGCCGGGCATCCGCCTCTCTCTGACAGCCGACCGTCCGTTCACTACCTTCAAGGCAAACAGCTTCACTCCTGAATTGTCCGATGCAGAAGGTTGGGACACCGAGGTATATCCTTTGACTTCGACTTATACCTTCGGAGTACAGATTGATTTCTAAACTATCAACCATTAAAAACATAGAACAATGAAATTCTTAAAGAAGACATTAGCATATATTCTTCCGGCTATGATGATACTGGGCGGCACCACTGCTTGCTCCGACTTCATCGACATCGAGCCTGAGAACAAGGTACCGGAACAAAGCGTGGATTTCACGAACACGAGCAATATGTATCAACCCGTTATCGGTGTTTACTCCAAAGTACGCACCTCGGGCATGCACTGGGCCAATGCACTGATTATGTTCACGCGCGACGGCGATGTATGGTCCGGCCGTACGGACGACCAGGGAGCAGCCGTAGACTTCGGCCGCCACTTCAACTATACCAACTCCTTCTGGGCGCTGAACAACGTATGGGTTACTTTCTATGAGATCATCCGCATTGCCAACTCCGCATTGGTATCTTTGGACGGATATGCCCAATACCTGACTCCGGGAAGCAGCGACTACGAAAAATACGAGGCTTATTGCGGTGAAGTACGCACGCTTCGTGCGTGGGCTTACTATCAGTTGGTAACTAACTTCGGCCCGATTGTAATCTACCGCGACAACTTGCAGACCGACTTCCGTCGTTCCAACGTAAACGCAGTATACGACTACATGCTGGAAGAAGACCTGAACTACGCAATAGATAAACTCCCCCGCATGCGTCCCAACCAGATGGAACACCTGGGTGCAGTAACCGCATATACTGCCGAGATGCTGGCTGCAAAGGTTTATCTGCTGAAGGAAGATTATGCAAAGGTTGAAACCCTGACAGACGATATCATCAACAACGGCAACTTCTCTCTTTATCCCGACTACTATAACCTGTTCAAGATTCCGGGCAAGTTGTGTGACGAATCTTTGTTCGAATGCCAGGTTACCGACTTCGGTAATGGTTCGGGAGAGTATGTAGGCGTAGACCAATGGTTCAACTTCCAGGGAGCTGCCCTCAGAGATCCCGCATCAGACAAGTCTATAGGTGGCTGGAACTTCATCGGTTACGAATCTGAGTTCGTGGCATGGGCCGATGCCCGTGGCGAGTCAATACGCACCGAGACTTCTTTCCTGAGAGCCGGACAGATGACCCGCGAAGGCTGGCAGGTAGGTGCAACGTCAGGTACCATGACCGACTGCTGGAACGGCAAAGCCTACCTGCCTTACAACCAGATGACCGAAGGCCGCACAGACTACGGTGCCAATAACAACGTTCGCATCCTCCGCTATGCCGAAGTACTGTTGATGAACGCCGAAGCTAAAATCCGTCAGGGAAAGAATGGCGACAGCAGCTATAACCTGGTGCGCACCCGTGCCGAAATGCCTACCAAGACCGGCGTTACGCTGGACGATGTAATGGACGAACGCCGCATGGAACTCTGCAGCGAATGGTGTACACGCTATATCGACCTGGTGCGTACCGGCAAGGCAGCTACCGTACTCGGCCCGAAAGGCTGGACAGCGGAAAAGACCTACTGGCCCATTCCTTCCAACCAGCTCGACGACCTCCCCGACCTGAAACTCGATCCGATAGACTAATTCAAACATAATCCTATTCTGAACTATCACATGATAAGAAGAATCCTAATCAGTTGTGGAATAGCATTTGTCGCATTCGCGGCAAATGCTGCTCCCGATGATTCCATCAAAGTAGTAAAAGGCCAAGTCAGCGACTACTACATCGCAGTGACCCACGAGCGCATCGTGAAGGGACGCGTACTGGACAAGAATCACCAGCCCCTCGAAGGAGCTACGGTTATGTTCTTTGCCAGCCCCATGCACAGCACCACTGCCACTGACGGCAGTTTTGCCATCAAGGGCGCGGATAATGACGTACACCTGTACGTGTACTATCCCGGCAAGAAGATAGTCAACAGAATCCTTTCACTGGACGAGAATAATCTGGACATAGTGATGGAAGACGAGACACACAAGGCAACTGCTGTACGCCGCCCTGCCCGGGCCACCCGCTGGTACAACCCGCAGGCACCTCTGACACGCACCTTCTGCAATCCGATGAACATCAGCTATAACTTTGAACCGTTCAACAATAATGTACGCCCCAATGGTTCGTTCCGTTCTGCCGCCGACCCCATGGCAGTGGAATACAAAGGAGAATACTTTCTGTTCTCCACCAACCAGGGAGGTTTCCATTATTCCAAGGATCTGGTGGACTGGGAGTTTGTACCCGCCAGTTTCCAGCGCAAGCCCACGGACGACGACCAGTGCGCACCGGCGGCATACGTAAGCGGCGACACGCTGTTCTATACCGGTTCCACCTACGAAGGCCTCGCCGTATGGTACAGCACGCATCCCAAGACGGGACGTTTCAAACGTGCCATCGAGAAGAATGTACTCCCTACTTGGGACCCATGTATGTTCCTCGACGATGACGGCAGACTGTACATGTACTACGGTTCCAGCAACGAATACCCGCTGAAAGCGGTAGAACTGGACCGGAACGATTTCTATCCCATCAGCAAGATTCACGACGTGATGATGCTGCGTCCGGAAGAACACGGCTGGGAGCGCTTCGGAATGAACAACGACGATGAAGTGACGCTCCGCCCGTTCACCGAAGGGGCTTATATGACCAAGCACAACGGAAAATATTACTTCCAGTATGGTGCTCCGGGAACGGAGTTCAAGGTATATGCCGACGGTGTATATGTATCCGATTCCCCGTTGGGCCCGTTCACTTACCAGAAGCACAACCCCATGAGCTATAAGCCGGGAGGATATGTGCAGGGCAGTGGCCACGGCGGTACGTTCCGTGATGTGAAGGGTAACTACTGGCATGTATCTACCTGCATGCTGTCCCTGAAGTATAAGTTCGAGCGTCGTATCGGACTCTATCCGGTTGCCTTCGACGGAGACGGGGTGATGCATTCTTCCTCAGCCTTCGGCGATTATCCCAACTGGGCGGAGCCGATGGACATCAAGAACCCGGCAGACCGCTTCACCGGCTGGATGCTGCTGTCTTACAGGAAGCCTGTAGAGGTATCGTCTACCGACAGTATCTACGCGGCAACCAACCTGACGGACGAAAGCATGCGCACTTACTGGGCAGCCCGGTCGGGCAATCCGGGAGAGTGGGCTAAAGTAGACTTGGGGGCAGTGAAAACCGTTCGTGCCATACAGTTGAACTTCTATGACCACAAGGCCGTGCAGCACAACCGTGCCATGGATATTTACCACCAATACCGTATCTTTGCATCTGAAGATGGAAAAGAATGGACACTGGTAGTAGACAAGAGCGACAGCGACAAGGATTGTCCGCACGACTACATCGAACTGAGCGAACCGCTACGTGCCCGCTACCTGAAATACGAGAATGTGCACATGCCTACAGGCAGTGTCGCCATGTCGGGCTTCCGTGTCTTCGGAAGTGGTGACGGCGCTGCCCCGCAGATGGTGAAAGGCCTGACCGTGAAGCGCGACAAGAACGACCGCCGGAATGCACTCATCTCATGGCAACCCGAAGCCACAGCATACGGCTACAACATCTACTACGGCATAGCTCCGGACAAGATGTACAATGCCATCACAGTGCTGGGACAGACTGACTACGACTTCCGCGGCCTGGATGCAGACACGGAATATTACTTCACAATAGAGGCGCTGAACGAAAACGGACGCTCTCCGTTGTGCAAGACATTAAAGTAACTCGATATAAGGGCGGCTCCGGGCGCGCCCGAAGGCATGAAACCGAGACGTTTCGAGGCTCCGGGCGCGCCCGAAGGCATGAAACCGAGGCGTTTCGAGGTTTCGGGGCTGCCCGAAGGCCCCTCTTATATCGAACTCACAATAAAGTACTAACTCATTAATTAGAATTTAAACATAGACATGGGAAAATATACCATAAGATACGGACTGGCCTTCTTGCTCGCTGCTTCTTTGGCAAGCTGCGGTTCGTGCTCTTCCGACCTGAAAGAGGACGGAAAAGAAGATGGCGGCGGAACAACCGGCAAGCCCGATACGGAAGAAACACGTCCGACGTCATTCGCTTCGGACGACGAGATGCTGGACTACATCCAGAAAGTACACCTGAACTATATGTGGGACGGTGCAGAGGCTATCTCCGGCCTGGCGCCCGAGCGCATCCATCTGGATGGCGACTATCCTGAAAAGGATCAGGACATCGTCACCATCGGCGGTAGCGGATTCGGCGTGGCCGGTCTGCTGGTGGGCATCGAACGCGGCTTTATCCCAAGAGAAGCCGGCGTAGAGCGCCTGACCCGAATAGCCGATTACCTGAAAAGTGCCGACCGCTTCCACGGCGTATGGCCGCACTGGCTCAACGGCCCCACGGGTAAAGTAAAGCCTTTCGGACAGAAAGACAACGGTGGCGACCTGGTGGAAAGCTGCTTCCTGATGCAAAGCCTGCTCTGCGTGCGCCAGTACTTCCGCGACGGCAACGAAAAGGAGAAGGCCCTTGCAGAGAAGATAGACCAACTTTGGAAAGAGATGGAATTCAGCTGGTATCAGAACGGCAAGGATGTCATCTACTGGCATTGGTCGCCCGAGTACAACTGGGAGATGAACTTCCCGCTGGAAGGTTACAATGAAGCGCTGATTGTCTACATCCTGGCAGCAGCCTCGCCTACTTATCCCGTTCCGGCTTCGGCTTATCATAACGGATGGGCACGCGGTGGCGGCATCAAGTCCGACGCTGCCCCTTACGGCCTGCCGCTGGAGCTGAAGCACAACGGAGCCGAGCAGTTGGGTGGTCCGCTCTTCTGGGCACAGTACTCGTACATCGGTCTGGACCCGCGCAACCTGAGCGACCGCTATGCCAACTACTGGAATGTGGTGCGCAACCATGCCCTCTCCAACTACCGCTACTGCGTGGAGAATCCGAAACAGTTCAAGGGTTACGGCGAAAACTGCTGGGGACTGACTGCCAGCTACTCCATCAAAGGGTATGCCGCACACTGTCCGGGCAATAACGACTGCGGAGTCATCACTCCCACAGCCGCCCTCTCCAGTTTCCCCTACACGCCGGAGGAATCGATGCGCGCTCTGAAGTATTTCTATGCCAAGGGCGATCGGATCTGGGGCAAGTACGGTTTCTACGACGCCTTCTCCGAGTCGGCCGACTGGACAGTACCCCGCTACCTGGCCATCGACCAATGCACCATTGCCCCGATGATAGAGAACTATCGTTCCGGGCTGTTGTGGAAGCTCTTCATGAGTTGCCCCGAGATTCAGCAAGGGTTGCAGACATTAGGATTCACTACTAAATAATTTATACCAGATGAAGAAATACACCTTATTATTAGCCGCCTCCTTCCTCGCCCTTACGGCAACGGCGGCAATGCCCAAAGCCAGTACCCCCAAAGGTACGCCCCAGGAGATGGACAAATTCATCACCGAACTGATGGGCAAAATGACGCTGCACGAGAAGATCGGTCAGCTCAACCTGCCGGTAACGGGAAACATCGTGACCGGTCAAGCCAAGAGTAGCGACGTCGCCGGGAAGATACGCGCCGGAGAAGTCGGCGGTCTGTTCAACCTGAAAGGCGTGAAGAACATCCGTGAAGTACAGAAGCTGGCGGTAGAAAACTCCCGCCTCGGCATCCCCTTGCTGTTCGGTATGGACGTGATACACGGTTACGAAACCATCTTCCCTATCCCCCTGGCCCTGTCGTGCAGCTGGAACATGGATGCCGTAGAACAATCGGCCCGCATCGCCGCCATCGAATCCAGCGCCGACGGCATCTGCTGGACCTTCAGCCCGATGGTAGACATCTGCCGCGACGCCCGCTGGGGACGCGTGTCCGAAGGCAACGGCGAAGATCCCTTCCTCGGTTCGGCCATCGCCCAAGCCATGATCCGCGGATATCAGGGCAAGGACATGAGCGCCAATAACGAGATCATGGCCTGCGTGAAGCACTTCGCCCTGTACGGTGCCGGAGAAGCCGGCCGCGACTACAACACCGTAGACATGAGCCGCAACCGCATGTACAACGAATACTTCCCGCCCTATAAAGCCGCTGTAGAAGCCGGCGTAGGAAGCGTGATGAGTTCCTTCAACGAAATAGACGGCGTGCCCGCCACTGCCAACCACTGGCTGATGACCGACGTACTGCGCAACCAATGGGGCTTCGACGGCTTCGTGGTGACCGACTACACCGCCATCGCCGAAATGATAGACCACGGCATCGGCGACTTGCAGCAAGTCTCCGCCCGCGCCCTGACCGCCGGAACAGACATGGACATGGTGGCCGACGGTTTCATCGGCACCCTGGAGAAATCCCTGAAGGAAGGCAAAGTGACCGAAGCCGACATCGACAAGGCCTGCCGCCGCATCCTCGAAGCCAAGTACAAACTGGGCCTCTTTGCCGATCCCTATAAATACTGCACCCCGGGACGCACCGAAAAGGAAGTCTTCACCCCCGAACACCGTGCAGCCGCCCGCCGCATTGCCGCCGAGACCTTCGTTCTGCTGAAGAACCAGGACAACCTGTTGCCCCTGCAACGCAAAGGCAACATCGCCCTCATTGGCCCTCTGGCCAATACCCGCGCCAACATGCCGGGCACCTGGAGCGTAGCCGCCACACCGGAACGCTACAGCACCTTGCTCGAAGGCTTCAAGAAAGCAGTAGGCTCCCGCGCCAACGTGCTCTATGCACAAGGCAGTAACCTGATGTACGATGCCGACTACCAGACCCGTGCCACCATGTTCGGCCGTGAACTGCCCCGTGGCAACGACCAGGAGATGCTGGACGAAGCGCTCCGCGTGGCTGCCCAAGCCGACGTCATTGTAGCCGCCCTGGGCGAATCGTCCGAGATGAGCGGCGAGTGCAGCAGCCGTTCCCAACTGGATATGCCCGATGCACAGCGCCACTTGCTGGAAGCCCTGCTCAAGACGGGCAAGCCCGTGGTACTGGTACTCTTCTCCGGCCGCCCCGTAGTGCTGACCTGGGAGGACGAACATGTCCCCGCCATCCTGAACGTATGGTTCGGAGGTAGCGAAGCTGCCGACGCCATTGCCGACGTCGTATTCGGTGACGTTTCACCCAGCGGCAAGCTGACGACTACTTTCCCGCAGAACGTAGGCCAACTGCCGATGGCATACAACCATAAGAACACCGGCCGCCCCCTGAAGGACGGCAAGTGGTTCGAGAAGTTCCGCAGCAACTACCTGGATGTAAGCAACGACCCGCTCTACCCCTTCGGCTACGGATTGAGCTACACCACCTTCCAGTACAGCGACATCGCACTCAGCTCCAATCAACTGAGTACGAACGGCACGCTGACAGCTTCGGTTACCGTAACCAATACGGGCAACTACGACGCCGACGAAATCGTACAGATGTACATCCGCGACCTTGTAGGCAGCATCACCCGCCCCGTGAAGGAATTGAAAGGCTTCGAGCGCATCCACCTGAAGAAAGGGGAAAGCAAGCAAGTCAACTTTACCATCACCCCGGACCTGCTGAAGTTCTACAACTACGACATGCAGTACGTCTGCGAGCCGGGCGAGTTCAACGTAATGATAGGCCCCAACAGCCGCGACGTGAAGACGACCAGTTTTGAGTTGAAATAGGTATATAGGTTTTTGGATTAGGTAAGAAAGGGTATCCTCCGAAAGAAGGATACCCTTTTGCTATTAGATTACATTCCCCATACGGTAATGGTTCTCCCTCCGAACTCCTCCCGGCGGTGCCAGATCTTCTCGTCCCAGCTCACGCCCTTGTCACGATTGAACAGGATGAAGTGCCCTTCATTAATAATGCCCCCGCACTTATCCATATATCCTGCTGTCTGTTCCAGCCCCTTCTCGATTGTCTTTTCCAGGTCTCCCCGCTTTATCTTCAGTTCGAGTACAATGCGCTGGAAGGGACCGCCATACTTATCGGTCAGCGGTTTCGTTATCAGCAGGTCGGTGCGGCCACGGCCCAGACCATATTCACGGTCGATGTAGCCACCACCGTTCACTACCCTTTGCAGGAATGCTTGCAACAGCAGTTGCGGGCCGCTCTCCTTATAGTCGAAACGCTCTATCCACGAATCGGCATTCTGGCGGAAGAACTGCTGGAAGTCGGTCAGCAGTTTCTCCATATTGATGGAATGGTCCGGATTGATGTACCAGGCGGCTTGCTGAATCAATGTCTGCTGGCGCGCCCAAGTCAGTTCGCGGGGAATCACCTCCTTATAGATGGCATTGGACACCCGCAGAGGCTTGTCGCGTACAATAAGTCCCAGATCTACCACATACTGGATATCATCGTCGCGCAAATGCTCCTCCGCTTCGCCGTCCTCGCTTGCCAGGATAGGCTCGATGACACGGCGTACACGCTCCTCGCGAAGTTTGTCTATCAAGATGTCGATATGCGTGTCGCGGCGGTAGATGATGCGCTCCTGTGCCCGGTACACCATTTCGGGGATGATGCAGATGGAAGGGTCGCGGTTCTCCTTCATTTCCCATGTCACCTCGTAGCCGAGGGCATTCACCAGCCAGGGCTGCCCTTCGGTAGCCTCCCAAATCATCGGGAAGCAGTCGGGAGAAAACTCTTGCCCGGTGGCGGCGGTGTGCTGCATGTACAGTTCGTGTATCTCCTCGCGGGAGAAGTTGCCCAGACGCAGGGATGCCGCCTTGATGTTGAAAGCCGAACCGCCGGTGATGATATCCTGGTTGGAGGTGACAATGCGGTAATCGCGTACATCGCGCACACCGCAGAGGATAATGCTTTGGGGGAAGTGCAGCGGACGCTGTTCGTAACCTGCCCGGATCTGCCGCAGCACGCTGACGAGCGAATCGCCCACCAACGCGTCTATCTCGTCAATGAAAAGAAGAAGCGGACGGTCGAGGGCTTCACTGAGGAGGCGGAGATAAGTGGTGAGGTAAGAGTCAGTCGGAACATCGGCCAACTTTTCTTTCAATAGTTCCTCAGGCATACTATTGCCTAATATCATAGACGTTTGCGAGGCGATGGAATACGTCACATGACGGATAACTTCTTCTTTCATATTGCGCGAAGCCTGCCCCGCCTCCACATTGACATATACGGCGTAAAACTCCCCACGGGCATTCAAGTAATCGCGAAGTGCCAGCAGGCACGACGTCTTCCCCGTCTGCCGGGGCGCATGGAGCACGAAATACTTCTTCTGGTAAATAAGGTTTTCCACCTCTTCGAGGTCAATCCGGGTAAGCGGGTCGATGTTGTAATGATCGGCAGGGACTATCGGCCCGGCAGTGTTGAAAAACTTGGGTACTTTCTTCATGGTGCAATCTCCTTATATAATGGTGCAATCTCTCTTCATACGCTGAAGCGATACAAAGGTAACACATTTCTCCGATAAACAACATCCCCCCTTCTCGGGCATGTGTTAAAAGCCAACGATTTATAAGGAAACAAAATCTTTTTTGCCTCCTGATTGTTCCATCTCACACAGAAATAAGTTATCCACTAATAATTAATGCAATGAAGAAGAAGCCTAAACTTCCTATGGAAAGAGCCTCGTGGCTCAAGAATCTATTCTTAACAGTATCTGTGCTGCTGGCAACAGTGCCCGTACTTGCGCAGACCAAAACAGTAACCGGCACCGTGACCGACTCCACGGGCGAGCCGCTGATCGGAGCTTCCGTACTGGTGCTGGGCACCTCCAACGGGGTGATAACGAACTTGGATGGAAATTACTCCATCCAGGTGGACCCGGAGAATACGTTGGAATTCTCGTACGTAGGCATGGTGAAGCAGCTGGTGAAAGTCGGCAGCCAGTCCGTAATCAACGTGCAGATGGACGACGATGCGCAGGTGCTGGCAGAGACAGTAGTCATCGGCTACGGTAGCGCCAAGAAGCGCGACCTCACCGGCTCCATCACCAACATCAAGGGAGCCGAGATTGCCAACAAACCGGTAGCCAACCCCGTATCGGCCCTGCAAGGCAAAGTAGCCGGCGTGCAAGTCATCAACTCCGGCAAGGCAGGTGCAGACCCCGAAATCCGTGTGCGCGGCACGAACTCCATCAACGGCTACAAACCGCTGTACGTAGTAGACGGCCTGTTCAACGACAACATCAACTTCCTGAACCCGCAGGACATCGAGTCCATGGAGATTCTGAAAGACCCGTCCTCGCTTGCCATCTTCGGTGTGCGCGGAGCAAACGGCGTCATCATCATCACCACCAAACGGGCGAAAGAAGGGCAGACCCGCGTCAACATCAACGGTTCGTTCGGCTTCAAAGCCGTCACGGACAAGATAGCGATGACCGATGCCGCAGGCTTCAAACTGCTGTACAACGAGCAGCTGAAGAACGAAGGCAACCCGGAATACGACTTCACCCCGTGGACGGGCAACACCAACTGGCAGGACGAGATCTTCCAGACGGGATTCATCACCAACAATAACATCAGCATCACCGGCGCCTCCGCCAAGCACAGCTTCTACCTCGGTGCCGGATATGCCTACGAGCAGGGAAACATCAAGAACGAGAAGTACAGCAAGATTACGCTGAACGTCAGCAATGATTATAAAGTGACGGACAACTTCAAAGTAGGTTTCCAGTTCAACGGAGCACGGATGCTGCCTGCCGATACCAAAAGCGTGGCCACGGCATTGAGAGCCGCCCCGGTGGCACCGGTGTTCAACGAAGAATACGGACTGTACACCTCGCTGCCTAACTTTCAGAAGGCACAGATGAACAACCCGATGGTAGACGTGGAACTGAAGGCCAACACCAACAAGACGGAGATTTACCGCGGTTCGGGCAACGTGTACGGCGAGTGGGATTTCCTGAAGCACTTCCAGTTCAAAGTGATGTACTCCATGGACTATGCCTCCACCAGCATCCGCAAGTACACCCCCGTCATCCAGGTGTACGATGCCAGCGTAGAAGGCAACATAGCCACCCTGGGCAACGGCAAGACCGGCGTAGAGCAGGAGAAGCAGACCGAAACCAAGGTGCAGAGCGACTACCTGCTGACCTATCAGAATACCTGGGGCGACCACAGCCTGACGGCCACCGCCGGCTTCACCACCTACTACAATCGCTATGAGATGCTGAACGGAGCCCGCACCCAAGGCGTCGGCCTCTTCATCCCCGACAATCCGGACAAGTGGTTCGTCAGCATCGGCGATGCCGCCACCGCCACCAACAAGAGTGACCAGTGGGAACGCAGCACCGTGTCTATGCTGGGCCGTGTGCTCTACAACTATAAAGGCAGATACCTCTTCAACGGCTCCTTCCGCCGCGACGGTTCTTCCGCCTTCTCGTACACCGGCAACCAGTGGCAGAACTTCTACTCCGTAGGTGCCGGCTGGCTGATGAGCGAGGAAGAGTGGATGAAGGACATCTCCTGGCTGGACATGCTGAAACTGAAAGGCTCCTGGGGTACGCTGGGCAACCAGAACCTGGACCGCGCCTATCCGGCAGAGCCGCTGCTGACGAATGCTTACTCCGCCGTCTTCGGCACGCCGTCCGCCATCTACCCGGGCTATCAGCTTTCTTATCTGCCCAACCCCAACCTGCGTTGGGAGAAGGTAGAGGCATGGGAAGCCGGTGCCGAAGCCAACTTCTTCCGTAACCGCCTGCACTTCGAGGGAGTGTACTACAAGAAGACCACCAAAGACCTGCTGGCCGAAGTCCCGGGCATCTCCGGCACCGTGCCGGGCATCGGCAACCTGGGTTCCATCGAGAACCGCGGCGTAGAGCTGGCCTTGAACTGGCGCGACCAGATAGGCGACTGGGGGTACACCATCGGCGGTAACCTGACGACCATCAAGAACAAAGTGCTGAGCCTGGTGCAGGAGGGTTACTCCATCATCGCCGGAGACAAGCAGCAGAGTTACACCATGGCGGGCTATCCCATCGGCTACTTCTACGGCTACAAGGTAGAGGGTGTCTATCAGACGGAGGAGGAGATTGCCAACTCCCCGAAGAACACGCTCGCCACCGTGACGCCGGGCGACCTGAAGTTCAAGGACGTAGACGGCAACGGGGAAATTACAACGGCAGACCGCACGATGATTGGTAACCCTACGCCGGACGTAACGTACGGCATCACCCTGGGCGTAAGTTATAAGGGTTGGGACTTGGGCATCGACATGATGGGCCAGTCCGGCAACCAGATTTACCGCACGTGGGACAATTACAACTGGAGCCAGTTCAACTTCATGGAGCAGCGCATGGGTCGCTGGCACGGCCCGGGCACCAGCAACACGCAGCCGCTGCTCAATACGAAGCACAGCATCAACAACCTGAACTCGGATTATTACATCGAGGACGGCAGTTTCTTCCGCATCCGCAACGTGCAGCTGGCGTACAGTTTCGATCCGCAGCTGATAGCGAAGCTGGGCATGCAGGCGCTGAAACTCTACGTCAACATCCAGAACCTGAAGACGTGGAAGCACAACACCGGATATACGCCCGAACTGGGTGGCTCCGCCATCGCCTTCGGGGTGGATGACGGAAGTTATCCGATGCCGGCGATTTATACGTTCGGGTTTAATCTGACGTTCTAAACTGAGAATCAAGAGTATCTCCATTCTCCTCCTCCTGGGAGGAGGAGTACCCGAAGGGGGAGGTGGTAGGAGAAAATAAATTCCTTTGAAAGAATGATTTCCCTGTATTATGTTCTCTACCACCCCGCCCGTTGGGCACCCCTCCTCCCAGGAGGAGGGGAATCGGGATAGTCCGACTAACAATAAACCGGAATAATCAGCTTACATTCATCATTAATAATAAAGCAGCATTATGAAGATAAAGAACCTAATCCTATCCTGTGCGACGGCCTTCACCGCCCTCGCCCTCGTCTCCTGCAACGACTTCCTGGACCGCGACCCTCTGGGCCAGTTCACCGAAGACGATGCCCCCAACGCCCTCGTCGGCGGAAAGATGTATAACGTCTACTACCTGATGCGCTCTTACGACATCACCGCCGGCATCCCCGCCTTCCTGGTGCACATGGTGCGCAGCGAAGACTCCGAAAAAGGCAGCGACGCCGGCGACGGCAGCAACGAAGCCGCCATGTGGGACGACTTTGAATACAACGCCTCCGACGGCCCCCTCGGTGCCTACTGGGGACAGAACTATAAAATCATCTACCAATGTAACGAGATCCTGGACGACATCGCCCACAGCGACCACAAGGACGACCTCGACGCCATCCGCACCCGCGGCGAAGCCCTCTTCTTCCGCGCCTACTGCTACTTCAACCTGGTGCGTGCCTGGGGAGAAGTGCCTCTGGTCACCGCCAAGGTAGTAGAAGCCTCGGACGCCAACGTCCCCAAGACCACCGCCGAGAAAATCTACGCACAGATAGACGCCGACCTCACCGAAGCCGAGGCGTGCCTGCCCTTGACGTGGAGCTCCGAATACACCGGCCGCATCACCTGGGGCGCCGTCCGCTCCCTGCACGCCCGCACCTACATGATGCGTAACGACTGGAATAATATGTACGATGCCTCCACCGACGTCATCAAGTCCGGCCTCTACAACCTCAACACCCCGGTAGACGAAGTCTTCACCGACCAGGGCGAGAACTGCGGCGCCAGCATCTTCGAGTTGCAATGCGAAGCCACCGCCGCCATGCCCGAGGCGACCAGCATCGGCAGCCAGTTCTGCCAGATACAAGGTGTCCGCGGAGCCGGTGAGTGGGACTTGGGCTGGGGGTGGCACATGGCTACCCGGGAGATGGGCGAAGCCTTCGAGCCGGGCGATCCACGCCGCGACGCCACCCTGCTCTACTTCCGCCGCAGCATAGACGAGCCCATCACCCCCGAGAACACCAACAAGCCGTGGGGCGAATCTCCGGTATCCACCGCCATGGGGGCATACTTCAACAAGAAGGCTTATACCAGTCCGCTGAAGCGCCAGGAGATAAAGAGCCGACTTGGCTTCTGGGTGAACATCCGCATCATCCGCTATCCCGATGTGTTGCTGATGGCTGCCGAAGCCGCCAACGAGAAAGGTCTGGCAGGCGAAGCCTTGGGCTACCTGGAGCAAGTACGCGCCCATGCCCGCGGTTCGCTGACCGGCGTACTGCCGAAGGTAACCACCACCAACCAAAGCGCCCTGCGCGATGCCATCCGCCACGAACGCCGCGTAGAGCTCGGTTTGGAGCCGGACCGCTTCTACGACCTCGTCCGCTGGGGCATTGCCAAGGAAGTGCTGCAGGCTGCCGGAAAGAACTACCAGGACAAGAATGCATTGCTGCCATTGCCGCAGACGGAGATTGATAAGTCGAATGGGGTGCTGGTGCAGAATCCGGACTACTAAACATTTACCATATAAAACCCATATATCCTATGAACAAGATTTTCAGAAGAATAAGCCTGCTGCTCGTCATCTCCTTGATGGCCGCCACCGCCATGCAGGCACAGAAATCCCCCCAAGACATGGACCGCTTCATCACTGCCCTGATGAAGCGCATGACTGTTGACGAGAAAATAGGCCAGCTCAACCTGCCCGTCACCGGCGAAATCACCACCGGACAAGCCAAGAGCAGCGACGTGGCCCGGAAGATAGAGCAAGGCCTCGTCGGCGGCCTCTTCAACCTGAAAGGCGTTGCCAAAATCCGCGACGTACAGCGCCTCGCCGTCGAGAACTCCCGCCTCGGCATCCCCCTGCTCTTCGGCATGGACGTGATACACGGCTACGAAACCATCTTCCCCATCCCCCTGGGTCTGTCCTGCACCTGGGATATGGACGCCATCCGTCGCTCCGCCCGCATCGCCGCCATTGAAGCCTCAGCAGACGGCATCTCGTGGACGTTCAGCCCGATGGTCGACATCAGCCGTGACCCGCGTTGGGGACGTGTTTCCGAAGGCTCGGGCGAAGATCCCTTCCTGGGGGGTGCCATCGCCCGCGCCATGGTGCTGGGCTATCAAGGCGATGACATCGCGCAGCAGTTGAAGCGCAACGACGAAATCATGGCCTGCGTCAAGCACTTCGCCCTCTACGGCGCCGGAGAAGCGGGACGCGACTACAACACCGTAGACATGAGCCGCAACCGCATGTTCAACGAATACATGTATCCTTATGAAGCTGCCGTCCAGGCAGGAGTAGGCAGCGTGATGGCATCGTTCAACGAAGTGGACGGTGTGCCCGCCACCGCCAACCACTGGCTGATGACCGACGTCCTGCGCCGTGCGTGGGGCTTCCGGGGCTTCGTCGTCACCGACTTCACGGGAATATCCGAAATGGTGGAGCATGGCATCGGCGACCTTCAGACCGTCTCCGCCCGCGCCCTCAATGCCGGCGTCGATATGGACATGGTGAGCGAAGGCTTCGTAGGCACCCTCAAGAAATCCCTCCAGAGCGGACAAGTGTCGATGCAGACCCTCAACACCGCCTGCCGCCGCATCCTCGAAGCAAAGTACAAGCTCGGCCTGTTCGACAACCCATATAAATACTGCGACCTCGAACGCCCCCGGCGCGACATCTTTACGAAAGAGCACCGCGACGCCGCCCGGCAGATAGCCGCCGAAAGCTTCGTACTGCTGAAGAACGACAGCGTGAAGCTGCATCCCGGCTCACTGCCCGCCCCGATACTGCCGCTTGCCAAGCAAGGCACCGTTGCTGTCATCGGCCCCCTGGGAAACACCCGTGCCAATATGCCCGGAACCTGGAGCGTAGCCGCCCGTTTCGACGATTATCCTTCCCTCTACGAGGGCCTCAAGGAGATGATGGCAGGCCGGGTAAACATCACCTACGCCAAAGGCAGCAACCTCACGAGTGATGCCGCCTACGAAGAACGCGCCACCATGTTCGGCCGCTCGCTCGGGCGAGACAACCGCACGGATCAGCAGTTGTTGGACGAAGCCCTGAAGACCGCCGCCAGTGCCGACGTCATCATCGCCGCCCTGGGCGAATCTTCCGAAATGAGCGGAGAAAGCAGCAGCCGTACGGAGCTTGACATCCCCGACGTACAGCGCCGTCTGCTCCAGGCATTGCTGAAAACCGGCAAGCCCGTCGTCCTCACCCTCTTCACCGGCCGGCCGCTGACGCTGACTTGGGAGCAGGAACACGTGCCTGCCATCCTCAACGTATGGTTCGGTGGCAGTGAGGCTGCATACGCCATCGGCGACGTGTTGTTCGGCGACGTAAACCCGAGCGGAAAACTGACGATGACTTTCCCGAAGAATGTGGGGCAGATACCGTTGTTCTATAATCATAAGAATACAGGCCGTCCGCTGGCGGCAGGTGCGTGGTTCGAGAAGTTCCGCTCGAACTATCTCGATGTGGATAACGACCCGCTCTATCCCTTCGGCTACGGACTGTCGTACACCACCTTCCAGTACAGTGACATTGCGCTGAGTTCGCCGGTGCTGAAGGGGGCTGCAAACAGGGCTGCAAATGCCGTTCCCGATTACGTGACTGCCGTAGTCACCGTCACCAACACCGGCCAGCGCGACGGCGCCGAAGTCGTGCAACTCTACATCCGCGACCTCGTAGGCAGCATCACCCGTCCCGTCCGCGAACTGAAAGGCTTCGAACGCATCTTCCTCCGTGCCGGCGAAAGCAAGACGGTATCTTTCAAGATCACCCCCGACCTGCTCCGCTTCTACGACTACAACCTCCATCACGTGGCCGAACCGGGAGACTTCGATCTCTTCATCGGCGGCAGCAGTCAGGCAACAAAGACGGCGCGGCTGACGCTCCAATAAAGAGAACGTTGCTTATCCCGGGAGTGAGCACCTCTCACTCCCGAAGTGAAGACCTCTCACATTAGGAGTGAGCACCCAAAACACCCGGATGTATTACCCCAAAACACCCGGATCTTTTACCCCAAAACATCCCCATCTTTTAGGGTAATACATCCGGGTGTTTTGGGTGCTCAAGATATAGATGACAGGGGCTAAGTCCCCGAGGGAGCCGTGCTAAGTACAGGACATTTGCTACTTAACAACTCCCTCCCGACTACTAACTTTATCTTACTTTAAAATATGAAATCATTTAGAACCTACCTCCCCCTCTTCTGCCTGCTACTCCTCGCCGGAGCCTGCGGGTCGCAGAAATCGGGCTCCAACGGAAAGGAAGCCCTGAGCGATGACGCCCTGATGGACACCGTGCAACGCCGCACCTTCAATTACTTCTGGGACGGCGCCGAACCCCACAGCGGCCTGGCACGCGAACGCATCCACATGGACGGCGTATATCCCGAGAACGACCAGAACGTCGTCACCTCCGGCGGTAGCGGCTTCGGCATCATGGCCCTGCTTGCCGGTATCGACCGTGGCTACGTCACCCGCCAGGAAGGTCTGGCACGGATGGAAAAGATAGTTTCCTTCCTCGAAACAGCCGACCGCTTTCACGGCGCTTATCCGCATTGGTGGTACGGCGACACCGGAAAGGTGAAGCCCTTCGGACAAAAAGACAATGGTGGCGACCTGGTAGAGACGGCTTTCATCATGCAAGCCCTCCTTGCCGTCCACCAATACTACGCCGGAGAGAATGGAGAGAAGCAGAATTCCTCCCCCGCCCAGGCAGCTTTAGCAGAAAAAGAACGCGCCCCGGCAGCCTTAGCAGAAAGGGAACGCGCCCTTGCCTCCCGCATCGACCGTCTGTGGCGCGAAGTAGACTGGAATTTCTATCGCCAAGGCGACCAGAACGTACTCTACTGGCATTGGAGTCCCGAATATGGCTGGGCCATGAACTTCCCCGTCCACGGCTACAACGAATGCCTCATCATGTACATCCTTGCCGCCGCCTCGCCCACACACGGCGTTCCTGCCTCCGTCTATCACGAAGGTTGGGCACAGAACGGTGCCATCGTCCAGCCCCACCGGGTAGAAGGCATCCCTCTCCACCTCCGCTATCAGGGCGGTGAAGCCGGTCCCCTCTTCTGGGCGCAATACTCCTTCCTCGGCCTCAACCCCACCGGACTGACCGATGAATACTGCCCCAGCTACTTCGACGAAATGCGCAACCTCACCCTCGTCAACCGTGCCTACTGCATCCGTAACCCCAAGCACTACAAAGGCTTCGGCCCCGACTGCTGGGGGCTCACCGCCAGCTACTCCGTCGACGGCTATGCCGCCCATGCTCCCAATGAGCGCGATGACCAGGGGGTCATTTCCCCTACCGCTGCCCTTTCATCCATTGTCTACACTCCGGAGCAGTCGCTACAAGTCATGCACCACCTCTACCAGATGGGCGACAAGGTCTTCGGCCCCTACGGCTTCTACGATGCTTTCAGTGAAACGGACAACTGGTACCCGCAGCGCTATCTTGCCATCGACCAGGGCCCCATCGTCGTGATGATAGAGAATTATCGCAGCGGACTGCTTTGGCGGTTGTTCATGAGCCATCCGGATGTGCAGGAGGGGCTGAAGAAGTTGGGATTTTCAACGGGGGATTAATTTAAGATAACGTGAGCTCGATATAAGAAGTTTAGCTCGTTTCTGACAGGGTTATGAGGTAAATGGGAATTTAGGGGCGCAACGCTGGAGCAAGATTTCCATTCGGATTACTTGCGCAGCAAGCCTGAAGGGCTTTCATCTATCAGCCCAGGGCAACGCCCTGGGTTTAAGAACGCCCC
>CABMPP010000006.1 GCA_902388495.1 uncultured Bacteroides sp. | reverse complement strand
ATTTATGTAAGACCCCTCCGCCCGCAAGCGGGCACCTCCCCTTTCAGGCGGAGGAGTTTGAGATACACTTGTTATCACACGACACTAAATTATCATTTATCAGAAAGGCCGGCGTCCGCCAAATCTTCCGGGACCACCGGGACCGCCAGGACCACCAAAGCCATGTCTGCCTTGCATCCTCTCGCGTGCAGCCTTGCTGCCGAAAATATTCAGACGATAAATAAAGTGCAGCATGCAGTAGCTGTTCACGCCATTATACTCGTACACCGAGCGGCCGCTTGCCGTCAGCGAACGGCTGATGTTACTCTGCTTCTTCAGGATATCATACATCTCGAAGCTGACCGTAGCGTTTCCTTTCAGGAAGTTCTGCGCCACCTGCGCATTCCAGATAAGCTCATTACGATTCATACTGCTATCCGTATAACCACGACGGCTTTGGTTGGCAATATTGGTAGAGACCGTCATGCTCCAAGGCAAGGTCACTTGTGTATTGGCACCATAAGAGAAGTTGTAAGGCTCCTGATTATTGGCCGGCGTCAACTTATCTTTTTCTATTGAATAAGAAATGCTTCCGTTCAAGCCGAATTCAAACCAATCGTTACGATAAGCGGCGTTCAGGCGTTCGCCCAGCGTCAGATTGGTCGTTGTATTCTTGTTTTCCTCCTTCGTCTTGTTGTCAGTCAGATAAGCTACATTGTTCTGATAGTTGACATTGGAGAAGGAGTTGATGGTATACTTCTTATTAGGAAGTGCCGTATTAAATCCAAACATACCAAACGCATTCCAGTTACCGTTGATGTTCTTCGGGGTAGTGGTCCATCCACCGGTTTCGGAATTGTACACACGGCTGTTGCTGATACTGTTTTGGGTTGCCGAGAAGTTGGCATGCGCCATGATGCCACGCTGCTTTTCGGCATTGTACGTATTGTAGAACAAACGCATGTTGTGCGTAAAGGAAGGCTTCAAGCCCGGATTACCCACGCGAATGTTCTGCGGGTTGGAGTTATCGACAATCGGCAGCAAGTTTTCCATGCTCGGCTGGCCGCTGCGTCCGCGATACGTCAGGCGCAACTGGCTCACTTTAGAGAAACGGACACGTAAATCTACATTCGGAGCAAAGTTAAACACATTGCGGGTAGTATCAATCATATAGTCGCCACGCTTGTAAGACAAGACCGAATGCTGTGGCTGGAACGACATACCGGCACTCAACTGATACTTTTCGCGAATAAAGCGTAGAGACACTGAGGCGTCGTGGTTGTAGTATCTGTATTCAGCATACTTACCCAAGCTATCTACCGCATGTTCTTCGTAGCCTGCCGGAAGTTGAGTGGACAATCCCCAGTCCGTGAAGTTCTGCAAGTCGTACGTCGTCTTGTCACTCTCGCTATACTTGTATTGGAATTGATAGCTGAACTGCAGGAAAGTAGCACGGGCAATCGGCTCACTGTAAGTAAGCTGTGCCGTGTAGTTATAGTTTTTGGTAGGCGTAGTGATATACTGGTTACGGATCAGCACCGAGTCTTGTCCCAGATAGTTCTGCAACTGGAAGTAATGCGTTTCGGACTCTGTATACTGATTGTTGTCATTATCGCTATAGCCGAAGTTACCGCGTAAAGTGATATTGCGTCCCTTTGTATTCAGCTTTCTGTTCAATTGCAGAGTGGCATTGGCAGAGGTACTATTATTATCACTCAGCGAACCGCTGTTAATGGCATTGATACGGATGCGGCGCAACGGGTCTTCACCGGTAATTGAAGCCAGATTCAGATAGTCGTTCGGATTAGCCACCAAGTTATAAGGATCTTCGTTGAACGTCCCGGATTCCGAATTGGAAAGATTATCCGTCTTGCCATACGAGAAGTTGGGACGGAAAATGATATTCGTCATAGAATCCGGCTTCCATTCCAGGCGGAAGTCAGCATTGAAATTCTTGTTCTTGTTGCGCTGCTTGCTGTTGGAGTTGGAGTAAGAGTTACCGTTCGGCAAGAAGTCCTCTGTAGAACCGATGCTTGCAATATCCCCATCCATAAAGTTATAGCGCGCGCTACCGCCCAACTCCAACTTTTCAGTCTGGGTAGCAAAGTTCACACCCGCCATCTTCGTAGCCGTCAAGCCGTTGTTTCTACGCCAGCGGGGACCACCGCCACCACCGGAGAAACCTTGGTCATTTACGTTGTTGGCAGAACCGATTACTGAAACCTGTGTTTTATCCACAAAGCGGTTCACCATAAGGCGCCCCAGATAACGGTCTTCCGTTCCGCCTGCCACATCGGCATTACCGAACCATCCCTGATTCATACCCTTCTTCACCGTCAAGTCGAGCACTGTCTCTTCCTCACCGTCATCAATGCCGGTGATACGCGCCAAGTCGGACTTCTTATCGTATGTTTTCAGCTTTTCCACCATGTCTACCGGCAGGTTCTTCAAACCGGTCTTCACGTCTCCGCCGAAGAACTCCTTACCGTCGACCATAATCTTCTTCAGGTCTTTACCGTTGATTTTCACATTGCCTTCGTCGTCAATTTCTGCTCCGGGCAATTTCTTTACCAGTTCTTCGAGCATGGCGCCTTCGGGGGTACGGTAGGCAGAGGAGTTATACATCAACGTATCTTCTACAACCTGCACCTGCGGAGCTTCTGCCGTAACCACAGCTTCCGCCAACATCACGGCGTCACTCTCCAGCGTCAACACCCCCAAGTTCTTTTGCGGAGTGGCGTTGGAAAGCTGCATAGGCTGCCACAACGTTTTGAATCCGATATAAGAAACCTTTAGTACATACTTTCCAGGCTTTACCGGGGGCAAGGAAAAAAATCCCAGATTGGAACTGGCCACACCTGCCGCCTGGGTGCTGTCGGGCAATGAAAGCAACTGTACTGTGGCTTGTATTGCAGGTTCCTTCGTGTCTTCCATGACACGGCCCGAAACTGTGATGTTCTTTGTTTGTGAAAATACGGACAGCGTTGTTGCCAGCAGCAACACCATCCCCGTAATAATCTTCTTCATGCGTCTATTCTTTGTCTATTCTTTAAAGTGAACAATGTCTTCTAATCACTGTCACCTTTGACAAGCTTCCGGGCAAAAGGTTTAATGCCCCGCATGACGATTTGCTCTATTTATCGACCATTCCGCTTAAATAATCGATCAACAGTCGCTTTCTTTATACCAAATTCCAAGCAAAGCACATCCAATATCAGAAATATGAGAAAAGAGGAAGAATCTACCGAAAGGAGATCACCCTTCGCTACACGATAAAGCATGCCGCCGAAGATGAAAAGTACAGTCAGGAAGATGGCATTGCGCACGGCTTTGTTGCGTATCTGCTCGATTTCCTTGTTTTCGTTCTTTGTCAGGGCGAAGATAATCATCAATGCCCCCATCATCATCAGAAGTTTAGAACATTCCTTGTAGAACAGCAGGTTAGCATCGGTCACTCTTCCCAGCATCAACATCAGGAAGGGGAGGAATAACGCTAAAGCAATAATGAAATATCCTAACGGACGGCAGTATACGGGTAACAAAGCTCTCATTTTGAATTCTGATTTATGATTTATAAAGTTTTTAGTGGGACAAAGATAACACTTATTGCCGAAAGAGTTATCTTTGCCCTGCAATAAATCACAAATCCGAAATCGTCTTATGAGTAAACAAGAAGTAATCCTTTGCGAAGGACTGGAAAGCAGTCTGACGCACGCTATAGAGAAATGCCCCCATGACAAGCTCTTCATCCTTACCGACGAGCACACCCACCGCCTCTGCCTGCCACAACTAAACGGCATCCCGGCACTGCAAGAAGCAGAGGAGATTATTATCGGTGCAGAAGACGTACACAAAAATCTCGAAACACTGGCTTCCGTCTGGCAAGCGTTGAGCGAGAAAGGAGCTACACGCCACTCCCTGCTCATCAACCTGGGCGGAGGCATGGTAACCGACCTCGGCGGCTTTGCCGCCTCCACCTTCAAACGGGGAATCGCTTATATCAACATCCCCACCACCCTGCTTGCCATGGTCGACGCTTCCGTAGGAGGCAAGACGGGCATCAACTTCAACGGCCTGAAGAATGAAATCGGCGTTTTTGCACCTGCTGCCAGTGTGCTGCTCGAAACGGAGTTTCTGCGTAGCCTCGATGCGCACAACTTCTTCTCCGGCTATGCCGAAATGCTGAAGCACGGCCTCATCAGTACGCAGGAACATCTGACGGAACTGTTGACATTTGATACGGAAAAGATAGATTACGTCATGCTGAAATCTATGGTAGGCCGCTCCGTGCAGGTAAAGGAACGCATTGTAGAAGAAGACCCGCTGGAACACGGCATCCGCAAAGCCCTGAACCTGGGACATACCGTAGGCCATGCTTTCGAAAGCCTTGCCCTTGCCGAGAACCGTCCGGTGCTGCACGGCTATGCCGTTGCCTGGGGCATTGTCTGCGAACTGTACCTTTCTTATATAAAAGCAGGCTTCCCGAAGGAGAAGATGCGACAGGCCATTCAGTTCATCAAAGAGAATTATGGCAGCTTTACCTTCAACTGCAAGCAGTACGACCAGCTTTACGAACTGATGAAACATGATAAAAAGAACACCGCCGGCGTCATCAACTTCACCCTACTGAAAGAAGTCGGCGACATCTGCCTCAACCAGACAGCGGACAAGGACACTATCTTCGAGATGTTCGACTTTTACAGGGAATGCATGGGGGTATAATCCTCCTGCACTCCCCTCCTATAAACCGGCCTTTATTATCTCCCGCTCCTTCCTCGGCAAGCTCTCAACGACCAGATGGTATGACCGGGCTACAAGTTCCTTAATCTTGCCGTCCGGTACATCACTGTCAAAATAGACACTAATCCAGTACTTCTTATTCATGTGCCATCCCGGTTTTATCCCTTCATAGCTGTTACGCAGTTCTTCTGCTTCTTCCGGACGACACTTGATGCAACAAAAATCAAACACTTCAATATTGACAAAGCAAAACCATTTGTCTGCCACATAAAAGCAGAGCACATCACGGCTATATCTATCGGCCACATTCGGGAAAGGCATCTTCTCGCTCACCCCCGGCAAGGAAAGGCAATACTCCCTGAATTCTTCAATATTCATATTCTACTCCTCCAACTAAAATTTCATGAGAGAACTTCATACTCTCCGCAATGTGGAGATACGTATCTCAGATAAGCAAAGGTAGACATATTCCACATGATGTGCAAGTATACGTCCCTCTTATCATTAATTAACAAAACGCCGTGCAGGGTTTCTACAAACATCTTATTTCTATAACAGAAGCACCTATTCCGAATGTTTAATTTAAAAAAGTACACTATGAAAATGAAATCATTTTTTAGCAAGAAAATTTTAATCGCTGTTGCAGTCATCAGTTCCATAAGCCTTCAATCCTGCCTGGACGACGATGACAACTATTACGGCATGAGATATCCCAATGCCCTGGTAACGGTAAAGACTGATGCAGACCAGACTGTTTTCCTGCAACTGGATGACAAGACTACCCTGCTGCCTACCAACATGAAGAAATCTCCCTACGGCGAGAAGGAAGTCAGAGCATTGGTGAACTACGAAGAAGTGGACGAACCCAGCGATATCTACAACCAAGCTGTACACATCAACTGGATAGACAGTATCCTTACAAAAACCATCGCGCCGGATTTGGGCGAAGAGAATGACGCCATATACGGTACCGACCCGGTGGAAATAGTAAACGACTGGGTAACTATCGCAGAAGACGGCTATCTGACCCTCAGATTCCGTACTATGCAGGGAAACTACAGCACGAAGCATTTCGTCAATCTGCTGTTGAGTAAAAATCCGGAAAACCCTTATGAAGTGGAATTCCGCCACAATGCCAATGGTGATACCTATGGAAGTGAAATGGACGGCCTGGTAGCCTTCAAGCTGGATGCTCTGCCTGATACGGAAGGCAAGACCGTCAAGTTGAAACTGAAATGGAAATCATACAGCGGCGAGAAGTCTGCAGAATTTGATTATTGCACCCGCAAGTCGGTAACTCCCGAAAGTTCTGCTGTCACAGCGGTAAGAAACAACCTGAACTTACAATAACTTTCTCCAGTGTATATCTGTCTTCTTCAAGCTATTGGCAGGAGACAGATATACAACTTCCCCTCATCGGCAGTATGTTTTATCCTATAATTTCAAAAGTCAGCCAAGAAAAAACAAAAGAAATATTTGTTATTTCAAAATAAAGCACTACTTTTGCATCCGCAATTCGGGATGTAGCTCAGCCCGGTAGAGTACGCGTCTGGGGGGCGTGTGGTCGCAAGTTCGAATCTTGTCATCCCGACTACCGATAAAGCATTGATAATCGAAAGATTATCAATGCTTTTTTCTTTTAGAGCACTCCTGCCTATCATGCGGTTTAAACGTGGGGTTAAACAAGATGTTTAAACTGAGGTTTAAACTTGATTCTTGGGATAATGACTGAAAGAACATCTACTATGTTAGATACCCTTTCTTTATATTTAATAATTAACTAATCAAATTTGCAAGTACGCATATAAGTACATACCTTTGTGTTATATAAAAAAAGAAGGAGTTATGAGAACAGCAAATTATACGGATTTAAGAACCAATCTTAAGAGCTACATTGATTCTGTAATTGATGATTACGATACTGTAATTGTTAATCGTGGAAATGGTAAAGGAGTCGTGATGATTTCTCTGGATGAGTACAATTCTTTAAAGGAGACTGAATATATTATGTCGTCACCAGAAACAATGGCTGCCATACGTCAAGGTGAAGAAGATATTAAGAACGGCAATTATTTAGCCCAGAATGAAGGGGAGAGCATAGAGGACTTCTTAAACCGAGCATCATGTACAGAATAATATTGACTGACCAAGCACGGAAAGAATATCTCTACTTCTCGCAAAGTGGCAATAAAGCTATTCTAAATAAAATCACAGCCTTACTGAACGATATTACAGAACATCCTTATACAGGAATTGGAAAACCAGAGCCACTCAAATATGAACTAGCAGGTAAATGGTCAAGAAGAATAACCTCTGAACATCGTCTTATTTACTCTGTAAATGATGATAAGATAGAAGTACATATCCTTTCCATGAAATACCACTATTCCAAGAAGTAAAAATACTACATTATTAATTGAAAGGACATCTATTAAGCTAGGTGTCCTTTCTTTATTTATACACCTTATTAAACTTGCTCCACATCTTCTCCTTACCTTCTCCCTACCTACTCCTTACCTTCTCCTTTCCTATAGCTAAGGAGTAGGTAAGGATTTGACCTATATCAGAAGCATAGCAGATAAAATAGAACTTACCCCATTTTCTGCTTCAGATAAACCATATCTTTAAGCAAGACACCTTCTTCAACCATGAGGTGATCATAGTTATCAATAAAGAAATTCTCGATGCGATGGGAATACTCAAAGCCACAACTCGTATAAAAGCCGATTGTACTTGGAACATCCCCGGTTCCGACTATCATCTGAATATATTTTCCCGAATAGTAATCCAGCAGATAGTTTATCAGTCGCTTACCATATCCTTGCCGTTGCGAATCAGGAGAAACGGCGATATTCTTCAATTCGCAGACGCCCTGCCCCTCATCGGTAACCACACAAACTGCTTTCACCCCATTATCTTCGAGCACAAACATTTCGCCACGCTCCAGATAACGGTCTATCATAGACTCCTGTTCATCGGCAAGTAAAAGCAAATTCAAGTATCGCTTTTTGTCAGTAGCCAACAGAGATATTTTCATGCTACTTTCTATTTTTTACCAGCATAAGCACCGGATTTGATTCCTCATTCAGTTCGGCTGCTATTTCCTTCAACTTGCCTTTCAATTCATCATTCTCGTATGCATCGACAAGCCGGGCAGCTGACAAAGTCTGGTAAGTGGCTATTTTACCGTTTATCGGATGCGAGGTTATATCTACTTCCTGCTTCTTCGCATAGTCATTATTGAGCACAACAACCTCAGATACAGCATTTTCCTGCTTGTCGTACATCAAGTCTGTAATTGGGAATCCTTTTCCCGTCGTAAAGTCAAACTCCTTCTTTATGGTTTGCATGAAGAAATAGCGATCTGTCATAGTTCCCATCGTAAGGAATACTTCAGGATCTTTGGAAGGGGTTCTCACAATGAAAGGAGTCAATTTATTCTCTTTTGACAGATAATGGTACACCGTATCGGAAGACGTTTCTACGAGCAGGCAATCGCTGTAATACGGAATGATGGGACGTATAGAAGCTACCGCAACCCCTTCTCCTTTCTGCACATACGGTGCCTTGACTATGTCGAAAGGAATTGGGAGTTCCCGGGTAATGCTGCCATCCTGCTTCGATATAATCGCATGATAGAATTTCTTGTCCCTACTTTCTCCCTCTTTGTAATAGACGGACATATCATAACAAATCAAGTTATCCTTATCATAATCGAGTACATTCAGATACTCAGCACCTTCTGCATGGTTGAAGCTTCGCTTGAAGTTACCGGAAAGATCGTATACCAATATCCTTTTTATTGAAGAACTGTTGACAAACATTTCATTGTTGTCCTCGTTCAGAACAATCCCGTTAATATAGGTATATTCTTCAGCCCCTTGTCCTTTCCGGTTTATCTTTCTCAGTCCCTTTCCGGTTTTTCTGTCAAAGACAAAGATATCTCCATCATTTCTCCAGTTTTTCACTAATATGTATTTGTCACCTATATCCAGTACGTCGCCTTGGGTGATAAATTCATCATTCGTTTCCAATGGGATGTATTCCACATCCATAAAGTCTTGAAGAATTAGTTCCTTTTCGGGATAACTTGCGTTGACATCAACTGTGATAATGCCAGTTGTCTCATTTCTTTTTCCACACCCGGCCAATACAGCCATTAAGAACAAAGATGTGACTAATCTTATACTTTTCATAGTTTTTATAATTATTTTATGCTTGCAGGCAAAAGTACGAAAAGTAAAATCTAATATGATATCAAATTCAACTTTTTTATCCCGTTTTACCTTATACTTTATACCTACTTGTACGATAAGATGGATGTAGGAGAAATATAATGTGATTGCCAATCGGATGTAGGGTGTAGGAGGATATTATAATTACTGAGTGCGCATACCTCCTTTTATCCATTGCCATAATTGTTTCCACCGTTGTTCCTGCTGTACTCTTTTATACAGTTTGTATCTTTCGCGGACAATGGTCAGGGCAGCAGTCAGCTTTGCCACTTTTTCTTCTTCATAATTATATTTGTCCTTTCGGGCAAGCTTCAATGCTGTATGTAGCAGGCAATAAGTACATTCCAGGAAAGAAGGCTTCAGTTTCTGCCATTTTGCTTCGTCACCCAGATCTCCCATGTACTCTTCCAGGAAATGGTAAACATCACCGGAGGCTATCATATCCTTTTTCATGTGGCAAGGACAGAGAGGATGCCATTCAAAAACATTTTCCATAATATCCGAAATAAAGTCGTACAACATAGGCTTGCCTTTTTAATCGGATTCAGGTACAAAAAAAGTGCGCACCCAATCCAATATATAAGTTTCGGAGGTGCAGCGAACAACCCAGACACATCTATACACTGAATGGGTACGCATATCGTTGCATTAGAACATGCGAAACCCTATTCAGTTCAGATGTGTCTTTTGAGATTTTCGCTGCTTCCCGAAAACACTTAAACTGATTACTATAATACGATACTTCTTGAGTATCTGCCGCAAAGATAGCGAAAAGAAAGATATCACAACAATAATTTCCCAACAATATCCTCACTTCAAAGGATAATCACTACATTTGCCGATCACTGTATAGCAACATCTCAATCCGGACAATATCCTGCAAAAGCAACGACTTATGATAAAGCAAGACTATCTGATACGTATGATTCAGGAAATCATCTCCTTAATCGTCAACGCAATACTGAACAAGAAGAAAATCCGTCAGAAAGAATGGACGGAGTACGACGGACTGACACAGCAAATACTGGGCTTTCCCGCCAAAGAATTGCTGAATATGAGTACGCAGGAACTTATCGGAAGATACGACAAAGACTCCGACAAGACCAGCAAGATAGAACTCGCCGCCATGAACATGCTAAAGTTGGCAGAAGACATAGAAGACAATATTCTGCTGAAGTCCCGGCTACGGCAAGACGGGCTGCAACTGCTGAAGTACGTACAAAAAGAAGATGGTGCCTACTCACTGCAACGGGAATATGTGATAAAGCTTCTGGAAACAAATAAATAAATTAGCATTTCCACTCCTGTAAAGATAATACGTTGCAGCTACCATGATTTCCGGCAGAATTATTATTTTTGCACTCTAAACGTAAAATTATGGGAGCAGCAAAATGGATAGGCGGTATCATAGGCTTTATGGTCAAAGGGCCGTTGGGAGCTTTGGCAGGATATGCACTCGGTTCGTTGTTCGATACCGACGATAGTTCTGCCGACGACAAATACAGCAGAGAACAGACAAGAGACACCTGGGATACCGGAAATGCCGGACAGCGGAACAGTTTTCTTTTCTCCATGCTGGTGATGGCCTCGTACATCATCAAGGCAGACGGACGCATCATGCACAGCGAAATGGAGTTCGTCCGCAAATTCCTCAGAATAAACTTCGGAGAAGCTGCCGTAGACGAAGGACAGCAAATACTGCTCAACCTCTTTGAACAACGCAAGCAGATGGACCGGCAGAACCCGATGGCATTCAAGAACACCATCCGCGACTGCGGAAGACAGATCGCCGCCAACCTGACTTACGAAGAACGCCTGCAACTGCTGGACTTCCTGGTGAATGTAGCCAAAAGCGACGGACACATCTGCAACCAGGAAATAGAAGCGCTGAAAGAAGTAGCCCTCTACATGGGTTTGTCCGTGCAGGAAGTGGAATCAATGCTCAACCTGGGCGGCAACTCACTGGACGAAGCCTACAAAGTACTCGAAATATCTCCTACCGCCACCAACGACGAAGTGCGTGCCGCCTACCGACGCCTGGCACTGAAACACCATCCCGACAAAGTGGCCATGCTGGGAGAAGATATAAAGAAAGCCGCCGAAGAAAAATTCCAAAGCATCAACAGCGCCAAAGAACGGATTTACAAGGAAAGAGGAATGAAGTGACACTATATTTATGCATACATTATACGTTTTCGAATATATTTATTACTTTTGTCCATCGCTAACAATAACGCATCAATGATATTTATGAAGAAAATTCTTGCCTGCATTACCCTTGGCTTCACTGCCATAACCAGCTTTGCATCTGCCCCCCTATGGATGCGCGACGTAAAAATCTCCCCCGACGGTACGGAAATCGCATTCTGCTACAAAGGAGACATCTACAAAGTTCCCGCAAAAGGAGGAACAGCTACACAGCTCACCACTCAAGAGACTTACGAATGTACCCCCGTATGGTCACCGGACGGCAAGCAAATAGCTTTTGCCAGCGACAGATACGGTAACTTCGACATCTTCGTGATGCCTGCCAACGGAGGCACTGCCCAACGGCTGACCACCAACTCGGCTTCCGAACTTCCCTCTGCATTCACCCCGGACGGCAAATACATTCTGTTCTCCGCATCTATCCAAGACCCTGCTACAAGCGCCCTTTTCCCCACTTCCGCCATGACCGAAGTGTATAAAGTCCCCGCAACGGGCGGACGCACCGAGCAAGTTCTGGGTACTCCAGCCGAAGCCATCTGTTTCGACAAATCGGGCAAACAGTTCTTCTACCAAGACCGCAAGGGTTTTGAAGACGAATGGCGCAAGCATCACACCTCCTCCATCACCCGCGACATCTGGGTGTACGATACCCAGACAGGCAAGCACACCAACCTCACCCAACGCGAAGGTGAAGACCGCAATCCGGTACTCTCGCCCGACGGCCAGACCCTCTACTTCCTGAGCGAGCGCAACGGCGGTACGTTCAACGTATACTCTTTCCCGCTCACTCAACCGCAGTCGGCCCAGGCAGTGACATCCTTCAAGACCCACCCCGTGCGCTTCCTCTCCATGAGCAGCAACGGAACACTGTGCTACGGATATGACGGCGAAATCTATACCCAGCAGAATGGTGGCACTCCGCAGAAAGTCGCCATAGAAATTACCCGCGACGACCAGCCGCAGACAGCCCACCTGACCTATTCCAGCGGTGCAACCTCCGCCACCGTCTCCCCGGACGGAAAGCAAGTGGCTTTCATTGCCCGCGGCGAAGTATTCGTCACCTCGACCGACTATGCCACTACCAAACAAATCACGCATACCCCGGCACGCGAAGCCGGCCTCTCCTTTGCCCCGGACAACCGCACCCTGGCATACGCCAGCGAACGAGGCGGCAACTGGCAACTCTATCTTGCCAAGATAGCCCGCAAAGAAGATCCCAACTTCCCCAATGCCACCCTCATCAACGAGGAAGTCCTCCTCCCCTCCTCCACCGTGGAGCGTGCCTACCCGCAATTCTCGCCCGACGGCAAGGAACTGGCCTTCATCGAAGACCGCAACCGCCTGATGGTGCTCAATCTGGAAACAAAGAAAGTGCGCCAGATCACCGACGGTTCCACCTGGTACAGCACAGGCGGAGGATTCGACTACGCATGGTCGCCGGACGGCAAATGGTTCACCCTCGAATTCATCGGAAACAGGCACGACCCGTACTCAGACATCGGCCTTGTCAGCGCAGAGGGCGGACAGCCCATCGTTAACCTGACGAACAGCGGCTACATGAGCGGTATGCCCCGATTTGTACTCGACGGCAACGCCATCCTCTTCATCACCGAGCGCTACGGCATGCGTGCCCACGCCTCATGGGGTTCGCAGAACGACGCCATGCTCGTATTCCTCAACCAGGATGCCTACGACAAATATTGCCTGAGCAAAGAAGACTACGAACTGCGCAAGGAACTGGAAGACGAACAGAAGAAAGACAAAGAGAAAGACGACAGCAAAGCGAAAGACAAAAAGAAGGACAGCAAGGAAAGCGATGCCAAAGAAGAGAAGGTAAAAGACATCGTTGTGGAACTGAAGAACATCGAAGACCGCATCGTGCGCCTCACCCCGAACTCTTCGGACCTGGGTAGCGTCATCATTTCCAAAGACGGCGAAGCGCTCTACTACCTGGCTGCCTTCGAAGGTGGCTTCGACCTCTGGAAGATGGAACTGCGCAAGAAGGAAACCAAACTGCTCCACAAGATGGATGCCGGCTGGGCCGACATGGAAATAGATAAAGAAGGCAAAAACATCTTCTTGCTGGGTAGCCGCAGCATGCAGAAACTGAACACTTCTTCCGACGACTTGAAGTCCATCTCCTACCATGCCAACGTAAAGATGGATCTGGCTGCCGAACGCGAATACATGTTCGACCACGTGTACCGCCAGCAACAAAAGCGCTTCTACAACCTCAACATGCACGGCGTGGACTGGGATGCCATGACTGCCGCCTACCGCAAGTTCCTGCCGCACATCAGCAACAACTACGACTTTGCCGAACTACTGAGCGAGTGGCTGGGCGAACTGAACGTATCGCATACCGGCGGACGCTTCTATCCGAAAGGACAAAGCGAACCGACCTCCAGCCTGGGACTGCTCTTCGACTGGAATTACCAGGACAAAGGCATGCTCATTGCCGAAGTAATAGAGAAAGGCCCCTTCGACAACGCCAACACAAAGGTGAAAGCCGGTGTAGTGATTGAGAAGATAGACGGCACGGAAATCACTCCCGAAATGGATTACTACACATTGCTCAACAATAAAGCAAAGAAGAAAACACTCGTTTCACTCTTCAACCCGCAGACCAAGGAACGTTGGGAAGAGGTGACAATCCCCATCAGCAACGGTGCACTTAGCGACCTGCTCTATGCCCGCTGGGTGAAACAGCGTGCGGCAGATGTGGATAAATGGTCCGGCGGACGCTTGGGCTATGTGCATATCGAATCGATGGGCGATGACAGTTTCCGCTCCGTTTACTCCGATATCCTGGGGAAATACAACAACCGCGAAGGCATCGTCATCGATACACGCTTCAACGGTGGCGGACGTCTGCACGAGGATATAGAGGTGCTGTTCAGCGGCAAGAAGTACTTTACGCAAGTGGTTCGCGGTCGCGAAGCCTGCGACATGCCCAGTCGCCGCTGGAACAAGCCGTCCATCATGCTGACGTGCGAAGCCAACTACTCCAATGCACACGGCACGCCGTGGGTATACAGTCATCAGAAGTTGGGCAAGTTGGTAGGCATGCCGGTTCCGGGTACCATGACCAGCGTATCTTGGGAAACGTTGCAAGACCCGTCGCTGGTATTCGGCATTCCCGTCATAGGCTATCGCCTGCCGGATGGCAGCTATCTGGAAAACTCGCAGTTGGAACCGGATATCAAAGTAGCCAATGCGCCCGAAACGATTGTAGCCGGTGAAGACACACAGCTGAAAACGGCGGTGGAAGAATTGCTGAAGGAGCTCGATAAGCGCTGAGTAGGCGGAATACGCTAAAATTAAGAACGAAAGCCTCTTGTCATGACATTGTGACAAGAGGCTTTCGTCCGTTATAAATACACGGACAATGCACGCTCCTTATTAGAACTTTTCGTATCTTTGTGTCGTTGTAATGCAACGAAACGAACCCTTAACCCTTTAACCCATTATGTTTGCTGATTTATTACAATCCTCTTATTTCGCACTCTTCCTCATCGTAGCCTTAGGCTTCATGCTGGGAAGAATCAAAATCAAAGGACTCTCGCTCGACGTTTCCGCCGTGATCTTCATCGCCCTGCTATTCGGGCATTTCGGCGTGGTCATTCCGAAAGAATTAGGTAACTTCGGACTGGTACTGTTTATCTTCACCATCGGTATTCAGGCAGGTCCGGGATTCTTCGACTCCTTCCGGAGCAAAGGCAAGACGCTGATCATCATCACAATGCTGATTATCTGCTCTGCCGCCTTGACTGCCGTCGGGCTGAAATACGCTTTCGGCATAGACACCCCCAGCGTTGTGGGGCTGATAGCCGGCGCTCTGACCAGTACGCCGGGACTTGCCGTAGCCATCGACAGCACCCATTCCCCGCTGGCATCCATCGCTTACGGTATCGCCTACCCCTTCGGCGTTATCGGCGTTATCCTCTTTGTCAAGCTGCTGCCCCGCATCATGCACATCGACCTCGATAAAGAAGCCCGCCGCCTGGAAAAAGAACGCCGCAGCCAGTTTCCCGAACTGGACACCTGCATCTACCGCATAACGAACCCTACTGTATTCAACCGCAGCCTGATGCAGATTAATGCACGCGCCATGACCGGAGCAGTCATCTCCCGGCACAAGCACGGCGAACTGATTTCCATTCCTACAGCACAGACCGTGCTTCACGAGAACGACTACATACAAGCCGTAGGCAGTGAAGATGCCCTGAACCAACTTGCCGTGCTGGTAGGCGAACGTGAAGAAGGCGAACTTCCGCTGGCAGACACGCAGGAAATAGAATCTCTGCTGCTGACCAAGAAGGACATGATAAACAAGCAGTTGGGTGATCTCAATCTAATGAAGAACTTCGGCTGTACCGTCACCCGCGTCCGCCGAAGCGGTATCGACCTCTCCCCCTCTCCCGACCTCGCGCTGAAGTTCGGCGACAAGCTGATGGTGGTGGGCGAGAAAGACGGAATCAAAGGCGTGGCACGCCTGCTGGGCAACAATGCCAAGCAACTGTCCGACACGGATTTCTTTCCCATCGCAATGGGTATTGTGCTGGGAGTGCTGTTCGGCAAACTGAACATATCGTTCTCTGATACACTTTCATTCTCTCCGGGTCTGACGGGCGGCATCCTGATGGTGGCGCTCTTCCTGAGTGCCGTCGGCAAGACGGGGCCTATTATCTGGTCCATGTCCGGTTCTGCCAATCAACTGCTGCGACAATTGGGATTACTGCTGTTCCTGGCGGAAGTCGGGACATCGGCCGGCACGAATCTGGTGGCTACCTTCCAGGAAAGCGGATGGTTGCTGTTCGGTGTAGGTGCGGCGATTACTTTAGTACCGATGTTGGTGGCCGCTCTTGTAGGTCTGTTTGTATTCAAAATCAGCATCCTCGATTTGCTGGGTACCATCACCGGTGGCATGACCAGTACGCCGGGACTTGCCGCCGCGGATTCTATGACGGACAGCAATATCCCAAGCGTGGCCTACGCAACGGTTTATCCTATCGCAATGGTATTCCTTATTTTGATTATCCAGGTGATTGCAAGCGCGGTTTATTAAAGAAATGAGAAAATACAGCCGAGAGGAAGCCATCAGCAGAATGAATGCACTGGCAAAAGCTAATGTGCCCTTCCTCTTTATTGTAGACTATAAACAAGAACACGCGTACGTTGCAGAAAGGGACGAGATAGATGCCGCCTCCTGCCTTTATCAGTTTAGGGGAAACGGGAATGCTGCACCCGTTTCCGCCCGATATACAGGAGGAATAGACTGGGCATTCACCCCTCCCTCACCTGCCGAGTACAAATGCGCCTTCGACCTCGTAAGGCAAAACTTGCTGGCCGGTAACAGCTACCTGACCAACCTGACATGCAAGGTTCCTGTAACCACCAACCTGTCACTGAAAGAGATATTCCTGCATTCGAAGGCCACCTATAAACTATGGATGAAGGATGAGTTCGTCTGCTTCTCTCCCGAAATCTTTGTCCGCATAGAGGAGGGCAAGATAAAGTCCTTCCCCATGAAAGGCACCATCGATGCCACCCTGCCCGATGCAGAAAAGGCACTGCTGAACGATGTCAAGGAAGCCGCCGAGCACGCCACCATCGTAGACCTGATACGCAATGACCTGAGTATGGTTTCGGACCATGTAACGGTAACCTCCTACCGCTACATCGACCGTCTGCAAACCAATAAAGGTGCCATACTCCAGACCAGTTCCGAAATCTGCGGGGCTTTACCCGGGAATTATACAGAACACATTGGCGACATCCTTTTCAAACTATTGCCTGCCGGTTCCATCACCGGCGCCCCCAAGCCCCGAACCATGGAAATCATTGCAGAAGCAGAAGATTACGAGCGGGGATTCTACACGGGCGTCATGGGATATTATGCAGACAAGCAGCTGGATAGTGCCGTCATGATACGCTTCATTGAACAGGAAAACGGACAGTTCTATTTCAAAGCCGGAGGCGGCATCACAGCAAAAAGCCAATGGGAAAGCGAATACAACGAAGTAAAACAGAAAATATATGTACCGATTTATTGAGACCATACGCATCTGCAACGGAGAAGTCTGCAATACGGCCTACCATGACCAAAGACTGAACGACACCCGCAAGCACTTCTGGCCGGGAAGCAAACCGTTGCAACTAGCAGACTACATACGCCCCAACCAGGAAGCAGGAATAGTCAAGGCACGCGTAGTATATGGAAAGAACGGCATCGAAGAAGTTGGTTATGCCCCTTATAGTCTGCGTCGCGTACAATCTCTGGCACTCATCCAATCAGATACCATCGACTATACCTACAAGAGTACCGCACGTGAAGCACTGAACGAACTTTTTTCACTCCGGGGAAAGTGCGACGACATCCTGATAGTAAAACAAGGGTTACTGACAGACACCTCTATTGCAAACATCGCCCTTCTTGATACCGACAATCATTGGTATACCCCGCAGCACCCGTTGCTAAAAGGCACCAAACGGGCGGCACTACTTGATAAAGGCATTCTCCGGGAGAAGGAGCTCCGGCAGGAAGATTTATCCTCATTCTCCACCATCCGGCTTTTCAACGCAATGATAGACTGGGGAGAACTGGAATTTCCGGTGCGGAATATCATTCCCTAAGATTCACTTTCCCATATCATTCAGATGTATCTCCAGCGCCTTGACCGAAATGTAGATTTCATAGACGGATATGGTCAACGAAATAATCAGCAGCACCAATGCCAGCCCGAAGATATAGACCGATGCCATGTATAGCTGAATATATATAAAGAACATGCTGACCACGCACAGCAACAGACTGCCGATACCCGTCACCTGCATAGCGCGCGTCAGGTAGAGCCGCTTCCGCAGGTTGGCAATCTGTGCAGCCTTCACCGAAGAAGGGTTTTCCACATATTGTTCTTTCAAGGTACGCACCAGTTGAGCATACGACAGAAAGCGGTTGGTATACGCCAGCATAATCAAAGAAATGGCCGAGAACAGCAAGGCAGGGGTCGTTAAATCTATTTCCATATTATCACATCTTTAAATATTAAGTAAACAGCGCTGCATCTTTTTCAGAATTGCAAAAGCAAATATAAGGTTTGCCGAACAAGAATCAGCAAGAACAGACCGTTTTTTTCCGAATTGCGAGATTTCTATTTATCTTTGTATCAACTAACCCCAAACCCGAATAACATGGAAACAAGAACAACACCCAACCGAATCACGGAATTAAATCCCGGAGAAATCTTTGTCTTCGGCAGTAACCTGGAAGGAGCACACGGCGGAGGCGCCGCATTACTTGCCTGGCGCAAGTGGGGTGCCGTTTGGGGACAAGGCACCGGATTGCAGGGACAGACCTACGGCATCCCCACCATGCATGGTGGTACGAAAGCCATAAAACCCTATGTAGACGAGTTTATCCACTTTGCCCAAGCACATCCCGAGATGACTTTCCTCGTCACGGAGATAGGTTGCGGCATTGCCGGATTCACACCGGCACAGATTGCCCCACTGTTCGAAGCAGCAACAGATGTCCCCAATATCTATCTGCCTCAACGTTTTTGGGAGGTACTGAATGCAAAATAACAAAGATTTATCCTACTTTTGCATCGACAACAAGTTCTTTACCACCGTTATATAAGAAATACGACTATGCGATATCTCATTTCTGCTCCCTCCGCGCTGCACGCCAGCATCCAGTTACCGGCATCCAAAAGTATCAGTAACCGTGCACTCATCCTGCATGCCCTTGCCCACGGCAGCCTCACGCCCTGCAACCTGAGCGATTGTGACGACACCCGAGTCATGATACGTGCCCTCGACGGCAATCCCGAACACATCGACATCCTCGCCGCCGGAACCGCCATGCGCTTCCTCACCGCTTACCTCAGCGTGACACCGGGCACCCGCATCATCACCGGCACACAACGCATGCAGCAACGCCCCATCCGCATCCTCGTAGATGCCCTGCGCGAACTCGGCGCACAGATAGAATACGTAGGAAACGAAGGTTTCCCGCCCCTACGCGTCACAGGCACGCAGTTGAAAGGCGAACAGATCAGCCTTGCCGGAAATGTAAGTTCACAATACATCTCTGCCCTGCTGATGATAGGTGCCGTACTCCCCAAAGGTCTGCATCTACACCTGACGGGCGACATCATTTCCCGCCCCTACATCAACCTGACCCTGCAACTGATGCGCGACTTCGGCGCACAAGCCGACTGGGCCACGGAAAGCAGCATCGTCGTTCGTCCCGGTGGTTACCGCGACGTAGCATTCACGGTGGAAAGTGACTGGAGCGCTGCCTCCTACTGGTATCAGATGATGGCACTCTCTATAATGAAAAATGAAACATTAAAAATGAAAGGAGAAGAGAAGGAGGGGCAGGCAGCGCCCGAAGTAGAGTTGCTCGGACTCTTCCCCCGCAGTTACCAGGGCGACAGCCGCGGCGCAGAAGTCTTCTCCCGCCTCGGCGTCCGTACGGAATACACCGACCGCGGAGTGCGACTGACCAAAATCGGAACACCCGTTGCCCGCCTCATCGAAGATATGGTAGACATCCCCGACCTGGCGCAAACCTTTGTCGTGACTTGCTGCCTGATGAATATCCCTTTCCGCTTCACCGGGCTACAAAGCCTCAAAATAAAAGAAACAGACCGCATCACCGCCCTTATCACCGAATTGCATAAACTGGGCTACGTGGTACGCTCCGAACAAGACAGTATCCTGATGTGGAACGGCGAACGCTGTCCGGCAGAGCCTGCTCCCGTCATTGCCACTTACGAAGACCACCGTATGGCAATGGCATTTGCCCCCGCCTGCCTTGTACTGCCCCAAATACAAATAGATGAACCACAGGTCGTTACCAAATCTTATCCTGCTTACTGGGAAGACTTGCAAAAGGCGGGATTTAAAGTCTGCCAAGATGCAATGCAATCTTAGAATAAAGCTTTTATTCTTAGGAATACAGCCTTTATTCTTAAGAATACAGCCTTTATTCTTAGGAATAAAGGTTATATTCCAAGATTAGGATGCATCCAAAGTAGTTTTATACTACGTTCCAAGCAAGTAATGCCTGCGTCGGCTGGAAGTAATCTGCCCATCTGCAAGCTGAATCATTATTTTGTTGTGTGCAAAACAATGTGTATCTTTGTCCGTTCTATTTAAAGGAACACATTTTTCAGAGAAAGGAAACCCATGTGGATACTGATTATTAGCCTGATTGCCCTTGCCCTCGTAGCTGCCGTTGCGGGAGTGATACGCAACCGGAAACTACAAAAAAAGATTGACCGCGGCGAACTGGATGCCATGCCCGAAGTGCAGGAAGTGGATATGGAATGCTGCGGACAGCACGAAGTCTGCGAGCGGGACAGTCTGCTGGCTGCCGTCAGCAAGCAGATAGAGTATTACGACGACGAGGAACTGGACAGGTACATCGGCGTCAGTCCCGATGCTTATACGCCCGAGCAGGAAGATGAGTTCCGCGACGTGTTCTACACCATGCAGGATACCGATGTTGCCGGCTGGGTGCGTAGCCTGCAATTGCGCGGCATCGCATTGCCGGACAATATAAAGGATGAGGTGTTCCTCATTATCGGAGAACGACGGATTACCCCTCATTCTTGAATCATCCTGACTTAACTTTTAATTTTTAATTAAATAAATGGATCTGCTGCAATATACCTTCTTCCAACATGCCCTCATCGGCAGCCTGCTGGCAAGCATTGCCTGCGGGTTGATAGGAACATACATCGTCACCCGGCGGCTGGTATTCATCAGCGGCGGATTGACGCATGCTTCTTTTGGCGGCATCGGGCTGGGACTCTATACCGGCATTTCGCCGATATTGTCGGCTGCCCTGTTCGCCGTGCTTTCAGCTTTCGGCGTAGAGTGGCTCAGTAAGCGGAAAGACATGCGGGAAGATTCTGCCATTGCCGTATTCTGGACGTTGGGAATGGCACTCGGAATCATGTTCACCTTCCTTTCGCCGGGATTTGCGCCCGACCTGTCGGCCTATCTCTTCGGGAATATTCTTACAATTACGCTGACCGACATAGCACTGCTGGGAGGGCTTGCCGTGTTGCTGATACTGTTCTTCATACTGTATCTGCATCCTATCATCTACGTAGCTTTCGACCGGGAGTTCGCCCGCTCGCAAGGCATCCCCGTACAAGTGTTCGAATATGTACTGATGATGTTCATCGCACTTACCATCGTGGCATGCCTGCGCATGGTGGGCATCGTGCTCGTCATCTCCCTGCTCACCATTCCGCAAATGACGGCAAACCTGTTCTCGCACCGGTTCCACCGTATTATCTGGCTTTCCATCGGCATCGGCTACCTCAGCTGCCTGGGCGGCCTGATGATTTCGTTCTACCTGAACGTACCTTCGGGAGCATCCATCATATTCTTTTCCATCATTATTTACGCAATTTGCAAAACCGGAAAGAGTTTTTATCTATCTTTGCAAAAGCGAAAATAAGCATTCATCACAGATTACACATGGAAATTAAAATTCAGTCATTAGACCAGATTCATGAAGCCGCCCGCCAGTTCATCGCTGCTATGGGCGACAACACCGTCTTTGCTCTCTACGGGAAAATGGGAGCCGGCAAAACGACCTTCATCAAAGCCGTTTGTGAGGAACTGGGCGTTTCAGACGTCATCACCTCCCCCACCTTTGCCATCGTCAACGAATATCGCTCCGACACGGCCGGCGAACTGATTTACCACTTCGACTACTACCGCATCAAGAAGCTGGAAGAAGTGTACGACATGGGATATGAGGACTACTTCTACAGCGGTGCCCTCTGCTTCATCGAATGGCCGGAATTGGTTGAAGAACTGCTTCCGGGAAATACCGTAAAAGTCACCATCGAAGAGGTGGAGAATGGTGAACGCAAGCTCACTATGGAAGAACTGGGATAGTCTCTCCCCTTAATCTTTTCTGAAAAGTGAGCCAATATATCATCCAAGGAATCTTTGCCGTAGCAGGCATTATCTCCCTGCTGGCCGCCATTCTCGACTGGGAATGGTTTTTCACAGCCCGAAACTCCCAGTTTATCGTACAGAATGTCGGCAGGCGACAGGCACGCTGGTTTTATGGTGTACTGGGCGTTATCCTTATCGGCACGTCCATATTCTTCTTCCTGAATACGCCACCGGCAGTATAGACATAAAAAAACGCGGATGAACCGATGCTCACCCGCGTTTTCTTTATAGTTTTCGAACAGACTACTCTCCGCCAAGAGATTCCGTATATTCCATCTCACCCTGTACGATGAAGAGGATTTCTTCCGGATCATAATCACCCATTTCATCTTTATGGGCTTCCTTGACAATATAGTCCACGATTTTTCCTAAATCAATCTCGATGTATCCATCCTCATCGGGCTGTGCATCAAGGATGCCGCTCTCGGAATAGTACTCGTCAATCAAATCGAGGAAATAATAGAACTCGTCGTCGGAGAATTTCTCCTTCAACTCCTGCGGCAAATAATTCTTGATGTATTCGATGGTCTTTTCGTCATCGACATCATTCTGCAAAAAATCGTCTTCCATTCCCATATCTTTATTATTTAAAGGGTTAGTTCATTTACAAGGTACAATGTACATTATAACAGTGCCTCTATCTTGCCTGCAAAGACTGGCTTGGGAGCAGAACCAACCTGCTTGTCTACCTGTTTTCCGTCTTTGAAGAACAATACGGTAGGGATGTTGCGAATACCGAATTCAGCGGCTACATCGCTGTTCTCATCGATGTCACACTTGCCGATGAGCACTTTACCTTCGTATTCGGTTGCCAGTTCATCGATGATAGGTCCTACCATCTTACAAGGTCCGCACCACGGTGCCCAAAAGTCCATAACTACAGGTTTACCTTCTGCCAGGAGTTCCTGAAAATTGCTGTCTGTAATTTCTAAAGCCATTTCTTTTAATATTAAATATTAACTATAAATCGTTAGTTCACTATCAATTTTAAGATACCAATCTTCCATTGATGAAGCAAAGATAATTAATTAATCCGAAACTCAAGGTCGGGGCGCTCTTTTAAATATGTGATAAGATCGCGCCCTACCGAAAGCTTCACTGGACGGGATACCAGGTCAACAGTCATCTTGCTGTCCGGGTCCACCACCTTGAAATAAAGTTCCGTATTGCCGGGGCGTTCCTTCGTAAGCACTGCCAGTTCGGTTACTAAAGCCTTGTTCAGTACACTGAGCGGGATGAGGATTGTTATCTTCTCAATCAGCTTCTCCTTGACGTCGGGCAGCAGTTCCATAGAGGTTATCTTCAATTCCAGTTCCTCCGGACGCCATTGCTTGGGCTGGCAACGAGCTTTGATAAAGAGGAAAGTACGCTCTCCGAGATATCCTTGATAGGTTACCCAGTCATTGCCGAAGAACGGAAGCTCTGCCGAACCGGAATAGTCCTCAATCTTGGCGATGCCATAAGGATTACCGTTCTTGCTGATGCCACGACGTACGGAAGTAACGATACCTCCCATCGTAATTTCACGCCCTACAAGTGCCGTTTTATCTTCCAGTTCCGCCATGTGCGTGTTACAAACATGCTCCAGAACAACGGAATATTCGTCCAGCGGATGGGCAGAAAGATAGATACCGACCAAATCGCGTTCTCTATTCAGACGGTCGAGGTCGCTCCAACGTTCGGCCGGAAGTATTTCCGGAGTGGCAATGTCAACCACATTTTCGCCACCGAACAGGGAATTGGCAGCAGCAGCCTTGTCCGCCTGATAGCGGTTGCCATAGCGTACCAGTGTTTCGATGAATACCTCGTTCTTTGAATTCACGGCAAAATATTGCTCGCGGCTCAACTCCGGGAAACTGTCGAAGCCACCTGCCAAGGCAAGGCATTCGATGTTCTTCTTGTTGCAGGCATTCAGGTTGACGCGTTGCACAAAATCGAAGATACCCGTGTACGGGCCGTTCTTCTCACGTTCTTCCATGATGCTCTGCACGGCACCTTCGCCCACACCCTTCACGGCACCGAGTCCGAAGCGGATATTGCCTTCCTTATTAACGGTAAACTTCAGGTTACTCTCATTTACATCCGGTCCCAATGTATTGATGCCCATTGCCTTACACTCGTCCATCAGTTTCGTGATATCGGTGATGTTCGATAAACTTCGGCTCATGACGGCGGCCATATATTCTGCCGGATAGTTTGCCTTCAGGTAGGCTGTCTGGTAGGCTACCCAGGAATAGCAGGTGGCATGAGACTTGTTGAAGGCATAGGAAGCAAATTTCTCCCAGTCGGCCCAAATCTTCTCAAGCACTTTCGGATCGTGTCCGTTCTTTTGTCCGCCTGCAATGAATTTCGGCTTCATGTGGTCCAGCTTGTCACGCAGCTTCTTACCCATCGCCTTACGCAAAGCGTCGGATTCACCACGGGTAAAGTCGGCAAGCAGACGGGACAGAAGCATCACCTGCTCCTGATATACAGTAATGCCATACGTATCTTTCAGGTACTTCTCCATAACGGGAATATCGTACTCGATAGGTTTACGCCCATGCTTACGGTCAATGAAATCGGGGATATAATCCATCGGTCCCGGACGATAGAGAGCGTTCATCGCAATCAGGTCTTCGAAAGTAGAAGGCTGCAACTCCCGCAGGTATTTCTGCATACCGGCAGACTCGAACTGGAATGTACCGACTGTACGGCCATCACTATACAACTTATAAGTAGCAGGGTCGTCAATGGGTACTTTATCTATATCCAGTTCCAGGCCACGGTGCAGACGCACATTTGTCACGGCTTCCTTGATGATGGACAGGGTTTTCAGCCCCAAGAAGTCCATCTTGATCAGTCCCGTGTCTTCAATAACCGAACCTTCATATTGGGTAACGAGCATCTTTTCGCCCGTCTCCTTGTCATCGGCGGTACTTACCGGTACCCAGTCCGTTATATCATCGCGGCAGATAATCGTACCGCAGGCATGTACACCCGTACCGCGCACGTTACCTTCGAGCATCTTGGCATATTTCAGCGTATCACGCACCAAAGGATCGGGAGAGGCTTCTGCCGCTTGCAATTCGGGTACGTATTCAATGGCATTCTTCAGATTCAGTTTCTTGTCCGGTATCTTATCCGGTACCAATTTGGCCAGACGGTCGGACTCCGACAACGGCAGCTTCTGCACACGGGCAACGTCCTTAATGGCAAGTTTAGTGGCCATCGTACCATAAGTAATGATATGAGCCACTTTTTCCTGCCCGTACTTATTGGTCACCCAACGAAGCACTTCGCCGCGTCCGTCATCATCGAAGTCGATATCGATATCAGGCAACGAAATACGGTCGGGATTCAGAAAACGCTCGAACAGCAAATCGTACTTGATAGGGTCGATCTTTGTAATCTGCAAGCAGTAGGCCACTGCCGAACCGGCTGCCGATCCACGTCCCGGGCCGATAGAAACTCCCATGTTGCGTCCTGCTGCAATAAAGTCCTGCACAATGAGGAAGTATCCCGGGAAACCCATTGTCTTCATGATGTGCAACTCGAACTTCAAGCGTTCCATCACTTCATCCGACAGCGGATCGCCGTAGAAAATCTTCGCCCCGTCGAAAGTCAGTTTGGCCAGATAGTCCGCTTCCAGCTTGATACGGTATAATTTCTCGTAACCGCCCAAACGTTTGATCTTTGCCTTGGCGTCTTCCTCACTCAGCACGACATTTCCATTTTCATCCTGGGTGAATTCATCGAACAGGTCTTTCTCCGTGTATTTTTGGCGATATCCTTCTTCCGTTCCAAAATCTTCGGGAATGGCGAAAGTGGGCATGATGGGCGCATGGTCAATGGAATAATATTCCACTTTGTCCAGTATCTCCAACGTATTGGACAAGGCTTCGGGAACATCCTCAAACAAGGCGTTCATCTCCGCCTTTGTCTTCATCCATTCTTGCTTGGTATAGAGCATGCGGCTCGGATCATCCAAGTCCTTGCCCGTACTGAGGCAAATCAAACGGTCGTGCGCCTCGGCATTCTCTTCATCTACAAAATGAACGTCGTTGGAACAGATCAGTTTGATGTTATACTTCCTGGCATATTCCATCAGTTTGGCATTTGCCTTTTGCTGCAAGGGGTAGGCTTCGTGGTTGGCACGCGGCACGGTAGCTTTATGTCGCTGAAGTTCCAGGTAGTAATCGTCGCCGAAAAGATTCTTATACCAGCGGACGGCTTCTTCGGCTTCTTCCAGTTGGTCGTTGATAATTCTTTTGGGAACTTCCCCACCGATACAGGCCGAGCAGACAATCAGTCCTTCGTGATACTTTTCCAACTCGCTGCGGTCGGTACGCGGACGCATGTAATATCCTTTTGTCCACGCGCGGGATACTAATTTAATCAGATTATGATACCCTTTTTCATTCTTTGCCAGCACTATCAGGTGATAACCGCTCTGGTCCTGTTTGCCTTCTCTTTTATCCATCGTGCGGCGTGCCACATACATCTCACAACCTATAATAGGTTTGAACAACTTGTTTTCCGCCTCCACAATCTTTGCACGGCAATCTGCAATTTCAGCATCTTTGTCCTCGCATGCTATTTCACCGCTCTCAATGCCGGCAATCCGTTTTTTAAGATCTTTTATCTCTCCCTTCGGACCGCTATTCTTCTTATTGACGTAATTGGTGAATTCTTTAATACCGAACATATTGCCATGATCGGTTACGGCAATACCCTTCATTCCATCCTTCATAGCCTTGTCAACCAGCCTGCTGACGCTTGCCTGGCCATCCAGAAGCGAATACTGGGTATGGACGTGTAAATGAACAAAATCCTGCATAAATAGTTCCTTTCTGTTTAGAGCATAAAAGTACAACCTATATAACACCTAACAAAAATATTTCCCAAAAAGTTATCAACACTTGCATTTCTCTCCCTAAATCCTTGTTAGATTTTCAAATTAAGTCTATTTTTGCAAATAATTTCTTTCTAAAATAGCAAATACGATATACATGGGTCGATTAAAAAGATTAAAAAAGATACGCATACACCGTGAAGGGACACATACATTGGCAGGCAGCCTGGTGCTGATACTGGCAGTCAACGCCATCCTTTTCTTCGGACTGGAGTGCAAAATTCCTTTTTACGTAGTGGCGGCTGTCAGTCTCATAGTATATGGAATACTGGTGAATTTCTTCCGCTGTCCTATCCGCTTATTCGGACAAGATACAGAGAAAGTAGTAGTAGCCCCTGCCGATGGCAAGATTGTTGTGGTAGAGGAAGTGGAAGAAAACGAATACTTTCACGACCGCCGCATCATGGTATCTATCTTTATGAGCCTGGTGAATGTGCATGCCAACTGGTATCCGGTGGACGGTACCGTGAAGAAGGTATGGCACAAAAACGGTAAGTTCATGAAGGCCTGGCTGCCCAAAGCCAGTACCGACAATGAACGTTCCACCGTCGTGATAGAAACTCCCGAAGGTGTGGAAATCATGGCACGCCAGATAGCAGGAGCCATGGCACGCCGCATCGTGACTTATGCCGAACCGGGCGACGAATGCTATATCGACGAGCACATGGGCTTCATCAAATTCGGTTCCCGTGTAGATGTATTTCTGCCGCTGGGCACGGAAGTGCTCGTGAAACTGGGACAACTGACTACCGGTAACCAAACCGTGATAGCCAAACTTTAATAACTAAACTACAATGCCAAACTGTATTACCCGCCATATTCCCAATACGCTGACCTGCCTGAATCTGTTCTCCGGGTGCATTGCTTGTGTCATGGCATTCGAGGCTAAGTACGAATGGGCACTCGCTTTCATCATTATCAGTGCTACATTCGATTTCTTTGACGGCATGATGGCACGTGCATTGAATGCACACTCCGTTATCGGAAAGGATCTGGACTCCCTGGCAGATGATGTAAGTTTTGGTGTGGCTCCTTCTTTCATCGTATTCTCCCTGTTCAAAGAGATGCAATATCCGGGCTGGATGGAAAGCATAGCTGCTTTCTTTCCTTACCTGGCCTTCCTTTTATCTGTATTTTCGGCATTACGACTGGCAAAGTTCAATAACGATACCCGCCAGACAAGTTCTTTTGTAGGACTTCCGGTTCCGGCCAATGCGCTGTTCTGGGCTTCGCTGGTGACGGGTGCGCACGATCTCCTGACATCCGACAGCTTCCATCCAGTCTACTTGCTGCTGCTGGTTTGCCTTTTCTCGTGGTTGCTGGTTGCCGAGATTCCGATGTTCTCCCTGAAGTTTAAAAGTCTGTCGTGGAAAGACAATAAGGTAAGTTTTATTTTCTTGATTGTATGCATTCCGTTCCTTATCTTTTTAGGGATTTGCAGCTTCGCAGCAATAATCGTCTGGTATATCCTACTTTCTCTTATTACAAGAAAAAGTAAATAAACAAAATCTTTGGCACGGTTGTTGTGTTATAGTTCGTATAAAACGAACGCATAAAAAGACATTAGCCCATGTTTCACATTTTAGGATTCTTATTTATCATTATAATCGCCATTCTGCTCATTGGCCTCAGCATTATCGGCACTGTTGTCCGGAGTATCTTCGGATTGGGCGGCCGCCGTACATCTTCCTCTTCCGGCGGATATGCCTATAATAAGAACGAACAGACCTCACATTCATCTTCCAATGAAACAGAGCCTGAAGAAGGCGAACTACGCCCCAGGCATAAAAAGCTGTTCTCTAAAGATGAAGGGGAGTATGTGGATTTTGAGGAAGTAAAAGATTAGTAATTACGGGTTAGCGCCGTTTGGCTGCAAAGAACTCTTTCATTAGTAGAGCACATTCTTCGGCCAATATTCCCTTTACTACCACCGTTTTAGGATGCAGCGCCTGCGGGGCAAAACGTTGATATCCCCGTTTCTCATCTTCCGCACCGAATACAAGCTTTCCCATCTGTGCCCAAGCAATGGCACCGGCACACATCACACAAGGTTCTACGGTTACATACAGCGTACATTCATTCAGGTATTTCCCGCCGAGTGTGGCGGCTGCGGCAGTAATGGCCTGCATTTCGGCATGTGCAGTGACATCTGTCAGTGTTTCTGTCAGGTTATGGGCACGGGCGATGATACGGTCTTTGCAAACTACCACTGCACCCACGGGCACTTCGCCCCCTTCACCTGCCTTTTGCGCTTCGAGGAGTGCTTGCTTCATATAGTGCTTATCATCCATAATCACCTCCTCATATCGTGCTCGCCAAACAGCGTCGGATAATCCTCCTCCATATTCTTGTGGATAAACATGAGAATAGTCTCCCTGAGCCAACGCGACTTGTTCGTTATCTTATATTTCTCAAGATAACGGTCCACAATCCGCTGTTCCTCTTCGCTCATCAAGCACACCATGCGCTGTTCACGCTTCGGCTCTTCGGGCGTTGCTTTTGCACACATTTTATCTCTCTTTCTCATATTTCCTGCAAAAATACGTTTACTTCTGTAAAAACAAAACAGAAAAAAGATTAATTTTGTATCGAAACGGCTAAAAATGAAAGGAAAAGAAACAATGGCAGCACACAACGCCCTGGGAAAAGCAGGAGAAGACGCCGCAGTAGCATATCTGGAACGTAACGGTTATACCATACGCGACCGGAACTGGCGGAAGAACCATCTGGAACTGGACATTGTTGCCGCCAAGGATGAAGAACTGATCATAGTGGAAGTGAAAACCCGCAGTAATACGGATTACGCCGAACCGCAGGAAGCGGTGAACTGGCAGAAAATACGCCGTATTGTCGTGGCGGCCGATGCCTACATCAAGCACTTCTGCATAGACGCTCCCGTCCGTTTCGATATCATCACGGCTATAGGAGATGCCGGTGCTTTCAAGATAGAGCATATCAAAGAAGCCTTTTATCCGCCGATGTTCTGAACTAACTTAATACTAAAGACCAATGGATATAGAAACCGCCCGCGAATATTGCCTCAGCAAGAAGGCAGTCACCGAATGCCTCCCGTTCGACGAATACTCGCTTGTGATGAAAGTCATGGATAAGATGTTTGCACTCATCGACCTGGAAGGTGCCAACAAAATCTGTTTGAAATGCGACCCGGAATACGCGCTCGAACTGCGCGAACGCTATTCTGCCATTGAAGGGGCTTATCACTTCAACAAGAAATACTGGAATCAGGTTGCCCTGAACGGTGATGCTGATGATAAGCTGATAAAACAATTGATAGACCACTCTATCGAAGAAGTATTGAAGAAATTCACTAAGAAAATGCGTGCCGAATATGAAGCCCTGCCCTGAAACATTCCCCTACCCGCTGATTGCCTTGGATAAGACGGATTCCACGAACCAATATCTCAGCCGGCTGTGCAACGACCTGCAAGAAGGCATTGCCGAACTTACCACCGTTACCTCCGAATTCCAAACCGCCGGCAAAGGCCAGCGCGGCAATACTTGGGAAGCCGAAGAAGGCAAGAACCTGCTCTTCAGCTTCGTACTTTACCCTAGTTTCCTGGAAGCGCGCCGCCAGTTCATCCTTTCGCAAATCGTCTCTCTTGCCATCAAGGAAGAACTGAGCAGATGGTCGAATGAATTTACCATCAAATGGCCGAACGATATTTATTGGAGGGACAAGAAGATCTGCGGCATACTGATAGAGAACGACCTCTCCGGGCACTGCATCCAGCGCTGCATTTCCGGTATCGGAATAAACATCAACCAGGAGACATTTCAAAGTGATGCCCCCAACCCCGTTTCTTTGCGGCAGATCACCGGAAAGGAGCACGACCGCTACGAGATACTCGCCCACATCCTGAGACGTGTAGAAATCTACTATAAGGGGCTGCAAATGGAAGATTTCGCCATCTATTCCGATGAGATTTCCACCCGCTATGCCCGTTCGCTCTTCCGTCGCCGAGACTTCCATCCTTACGAAGATGCCAACGGACGGTTCCTTGCCCGCCTGCTGCGCGTAGAACAAGACGGACGGTTTGTGCTCGAAGATGAGAGCGGAAAGGAAAGGGAATACTTATTTAAAGAGGTTCAATATATTCTGTAACAATGAGGTTGTATCAAAACTTTGATAGACATATCATTCTGTCATTCAGAACGAAGTGAAGAATCCCTTCTCTCATCATAATGGGAGAAGATTCTTCGGGTTAAAGCCCTCTGAATGACAGAATGAAAGCTGAATTTAGTTTTGATACAACCTCATAGCATAACGTGCGCAGCAAAGCACTACTCTGCCTCAAGCACCACCTCTGCTCCTTGCAGAAGAGGCGAAGTAAACTTCACACGCACCGTTCCTGCCTCTCCCACGGTCTGTATGTATGCCAGCAAACGTCCGTGGTACACACGCTGGCGATTGTCCGTATAATCTCCCATATCGCTATTGTCGGAACCTTCGAGACCGAGCAGGCGGGCCGGGCCTTCGATGTGGCAAGTAATGTTATTATCGCCCAACTTCACGATGGTGCCATGTTCATCCACCACTTCTACCGTGATGTGTGCCGTGGCACGGTCCTTGGAAAGCGTGGTGCGGTCGGCAGTGACGCGCAGCGCATAAGGACGGCCGGATGTCTTGATCGTATAGTTGGACAGAACATTTCCGGCTGCATCGCAACCCTCGGCACGCAGTTCTCCAGCCTGATAAGGAATGTCCCAATAGATAATGCCGGTCTTTTCGTCGTAAGGTTTCATCTCTCCCACTACTTTTCCGTCGAGCAGCAGGCGCGCCTGCAGAGCATTGGTGTAACAAACCACACGGATATTCTGTCCCGGATCGTAGTTCCAAACATCTAATGCATCGGGAGATAAGTAGGTGCGATTCGGATATCGAGGATTACTGTACGCAGGGTAGGTACCGATATAAGTAACCGGTTTCTCGCTCCAAAGCGAAGCACGGAAATGGGCGCGGGGTTTGGGGAAACTGCCGAAGTCGAGCAATCCGGTGTTCAGCCCGCGGGAAGGCCAGCGACCCGACTCACCAAGATAGTCCGTACCCGTCCAGATGAACTGTCCGAAGATAAAGTCCTTGTTCTTCACGGCATACCAGGCATCAATGCCGGAACCTGTTTCGCTTCCGTAGATAACGCGGTTGGGGTAAGTGGTATGGTCCATGTCGTAGCGATCTTCCGTATAGTTATACCCCACTACATCCACTGCATCGGGATATTCTGTTTCGTTGGACATGACAACACCTGCCAGGGCTCCGGTCACGGGGCGGGAAGTGTCCACTGCACGTACACAAGCCGCCAGGCGCTTGGCAATGACTCCGATGCGCATGGCGTCGGGGGCATCGGGCTTGTAACCGCCAAACATAGGCTGATTGATTTTAGAGCCGTCGAGGACGGGATGAGAATATGGGTCGTTGGGGTAATCCACCTCATTGCCGATGCTCCACAAGAAGATGGAGGGATGGTTGCGGTCGCGGCGCACCATATCGGTAATGTCCCGCTCTATCCACTCCTCAAAGAAGTCGAAGGAGCCGTCGAAGCTCGGCGTACCTACGTTCCAGCCTTCCACCCATTTGCGTTTCGGGAATTCCCATTCGTCCGAAACTTCGTCCATTACGAGGAATCCCAAACGGTCGCACAGGTCATAAAGAACCGGCGCCTGCGGATTGTGGCTCATGCGGATGGCATTGACACCTATCTCCTTCAGGTTCTTCAGGCGGCGTTCCCAGACTTCTTCGGGCACTACGGCACCCAGCACGCCGGCATCATGGTGCAGGCATACGCCTTTTACCTTCATCCAGCGGCCATTGAGGGCAAAGCCTTTATTGGCATCAAAGTCCAGTGTGCGGAGGCCTACTTGGGTTTCGCTGCCGTCAATGCGCTTGCCGTTGCTGAACAATTCTGTCTTCAACGTATAGAGATAAGGGTCATCCAGATTCCAGCGATGAGGATTGGAGACTTTCAGAGAGAGGGCAGCTTTGGTTATGCCTTGCCGGCCGTCGGCCACACGCGTGCGACGTTGTGCTACCAGTTTGCCTGCGGCATCATACAGGGCTGCCGACAATTCAAGCTTGTCGTTCGTTGCCACATGCTTCTCCACCTCCATGCCGACGGCTACGGTAGCCTGCCGGTCGGTCAGTGAAGCGGCATGCCAGGTCACTCCCCACTGGGCAAGATGCGTTTCGGGAGCGGCCACCAGCCATACGTCGCGGTAGATGCCCGAACCGGTGTACCAGCGCGAATCGGCATAGCGGCTGTGGTCTACGCGGACAGCCAGTACGTTGTCGCCTTCTTTCAAGTAAGGGGTCATATCATAAAGGAAAGAGACGTAACCGTTGGGGCGCTTGCCCAGCAGATGTCCGTTCAGATATACTTCGCTGCGGTTGTAGACGCCTTCGAAATAGATGTAGTGGCGGGCAGCATCGTCCGTCACGCGGAAGTGCTTGCGATACCAGGCTATGCCGCCGGGCAAGTAGCCGGTGCAGCTTGCCAGCGAGGGCGACAGTTGTCCTTCGACGGACCAGTCATGCGGCAGCATCAGTTTGCGCCATCCGCCGTCGTCGAACGAGGGCTGGGCGATGGCCGGGTCGTCTGTCAGTTGGAACAGCCAACCGTCATTGAATTTCGCGGCATCACCGAACGAGACCTGCGCCTGCGCCGAAATTGCTGCAGAAGCCGCAATCAGGAATAGAACGGCAGCCATCAAATTCTTAATATACATTTTCATACCTATTATATTTGAAGTTAAACAATATCCTTGGGTAGCAAAGGTAGCCCTTTTCTATCGGGCAAAGGATTACTTATCATGCAAAAGACACCACATATCGTTCAATATGAGGGGGAATCGGCTATCGCAAGCTATAAACTACGGTCGTTACGCTGCCTGCTTCCAGCACCACCTGTCCTCCTGCCGCAACGGTGCCTTCCTGAAGGTTCTTGCTTCCCGTAGTGGTGTAGGTGGTTATCGCCTTCGCCTCGCCGCTCCACCCGGCATGTGTCTCGGTCAGGCGGACATTCTTCTCGGCCAGGTTGGTATAGACAGCTACTATCTTATCGCCTTCGGGCGACATCCAGGCAGAGCCGAAGAAGCTGCGCGACTCATTCAGCTGGAGCGCAATGCGCCGGTAGCCCGGACGGATGAACCGGCTGTAGTTGCCAAGCACCCAGAGTGTAGCGGTGGCCTGATAGCTGCCTTCCTGCTCGATGTCGCCGTACTCGCCGCCGGCGGGCATGAGCGAAATCAGGAGAAAGCGGTTCTTATGTCCCCACCGGGGTGCGTCTATCGAGGTCCAGTAGCTCCAGGAAGAAACGCCGGCCACGGTGAGATCGTTGTGGATAACCTTCGACATATAGAGGGCGATGTCCATTTCACTCGCCGCATCGTAGCCTACGAATTCGGAACTGCTATAGCCATCGCCCAGCATACTCCACTCGCTCTGCCACACGTCGACACCGTAGCGCTCGGCGGCTTGGGCAAGTTGACGGCGCACGCTGCGCATACCGTCCCAAGTGCCGTCGGTCCAGTAGCTATGTCCGCAGATGAGGTTCTTCACATGGGACAGGTCGCCTACGTAGGCCGTAGAGCCGGGGGTGAAGAAGGCAGACAGGACATTGCTACGGTTGGCGTCGGTCTTCGTCTTGTAGAGGTATTCCCAATCGCCGGACTCGCCCAGCAGGATGTCGGTGGAAAGGCCTTTCGCGGAGAGTGCCGCATCCAGTTCGCGCGCCAGGCGGGCTACTTCATCGTTGGTCCAACCACTGCCTTCCTGACCGCTGTCCCAGTTGTACTGCGGTTCGTTGACGGGTGAGATGTGGCTTACATTGTAGCCCTCGCTCGCATAGTGGTCAGCCACGTCGGCCATGTATCGGGCAAAGTCGCCGTAATGTTCCGGTTTCAAGTTGGAAGTGCCGCCTTGGGCGGAGAAGCCCTTGCCGTTGTAGGTATATTGCACGGGAGGCGTATTGCTGAAAAGAATGAAGTTGCTGCATCCCAGTTCCTTGGCACGGTTCATAAAGTAGCGCTGCCCTTCGCAGCGGGTCCAGTCCAGCGTCAGGTCGTCGGTCAGGTAAGACTCTGCACGGTGGGATTTATCCTCAAGACCGCTCGCCTCACCTTGCTGTGCAGTGCCGCCGCCCAGGTTGACGCGCCATTGTGAAAGGCCAATCCCCTTCGGCTTGCCGTTCACTATTTCCGAGGAGAAAAGAAGTTCGGTAATGCCGGCACGGCTCGAAGTCCAGGAGCGGCCTACGTAGGCAGGCGACCAGCAGTCCGAGGCACCGAATCCGGCCATCGTCTGGAAGGTTTGACCGGCATCGATGGTTACCAGTTTCTCCACACTGTTCGTAATATCCGGTCCGTCGGGGGTATCGGGCGTATCGGGTGTTGCGGGAGAGTCGTCGCTGCAAGCCATGGCAGAGATAAACAGCGGAAGGATGAAAAAACATTTCAGTTTCATGGTATTCTAATATGATTAAATAAGACCTATTGAGTAATTCGCACACCTTCGGGCACCCGAAAAACGGAAGATAGACCTCTGTCTTGCACCTCCGCGCACCGGAAAACAGGAAACAGACCCCTGTCTTGCACCTCCGCGCACCGAGGAAACGGAAAACAGACCCTGTTTTGTACCTCCACACACCGAGGAAATGGAAAACAGACCTCTGTTTTGTACTTCCGCACACCGAGGAAACGGAAAACAGACCCCTGTTTTGTACTTCCACATACCGAGGAAACGGAAAACAGGGCTCTGTCTTGCACTTCCGCACACCGAGGAGGTGAGGGAAAGGGTTAATTCCAGCCCGGGTTCTGAACGATAGAACCGTTGGACATCGTGATTTCGTACAGCGGAATCGGGAATACGAAGTCGCGGTTCTCGTTGAAACCGATACCCTTGTCACTGGCTTCGCCCTGGTTTTCCCATTCGTAAGAGTCGCGGGTGGCGGCATCAGTGTTATACTTCACGAAGGTACCGTTTACGCCCATCAGGTTACTGATCATCTTCTTGCCGTTATCATCGGTCCAGCGACGGATGTCGTAGAGGCGGTTCTGTTCCCAAGCCAGTTCCAGACGGCGTTCCAAGCGGATGGCCTTGCGGAGTTCGCTGCCGCTGGCTGTAACCTCAGCCAGTTTGACGCGCTTGCGCACCTGATTGAGAGATGTGCGTGCCGAAGCGTCATCGCCCAGTTCATTGCAAGCCTCGGCATACATCAGCAGCACATCGGCATAGCGAAGGATGCGGTGATCGAGAGGAATCTTGTCGATGTTATATACCTCGGGACGCTTGTCCATAGGCACAAAGTACTTGCGGACGATACGTGCCGACTTGTGCTGTGCCGGGTCGATGATATAGCAATCGGGGTCCCAGCCATATTTCTCGATATACGTATCGTAGAGGGCCATGTCCTTGCTGTTCTGGACGAATGCATCGAAGTTATCCTCACCGGCAATCTCGGTACATCCGGTCTTGATGATGGTCCAGCGGAGGCGCTCCGTATCACCTGCATCAATATAAGCTTGCTCAAGGTTAGCGGTAGGTTGTCCCCAAGACCAACCGTCGCCCGGGCCGTTGCGCGCACCGGTGATTACGGTCAATGCACCACCCAGGGAGTAAGTACCATCATACATATACTGCACTTCGAACAGGCTTTCTTCACTGTTGTTGTGGTCTACGCTCCACACGTCACCAAAGTTGTCGAGCAGCTTATACTGGTTCTCGTCGATGACAGTCTTCAGCACGTCATGCGCATCCTGCCACTTGTCTTGATAAAGATAAACCTTTCCCAGCAAGCCCAAGGCAGCACCGCGTGTAGCACGTCCCATGTCCGAAGCAGCATACGCGCTACGTTGCGGCAGTACGTCGGCAGCAGCCTTCAGGTCGTCTTCGATGAACTTATATACATCCTCTGCCGAAGCACGGGTAATGCCCTGTATCTCTTCGGGCAGCAAGAAGCTCGTAACAAGAGGCACACCGCCAAAGTTCCTCACCAGCTCGAAGTAGAAGTATCCGCGCAGGAAGCGGGCTTCGGCCACCAGGCGGTTCTTCATCGCCTCGTCCGAGAACTCGGCCTGCGAAATACGCTCTACAGCTACGTTGCAGCGCAAGATGCCTTTGTAACGGTATTGCCAGAAGTTGGAGATGGCGCCGTTGCTCTGTCCCGTTCCCTGATAGTGCGCCAGGGAGATGTAGTCGCTCTGGCTTTGGCTCGTATTCCCCATCCAGCCGTCGTCGCTGCACATTTCGGAGAGCAGCCACACGGTATTGATGTTCCACCAACCGCCAAAGGTAATGGCCTGATAGCAGCCGGTGATGAACGACTCGGCTTCTTCCACGCTCTGGAAGTAAGTATCAAGGTTCTGTTGCCCGCGTACATCCTCCGTCAGGAAGTCGTCACAAGAAGTGAACATCAGCGTGGCAATCAATGTCAATATTGCTAATATCTGTTTCATAGTCTACTATATTAAAATTTAAAGTCAATGCCAAACAAGAAAGTACGCGGGTTAGGATAAGCGATACCGTCGATACCGGTTTCGATTACGCTACCGTTATTACCAATCTGCGGACGTTCGGGGTCCATACCCGAGTAACCGGTGATGGTGAAAGGATTCTGAGCCGAGAACGACAGACGAAGTTCGGCTCCACCTACCAGTTTCTTCGGAAGGGTATAACCCAGTTGCAACAGCTTGCAGCGCATGTACGAACCATCTTCTACAAAGAAGCTCGATACACGTGTGTAGTTCTGATTCAAGTCGTTGTACGACAGGCGCGGGATGTCGTTGCTGGTTCCTTCACCATGCCATGCTTTCTGCAATGTACCTGCCCATACGTTCTGACCGCTCACGCCGGAATACAAGCCTTTGGTCTTGTTGTAAATGTCATTACCGAATGTACCGTAGAAGTTGGCCGTGAAGTCGAAGTTCTTATAGTTGAAGCCCAGATTCAAGCCTACCATCAGGTCGGGATACGGATTTCCGATCCATGTCTTGTCATTCTCGTCCAGTGTGCCGTCATGATTCCGGTCTTTAAAGCGGATGTCACCCGGTTGTGCCTTGTCTTGTATCAATTTACCATTCTCATTGGTATGTGCATAGACTTCTTCCCAGTTCTGGAAGATGCCGTCGGCTTCGTAGCCGTAGAAGCGTGAAATCAAACCGCCGTCTTCGTTGCGGATAATCTGGTCGCTGTTGAATCCTCCTGTCAGGATAGGACCGTCACCGGAGAACTTGATAGCCTTGTTTCTTACTGCCGAAAGGTTCAGACCTACGTTATAGCGGAAGTCGGCCACTTTGTCGCGCCAGTTCAGGCTCAATTCCCAACCACTGGCTTTCATGCTACCGATGTTCATCCATACGGTACTGTTCCAGTCGGGATAACCGATAGCAAAGATATTCTGCTTCTGATAGAGCATATCACTGGACTTCTTCTGGAAATATTCAAAAGTCACGTCCAGGCGGGAGTTGAGGAACGACATGTCTACACCTACGTTCCAGTCTTCCACGGTTTCCCACTTCAGCTGATTGTTTCCCACACCCGATACCATCGTACCGGTCACACGGCCGGGAGTTGCACCGAATACATAGTCCGATTGTCCAAGCAGAGTCAGCGTAGCATCGTTGTCGATGTTCTGATTACCGACACGGCCCCATCCACCACGGAGTTTCAGGTTATTGAATACCTTCTGGTCTTCCATGAAGCTCTCGCTGATGATACGCCATGAAGCAGATACAGAAGGGAAGAGAGCGTACTTATTACCTTTGGGGAAGCGGGAAGAACCATCGGCACGGATAGATGCCGTCAGGTAGTAGCGGCTGTCGTAATTATACATCACACGTCCCAAGTATGATACCAGGGTACTGTAAGTTGTCGTACCATCTGCCTTTTGATTCTGCGTTCCGGCATTCACTTCATGCATCTGGTCCATATTATTGGGCACGTCATCGCGCGAAGCCTTTGATTGGAACCAAGCAAAACGCTCGGCCGTAAAACCACCCATCACGTTGATGTTATGCTTTTCGGCAAAAGTATCACTGTAGGTAGCCGTGTTGGTCCAGTTCCAGTCCAGCCATTCCTGCATCTCGCGAGAAACGTTGCTCAGTGTAGATTGTTCCAATGCGTCGATATAGAATTCCGGAGTAAATCCATCCGAGCGGCGGAAGTGTGCATTGGCACCGAATTGTGTGCGCAATGTAAGTTTCTGAATCGGGTTGATCTGCAAATAAGTATTCACGATGGCACCCATTTCGCGCGAATGTCCATTCTGACGTGACAATGAACCCACCGGATTCCATTCCTGATTGTTATAAGAACGTTGATAGTTGTTGAACTCATTGTCCACCCACTTATCCTGCGGCTTGAATACCGGAGTCGTAGGGTCCATAGACATGGCAGCCGAGAAAAGATTGGGGGTATCATCCCATGATTCTACGCGCGGAGCGATGTCGAAGCCCATCTTCACATACTTGTTAAAGGTGTACTCCGTATTGAGGCGGGCATTGATCTTATCCCAATAACCGTAGTCGTACTGCGAGTCGTTACGGAAGTAACCCACACTGAGGTTATAAACCAACTTGTCCGTACCACCGGAGATGTTCAGCGAGTAGTTCTGCATCAAGGCAGTCTTGTTGATGACTTCGTTCCACCAGTCGGTACCGCTGGGATTAGTCGTAGCGCCGGTATCATTCCAGATGGAAGTACCGCCATCGTTTGTATAGCGGGTATTGAACACTTCCTTATATTCGGCAGCATTGGCTACTTTGGGCTTGGACAGCGTTTGGAAACCGGCCGATGCGCTGAAACTGATATTCGTCTTTCCTGCAACACCTTTCTTGGTAGTAATCAAAATTACACCGTTAGAAGCACGCGTACCGTAGATGGCGGCAGCCGAAGCATCTTTCAAAACTTCCATAGACTCGATGTCGTTGCTGTTCAGGAAGTTGATGTTCGTACCTACCGGCATGCCGTCCACCACATAGAGCGGGTCGGTTCCGTTCACCGTAGTGACACCACGAATCAACACCTTGGGCTGTGTACCCGGGCCACCACCACTGGTCACCTGCACACCATTTATCTTACCCTGCAAGGCATCCATGGCATTACCGGTCACGGTTTCGGTGATTTCTTCTCCCTTCACGGTAGCAATGGAGCTGGTCAGGTCACTCCGCTTCACGGCACCGTAACCTATCACCACCACTTCGTCCAGCAGTTCGCTTGATTCTTTCAGCACTACATTAATCACGGTTCTGCCACCGACTTGTATTTCCTGTGTCTCATAACCGATACTCGAAAATACCAGTACAGCATTCTTTTCCACATTCATCAGCGAATAATCACCGTCAAGACCGGTAATAGTACCCGCACCGGAGCCCTTAATCTGTACGGTTGCCCCAATCAGCGGCTCCTTGTCCGTAGCCGAAGTCACTACACCCTTCACAGTGGTCTGCGCATAGCTGCATAGGCTTATCAACGCAAGACACAATAATAATATCTGCTTTTTCATATTATTCAATCTAATGTTACTTATTAATTAGCGGGAACAATTTTACCTCTTCCCAGATGAGCGTCAAACTCAAAACGGTAGTTGCCATAATTGACGACAGTAGGCTTCAGCCAATTATCACCGACGGCAGTTCCATCCGCCCAACGCATATTCGTACCTTCCCAATTAGGATTGACATCACCTTTCTTGCTGAAATAGCCGATCTTTTCAATCTCCGTAGAGTTGTCGCAACGCCATTCCACATGATCCCACCAGCCATCGGGATGGTAATTGGAGATGATAAAGTTAAGCTCTTCTCCTGCCTCAAGCGTCCAGGTCTCACCGTTTGCCGGATAATAGAAAAGGTGCGGATTAGTGGCATCTTGCACAAAGATATGATTGCCCGCATCTTGTGGAGAACCTCCCCAACCAATGTAGAAATCAATGAGCGATTCCCCATTCTCCCAACGGTCGAAACAAGGTTTACCATACTCGTAGTTCATCGGGTTTGTGGCTTCAGTAACCGGATAAGTACGCATACTATAGGTAGAATTGATTACGTTGATATCAATCTCATAATATACACCTGCCTCATCAAGAACAATAGGCTTGGCTACTTCCGGGTCGTCAGTCAGCTTACTGCTGTCTTCCGGATCGAGGCCGAAGCAAATAGGCGTGAAGTCCGTCTTCTGCGGCAAGAAGAAGATTTCCGTGCCGGCAGCCTTATTATAGTAACGCGCCCGGTATTGGAATTCGCCTGTATGGTTAATCAACATAGGTACACCAAAGACATCACTGTTCAACTCGGCCACCGTCTTCACGTCAGCCAGATACATCTTCGGAAAATCGGGCATCTCCGAAACACTGATTACACTGGTAGCAGTCGTTTCGTTCCCTTTCGCATCTACGGCCAGCATCGTCAAGTTATAGCTCTGCACCTCGTTAGGCAGAATAATTTTCTCTGCAAAGCTCAGTGAGGACTTCCCATTGGCATCCAACCTGCGATTGTCAAAACCCTCTATACCGGGAATATTGATAATCACATAATCCAATATACGGTCATCTGTAACCGTAAAATTCAAGTTGAACTTTGTCTCATTCTTAATCAACACTGTAACAGCCGCATCCGGAGCAACCGTGAACGCAGGAGCAGCAAAGTCACCGTCCATCGTAACCAATACATCTTGTGACACACTGCGGCCGCCAACGTCCGTCACCGTAACCTTTACCGTAAAGCGTTCGCCTATTTCGTCTCTACTGATGTCGAAATAGTAACTCAAATCATACGTTTCCTGAGGAGCACCATAGATTTCAATCAAATCAATGGTTTTGTTCAGATGGAGATCTGCACATTGCAAACTGACGGATGCAATGCCGTCCTTGTCGGCCAAGGTTCCTTCGATCGTGAACCGATGACCGGCACCGGACTCAATGTGTTCTGTCGCTAATGTCATTGTCGGACTCTGTCCGTCCACATCGGGATAGCCGTCATCGTCGCTACATCCCGTTGTCCATAAAGCCAGCGATAACAATGCCAGGAAAGTGGCATTAAAGAAATGCTTCTTCATACATATTATTATTAAAGTTAAACAAAAAAGTACATTTTGCCGCCGACTTATTATAATCGGCTGTGCAAACTTATGCCAAAATCTGTTTCAAAGACTGTATAAATCTTGCAGAGAGGGCATACAAATCCGTCAATGCACGATTTGTATATATCATCTAAAGATTTTATTCGTATTTTTGGGTCATACAATGAAAAACAACCTGTTATGAAGAAGCTACTACTATCCATCCTACTATGTCTGCCATGTGCATTATCAGCACAACCTTATACTATCAAACAACTGGGCATCCGGGAAGGACTGTCCAACAATCACGTTGTAAGCATCGCCCAAGACAAGAAAGGCTATCTATGGTTCGCCACGGAAGAAGGCTTGAATAAATTTGACGGCATTCGTTTCATACCTTATTATAAAGAGGAAACCACCGGCAAGCAGAGCATCACCGGCAACGAACTGAACTACCTGCTGGACGACCCCGTCGATTCCATTTTATGGATAGGCACCCAACGGGCAGGGCTCAATGCCTACAATTATATCACCGACACCTTCACCATCTACAAGCACGATGAAAAGAATCCCGAAAGCCTGATTACCGACGATATAACCAAGGTAGTCGCCGCCGCCGACGGCAACCTTTGGATCTGCACCTATTGGCAAGGAGTCGATTACTTCGACAAGCAAACTGGCAAATTCACCCACTACAATACGGAGACCGTACCCGGACTGGCCAGCAATCACATCTGGTCCGTTGCCGACGGCGAGAACGGGCAGCTCTACATAGGCCACGTGCACAGCGGCTTCAGCGTACTGTCCTTAAAAGACAAGACAGTAAAGAACTTCATAAACAATCCGCAAGATGCGAACAGTCTCCCCGGCAATGAAGTGAACTGCATCCATAAAGACAAGAACGGCAATATATGGGTAGGGACCGACAGGGGACTGGCACTGTTCGACCCGGAAGCCGAAAACTTTATCCCCTTCAACGACGACATGAAGAATATGTCGCACCGTATATACGACGTTCGGCAACTGGATAACAACAAACTATGGGTAGCTATGGAGTTCGGCGGCATCGCCATACTGGATCTGTCGCAACGCCTCTACCATTCTTCCAGCCAAATCCACCTGCAACTTATCAAGGAAGGAGACGACGAATACGGATTGTCCAACCCCAGCGTGCGATGCCTGTTCCAGGATTCTTTCGACAATGTGTGGGCAGGCTCCTGGGGAGGCGGCATCAACTTCATCCGGCGTGAGCCGTCGCTCTTCAGCACCTACAGGTACTCTCCTTTTCCCTCTACCAACAATAGCCTGACCGGTAAGATAGCTTCGGGCGTCTGCATGGACAAAAGCGGAAACCTGTGGATAGGTACCGATGGCGGAGGTATCAACATATTCAGCAAAGGAAAACGCATAGCCGTCTATAATGCCCAGAACGGGATTATGAGCAACAACACGGTGCAAGCCGCACTCTGCGACTCGAAAGGCGGTTTGTGGTTCGGTCTGTTCTTCGGAGGAATCATCCATTATAATCCGCACACCAAGAGCTTCCGGCAAGTCTTTCCGAAAGACAAGTCCTATGCCGACGTACGCTCTTTCTATGAAGACCGCCAAGGCAACATCTGGGTAGGTACCAGCGAAGGCGTATACCTCATAAACCCGAACAACATGTCTATAATAGGACATTATGATAAGGAAAACAACCTGGCACGATGTGTATTGAAAGACAGCGCAGGGCAAGTATGGGTAGGTTTCTTCGGCGCCGGGTTGGGACTGTACGACTCGGAGTTCAAGGACCTCAAACTCTTCAATGTGCAGGACCACTTTCCCTCAAACACCATCAATGCCCTCTTCGAAGACAGCCGGAAACGACTTTGGGTAGCCACCGGAGAAGGGTTAGTCTGTTTTCCTTCGCTGACCGACCGGAATTACAAAGTATACCAGCGCGAAAACGGACTTGTAAACACGCACATACATGCCATCAGCGAAGACAAAGCCGGCAACATCTGGGTCAGCACCAACAAGGGCATCAGCTGCTTCATCAATGAGAAAGAAACTTTCTATAACTACGACCACCACGACAACCTCCCTATGGGAAGCTTCAGCCGTGGCAGCGTGACCTACGGGCAAGACGGCAACCTCTATTTCGGTTCCATCAACGGCTTGTGCTACTTCAACCCCGAATTTGTGCTGCAAGAGCGGAAGTCTCCTCCCGCCTTCATCACCAACATAGAGATATCCGACCCCATCAACTACCCGACCAACAACCAGAACACCATTACCATGAACGGGCAGCACAACATCGAATTGAAATATACGCAAAACAGTTTCAGCATCACCTTCAACATACAGAACTATGCCTTGGTGAACCAAGTGGAATATGCCTACATGCTGAAAGGACTGGAAAATTCGTGGTACACCCTGACCGACCCCAACAACGTCACCTTCCGCAACCTTCCTCCGGGAAAATACCAGTTCCTGGTGAAGACCCGGATGCGCAACCAGGAATGGTCGGACGAAACCACCTCACTGAACATACACATAGCCCCTCCCCTCTGGCTTACGTGGTGGGCAAAGTCGTTCTACATCCTGCTGAGCCTCACCATCTTGTTTGCCGTCCTATACGTTTATAAGAAACGGCTGCATGCCGAAGCTCTGTACAAACTGGAAAAACAGAGCCACCTGCGCGAACAGGAACTGAACAACGAGCGGCTGCGCTTCTACACCAACATCACGCACGAGTTGCGCACCCCGCTCACACTGATACTGGGACCGCTGGAGGACATTCAGAAGAATAATTCATTGTCTACCAAAGACGCTCAGAAGATATCCGTCATCCATCAAAGTGCCATCCGGCTGCTGAACCTTATCAACCAGATACTGGAATTCAGAAAGACAGAGACGCAGAACAAGAAACTCTGCGTAAGCCGGGGCAATATAGTGACGCTGATCCACGAAATCGGTCTGAAGTACAAGGAACTGAACCGGAAAGCGGAAGTTGCCATCCACCTCGACGTAGAGAACGAAAACATACCGATGTACTTCGACAAGGAAATCATCAACACCATCCTGGACAACCTGATATCCAATGCACTGAAATATACCGAGAAAGGAAGCATCACCCTGGGCATCCGCCAGTCCGTGCGTGCCGAAGTGAACTATACAGACATCTGGGTAAGCGACACCGGATATGGCATCAAGCCGGAGGCATTGCCGCACATCTTCGACCGTTATTATCAGGAAGGAGGCAAGCACCAGGCATCGGGCACCGGCATCGGCCTGTCATTGGTGAAGAACCTGGTGACGCTGCACGAAGGAGAGATACGTGTAGACAGTGTACTCAACTCGGGCAGCACCTTCTGCATCAGCCTGCTGACGGACAACTGTTACCCGAATGCTTTGCGTGCCGACTCGCAAATAGAAGAAAGCGAACTGCCGGCCGCAGAAAAGCCGCGGGAAGAAGAAACTCCCACCAACGACAAACCCATATTGCTGATTGTGGAAGACAATCCGGACATTTGCGACTACATTGCCGAGTCTTTCTCCGACAGCTTTGAAGTAAAGACAGCCGCCAACGGGAAGCTGGGCAAAGAAAGCGCACTGAAATACATACCCGACCTCATCGTCAGCGACATCATGATGCCGGTAATGGACGGCAACGAGATGTGCCGGGAATTGAAGAAGGATGTACGCACCAGCCACATCCCCATCATACTGCTGACGGCCAAAGACTCGCTGAAGGACAAAGAAGAAGGCTACCAGGTAGGTGCTGATTCCTACCTGACCAAGCCGTTCAGCGCCAGCCTGCTGCGCAGCCGCATCGACAACCTGCTCCAGTCGCGCCGTAAGTTGGCGGAACATTTCAGCACCAACGCCGCCATCAACAACAAGTCCACCGTCATCGCAGAGTCGCTCAACAAACTGGACAATGAGTTTATTCAGAAAATCAACCAACTGATAGAAGAACGCTTGTCTTCGGACAAGATAGATATCGGTTACCTCTCGGACAAGATGTGTATGAGCAGCTCCACCCTCTACCGCAAGATGAAAGCGCTCACCGGGCTATCTACCAACGAGTACGTCCGCAAAGTAAGGATGAAGTTTGCCGAACAGTTCCTGTTGGAAGGGAAATACAATATCTCCGAAATAGCGTTCAAGGTAGGCATCAACAACCTGTTCTACTTCCGCCAATGCTTCAAGGAGGAATTCGGTTGCATACCTTCGGAGTATCTGAAGAAGCTGAAGGAGAATGCAGGGAAATAACTGCAAAAGTTTCGATTATAATCGAAACTTTTGCTACTTTTGTAGAAACTTTCGATTATGGACGAGAAATGGAACGCCTTGGAGAAATACAACCTTTGGAATGGAAACCATTACCAATTAGGATTGATACGTACTGCCTACACCGACAGACTTCATGCTTTTACAGGGAATAGACTGGTAAAAGTACTCATCGGACAACGCCGCGCAGGCAAAAGTTATATTCTGCGGCAAATAGCCTCGGAACTGATTTCCATACGAAAGGTAAATCCCAATAATATCCTATATGTAAACAAGGAATATCTGGAGTTCGATTTCATCGAGACCTACCAGGATCTGGAGAAACTATACCAACTTTATCGCCAAAAGCAGAAACCGGAAGGAAAGGTATATCTGTTTTTCGACGAGATACAGAACATAGAAGGCTGGGAACGCTTTGTCAACTCCCATTCCCAAGACTTTGTAGAAGAATGCGAACTGTTTATCAGCGGTTCAAACTCCAAGATGCTTTCCAGCGAACTGGCAACCTTGCTTTCGGGCCGTTACGTAGAGTTCAGCATCTTTCCATACAGCTATGCCGAATATCTGCAAGTAACACGACAGGAAGAAGGACGTTCCTCTTACCTGTCATACCTGAAACAGGGCGGATTGCCCGAATTGTATAACCTGAGGGATCAGGAATCACAGAAGCAGTACGTCTCGTCTGTAAAAGATACCATACTGTTGCGCGACATTGTGCAACGTAAACCCATCCGCGATGTCCGTCTTTTGGACGACCTTTTCATTTATCTGGTGAACAATGCCTCGAACATGTTCTCTATCCAGAATGTAATCAATTTCTTTAAGTCAAAGAACCGCAAAGTTTCTTACGACACACTTGCCAACTACACCGGCTATATAGAAGAGACACTTCTTGTACACAAAGCAGAACGTTACAATATAAAAGGAAAAGATGTACTGGCAGGAAATTGCAAATATTACCTGAACGACCTTGCCTTCAAGAACTTTCTTTATCCGGGATATGCCTATGGAATAGGCTATTTACTGGAAAATGCAGTATATCTGGAACTTCTTCGACACGACTTCCAAGTCTATACCGGAGCGCTACGCAATAAAGAAGTGGATTTTGTAGCCATGAAAGATGACCGGATTATCTACTTCCAAGTGGCCTATACGCTTGAGGATGAGGAAACACGGGAACGGGAATATGCTCCATTGCTATCCATTGCCGACAGTTATGAAAAATTAGTTGTCTCGATGGATGAAGTACAACTTCCCATAAGAGAAGGTGTACGTCACGTACAAGCGTGGCAATTGGCAGAAGAGTTCTGATAGCAGAATACAGGTAAATCGCATTGACGGCATATTTTTCGTAACTATAGTTTTTCGCAACATCTACCAACACCCAGCACGAATTCTTCTGAAACCCTTTATTCATGGGGGCTGATAGATGAGAAGTGAATGAAACGTCAGCCAGTAGTAGCTCAAAACACCAGGTTTTGCGACTGATCCCACTTTTCTTCATCTACTTCTAAGCATTACTTTACCAATAATAAAGCGATACTTTAGTAGTATTAAAGCAATGCTTTACCAGTATTAAAGTACTGCTTTATTATAATTAAAGTAGTACTTTATAAGAGACAAAGCAATAATAAAGCAGCATCCTTTTCATTATAAGCACGTTACAACACAAAATAGGCTACGAAACATCAAACAGTTTCGCAGCCTATTTTCTATTCTATTTCGGGAGGAATCGGATTACGGATCAGTCGCAAAACCTGGTGGATAAATGATAATTTAAGCGCGGAGCGCCCCGACAAGGTTTCCATTCGGATTACTTGCGCAGCAAAACCTGAAAGCCTTTTATCTATTAGCGCAGCAAAGCCTGAAGGGCTTTCATCTATTAGCTCAGGGCAACGCCCTGGGTAATAATGCGCTCCTATCTCTGCGCCCTGAAAGGGCAAAAGCCCGTTATACAATCTTATGCCCTTTCAGGGCGTAAGGTGAGGGGGCGTTCTGAAACCCAGGGCGTTGCCCTGGGCTGATAGATGAAAGGCTTTCAGCCTTAGGATGCGCAAACATGCCGAAAGGAAATCTTGCCGGGGCGCTACGCCCCTAAATTCCCATTTAGATCGCCCCCTGTCAGTAGCAAATGAAATGTCAGCCAGTAGTAGTTCAAACCACCAGCTTTTGCGACTGATCCCTACTTAAAAACATAGATTGCGCAAGCAATAAATTTATTACTTGCGCAATCTATGTTTTTAAGTAGGGATTAAGCTACTATTAACGCATTTCCGCCTCCACCTTCCTTATCTTCTCCAGCGTCCTGCCCGCCTCTGTCGAGGGGAAGAGTTGCAATACCCGTTGCAGATACGCTTTCGCTTTGGTGTAGTTGTTGGTAAACACATCTGATAGCCCGTTACGGTAACGGGCATACTGCATCCGTGTGGGAGAAGTTATCTTCTTGAAGTCATCATCAAGCTTCTTCTTGTCCTTCTCTGCCTGAAGATAGTAATAATTTCCCAGATAAATATTGGCCTGAAGATTGTCGGCATCGAGTTTCAAGACTTTCTCGTAAGTTTTCAGGGCATCCTTTTCCTTTCCGCGCATCAGTTCCATTTCGGCACACGAGACGAGGGCAGAGACATCTTCGGGATAGCGCTGCAAATATTCTTTATAGAAAAGATAGGCTTTATCGTAGTTCCGCTTTTTCTTGTAATGCGTAGCCAGTTCGTTGACCAGACGGGGAGCAACCGCACTGTTTTTATCGACATTCGTCCAGTAGAACATCTCTGTCTGCTCCACACCGGCATTGGCCGACTGGCGGAACAAGCTGACAGCATAGTCATCCTTGCCTTCGGAAAGTGCTTCGGAAACTTTCGGCAGAAGATCATTGGCCGATTGTGACCAAAGCGACAGCGGACACATCAGGAACAAAGAGAATAGTAGAGCTAAGGTTTTCATTTTTAAAGTATATATAGTTTAACAGCCCAAAACATTGCCACAAGAATTCACCTCCAAATTTACGAACTTTTGCTGCAAACGTCAATAAAATATAGTTAATCTTTCCCACTATCTTACCTTTTTCTGCGTAACTTTGCCACCCCTTATTAAACAAACGTTACCAATGAAGCCCAGAGACAGACAAATCTTGCAAATCGCATTGCCTTCTATCGTATCGAACATCACCGTTCCATTGCTCGGTTTGATAGATGTGGCAATCGTGGGACACTTAGGAGCACCGGCTTATATCGGAGCCATTGCCGTGGGCGGTATGCTGTTCAATATCATCTACTGGATTTTCGGTTTCCTGCGTATGGGAACCAGCGGCATGACGTCGCAAGCTTACGGGAAACGGGACTTGCCGGAAGTAAGCCGATTGTTGCTGCGCTCCGTAGGCATAGGGATGGCAGTGGCGTTCTGCCTTATTTTGTTACAGGTTCCTATCAGGTATGGAGCGTTTCTGATAATTCATCCTACGGAAGAAGTGCGCGCACTGGCAACGCTCTATTTTCACATCTGCATTTGGGGAGCACCTGCCATGCTGGGGCTATACGGGCTGACAGGCTGGTTCATCGGTATGCAGAATTCGCGTATTCCCATGTATATTGCCATCACGCAGAATATTGTGAACATCATCGCCAGCCTCAGCCTGGTTTATCTGTGCGGGATGAAGGTAGAAGGTGTGGCTTTGGGGACGCTGATTGCGCAATATGCCGGGTTCGGCATGGGGCTTGTGCTATGGCTGAAGCATTATGGCAAGCTAAAGAAGTATGTTGGAATTAAAAACTATAAATCAAGTATTAAGGGGGGCGTCTGGGAGAAGGAGGCAATGATGCGATTCTTTTCCGTGAACCGGGATATTTTCCTGCGCACGCTTTGCCTGGTGGCAGTTACTTTGTTTTTTACTTCGGCGGGGGCTGAACAGGGGGAGATTATCCTGGCTGTAAACACGCTGCTGATGCAACTTTTTACGCTGTTCTCGTACGTGATGGATGGCTTTGCCTATGCAGGGGAAGCTTTGAGCGGACGGTATATAGGTGCCCGCAACCGGGATGCCTTTATGAGCACCGTCCGGCATCTGTTTGCATGGGGGGCTATAATGGCAGTGCTTTTCACTCTGACTTATGCTTTGGGAGGGAATGCTTTCCTCGGGCTTCTGACGGATGATAAAGAAGTGATAGCTGCTGCCGATACATATTTCTACTGGGCACTTGCCATACCTGCCGCCGGCATTGCCGCCTTCATTTGGGACGGGGTCTTTATCGGCGCCACGGCTACACGCGGCATGCTGCTCTCGATGGCGGTAGCAGCTGTCAGTTTCTTTGCTTTGTACTACGGGTTTCGACCGACCTTGGGCAATCATGCACTGTGGCTCGCTTTCCTCACCTATCTCTTTATGAGGGGAGTGGTGCAGACGGGGCTGAGCAAGATAGTTATCAAGAAAGCATTTTATTCACATGAAGCAACCACCGCAACATGGTAGTAAAAATCCAAAATTCCGTAACTCCATACAACTTCTTTGCCGTATCTTTGTTTTCATAATGATAAATGAGAATTTATTAACTCGATACTAAACTTAATGCATTGATATATGGCAAACAAAAATACCGTTCAAGAAACCTTCCCCGTACTGGGCATGAGCTGCGCCTCATGCGCCGCGCGGGTGGACAAGACGCTGAACCAACAACCGGGAGTCAGCAAAGCCGCCGTCAACTACGCATCGGGAGCGGCAACAGTGGAATACGACCCTGCGCAATGCTCGCCCCAAGCCCTGCAACAAGCAGTACAGGCGGCAGGATACGACCTGCTGATAAAAAAAGATAAAGACACATTGCTAGAAGCAGAACAGGCTCATGACAAGCGATACCATGACTTGAAGTTCCGCACCACCTGGGCCATCATTCTCTCTGTGCCCATTGTCATTATCGGCATGTTCTTCATGAATATGCCTTATGCCAACCTCATCATGTGGGTACTCTCCACGCCCGTTGTCTTCTGGCTGGGAAGAAGTTTCTTCGTCAGTGCCTGGAAGCAATTAATGCATGGCAGCGCCAACATGGACACGCTGGTAGCGAACAGTACCGGGATAGCCTACCTGTTCAGTCTGTTCAACATGCTCTTCCCCGACTTCTGGCTGTCACGAGGCATCCATCCGCATGTCTACTTCGAGGCAGCAAGCGTCATCATCGCCTTCATCTTGCTGGGGCGTCTGCTCGAAGAGAAAGCCAAAGGAAATACGTCCACCGCCATCAAAAAACTGATGGGATTGCAGCCCAAGACAGTGACCATCATCACCTCCGGAGGTGAACAGCAGGAGATTCCCATCGAACAGATATGCCCCGGAGACATCATCCTGGTGAAACCGGGCGAACGAATTGCCGTGGACGGCACCGTAACGGAAGGCGACTCGTACGTAGACGAAAGTATGCTGAGCGGCGAACCGATAGCAGTAGCCAAGCATCAAGGCATACACGTCTTTGCCGGAACCATCAATCAGAAAGGCAGCTTCCGCTTCCAGGCCGAAAAGGTAGGAACAGATACACTGCTTGCCAAGATTATCCACATGGTGCAAGACGCCCAGGGAAGCAAAGCCCCGGTACAACAACTGGTAGACAAGATTGCAGGCATCTTTGTCCCGGTCATCATCGGTATTGCCGTACTGTCGTTCATCGGCTGGATGGTGCTGGACGGTGAAAACGGTTTCACCCACGGACTGCTAGCACTGGTCACGGTACTTATCATAGCCTGCCCATGTGCCCTGGGACTGGCCACGCCCACCGCCATCATGGTGGGAATAGGCAAAGGAGCCGAGCAGGGAATCCTGATAAAAGATGCCGAAAGCCTGGAAACAGCCAAGAAGATAGACACCGTGGTACTGGACAAAACCGGCACCGTGACCGAAGGCAAACCGGTAGTCAGCGAACTGATTTGGGATACTTCCGCTACGAACGCACAAGCCCCCACCACCGAATACATGCAGAGCATCTTCTACAGCCTGGAAATGCTGTCCGAACATCCACTTGCCGAGGCCATCGTCGAACACTTCGGCCGCACGCGTTTCACCGAGATTGAGGACTTCGACAGCATCACCGGAAAAGGTATCATGGGACGCGTCGCAGGTAAGATGTACTATGCCGGAAACCGCTCGTTGCTCGAAGAGAAGCATATCACCCTTTCTCCGCAGCTCTCTGATGCAGCCCACCGCCTGACGGCAAAAGCACAAACCGTCATCTGGTTCGCCGACGAAGAAACGGCACTCACCATAGCCGGCATCACCGACCAGATAAAACAAACCTCCCTGCAAGCAGTGAAAGAACTGCGTGCCTCCGGCATCGAAGTCTACATGCTGACCGGTGACAACGAAGCCACTGCCCGCGAAATAGCCCGTACCGCCGGCATCGCCCACTACAAAGCCGGCGTACTGCCGCAGGACAAAGCCGCCTTCATCAGCCAACTGCAACACGAAGGCCGGAAAGTAGCCATGGTGGGCGACGGCATCAACGACAGCGCCGCCCTTGCCCAAGCCGATCTCAGCATCGCCATGGGTGGCGGTAGTGACATTGCAATGGACGTTGCCAAGATGACCATCATCTCCTCCGACCTCACCAAAATACCGGAAGCCCTGCGGTTGTCGCGTCTCACTGTACGCACCATCCGCCAAAACCTCTTCTGGGCATTTATCTATAATATAATAGGTGTACCCATCGCCGCCGGCATCCTCTACCCCATCAACGGCTTCTTGCTGAACCCGATGATAGCAGGCGCCGCCATGGCATTCAGCAGCGTCAGCGTAGTGAGCAACAGCTTGCGGCTGAAGGGGAAAAAGATACAAAGTGAAGTTAAACCCTCAACAGAAAAGATTATGAAAAAAGAATTCAAAGTAGAAGGCATGACATGCAACCATTGCCGCATGCACGTAGAAAAAGCATTGAACAGTATAGATGGCGTACACGCCACCGTAACGCTGGAACCGCCCGTAGCCAATGTAGAGTTCTCGAAAGGAGAGAAAACATTGGACGAATTGCAGGCTGTAGTTACCGCCGATGCCGGTGACTATACGCTGAAAGAATAATCGCAAGATGTCCCGTCAGTAATATAATTTCAAGCAAACTTGATTGCATTGCGCCGTAATTCCATTATCTTTGCCGCTAATAGCAATAAACTTTAAATATTATGGCAACATACAAAAGAATCTTATTGAAACTCAGCGGCGAGAGCCTGATGGGAGAAAAGCAATACGGCATCGACGAAAAACGCCTTGCCGAATATGCTGCACAGATTAAAGAAATTCACGGACTGGGTGTACAGATCGGTATCGTCATCGGCGGTGGAAACATCTTCCGCGGACTGAGCGGTGCCAATAAAGGCTTCGACCGCGTGAAAGGTGATCAGATGGGGATGCTGGCTACAGTCATCAACAGCCTCGCCCTCAGCTCTGCCCTGGTAGCCGCCGGCGTCAAAGCCCGTGTGCTGACAGCCGTACGCATGGAACCTATCGGCGAATTCTACAACAAATGGAAAGCCATCGAATGCATGGAGGCAGGCGAAGTAGTGATCATGTCCGCCGGAACGGGTAATCCCTTCTTCACCACCGACACCGGTTCCAGCCTGCGCGGTATCGAGATTGAAGCTGACGTCATGCTGAAAGGCACCCGTGTAGACGGTATTTATACTGCCGACCCGGAGAAAGACCCTACCGCCACCAAATTCCACGACATCACTTACGATGAAGTGCTGAAGCGCGGCCTCAAAGTGATGGATCTCACCGCTACCTGTATGTGTAAGGAGAACAACCTCCCCATCATCGTATTCGATATGGACACACCGGGCAACCTGAAGAAGGTGATGCAAGGAGAAGAAATCGGTACGCTGGTACACAACTAAAAGAATAGCATAAAAGACCGGAAATGGATGCCTGTTTTCCTTTCCGGTCTTTATCCTGAGGTTTCCATAAAACAAGCAAACACATGAAAATCCTGCCCAACCGCTTCAAAACATTTGCCATCTGTTGCCTGCTCCTTAGCTGTAGCGTATCGGCAACGGCAATTGCCGCCGATCCTCTCACTGCCTCCAAAGACAGTCTCATCCGGTTATTGGATTCGGCATCCACCCCTTCGAGGCGGCTGGAACTGTTGACGCATTTAAGCGATATAGGTCTTATACAAGACGACTATACCTACACTGAAAAGCTATGGCAGCAGGCCGTAGAAAGCGGTGACCAGGATGCAATGTTTACTTCCGTCCGTCCCCTGGCATTGCGATACTTGAATCTTTGCCAACTGGATTCTGCCAGTATCTGGATTGATAAGGCTCGCACCTACCTGCAAGGGAAGCCCAGAGAAATCGCCCTCCAATATCTGGGCATGATGTACGACATCCGTGACCTGACACAACGGAAAGAACTGGCACAGAAGCTGGTAGCCGACAGTCAGACTGTATATCAGCCATCAAACCCTTATCCATACATGAGACGCCTCTATTCCCTGGCTGCCGTCAGTACAATGATAGAAGATAAGAACGGGAAACTCAAGTTAAAATCATGCGACAGCTATTTGGAAGAAGGTCTGAAAATAGCACGTACCATACCGCTTAAAGAAGATTACCTGTTCAGAACCCAGTTCCTGCTGGGTTTGGGCGGTTCCGGTCTGGAATACACCCGCGAACTCATGGACTTATACAAAGAGTACCGCCAATTGCCCAAAGTAAGAAAACGGGTATTCCTCTCCCATCAGATAGAGATTGCAGCCATCGCCCGCATGCTGCATCATGGTGACGAGATAGGACGCAAACAAATGGACCATTACTTTGCAGAATTCAACCACATGGTAGAACTTTATCCGCAGGACGTGGTTCCTCCGCTGGATTTCTATTACTACTATGTAGCACAGAGCTATTACGAATACACCAAGAACTATCCCAAAATCATTCAGTGCTGCGATTCTGTCATCAAGACCGCACCCAAGTACGGCATGGACAATGCCTACCACTATAAGACCAAAAGCGAATGCCTTGCTGCCTTAGGCCGCTGGCAGGAAGCCTATCAGACCATGACGGAGTATATAGTTGTCAAAGACTCCATCAACACCGAAGACATATCCGGCGAACTGAGCGAACTGCAAACACAATACGACGTGAGTCGCCTGGAACTGGAAAAGGCAAACCTGATATCCCGCCAGCAGAAGATGTACATCCTGCTGACAAGCCTCCTCCTGGTTATTCTGTCCGGATGCCTCTTCTATGTCTATCGGACTTTGGGAATCACCCGCCGCTTGAAGCGAAACCTGGAAACCGAAAGTCTGAAAGCCCAGGAAAGCGAAAAGATGAAAACGCTCTTTATGAACACCATGTCTCACGAAATACGTACCCCGCTGAATGCCATCCAAGGATTCAGCAGCATTATCCTGAGCGAAGAAGAGATAGAAAAGAGCATGGAACAAGAAATGAAGGCAAGCATCGAAGTTGCCGTGACACAACTTACCAACCTACTGGACGATATGCTGGAAATATCCCAACTGGGATGTACCAACGACATGCTTCCCGTGGCTGCCGTCGATATAGAAAAAATGTGTAAAGAGTGCATGAGCATAGAAACGCAGAAACATAGGAAACCCGAAATAGACTACCGGATTGAGAACAACTGCCCTTCATCGACTTACTATACGAACTACAAATACATTGTCAAGACCATCTGCAACCTGCTTGCCAATGCCAACAAATTTACCAGACAGGGCAGCATCACCCTCAGCTGCCACGAAACCAGCGGCAAGTTGATAATTTCGGTAACGGACACCGGACACGGCATCCCGGCTGATAAAAGAGAATGGATATTCGAAGCTTTCACCAAGATAGATGATTTCACCGTAGGAACCGGTCTCGGGCTTTACGTCTGCCGCGAAATAATGAAACATCTGGGAGGAAAAATCTATGTAGATCCCACATATACCCAAGGCGCACGGATCACGATAGAACTTCCGTCAGAGAAGAAATAAGTCTTCCCCACTTGCTTTCTGCCTTGAGAGTTTGCAGATTATCAAAAAATCATCTACTTTTGTTTCTTAAATTAATCCAAATGCCAAACTTATAAATATATAGAAATATGAGAGACGTAAAAGACATCTTAGACGAAGCGCAAGAGAAAATGGACATGGCCGTAATGTATCTTGAAGAAGCATTGGCACATATTCGCGCCGGAAAAGCAGACATCCGCTTGCTGGACGGCATTCGTGTGGACTCTTACGGAAGTATGGTCCCCATCAACAATGTAGCGGCTGTAACCACTCCGGACGCCCGCAGCATTGCCATCAAGCCGTGGGACAAAAGCATGTTCCGCGTCATCGAGAAAGCCATCATCGACTCCAGCCTCGGCATCATGCCCGAGAACAACGGTGAAATAATCCGCATCGGCATCCCCCCGCTGACTGAGGAACGCCGTAAACAACTGGCCAAACAATGTAAAAACGAAAGCGAAACAGCCAAGGTGAGTGTGAGAAACGCACGCCGTGACGCCATCGATGCCCTGAAGAAATCCGTTAAAGACGGTTTGGCGGAAGATGCACAAAAAGGCGGTGAAGAGAAATTGCAGAAGGTTCACGATAAGTACATCAAGCAGATTGATGATATGCTGGCTGCAAAGGATAAAGAAATCATGACCGTTTAAGGCAGTGCGCGGACTCGTAATAAAAAACACAGGAAGTTGGTACTTGGTACGGACTGACGACGGAAGGGACATTGAATGCAAAATCAAAGGAAACTTTCGTCTGAAAGGCATACGAAGTACCAACCCCGTTGCCGTAGGCGACTACGTGCAAATCATACTGAACCAGGAAGGTACAGCCTTCATCAGCGAGATAGAGGACCGGAAAAATTATATCATCCGCCGTTCGTCCAATCTGTCCAAGCAATCGCATATCCTTGCTGCCAACCTCGACCAGTGCATGCTGGTGGTAACAGTGAACTATCCCGAAACTTCCACCATCTTCATCGACCGCTTTCTGGCTTCTGCCGAAGCATACCGCGTCCCCGTCAAAATCATTTTCAACAAGGTAGATGCCTACAACGAAGAGGAACTGAACTACCTGGACGGACTCATCAACCTGTATACTACCATCGGTTATCCCTGTTTCAAGGTCTCTGCCAAGCACGGTGAAGGCATCGACATCATCAAAGAAGAACTAAGGGAACGGGTAACCCTCTTTTCCGGCCATTCCGGTGTGGGTAAGTCCACGCTTATCAATGCCATATTACCGGACTTGGACATTAAAACCGGCGAGATATCAACCTACCATAATAAAGGTATGCACACCACTACCTTTTCCGAAATGTTCCCGGTGCCGGGCAACGGATATATTATCGACACTCCGGGCATCAAAGGTTTCGGAACCTTCGACATGGAAGAGGAAGAAGTGGGGCACTACTTCACGGAGATATTCAAAGTATCTGCCGATTGCCGCTACGGTAACTGTACCCACCGCCACGAACCCGGCTGTGCCGTTCGCGAAGCCGTAGAGAAACACTACATCAGCGAATCGCGCTACGCTTCCTACCTGAATATGTTGGAAGACAAAGAAGAAGGAAAGTACAGGGCAGCATACTAAGTCCCCCTAATAGCCCCTATTACCCCATCACCTTACCACCCTATCACCTTACCCCTCCCATTCCCCTATCACTTTTTTTAACGTTCCCTGCATTAAACCTTTCTCTTTATCCCGTATCAAAGTTAAGGCTGAATTTATACTACTAATACTACAACATGGATAAGAGAGTGAAATGGGGCATCATCATTGTGATTGGTGCCGGACTGATAGGTGGAGGTATATACTCCCAACTACCTAAGGAGAATAAAGAATTGGCTGCTGCCGATAAGGTGATGACCAGTCAGCGTGGCGGGCAAAAGATTCTGAACGTAAATGCAAAAGTAATAAAACCCCAACTGCTGAAAGATGAAATACAAATCAGCGGTAGCCTGCTGCCGGACGAAGAAGTAAACCTTTCGTTCGAAACATCCGGTAAGATTGTCGAGATAAACTTTGAAGAGGGCAGCTTCGTGAAGAAAGGGCAACTGCTTGCCAAAGTGAACGACCGCCCCCTGCAAGCACAATTGCAGCGGTTGGTTTCACAACTGAAGCTGGCCGAAGACCGCGTGTTCCGCCAGAATGCCTTGCTGGAAAGAGACGCTGTCAGTAAAGAGGCTTACGAACAGGTGAAAACCGAACTTGCCACCCTGAATGCCGACATTGACCTCATAGAATCGAACATCGCACAAACCGAACTCCGCGCACCGTTCGACGGCGTTATCGGTCTGCGCCAGGTCAGCGTGGGAACGTATGCCGCCCCAACGACCATCGTAGCCAAACTTACAAAGATTTCCCCACTGAAAGTAGAATTTGCCGTGCCCGAACGATATGCCAACGACGTAAAGACCGGTGCCGGACTCGACTTCACCCTTGAAGGAAAACTGAACGCCTTCCATGCCACCGTCTATGCCCGCGAATCGAAGATAGACCCCAACACCCATACGCTGACCATCCGCGCCCTCTACCCCAACACCAACGGACTTGTACTGCCGGGCCGCTACGCCAGCATCAAGCTGAACAAGGATGAGATAGAAAATGCCCTTGCCGTACCATCCGAAGCCATTGTACCTGAAATGGGTAAAGACAAGATCTTTGTCTACCGTTCGGGAAAGGCCCAACCGGTAGAAATCATCGCAGGTATTCGTACCGAAGCCGAAGTGCAGGTACTGCAAGGTCTGCAAGCCGGAGACACGATCATCACCTCGGGAACGCTGCAACTCCGCACGGGATTGCCGGTAACATTGGACAACATCTATTAATCCTGCCGCCTTATGAATATATCCGAACTAAGCATACGGCGACCGGTACTCTCCACCGTACTCACCCTGATAATACTGCTCTTTGGCTTTATCGGCTACAACTATCTCGGTGTACGCGAATACCCGTCCGTCGATAATCCCATCATATCGGTGTCCTGCTCCTATCCGGGTGCCAACGCCGATGTTATCGAGAATCAGATTACCGAACCCCTGGAACAGAACATCAACGGTATTCCCGGCATCCGTTCCCTTTCCAGCGTCAGCCAGCAAGGTTCGTCGCGCATCACAGTAGAGTTCGAACTCTCCGTCGACCTGGAAACAGCCGCCAACGACGTACGCGACAAAGTATCGCGTGCACAGCGCTATCTGCCCCGCGACTGCGACCCTCCTACCGTATCGAAAGCCGATGCCGACGCCATGCCTATCCTTATGGTTGCCCTGCAAAGCGACAAGCGTTCCTTGCTGGAACTGAGCGAAATAGCTGACCTCACCGTGAAGGAACAGCTTCAAACCATCTCCGACGTCAGCAGCGTAAGCATCTGGGGTGAGAAACGTTACTCCATGCGCCTTTGGCTGGACCCCATCAAGATGTCCGGTTACGGTATCACTCCGATAGACGTAAAGAACGCTGTAGACAAAGAAAACGTGGAACTCCCCTCGGGTAGTATCGAAGGAAACACCACCGAGCTGACCATCCGTACCCTCGGACTGATGCACACTGCCGAAGAGTTCAACAACCTTATCCTCAAGGAAGACAACAACCGTATTATCCGATTCAGCGACATCGGCCGTGCCGAACTGGGTCCTGCCGACATCAAGAGTTACATGAAGATGAACGGTGTGCCGATGGTAGGTATCGTAGTCATTCCGCAACCGGGCGCCAACCACATCAAGATTGCCGATGCCGTGTACGACCGCATGGAAAAAATGCAGAAAGACCTGCCGGAAGACGTGCAATACTCCTACGGTTTTGACAACACGAAGTTCATCCGCTCGTCCATCAATGAGGTGAAGCAGACAGTGTACGAGGCATTTATCCTCGTTATCATCATCATCTTCCTCTTCCTACGCGACTGGCGTGTGACGCTGGTGCCATGTATCGTAATCCCCGTTTCATTGATCGGAGCTTTCTTCGTCATGTATCTGGCAGGATTCTCCATCAACGTGCTCTCCATGCTTGCCGTAGTGCTAGCAGTAGGATTGGTGGTGGACGACGCCATCGTAATGACGGAGAACATCTATGTCCGCATCGAACGGGGCATGCCACCCAAAGAGGCGGGTATCGAAGGTGCCAAGGAGATCTTCTTCGCGGTTATCTCCACCACCATCACGCTGGTAGCCGTGTTCTTCCCGATTGTATTCATGGACGGTATGACGGGACGTCTGTTCCGTGAATTCAGCATCGTTGTGTCCGGTTCGGTGATTATCTCTTCCTTTGCCGCACTGACCTTTACACCGATGCTTGCCACCAAACTGCTGGTGAAGCGTGAGAAGCAGAACTGGTTCTATCGCAAGACCGAACCTTTCTTCGAAGGAATGAATAGTTTGTACAGCCGTTCGCTGGCAGCCGTTCTGCGCAAGCGCTGGGTTGCGTTGCCTTTCATCTTGCTGACGATCGTTATCATCGGCTATCTGTGGAATACCATTCCTGCCGAAATGGCTCCGTTGGAGGACCGTTCGCAAATCAGCATCAATACGATGGGTGCCGAAGGTGTGACGTACGAATACATCCGCGACTATACCGAAGACATCAACCACCTAGTAGACTCCATTGTACCGGACGCCGAAGCCGTTACAGCCCGTGTTTCCAGCGGAAGCGGTAATGTCCGCATCACGCTGAAGGACATGAAAGACCGTGACTACACACAGATGTCTGTTGCCGAAAGGCTCTCGCAAGCAGTGCGGAAAAAGACAATGGCGCGCTCCTTCGTACAGCAATCCTCCTCATTCGGCGGACGACGCGGCGGAATGCCCGTGCAGTACGTACTGCAGGCCACCAACATAGAGAAGCTGCAAGAGATACTGCCCGTGTTTATGGCAAAGGTATACGAAAGTCCGATCTTCCAGATGGCTGACGTCAACCTGAAGTTCAGCAAGCCCGAAGCCCGTATCAACATCAACCGGGACAAAGCAAGCATCATGGGCGTCAGCACACGCAACATTGCCCAGACCTTGCAGTACGGACTGAGTGGCCAGCGCATGGGTTACTTCTACATGAACGGAAAGCAATACGAGATATTAGGCGAAATCAACCGCCAGCAACGCAACAAGCCCGCCGACCTGAAAGGTATCTATATCCGTAGCGACAAGGGCGAAATGGTACAGTTGGACAACCTGATCGAACTGACCGGAGGTATCGCCCCGCCCCGGCTCTACCGTTACAACCGCTTTGTGGCTGCCACCATCTCTGCCGGACTGGCAGACGGCAAGACCATCGGCCAAGGTCTGGAGGAAATGGACAAGATTGCCAAAGAGACGCTGGACGACACCTTCCGCACCGCCCTTACCGGAGATTCCAAAGAATATCGCGAAAGTTCTTCCAGCCTGATGTTCGCCTTCATCCTGGCCATCGTGCTGATTTACCTGATCCTTGCCGCTCAGTTCGAAAGCTTCAAGGACCCGCTGATTATCATGTTGACGGTGCCCCTTGCCATTGCCGGTGCATTAGTATTCATGTACTTCGGAGGCATCACGATGAATATTTTCAGTCAGATCGGTATCATCATGCTGATTGGACTGGTGGCAAAGAACGGTATTCTTATTGTGGAGTTTGCCAATCAGAAGCAGGAAACAGGCGAAGACAAGATGCTGGCCATCAAAGATGCCGCCCTGCAGCGCTTGCGCCCCATCCTGATGACGAGCGCCTCCACCATATTGGGACTGATACCGCTGGCGTTCGCTACCGGCGAAGGTTGCAACCAGCGCATCGCCATGGGTACGGCCGTCGTAGGCGGTATGCTTATATCGACAGTGCTGACGATGTATATCGTTCCCGCCATATACAGTTATATATCTACGAATCGAAGTAAACTGAAAGAAGCATGAAACGTACGATTTTATTCTTTATAGCCACCGCATGCACAGCGCTTGCCCTCCAGGCACAGCCTATGCCTACTTATACCCTGAAGTCTTGTCTGGAAGAAGGATTGCTGAACAACTACTCCCTGCGCATTGCCCGCAACGAAGAGCAGGTCAACAAGAACAACGCCACGCTGGGCAATGCCGGTTATCTGCCCACCCTCGACCTTTCCACCGGATATCGGGGAACGATAAACGACACCGAAACCAAGCTCCGCGCCACGGGCGAAACCACCAAGGACAACGGGGTATTTGACCAGACGCTCGATGCCGGCATCAACCTGAACTGGACCATCTTCGACGGCTTCAACATCAGCGCCAACTATCAGAAGCTGAAGGAACTGGAACGCCAGGGCGAAACCAACACACGCATCGCCATCGAGGACCTGATAGCCAACATCGCCGCCGAATACTACAACTACGTGCAGCACAAGATTCGTCTGAAGAACTTCCGCTATGCAGTATCTTTGTCCAAGGAGCGTTTGCGCATCGTGGAAGAGCGCTACCACATCGGTAACTTCTCCCGCCTAGACTATCAGCAGGCAAAGGTGGACTTCAACGCGGACAGTGCGCAGTACATGAAGCAGCAGGAATTGCTGCACACCTCGCGCATTCAGCTGAACGAGCTCATGGCAAACAAAGACGTCGATGCCCCGTTCCTCATCAAGGACAGCCTCATCAACGTAAGCAATACGCTGGACTTTGAAGAGCTTTGGAACGCAACGCTGCAAATCAATGCCTCCCTGCTGAAGGCGGAACAGAACAATACCCTGGCCCGGCTGGACTACAAGAAAGTCTGCTCGCGCGACTACCCGTACGTGAAAATGAACGGAGGCTACGGCTACACCCTCAACAAATACGACATCTCCGCCAACAGCCGCCGCAGCAACCTCGGACTGAACTTCGGCGTGACCGTCGGCTTCAATCTCTTCGACGGGAACCGACGCCGTGAGCGCAAGAATGCCAGCATCGCCGTGCAGAACGCACGCTTGGAACGCGAGCAACTGGAACAAGCCTTGCGTGCCGACCTCAGCAACCTCTGGCAGGCTTACCAAAACAACCTGCAGATGCTGAACCTGGAACGTCAAAACCTCGTTGCCGCCAAAGAGAACCATGAGATTGCCATGGAGCGCTATATGCTGGGAAACCTCTCTGGTATTGAAATGCGCGAAGCACAGAAGAGTCTGCTGGATGCAGAAGAGCGTATTCTTTCTGCAGAATACGACATCAAGCTCTGCGAGATATCATTGTTGCAGATCAGTGGGAAGGTAATGCAATACCTTGAATAGCAAATAACTCAATATTTACTCCCTTAAAGATAAATATTCCCCCTCTTTCTTTTAGGTTTTCTCTACTTTTGCCCGTAGTAAGAAACACTAAAAGAAAGAGTATACTATGAAACGGGTAATTCTACTCTGCGCTTTATTCGCCTGCACAGCAGGGATAAAGGCACAAGAAACAGCAATCTACAAAGAGAAACAGCCGTACAAGAGTTGGGTGCAAATGGCACCGAAACTGGATGATGCCTTCTTCCATACCCCCGAGGCCATCCGCATTGCAGACAATGTGCTGCTATACCAGCAGACCACCGGCGGCTGGCCGAAGAACATCTATATGCCTGCCGAACTGAGTCCGCAGGAACTGGAAGACGTACTTGCCGCCAAAGAGGATGTCAATGCAAGTACTATCGACAACGATGCCACAAGTACGGAGATCCATTACCTCTCACGCATCTATCTTGCCACCCACATCGAGAAGTATAAAGAGGCTGCCCTCGAAGGCATCCGCTATATCCTGAAATGCCAATACCCCAATGGTGGTTGGCCTCAGTTCTGGCCGCGCCCCACGGGGTATTATACGCACATCACCTACAATGACAATGCGATGGTAAATGTGATGGAGATACTGCGGGACATTTACGAAAAGAAGGCTCCTTACACATACGTGCCAATGAACATCTGCGAACAAGCCCGCGCCGCCTTCGACAAAGGTGTGGAATGCATTCTACGGACCCAAGTGCGGCAGAACGGAAAGCTCACCGTGTGGTGCGCCCAGCACGACGAGCACACCCTGGCTCCTGCCAAGGCACGTGCCTACGAACTGCCTTCGCTAAGCGGACAAGAGTCGGACAACATCGTCCTGCTACTGATGTCGCTCCCCAATCCTTCGCCGGAAGTCATAGCTTCGGTAGAAGCTGCCATAGAATGGTTCAAAGCAAGCCAGATTACCGGAATCGTGCGCGAGAACTTTACGAACAGCGAAGGAAAGAAAGATTATCGCATGGTGCCTTGCCCCCAATCTGCTACGGATTGCCCCCCGCTTTGGGCACGTTTCTATACCCTGGAAGATAACCGTCCCTTCTTCTGCGACCGCGACGGAGTGAAGCGCTTCGACCTCTCCCAGATAGGACACGAACGCCGCAACGGCTATAAGTGGTATAACAGTGACGGGCTGAAGGTGCTGAAGAGATATGAAGAGTGGAAGAAGGAATTACAAGAAAGAGATACCTCAAAATAAAGTTAGCTTATCATTCTGTCATGCTGAGAGTAATCGAAGCATCTCTTCTCCTATAATCACAAAGGAGAAGATTCTTCGACAAGTTCAGGATGACAGAATGATAAGCTAATCCAATTAATTCATCTACATCCGTAGATTTCACAATGCTTCAATCTCTTCGTAAGTCAAACCGGTAATGTCGGAAACCAGAGTATAATCCAGTCCTTTCTCTTTCATTTTGCGAGCATTGAATAAACGCTCACGTTCACGGCCTTGTTCGAGACCTTGCTCGAGACCTTGCTCACGGCCTTGCTCGAGACCTTGCTCACGGCCTTGCTCGAGACCTTGCTCAAGCCCCTGCTTCAATCCTTCTTCCAATCCTTTTTTCAATCCTCTGCGTTCAGCACTGTTATAAAGCGTCTTTTCTACGCTGATGATATCCCAGAACTTTTCATATCCGGCCAATTGTGCATCCGTGAAGGCAGATTCTTCAAGAGCATTCACGGCTTTTCGTACTTCGGGATTGGCCAGCAGTTCTTGGGGCACTTCGCGTGTACGTTCGTTGATTTCCGTCAGGTAGCGCAGCCACAACACTTGCATTTTTTTCTCGCTGTAATTATGGGGAGTGAATTTAGGAAGTTCCACAAATATCAGGTGCAGACCTTCGATCACGCGGTCGGTATGTTCTACGTGCACCAGGCGGTAGTAGTGGTAGTATTCTCCTTCCAGCTCCGGTTCAAACGTGTCGTTCACCAAGTTGAGCGAGTAGACGGGTTGCAGCAATTCATACTGTTCGCCGGTGTTCAACTGGCGCACGTATGCCTTGGAGGCATTGAAAAGGACACGTTGTTTGAATTCGGGCGACCAGATCATCTGCATCTCCACCAGGAAGACGCGGCCCTGCTTGTCTCGGCAACGCACATCCACAATACTGTTTTTGCGCAGCGGATTGTCCGGAACCAGTTCTACCGGCAGGTATTCTATTTCCGTCACTTCCTGACCGGGGTCGAGAGGAAGCAGTGCGTTCAGCAGGCTCATCACCAAATCGGGATGCTCACCGAAGACGCGTTTGAACGTCAGGTCGGCTTTGGGGTCCAAGTATCTCATAATCTATGTGCTTTTATCGGTTCTTTGTACTAATTATTGCAAAGATAGCACATACGGAGGATTATCAGTCATATTTCCAGATAATTATTATTACTTCAAAATCCTATTAAGAACATTCTTCAACAGATAATAATTCCAATTCTATCATCTTAAAAGTTTTTCCTATGATTAATAATTATCCCAACACCCACTTCGTCTTCTTCCCGAAGCAACGGTATGCCATCGACACCAAGAGCCACGAAACGCCGAAGGCAACCACCGCCGCACAAGGAATCTGTATACAGATGGGCACATGCAGCGCACGCATCAGCACCACACTCGGCCCGGTGAAGAAATAGTGTATCATATAAATGCCGAAACCGCAAAGCGTCAGGTTGGCCAATGCCTTCTTTACTTGTTCCGAACGGACATTGGCTTTCTTGCACAGCATAAATACCGGAATCGTCATCAGCACTACATTCAGCGAACAGTACGTAAAGAACAGCTCCAATTGTTCATCTGTATACTCCGGCAGCGCCGTCACATGCCGGAAACCAAAGAACGTCACCGCATAGCCAACGATGAACATCGGAAGCCCCCACCCCAAAAGTTGCCTGCCGCTCCAATCGTGATTCCTCAGATAATGGCCCAACAGCAGGTATCCGTTGAAGCCCGCAAAGTAGTACAGCATGCCGAATGCATTCCACGAGCAGGTCCCCCAAAGATACTGAGCCACAAACTCATTATAATAAGGTAACAACAGCGTCACTCCCCATGCCGCCAGGAACCACAGTTTGGCACGTTCCGACGCCTTCTCCACCCATGCCGAGAATATAGGCAGGTAGAGATAAAGCCCTATCAGCAGGTAAATATACCACATGTGCACATCGAGCAACGAGAAGTTGAAAGGCATTTCGGCTATATATCCCATGCTTACACCCAGCGACTGCCGCATGACTTCCTCGCCCGAATAAGGAAAGAAATCAAGAATCACCCGCGGCTCCACTCCCAGCAGCCCCGTTATCCAGGGGAAGAGATTGTAAATCACCGACCAGATGAGGAAAGGAAAGAACACCCGCGGGATGCGTTTCTTATAGAATACCGACGTCTCCCCACGTACCGGCAACAGCAAAGCACCGGTTATCATCACAAAAAGCGGTACGCAAGGGCGAAGCACCGCACCATAAACAGCACCCCAAAACTTAATGTCCCCGATGTCGGGCGAAGTGCCCGGATAGAAATTGAAAGGGTCTGCACTATGACAGCAAACCACCGTAAACATGGCCACCAGTCGGACTACGTCCAGCCAAACAATGTGTTGTCCCGTGTTTGGCCGCACCAAAGTTTGTTCCATAACATTAGAAATTAATAATTAGCGCTGTAAAGATAAACAATTGCCTCTAACCCTATTTACTTTCCAATCGTTTATTTTCAGCAGTAGTCTGAGGGGGGGCGTTAGCCATATGAGGGGTGAGCTCCGTTTCCATATAGGGGAACGAGCGTTCCCATGAGAAGAAACGACAGTTCCCATTAAAGGAAACGAGCGTTCCCATTAGCAGGAACTGCAGTTTCTCGCCGCAGGAAACGAGCGTTTCTACGTCCGGAAACGACAGTTCCCTACCTATAGGAAACTGCAAAGCATTAAGTATCAATGCAGAAAAGCCGCTCACGGAGTAATCTCCGGAGCGGCTTTCTTTATCTTAGAACTACTTGTTTTACTTACTGCAATTCCATGGTTTCAGTTGTTTGAAGAAGTCATTGCCCTTGTCATCTACCAGGATGAATGCAGGGAAGTCCTCTACTTCAATCTTCCAGATAGCTTCCATGCCGAGTTCGGGATATTCTACACACTCGATACTCTTGATGTTGTTCTGCGCCAGGATAGCAGCAGGACCACCGATAGAACCGAGATAGAAACCACCGTACTTCTTGCAGGCATCCGTCACTTGCTGGCTACGGTTACCTTTGGCAAGCATAATCATGCTGCCGCCGTGGCTTTGGAAGAGGTCTACATACGGATCCATACGTCCGGCAGTAGTCGGGCCCATAGAACCGCAAGCCATGCCTTGCGGAGTCTTGGCGGGACCGGCGTAGTAGATAGGATGATCTTTAATGTACTGAGGCAGATCTTCGCCACGGTCCAGACGTTCTTTCAGTTTGGCATGTGCAATGTCGCGGCCTACGATGATGGTTCCGTTCAGAGACAGACGGGTAGAAACCGGATATTGGGTCAGCACCTTCAGGATGTCGGCCATCGGTTGGTTCAGGTCAATCTTTACAACGTCGCCTTCGCCAGCCTTGCGAAGTTCGGCGGGAATCAGTTCGCCCGGGTTGCTGTCCAGCTTCTCAATCCAGATACCTTCGCGATTGATTTTACACTTGATGTTACGGTCGGCAGAGCAGGAAACACCCAGACCAACGGGGCAGGAAGCACCGTGACGCGGCAGACGAACGATGCGGATGTCGTGAGCCAGGTACTTGCCGCCGAACTGTGCACCGAGGCCTATCTTGTGAGCTTCTTCCAATACCTTCTTTTCCAACTCGATGTCGCGGAAAGCACGACCGAACTCGTTGCCCGTAGTAGGCAGGCCGTCGTAGTAGTGGGTAGAAGCCAACTTCACCGTCAGCAGGTTTTTCTCGGCAGACGTACCGCCGATAACGAATGCGATGTGATAGGGAGGACAAGCAGCCGTACCCAGCGTCTTCATCTTTTCTACGAGGAAAGGAACGAGGGTGTCGGGGTTCAGGATGGCTTTCGTCTCTTGATAGAGGTAAGTCTTGTTGGCAGAACCGCCGCCTTTGGTTACGCAAAGGAACTCATATTCCATACCTTCGGTGGCTTCGATATCGATCTGTGCCGGGAGGTTGCACTTCGTATTCACTTCGTCGTACATGGTGAGAGGTGCATTCTGAGAGTAGCGCAGGTTTTCTTCGGTATATGTCTTGTAAACACCCAGTGAGAGAGCTTCTTCATCGCAGTAACCTGTCCATACCTGCTGTCCTTTTTCGCCGTGGATGATGGCAGTACCGGTGTCCTGGCAGAAGGGAAGTATGCCTTTGGATGCAACTTCGGCATTGCGCAAGAAGGTGAGTGCCACGTATTTATCGTTATTGCTTGCTTCGGGGTCGCTCAGTATCTTGGCCACCTGCTCGTTGTGGCTGCGGCGCAACATGAATGATACATCACGGAAAGCTGCATTGGCCATAGCGGTCAAACCTTCCTTCTCGATCTTCAGAATAGGTTTTCCTTCAAACTCGCTTACAGATACGTAATCTTTCGTAAGCAGATAATACTCAGTCGTATCTTTGCCTTTCTCGAACATGGGCTGATACTTAAACGGAGGTGTTGTTGCCATAATTACTCGTTTATTTTAAATTAGTTAATCGTGACTACAAAGGTAAAAACTATTATTGAAATATTTCTTTAATTAGAGTGAAAATGATGGATAGATACGCGGACTACACGGATGAAGCGGATAAACGCGGATTTTAAGCCAACACCCGCTGCATCCGCGCTATCAGTTCATCGCCCAGCGCCGTCTTGTCCTCGATATGCTTCAGCACAGCCGTTACAAAAGGATTGCTCTCGAAGTCGCCGCGCACCTGTTCAAAGTCCATCTCCTTTTCAAGACGCGAACCGTCGGCACCGAAGCCCGTCATGGAAGCCAGTGAGAATTCCTTCTTGGCATCCTCGTACACCATGCGGTCGAGGCCAACGACGGCTTCTTTCCACTTCTCTACGATGTGGATGATGTCTTCGGCCGTAATGCTTTCGGGGTTGATACCGTAGAATTCTTCCAACATATCGTAGGCCCACGTCCATTCGTAGGTATAATAATTGTTGTGCATCTTCTCGAATTCGGCATTGATATACTTCAGGCGGTTTACCGTGCCCGATTCAATGCCGTCTATCAGTGCATCAATCTCGCTCTTCGGGGCAATCAGTCCGGAGATATCCACCCACTCGCCGCTGCCTACGGTGGTATCGGGCTTCAGGCGGGCACGTATCTCTTCATTCGAGCGGAAGTCGACGCCTTCCAGACGCTTGATAACGGAGTTTCCGAGGAATTTATGGATCGCTATTTCGTAGAAACGGATGCCTTTCACCAACGCAGAGTTGCGTATCTTAGCACTATGGAAGGAGTAAATATCAGAAAGCTCACCACTGGCATGGCGCAGGTTCTGCAAAGTCTCCCGCCCCTTGAACATCTTTTGCACAGTGTAGGGACTGAGGAGGTTATAGTTAATATAATCGAGTTTCTTTGTATCGGTACGCCCATCGCGCTTGGGCCACTTCTGTGCATCGCGGATGGTACCTACGCTGCGCAGGTTGACGCCCGGCACGAGGTAAGTCGTGTTGTTCTGTTCTATCAGATAGGAGAACGGCAGGTTCGATGTATCGGAATGGTTGACGTGACGTCCCATCACCAGAGAGAACGCCCCCACCCTGGCAGGCCACAGGATGTATGAATCGGAAGTGGTCTTGGCACCACGCTCCAAAGTTCCCTGATGGATAGGGCCCAGCTTATACATGTGATTGCTCTGATTGGAACCCGAACCAGCATTCATGAACGAGAACATACCGGCAATCAGCAGCGTAGATTTATGATGCGTCACCGTATACGGTCCGGCAAAGATGGCGCATGCTTCACCGTTCTCGCCCTGGCAGTTACTGAAGAACAACGAATCCGAAGCGGAATAATTATGTCCCAGCTTGCATGCCTGGCCCACGAAGCAGCGGCTCAACATCGCTCCGTCATCGACATGCGAACCGGAAGAGATAATAAAGTCGTCGCAGATTACTCCGTGACCGATCTGTACCGGTGCCACTTCATTGCTGTTAATGCTTCCGTTGTACAAGCGGCAGGTTCCGCAAATGCGGCAATAATCGCCGATGCGTACATTCTTGATGGAACCCGTATTGAGTATCATCACATGGTTGCCGATGGTTCCCACCGCAGAAGCATGCTTATTGGAATAAAAGTCTGTGATTTCCTTCATCCGCGCAATCAGTTCCGGACGATGGCGATAAAGAGCCAGGATATAGGCCTGGTGTGCCGACAGCTTATCGTTGATAAGTACCTCGCGTCCACCGGTTTCGTTCAGAACCGATACTTCCACGCCGTTGCCGAACTTCGACACGCCATCTACCAGCATGATATCTACGTTCTCGATAAACGTGTCATGCCCGATTTCGTAATTGGCAATATAGTTCTGGATGTTTTCAATGCAGCAGTTGTCGCCCACCGTCACATTGTGCAGCGTCACATGCCGCAGGCCGGAATGCTTGCGGATTCCTCCCGGCAAGGTAAACTCTGAATGGAACACCCCCAAACGCACCTCTCCCGAAAAGCGGGTGTGATGCACAAACTCCGTCGAGAACTCTTCTGCAACGGTTACTTTCCCCCAATCATCTGCCAGACACGACTGGCTTTTCAACCGGAGTACTTCGTCTTCGGTCAGTTTTCTGTAAATCATAATCCTTATCGGTTTTATTCACCACAAAGATTGCACATGTGGTGAAAGTTATTCCTCACTATCTTCGTAAGTCTGATAAAGAAAATCGTTATAAGGGTACTTCTGTACGTGCAGTTCCTTTACACGTGCGTAAACTACACTCTTCAGTTCCTCTATGTTGATTCTCTCGCGGGCAGAGATAAAGAGGCAGTTATCCTCCATCTTTGCCATCCACGTCTTCATCAGTTCTTCGAGTGTTAAGTTTTCCTTGGTTCTGGGGGTAAGGTCGTCAGCCGCTTTCTCCACGTAGGTGTAAGCGTCTATTTTATTGAATACAAGAATCATCGGCTTACCGGCTGCACCGATATCCGCCAATGTCTTGTTCACAACTTCTATCTGTTCTTCAAAATCGGGATGGGAGATGTCTACGATATGCAGCAGTAAATCTGCTTCGCGCACTTCATCGAGGGTAGATTTGAAGGAATCTACCAGGTCTGTCGGTAACTTACGGATGAATCCTACCGTATCGGAAAGCAGGAACGGCAGGTTCTCGATAATCACCTTACGTACCGTCGTATCCAGCGTGGCAAACAGCTTGTTCTCTGCAAAGACTTCACTCTTCGAGAGCAAGGTCATCAAGGTGGATTTACCCACATTGGTATATCCCACCAGTGCCACACGAATCATGCGGCCGCGGTTCTTGCGCTGGGTAGACTTCTGCTTGTCAATCTCGGCAAGGCGTTCCTTCAGCAAAGACATACGGTTCAGGATGATACGGCGGTCCATTTCCAACTGTGTTTCACCCGGACCACGAAGTCCCACGGAACCTTTTCCACCTCCGGCACCGGAGCCACCACCCTGACGTTCCAAGTGAGTCCACAAACGTTGCAGACGGGGGAGCATGTACTTATACTGCGCCAGCTCTACCTGTGTTTTGGCATTGGCTGTCTGGGCGCGCATGGCAAAGATATCGAGAATCAGGGACGTACGGTCCAGTATCTTGATTTTGAGTTCAGCTTCTATATTACGTATCTGCTTAGCGGAGAGTTCATCATCAAAAATCACCATGCCGATTTCGCGTTCGGCTTCCTCTTCGTTCCGGATGTATTCTTTGATTTCTTCCAGTTTACCCTTACCTACGTAGGTCACGGAATGCGCTGCATCCAGCTTTTGGGTAAACCGCTTCACTACTTCCGCCCCGGCTGTCTCAGCCAAGAATGCCAGCTCGTCCAGGTATTCGTTCGTCTTTCGCTCATCCTGCGTTTTAGTGATGAGACCTACCAATACTGCTGTTTCTGCCTGCACTTCGGAAATTACAAATTCTTTCATTTACTATACCTTATTATATATATGTATTATTTCTTATCTATTAGTGGCGACAAATATAAGGATTTTCGTAGAAATCCTTCGGATATTGTTTTTAATTATTCAGAAAGATTCACCTTGTAAGTAACCTTCCATACCTATTCTGCAACCAAAATACAAAAAGAAAAGACTGAACTCAAAAGCATCTCTCCTATTCACCGGAGAAAACCTGAGTTCAGCCTCTTCTTTTAATTATATATACTTACTTATCTTTAAGGCAAAGTTAATCCACCACCGGCAGTTATAGAATAGATATCACCACCCATAGCAACAAACAAAGTACCAAAGTCTATCTCTTTACCATTCTTGGTTCCATAAACTCCCGGATAGCCAACATTCAAAACTGAACCGAGCATGAATTCACCATAGTCCCAAGCAAAGCCCAAGCCCTGATTAGCTAAATAAACCTCAGTAGGATCACTGGCATCAATTTTGACGTAGCAAGGATCAACTGTGACTTCAGCTTCCTCTACCCACGGGCATTTTCCATATCCATAAGGATTAGTCACACGATACATACCCGAAAGTTCTTCAGCTTCTTCCACTTCTACCTCCCAAGTCACTCCGGCAGGAACATCAAAGATCGAACTGATCACGCCGTCTCGCCAAATACCCGTACCAATAGATTTCCAACTATAATCTTTCGTAACAGCCATAGTGGCTACATTACTACCTCCCAATGCTACATTTTCTGTTGCCACCGTCAGTTCAATAGTAACATTATCGCCTACAGAAAGTGGAGTAGCATCCACTGTAACACTTGTCATAGTAGCATCTGCTGCAAAACTAAAGCCGCTGACGGTATAGCCTTCTTGAGGTATTTTGGTCTTTTTATCAGCAGCCAACTTATAAGCAAAGATGGAAACACTTCCACTCAACGCCTCGCCAGCCTTAACACGATATAAATCAACTGTAAATGTAGGAGTTCCAAGCGTAACAACTTGGCTGGTCAAAGCAGATGAAGAGAATCCCAGCCCTTCTGCACTTTCTTTATAAACCGGTCCCTCCTGATCTGTATTACATCCTGTGAGCAACATAGTTGCCAAAAGCGACAGGGATACGAGGATTTTATTTAAATATCTCATAATAATTCACTTTAATGTTTGCAAATATTTTAGTTTTTAATAATCACCGGTTGGATTCTGATCGGTTACAGGATCCATATTCACATTTCCATCAAACTCAGTCTGTGGAATAGTCAGTACCCACATATAGCACTCTGAATCATCAGTAGGACGATTTCCCAACAAAGCATCTTCAGGCCATCCCATAGCAGTGGTACGACGGAAACCTTGTTTCAAGCGACGGATATCATAAATACGGCCAAATTCTCCCCACAGTTCAATACGACGTTGAGTAATAATTTCCTCCAACAATGAGCCGGTTTCATCACTTGTCAACCGACCTAACTCTGTGCCGGTCTTGGTACATTTATAGTTAGGATCGCGCATCGACATCACTGCCATTAAATCTTTAATAGCATTAACTTCTTCTGCACCACCTAAACGGCATTCAGCCTCTGCGGCTGTCAAATACATCTCTTCCACACGCATCCAAATGTAGTCTCCCATCCAAGTCTGAATATCAGAAAACTTGAATTTTTCTTGTTGATAACCACCATTCTCATTTTCCGGATAAGTCGGATCCCACCATGCTTTACGAGCGTCTGAGCCTCCCATCTTGGCATACAGTTCTTTATTGATCTGCTTCAAAGCCGAAGCACCATATTTACCGGCATCAGCATCCATGTGAGAGAATAAGCTTGCATACATACCTGATTGGTCGGCAATGATATCTGCACCCCACATTACATTCTTGGCAGAGACATCATTCAGGCCTTTAAAACTGCTAACCGGAAGTACTTCACATTCACTGGCTGCTATTGCAGTATGCGCCGCACTCTTAGCTGTAGCCCAATCTTCCATCACCAATGCGATACGAGCTTGCAATCCTAATGCAACAGCATAGCCAATATGGCTAATATGCTTTTGTTTAGTACCTTCCAGCATCTCTATCGCTTTGTTTATATCTAAAACAATCTGATCATACACAGCTCCTACCGTTGAACGTGGTTGACCTTCAGTACCTGCAACAGTAGGCTCCGTATAGATAGGGCAACACGGTTCATTCTCATGTCCTTTATAAGTACGTGCAAAAGTCTGCGCCAACATAAAGTAAGAATAAGCACGAATAGCATAAGCCTGACCGATGACATATTTTACATCAGCTTCAGCACCTGTCATAGTTTCTTCTGCATTGATGATATAGTTAGCATTGGACACCCATGTATAATATGCATTCCACAAATCATAAGAACGCCATGACGTTCTAGCATAGAGAGCTTTCACATCATAAAGACAATCGTACCAAAACCAGCCACTACCAGAAGCTGCCATAATGAAGTCTTCACCCATAACATCGGCCATAATGTTATAAGCCGAAATGCCAAAACTTTGATGAGTGTTATCTGTTGGTGACCACGCAGTATACATAGAACGATAAATACCATTCAAAGGAACCAATGCAGCACTAGCATTGCCCAACAGCCCTGTACCGGACATAGAGTCGGTTGGTGCAGTCTCTAGAGAATCTTCCGTACAAGATACGAACGTTCCACAAGACAGCAGTCCGACAAACATATATTTCAATATTGCTTTCATTATTTATAATCAATTTAGGGGTTAGAAATTAATTTCAAAACCTAAAGACCAAGTCTTGTTAGGTGTATAAGAATAATCTGTCTGACCAGTAAAGTTGTACTGCGGATCCATGCCTTGCAAGTGAGTAAACAATGCCAAGTTATCAACAGAACCAAACACGCGAACAGAATTCAATTTTGCTCTATTCATCCATGACTTAGGCAAAGTATATCCCAATGTAACATTCTTGATAGAAAAATAAGAAGCATCAACCAAGAAACGATCGTTTGTTGTATTTTTCCCAGCAACTTCAATACGGGGAACATCAGTAACATCACCCGGTTTTTGCCAACGACGCATCGCATGTTTGTTCCAGTTCGTATTATAATACATATTGTTCATGGTACCAGCATACAAACCATCATATACCTTACCACCGACAGAGTATGTAGTCAAGATAGAAAGATCAATACCTTTCCATGAAAGATTTGTGCCGATACTACCATACAAATCAGGGATACGGCTTCCTAAATAATATTTGCTATTAGCAGCCTTTGCATAGTCACTACTAATGCGTTCATTGGTTATATTACCATTATCATCCTTATCATAAATCCAATAGAGTTGAGCACCTGTTGCAGGATCGACACCAGCAGATTTTGCCATATAGAATGTATAAAGAGGATTACCTTCTTTGATACTATAAATACCACTTACAATTTCGGGACTTTCAGCTGTAAGTTTCAGAACTTTATTCTTCACGGTAGACCCCATCCATGTCAATTCCCATGTAAAATTATTAGTCTTGACAGGAGTACCTTTTATTTCAAATTCAAAACCGCTATTGCGCATATCGCCAACATTAGCATTATAACCATTAAAACCGGTAGAAGTAGCCATCGGATAGTTCAGCAACATATCAGAAGTCTTCTTGTTATAATATTCTGCGTTGATAGACAGGCGGCTATCAAATAAAGAAGCCTCTATACCAATATTAAGATTAGCATTCTTTTCCCAAGATACATCTCTATTCTCTAAAGAGGAAATCATACCACCAATCTGATTGGAATTAGCCCAATCCAAACTGTAAAGACTCTGCCACAGATAATAATCACTATACCCAAGGCTATTCAATATATTATCATTACCTTGTTCGCCATAACTAACTTTCAGAGAAAGATTATTCACCCAAGAAACATCCTCCATAAAAGCTTCTTTAGAAATACGCCAATTACCTCCGATTGACCAGAATGTACCCCAACGATTGTCTTTGTAAAAACGAGAAGAACCATCTGTACGCAAAGAAGCAGAGAAGTAGTACTTTTCATCATAGTTATAGTTGAAACGTCCCAACCAAGATTCAATTCTATAGTTATTAGTATAGGAGTCTGCATTGTAAAGAGTAGTACCCGGACGCAATTCAAGGATACCATCAACCAAGTTAGTCTTACCTGCACTCATATACTCATATTTATAAGCATAAAACTCATGACCTGCCAATACATCAAAATTGTGCAGATTGAAAGAACGATTCCAAGTTAACAACTGGTTGAAAGTATAACTTTGCATACGAGTATTGTACTTCATCAATAAACCACCGGCAGTGGCCTGGTTGCCATGATACATATTCATATACCTCTTCTGCAATTGGTTACGATAGTCTACACCAAAATTAAAAGATAGCTTCAAGCCCTTAAACGCGCCAAAACTATCATTATCAGATCCAAACGTCATTGCCGTACGTAAGCTTGCAACATCATTCTTTAAATCAGACTTATCATCAAGCAAACCACCCAATGGATTAAAATCATTATAACTACCCGGACGCTTGTTCATGTCACCATAATCCAACTGCGGTTTGCCCTCCTCACCCAAAACATTTTTTCCTGCGGCATCCTTTACATACATCGGGAACAGCGGAGAAACAAACTGTGCGGAATACCACACGTTAGAAACAGAAGACCCATCATAATCACTGAAATTTTGCAAAGAATGAGCCAATGATGTATTTAAATTCGCAGTAAACCAGTCTGTAACAGTAGAACTAATATTAGCACGTGCACTATAACGCTGGAAAGAAGTAGACTCCAAAATACCGTCTTCATTCAGGTATCCTAAAGAGAACATATATTTAGTCTTCTCATTACCTCCGGTTAAAGATAACTGGTGTTCATGGCGGAAGGCATTGTCTCTCTGTACAGCATCCAGCCACTTTTCATTCCATACAGCTTGAGCATCAGCTTGAACCATACCTGTTTGAGGATTGATCATAGCATCCCAAGTATAATTTTTGAAAGGATTATAAAGCTCACCACCCAATGTTGCACCAAGGCGTCCTCTGGCAGCAGCTTCTGCATCCCCCCACGAATAGCCATTATTAAATACATAACCATTGCGCAATGCTTCATAAGTCAACTGAACAAATTCTTTTGGATCAGCCATATCATACTCTTTAATGGCACGTGAAGACCAGCCTACAGTAGAACGCCAATTCACCTGAGTCTTACCTTCTTTACCCTTCTTAGTAGTAATCATCACAACACCATTAGCACCACGGGCACCGTAAAGAGCACCTGCAGAAGCATCTTTCAAAACAGTCATGGTTTCGATATCAGACGGGTTGATAGAGCTCAAAGAACCATCATAAGGAATACCATCCACAACATACAAAGGACTCTTAGATGCATTGATAGAACCATAACCGCGGATTACTACAGATGCAGCCTCACCCGGCTGTCCAGAACCAGAAGTAGTCAACACACCTGTCGACTGTCCTTCCAACCCTTTTGTTACGTTCGTAATAGGACGAAGTTCCAGTTTCTTGCTATCAATAGTAGAAGCCGAACCGGTAAATGAAGACTTCTTAGCTGTACCGTATGCTACAACCATCACTTCATCAAGTACCTCAGAATCAGACTTCATGATAACCTTCATACTGGGTTTAATTGCCACCTCTTGCGTCTGCATACCAATATACGAAATAATCAAAGTCTTCGCAGAACTTGGTACGTTCGGTAATGTAAAATCACCATCTACACCAGTAATAGCACCAATTTGTGTACCTTTTACCAATACAGAGGCTCCAATAACTGGCTGCCCGTCTTCCTCAGAAATTACAACACCTGTAACTTTCTGTGTTTGGGCAGTTACTAGGCCTATTCCTACAAAAAGACAGGCCAATAACAGCATTAATTTTCTTTTCATAAATTCTCTCTTAAAGTTTAACTTTACATTAATTGTTTCTTTACTCTAACAAAATGCAAATATATTAATAAAACTGAAACGAACAATTATTTTATTGAAAAAACCTTGTAAATCTATCATTTTGTTAATAGGTATCAGCGTTTTATGCTTAATAGCAGCTTTTTTGCACTTAAAAATGCATAAATAAAGAGAAACCTCCTGTCACTTTGATTTGCCTTTTTTAGCCTTGTTTTCCAAGAAATACATATCTTTTAAAACAAAATGGTTAAAAAACAGGCCTTCATGAGCGAAAACGAACTTTTATTTGAGACAAATTGAGAGTTTTTAAATACTAAATGCAAATCAAGAACTAAACATAAAAAGACACTTTTTAGAGATATTAATTCTTGTTCAATACGCATAGAGCACATAATATCGTCTTATTTGTTTATAGTATTAATTAAAATCGAGAGAAATGAGTAAGATTATTTACAATTTAGTGTACAACAGAAAAAAAAGCCTGAACAAGAAGGGAATGGCATTAGTGCAGGTAGAAGCCTATTTGGATAGAAAAAAGAAATATTTCTCCACCAAGGTCTATCTGAAGCCGGAACAATGGGATGCTAAGAAGCTTGTCGTCAGAAATCACCCAAATGCAGATGCATTGAACAGAGTGATATATGGATATATGGCGGCAATAGAAAAAAAGGAGTTGGAGCTATGGCAACAAGGAAGGCGTATTTCTTTAGATTTGCTCAAGGATGTCTTGAGTACAAGCGAAAATAACTCCTCCTTTATACCTTTTTTCAGGCAAGAGGTAGCCAACTCAGCACTAAAGGAAAGCACTAAGCGCAATCATCTTTCCACCCTTGCATTGCTACAAGAGTTCAAAAAAGACGTGTCTTTTTCTGATTTGACATTCGAGTTTATATCTTCATTTGAATACTTCTTGCAGTCAAGAGGTTACCACACAAACACAATAGCCAAACACATGAAACACCTGAAGCGGCATATCAATGTCGCTATCAACAAGGATTATATGGAAATACAGAAATATGCTTTCCGCAAATATAAAATCAAAACTGTAGAAAACAAACATACGCATCTAGTTCCGGAAGAGTTGGAGAAATTGGAAAAACTGAACTTAACGGGGAGATATGTGAAATACCAAAAAACGCTGGATGCATTCTTGTTTTGTTGTTATGCAGGAATGAGATATTCGGATTTTATAAACTTATCGCCGAATAATATAGTGGAGATTCGCCAAGAAACCTGGTTGATATACAAGTCTGTGAAGACAAATACAGAGGTCAGACTTCCTTTATATCTTCTCTTTGAGGGTAAAGGAATTGCGATACTCGAGAAATATCAGGATAATCTGCAAGAGTTCTTTCATCTAAGAGATAATTCGAATGTAAACAAGGACTTAATTGTCATTGCCCGGATGGCAGGATTATCAAAGAAAATCTCGTTTCACACTGCACGCCATACCAATGCCACCTTATTAATTTATAATGGGGTGAATATTACAACCGTACAGAAGTTGTTGGGGCACAAGAGTGTGAAAACAACCCAAGTATATACCAATGTGATGGATATGACCATTGTGAATGATTTAGAGAAACATCATTCGCTCTTATTTAAATCAAAAAAGAAGTAGTTGAATATTCATTCACACCTTGCGAACGCTTATTCGCACTGCGCGAATACATATTCAAGCACTGCGAATATCTGTTCGCAAGCTTTGAATAGAGAATAGTTACTGAAAAAAAGAAGTTTCCTCTTTATACTCCCGACTTTTTCTTTTAATATCAGATAGAACTTTTGTACTTATATTCCTAAGAAGACGTACATAAGAATAGTATTTCTAATTGTTAACACCGCTTATTTTTAGTATATTGATATAAATAAAGGACTGCATTTCAAATCCTTTATATAAAAAACGAACTAAGATACATTTTCTGAATTCATATATAATTAATGTATGAAATGACTTTATCCCCTTTTTAACATAGCAAATGTTAACCAAAGTATCTATATACCCTATAGACCAATAGATTAGAGATTGGAAGCAAAGAATGAAACAAACGATTCAAAGCATTTTTTATAAATATGGCGTTTTATAACGCCAATTGCTTGACCTCCTACATTTATATATATTGGATCTTTTTTGTAGATACTTACTTATATCCAAATCTGAAGTTTTGACCAACTAAAAAATAACAAAGTTGCTTACTCGCTTTTATGTTGTAAATATATATTTTATTAGCATAAAGTGTATAAGAGTAATTTATATATAGATATATAGTTTATGCTGAAAGCAAGTAGTTTTGAAAATGCATTATAAAAGTAGATTGCAATAGGTAATTTATTGTTTATCAAAGCATTATTTGCATCTTAAGAAGAAAATAGGTAGAATTCTATTATTTCAATCGTCATTACATATACTTATAAGTGACATTATCTATTATATACCAAGTTCATTGTAAAATATAAAACGTTATATATCAGTCATATATAATATCTATAGTTCTGCGAAGACTTTGCGGATTTCGTTTATTGGTATGCAGACACAGGAAGTGCCAATTAGCCCTAACGTAAAAGTTGTCCTAAAATCTGATTCAGAGGTGCTTGATGAAGTAATGGTGGTTGCTTATGGTACAGCTAAAAAATCGACATTTACGGGTTCGGCTTCTGTGGTGAAGGCTGATAAGTTGGAGAAACGACAAGTTTCTAATATAACGAATGCATTGTCTGGTAATGTTGCCGGTGTGCAAACCACAAGCAGCAACGGCCAACCGGGTACTTCAGCTACGGTACGTATTCGTGGTATCGGTTCTATGGCATCTAGTAATGAACCGCTATATGTAGTGGATGGTATTCCGTTTGACGGTGATATTTCTTCTATTAACTCACAAGATATTGAGACGATGACTGTGTTGAAAGACGCTGCTGCGGCTGCTCTTTACGGTGCTCGTGGTGCCAACGGCGTTATCTTGGTTACAACAAAGAAAGGTAAAACCGGTGAAGCACGTATCTCTGTAGATGCACGTTGGGGAAGCAATTCCCGCCAAGTGGGCAAATATGATGTGATAGAGAGCCCTGATGTGTATATGGAGACTCTTTATAAAGCTCAGTACAATGCTGCTTATTACAAGCTGGGACGCACTCCTGAAGCATCTCACGCCTATGCCAATGCACAGCTCTTCCCGGCTATCGGTTATCAAATATATACTTTGCCTCAAGGTGAAGGACTGATTGGAATGGATGGAAAAATCAATCCGAATGCCAAGTTGGGTTACAGTGACGGTCAATACTACTATACACCTGATGATTGGACAAAAGGAACTATCTCCAGCCAGTTGCGTCAAGAGTATAATTTGAGCGTATCAGGTGGTACCGATCGTTTGAACTACTACTTTTCTGCCGGTTATCTGGAAGATAACGGTGTGATTGAGAGTTCTGGTTTCAACCGTATTTCTACCCGTATGACTGTGGATTATCAAGCAAAAAAATGGTTGAAGTTCGGTACTAACATGGGATATACCAACTCAAAAAGTAAATATCCGGGTGAACAGACTGCAACCAATTCTTCAGGAAACGCATTCTATCTTGCTAATGAAATTGCTCCGGTAATCCCGATGTTCGTACGCAATGCTGACGGTTCGCTGGCTCGTGACAGGAATTCGGGTAAGCCTATTTATGATTATGGTGATGGCAGTAGTACAAATGCTACCCGTAACTGGATGTCTATGTCAAACCCGAAAGGAGACTTGCTTTATAATAAGGAAGAGTATCTGATGGATATTCTTAATGGTAAGTGGTTTGTAGAACTGAGTCCGATTGAAGGGCTGAAATTAACCGGATCATTGGGTGTTTACATTGACAACACACGCTACAACTATTTGGGTAACAAGTATTACGGACAATCTGCAAGCTACGGTGGTTCCGTACAACAGGAACATATGCGTACATCTGCTTTCAACCAGCAGTATCTGGCTACTTACAGAAAAAGTTTCGGTCTGAATAACTTTGATGCGTTAGTGGGTTATGAAAGCTATGACTACCGCTATGAGTATAGCTATGCAACCGGTCAGAACCTCTATAAGGATTATGACTTTACGGTAAACAACTCTATTGATAATAAACGTGGTGGTGGTGCTCGTGATGAATATTCCACAAGAGGTATTATCGGTCGTATCAACTATGACTACAACGAAAAATACTTTGCCAGTGCTTCTTATCGTCGTGATGCTTCTTCACGTTTCCATCCCGACAAGCGTTGGGGTAATTTCTGGTCGGCCAGTGCTGCATGGGTTATCAGCAAAGAGAGCTTTATGGACGATGTAGCATGGATAGAGATGCTGAAGTTGAAGGCTTCTTTCGGTCAGCAAGGTAACGATGCTCTGCTGAGAAACGGTTACGCAAACTACTATCCGTATATCGACCAATTCTCAATGACTGGTGCCGATGGTATATTCTCTGACGGTACGCTTTATTACAAAGGTAATCCGGATATTACTTGGGAAAAGAGTAATGCTTTCAATGTTGGTACAGAATTCGCACTCTTTAGAAACAAATTGGAAGGTTCGGTAGAATATTTCAGCCGCAAAACCAGTGATATGCTTTACAACAAGCCGGTAGCTAACTCCAACGGTTACAGTTCCATCCCGATGAATATCGGTTCTATGACCAACTCGGGTGTTGAACTCGATTTGACTTACAATGCTATCAATACCAATGATTTGAAATGGAGTATCTTTGGCAATGCCACCTTCTTGAAGAATAAGATCAATGAACTGCATCCCGACCTGGAAGGTGAACTGATCAGTGGATCACGTATCTATCGCGAGGGTGAATCAATGTATCAACTTTATCTCGTGAAGTATGCGGGTGTTGATCCTACTACCGGCCAAGCTCTCTACTGGGCAAAGGATGATGACGGCAAAGCTTATACTACTTCTAACTACGCAGTTGCTTCTAACAGCAAAGAGGCGAGTGGCGACTTGCTCCCCACTGTTTACGGTGGTTTTGGTACAAGCTTGGATTTCTATGGTTTCGACTTCTCCATTCAGCTTGCCTACCAATTGGGTGGTAAGATCTGGGACTATACCTATCAAGATCTTATGCATGGTGGCAACAGCTCTAACGGTGGTCACAACTGGCACAAAGACATAGCCAAAGCATGGACACCCGAACATCCGAATACTGATGTTCCTCGTCTGTGTTCAACCGAAGAATACGATGCAAGCTCCAGCTCCGACCGTTGGATCGTATCTTCCAATTATTTGTCTATCAATAATATTACTTTAGGATATACCTTACCCAAACGATTGCTCCGTAACATTGGAGTAGAAACACTGCGCATTTATGGTGCTGCCGACAATGTAGCATTGTTCGCCGCACGTAAGGGCTTGGATCCGCGTCAGGGCTATGTATCTTCTACTACTGCTACTTATGGTGCTTTACGCAGTATTTCGGCAGGTGTAAAATTAACGTTCTAAACTATCACTATTTAAAGTTGAATAACAATGAAAAATATAAAGTTTAAATTATTAGCATCGACACTTCTAAGCGTATCGCTTATAGGTTGTAATGATCTGGATACTGAGCCCCTGGGAGCCATCGTAACGGGTGATCAGAAAGAGCAGGTTGTGGCTTCTGACCCTGAAATGGTTTCGGCAAGCGTTACGGGTATCACGGCAATGTTCAGCGTTTATGGAAATGCAATTCCTACCTCTTTCGGGCATGATGACTTCGGCTATGGTTCTATTATGTTAAACCTGGATAGTCGTGGTACCGATATGGTGGGATTGGACAACGGTTATAACTGGTTTACCCGCTCCATGACTTTTGAAGACCTTTATTTTACTTATCGTCCGACAAACATCTTGTGGCGTACGATATACAATCAGATTTATACGGCTAACTCTGTAGTAGGAACTATCGATCCGGACACGAACGAAAATGAGTTGCAGTATTATCTAGCACAAGCGTTATCTATTCGGGCATTCGATTATTTTGTGTTGGCTCAGATGTATCAACACACTTATAAAGGTCATGAATCGGCGCTTTGTGTACCTCTGATTACAAACGAAAATGCTAATGAAGCAGCTGCCAATGGCTGTGCCCGTGCTACAGTGCAAGAGGTTTATGACCAAATTATGGCTGACTTGAATAAGGCTATTACTCTGCTGGAAACTACCACCAAAACCCGTGGCAATGACAAACGATACATCAGCAAGGAAGTAGCTCATGGTCTGCGTGCCCGCGTCAACCTGACTATGCAGAATTGGAGTGCGGCAGCTGCCGATGCTCAAAAGGCAATTGAAGGTAGCGGGGCTCCTTATAGCCGCGATGAAGTCAGCAAACCCGGATTTACAGAAAGTAGCGATCACTCTTGGATGTGGGCTATTGTTATTGCTGAAACGGACCGTGTAGTAACCTCAGGTATTGTGAATTTCGCTTCGCACATGGGCTCATTGAACTATGGTTATGCCTCTGTAGGCGCATGGCGTATGATTAACAAGAAGTTATTCAACGAAATACCCGAAACAGATGTCCGCAAGGGTTGGTGGCTTGATGCCAATAAACATTCGGATAACCTGAATGAAGCACAGGTAGCTCAGGCTGCGAAGTACGGTTGCCCGGCATACTCACAGATGAAATATGGTCCTTACAAAGATGTGCTGGCTCAGAGTACCAATGCCAGCGATATTCCTTTGATGCGTGTTGAAGAGATGTACCTTATTCTGGCAGAAGCACAAGCTATGGGTGGAAATCCGGCAACCGGTGCTGCAACTCTGCAGAAGTTTGTAAACGACTACCGCGATCCGGCTTACAAGTGCACTGCATCCAGTGCAACCGCTGTACAAGATGCCGTTTGGGAACAACGTCGTATTGAACTTTGGGGTGAAGGTCTTTCTTATTTTGATATCCTGCGTCTGAACAAGGGTATAGATCGTCGTGGAGCAGGATTCCCGGCTGCTTATGTATTCAATGTTCAGCCCGGTGATAATACATTGATCTACCGTATTCCTGAAAGCGAAGAACAAGGTAATTCACTCATTTCTTCGGCTGACAACAATCCGGTAACGTCTATCCCGTCTCCGGTAGCAGATAACTAATTAACCAAGGTAAACTAATCGTAAAAGTATTTATATATGAAGCTTTATAAATCAATCATATCAATGGCGCTACTAGCCATCATGACAACTTTTGTCGGCTGTAGTACCGATGGCTATTGGGACGAAGCTCCCGCAGAGAATGGAGTGAAATATACTTTTGATCAGAAGGAGCAGACTCGTTCTATTGCAGGCAACGAAACGCTGACTGAAATCAAAGTACCAATGACTCGTAATACAAAGTCGGGATCATCTACAGTTTCTGTAACTGCAAAGTTCAGCCATACTGTGCTGAGCGGCCCTTCTGAAGTTACATTTGCAGATGGAAGCAACACTGCTTTCTATACTATTGCTGTGGGGGATATTCAAGTAGGAGTAGCCTATTCAGCAACCCTCTCTATCGCTGAAGATGCTACCTCGGTGGCAGGTACTTCTACCGCAACTATCAAGCTGAGTAAAGCCTACAATTGGATACCGGCAGGTACTGCACAATTCTATTCTGGTTGGTCTGGTACTATTGGTGACGAAGGTCTTGTAGGTGATGGCGTGAAAGTAGAAATAGAAGAGGCCGAAGGTAGCAACGGCTTGTATCGTATGTTGAGCCCCTACTACTATTCTGAAAAAGCAGCTGAAGCGACCGGGGTAACCTTGAAGGAAGGTAGTCACATTCAATTTACTGTAAATAAAGCCAATGGAGCCGCTGTAGGCTTCCCTGTTGTTGTTCAAGCAATGGGCGAATCAAGCAACGATGATGGTAACTATTATTTTGTTTACACAGAGGGCGATAATGGCTGTTCCTTCGAAAATGATGGTAACCTTTATATAGTCAATGCTGTAATTGGTTACGATGAAGGTGGAAATAGTGTCAGCTTAGGCTGGTATGAAACAGCAGCCTTTATTTGGAATGAAGGTTATCCATGGTGATAACTATTTAAGGGAATAAAGTAAAGGGGAGGATCTTGTAATGAGATACCTCCCCTTATTTTTTAGATAGGAAAGCGAATGCTCCCAGTAAATAGAAGTTGACATAATTATTAACAAAAAATCCTCTTTCCAGTACTTGCCATTATACTCTTGGAGCTTAAAATAAAAACGTATAGATTCATTTCTCTATTCTCAACAAATTCTCTTTCTCATAATCAAATAGTATATAACGAAGTTGTATAGTACAATAAAACAAACCAGTAATGTGCTAATTATTAGCATATTAAGATGTTTTACTGATAGAAAAACAATAACACATAATAGTTCTATACTCTTTCTATATGCTGTATATCGAGTATATGCATAACTACAACCAAGTTCTGGAACATATATAAATATTTGATTATCTGATGTTTATCTTAATTGCAGTTCTGCGAAGACTTTGATTATTTCGTACATTGGTATGCAGACTCAAGAAGTGGCAATTAAGTCCAGTATGAAGGTAGTAATGAGAAGCAATGCGGAAGCTTTGGATGAAGTTGTCGTAGTGGCTTATGGTACTGCGAAAAAAGAATCATTAACGGGATCTATCTCAGTAGTTGACAACAAAAAGATAGAAAAGCGCATCACTACCAGTGTGACAGGTGCCCTTGAAGGTTCCGCTCCAGGCGTACAGGTAAACAATACCTATGGTGAACCGGGAAAAGCACCTTCCATTCGTATTCGTGGTTTCGGAACATTGGTCTCCGGTGCTGCTGAACCTTTGTATGTGGTGGACGGAGTTCCCTTTGATGGAAACATGGCCGAACTGAACTCTAACGATATTGAAAGCATGTCTATCTTGAAAGATGCCGCTTCGGCTGCATTGTATGGTAATCGTGCGGCTAACGGTGTGGTTCTCATCACTACCAAAAGCGGACGTAATACGACCAAGCCCAGCGTCACACTGCAAGTAAATCAAGGTGTATATAATAGAGGTATTCCCGAATATGAGCGTCTGGGTGCAGACCGCTGGATGGAAACTTCTTGGATGGCCAAGAAGAATGCCATGATGAGCAATACCGGAATGTCAGAGAGTGATGCTGCAGCTTATGCTACAAGCCACCTTATCACCGAATCGATCGGTCGCAACATTTATAATGCTGCTGATGACAAATTATTTGATAGCAACGGGAAATTAATTGCTACCCGTCTGGCCGGTTATGACGACCTTGACTGGGAAGATGCCATCGAGCGTAACGGTTATCGTCAAGAATACAATTTGTCGGCTGCCGCATCCGGACAGAAATATACTGTATATTCTTCCGTAGGCTACCTGAATGAAAAAGGATATGTGAAAACTACCGGTTATGAACGTTTCTCAGGCCGTATTAATACGACTTATACACCTAATAAGTGGTTCAAAGGCGGTATCAACCTTACCGGGTCTTGGACTAAACGCAATTATAATGACAATGCAAATGGCACTTATTATGCCAATCCCTTCTACGTAGCCCGTTATATGGCACCGGTATATCCTCTTTATATGCATAATGCTGATGGTACTTACCAACTGGATGAGAACGGAGATAAAATATACGATACCACTTCTCCTTACCTGGGTAACCGTAATATTGCTTATGAAATGCTGTTCGACAAACAAGAAAGTGTTCGTAATGTATTAGGTGGACAAGCTTTTGCTACTATCTCACTGCCCTACGGATTGTCACTGACCATGAAAGGCGATCTTAATAACAGTACATCAAACAATAAGAAATATGATAATCCGGAAATTGGTGATGGTGCTACGAATAATGGTCGTCTGACGAGTTATGCTTATCAGTACAGAACTGTGACTTTGCAAGAAATCTTGAACTGGAACTATCAGTTCAGTGGTGTGCACAATATAGAGGCTATGGTGGCTCACGAAAACTATAGCTGGGAGCGCAAATATACTGCCGGCATGAACACTGGTATGGCAGTGGACGGTAACCTCACAATGGGTAACTTCCTCAATAACTCTTATTATACCGGTAGTGATGATGAAGATAAAACAGAGTCTTATCTGGCACGTCTGAAATATAATTATGATGACCGTTATTTCTTGGAGGGTTCGTTCCGTCGTGACGGTTCTTCACGCTTCAACAAAGATAACCGCTGGGGTAATTTCTATTCAGTAGGAGCCAGTTGGAACATGAAACGAGAATCTTTCCTACAGGATATAGATTGGGTAAATGCTCTGAAATTGCGCGCTTCTTATGGAGAGGTGGGCAATAATATGGGGGTTAGCCTATATGGTCACATGGCTCTTTACACCATCGATAAAAATGGTGGCGAACCCGCTTTGCTGAAACAGTCGCTTTCCGCACCAGATATTAAATGGGAAACTACCCAGACTGTAGACGTTGCTGTGGAAGGCAGGCTGTTTGACCGCCTGAATTTCCAGATTGGTTATTTCGACAAGCGTTCTAAAGACTTGCTGTTCGAGGTTCGTCTGCCATTGTCAGCTGGCTCTTATCCGTGGGTAGATGTCGATAATGGAGCACCGATGAACTTAACTCAATATAAGAATATCGGTACCATCTCTAACCGCGGTTGGGAAATTTCTCTTAATGCAGATCTTATCAATACTAATGACTGGAGATGGAACCTCGGTGTAGACGCTACATTCTTGAAAAACAAAATCGTGAAACTACCCGACGGTAAAGATATTCTGCATGGAATGCAGAACTATTCCGAAGGACATTCCATCTATGAATTCTATACTTATCATTTTGAGGGTGTAGACCAGATGACTGGTACTTCTCTTTATACACTGGACCCGGATAAGAAAGCTTCTGCAGCTGAAGCCGGCGCATTGACTACCATCAACGGCGTTGATTACACTACTGCGACTTCTTATGGCAAGCGTGACTGGGCAGGAAGTGTGCTTCCTACGGTATATGGCTCCATTAACTCTGCACTCTCATGGAGAAATTGGGATTTGAACCTGTTGTTCACCTATTCATTAGGAGGCAAGACTTATGATGGCTCTTATGCCAGCCTGATGGGAGTTTCAGAATCGGGCGCAGCCGGTAGTGCTTATCATAAAGACATTCTGGATTCATGGAAGGAAGTTCCTGTAGGAATGACAGAAACATCTGCCAATCGCATTGACCCTAATGGAACACCTCGTGCCGACTTCAATAAGTCATCTGATTTAAATGCTACCAGCGACCGTTGGTTGACAAGCGCTTCTTATTTGGTATTCAAGAACCTGAACCTCTCTTACAGTTTTCCTAAGAGCTGGCTGAAAAACGTAGGCTTAGAAGGCGTTTCTCTGAATGCAGGTATTGAGAACCTCTTAACGCTGACTGCACGCAAAGGTCTTAATCCGCAATATTCGTTCAACGGAGGTTCGGATAATACGTATGTAACAGCCCGGGTATATAACTTCGGTCTGACTGTAAAATTCTAAAGGTATAACCATATAATTCATATTAGAAATGAAGAAATTTATCAATAAATTGTTCACCGGTAGCCTGTTGGCAGGTATGATGTTGGTGTCTTCTTGTGCCGGTGACTATCTGGATACAGCACCTACTGATTCAACCGGAGCATCCGATGCCGTAGGTACTACAGCTAATGCCATGAAAGCATTGAACGGTATTGCCAAAATCATGACTACACAACAATATTATTTCGGCCAAGGATTTGCTGGCGAAAACAATATCATGGCTCATTATGAGAATTATCCGAGCGAGAACTACCTCTATAATCTTTATGCATCCGGATGGACACCTATTCATAACCAAGAGTTTCATTCGCGTACAAATTCTATTTATGATGCGTACGCATGGTACTATTATTACACGATTGTGGGAAATGCGAACACCATCTTAGCCAATATAGACAATGCCGAAGGAACTGAGGCAGAGATAGCTTTCATCAAAGCTTCGGCTCTCACCTTCCGCGCTTATGCTTTTGAGAAGTTGGTACACTATTACTGCTGGCGTTGGCAAGATTCCAGCAATGGAGCCTCACAAGGTATCGTGCTTCGACTGGACGAATCTACCGGTGGGCAAGGTTACGCTACATTAGCGGAGACCTATTCGCAAATCTATAAAGACCTCGATGATGCCATTACGCTATATGAGCAAAGCGGGAAAGATCGTGATGCCGCTCAAGTCTGGATGCCGAATATTAATGTAGCCCATGCAGTTTATGCACGTGCTGCTCTCACAAAGCAGGACTACTCTAAGGCTTTGTCCGAAGCTAAATTGGCTCGCCAGAACTATCCTCTTATGACCAATGCCGAATATCAATCCGGCTTCTGCAATCCTACAAGTGAATGGATTTTTGGTTGTTTCGGCGGTTCACAAGAAAATAACTGGTATTGGAGTTATGGTGTCCAATTTGCTTGCAACGGATATTATGCAAGTACTCAACAGACTGGTGCGGGTGCTATAGGCCGTGAACTCATTAACCGCATTCCAAATAATGATGCCCGCAAGGCGTTGTTCTTGACCGAAGATAAATTCCCCAGTTACAATTACAATGATGGCTCGGCAATGGATATGACTTATGGCATTTTGGGAATGGGTGACAAACCAGAAGCAGATGATCTTTGGGATGATGCTGCTGCTTATTGTAAGAAGATGGCAGTTAGCGGACTTGAAGCACCCTACCAAGCTGGTTATATGTACTTGGGCGGACAGTTGAAGTTCTATGTCTTCGACACTCCGGGAGTAAGTTACCTGCCTTTCATCCGTTCATCTGAAATGGTGTTGATAGAAGCAGAAGCCAACTACTTCCTTAACAACGAAACAGGTGCTCAGACTGCTTTGGTAGAATTGAACGCTACCTCCGGACGTAATCCTGAATATACTTGTACTAAGACTGGTGATGCTCTTTGGAATGAAATCATGGACTATCGTGAGCTGGAACTTTGGGGCGAAGGTTTTGCTTGGAGTGACTACAAGAGATGGAATCGTCCTGTTGTACGTAAAGGCTTTACTGAAGGGGGAAATGCCCATATCTCTATTGCAAAAACAATCCCGGCTGATGGTGCCAACAAATGGACTTGGGACGTACCTTTGAATGAAACGGATTATAATGATGAGTTGAATCTCGCAGGAAAATAATTCTTTCGGGATTATAAATAAAGTATTTCAGTGGAGGGAAGATGTCGTAAGACTTTCCCTCCACTGTTGTTTATCACCAGAAATCTCAATTTGGAATGATATTGTTGTAACGGCTATTTTCAAATCGGACATATTAAGAATCTGTTGCTAATAGGCCTTTTTATAGAAACCGTAACTTGTATAGCCTCTACAGTAACAGTTTATTCTTTTGTTCATAACTGACTTGATATAATAGATTCTTATTCATAATCGTTTCTTAGATATATTACAATATACACAAAATCTTACAATGCGAATTGGGAAAAAACAAAAAAACTTTCGATTGCCAATTGAAAGTTTAATAAAATCAGTTCATTGAGAATGTAAATCAGATAAACTCCTCCTATTAAGTAAATGCCAATATAAATATTTACAAGAATTATCTTTCTCATTACTCCAATTACGTTTTCTGAATTAGAAATAGAGCTATACCTGTTCAAATCTTCATTTTTGACAAACACTATCTTTTAAAATTAATTAGTATATTATAAAGTAGTAAAACGGGATAAAATCCAATGCTAAACAAATGATTATTAGCATGTTAATTTATAATACTGATAGAAATACGATATCACTAAAATTTTGCATCCCTTATTATATGCTATCTATTAAGCATATACATTATTCATTCCAAGTTCTGATATATTTTTCAAAGTCATGATTATCAACAATATACTCATTTTACAGTTCTGCGAAGACTTTGATTATTTCGTACATTGGTATGAAAACACAAGAGGTTGATATTAAGCCGAATATGAAAATATTCATGCATTCTGATTCTGAGATGCTTGATGAGGTAATGGTTGTTGCTTATGGTACGGCAAAGAAATCAGCTTTTACGGGTTCGGCTTCTGTGATAAAGTCTGAGACACTGGAAAAGCGTCAGGTTTCAAATTTATCAAATGCTCTTTCCGGTACGGTATCAGGAGTACAGACTCAAAGCACCAATGGTCAGCCGGGTACGAGTGCAACTGTCCGTATTCGTGGTATCGGATCTATGTATGCCAGCAATAATCCATTATATGTGGTAGATGGCATTCCTTATGAAGGAGATATTTCGGCAGTTAACTCGCAGGATATTGAATCTATGACTGTATTGAAAGATGCTGCAGCGGCAGCGTTGTATGGTGCGCGTGGTGCCAACGGTGTTATTCTGGTTACTACAAAGAAAGGTAAGAGTGGCGATACACAGATTTCTTTGGATGCCCGTTGGGGAACCAACTCCCGTTTGGTGAAGAATTATGATGTTTTGCAGAATGCGAATACTTATATGGAAACGGCTTATTCCGCTTTGTATAATGGCTATTTGTATAATAGTAAATATACGGCAGAACGGGCTTATCAATTGGCCAATACAGACTTAATCCCTGGCTTAGGATACCAAGTTTATACCATACCTGAAGGGCAGTATCTTATTGGTCGGAATGGGAAACTGAATCCTTATGCAACTTTGGGATATAGTGACGGCGACTATTATTATACACCCGATAACTGGTCGGATGAAATGTTCCAGAGCAATTTGCGTCAGGAATATAATCTTAGCGTTTCTGGAGGTTCGGATAAATTAAGCTATTATCTCTCTGCCAGCTATTTGAATGATGAAGGTATTATTGAGAATTCAGGTTTCGAACGTATCTCTACTCGTTTGAATGTAGATTATCAAGCTAAAAAATGGTTGAAACTTGGAGTGAATCTTAGCTACTCGAATGTAACAAGCCGTTCTCCGGGTGATCAGGATACGGATGCTGCTACTTCTTCCGGTAATGCGTTTTATGTAAGTAATTTCATGGCACCAATTTATCCGATGTATGTACGTAATGCCGATGGAAAAATTGTATATGACGCAAATACTGGTTATCGGGTATATGACTATGGTGATGGTAAGAGTACAAATTATACTCGTAACTTCATGAGTATGTCCAACCCTATGAGTGGCTTCCTCTATGATACGGAAAAGTATTTAATGGATATTTTGAATGGAAAATGGTATGCCAAGATTGACATTATCGATGGTTTGTCATTGACTGCTTCATTGGGCTTGCATATTGATAACACACGTCAACATAGTGTGGGCAACAAATACTATGGTCAGTCTGCTTCCTACGGCGGTTCTGTTATGCAGTATTCTTCGCGTGTCTATTCTCTTGACCAACAATATCTGTTGAATTACAAAAAAACATTCGGCAATCATAATTTGGATATTTTGGCTGGTTATGAAAGTATGGACTTCAACACTGAGAGCCACTATATTTTAGGATATAACATGTATAGTGACAAGAACTGGACTGCATCTAATGTTATTGACCGTAAAAATGGTTCCGGTAGCTATAATGAATATGCCACAGTCGGTATCATTACACGTGCCAGCTATGATTTTAACGAAAAATACTATGGAAGCTTCTCTTATCGCCGTGATGCTTCTTCGCGTTTCCATCCGGATAACCGCTGGGGTAACTTCTGGAGTGTAAGTGCTGCGTGGGATATGGCTAAAGAAAGTTTCATTTCTCAATATGATTGGATTAACATGTTGAAACTGAAAGCTTCTTTCGGTCAGCAAGGTAATGATAATCTGCTTTATCAGGGATATGCTAACTATTATCCTTATCAAGATCAATATACCGTAAGCGGTTCTGACGGCGTATTTTCCGACGGTGTGCTTTTCTATAAAGGGAATAAGGATATCACATGGGAAACTTCCAATTCTTTCAATGCAGGTGTAGACTTTGCTCTTCTGCGAGGACGCATTAACGGTACCATTGAGTATTTTAATCGTCAAACGGAAGACATGTTATATTACAAACCGGTTGCTATGTCTAATGGTTATACACAGATTCCTATGAATATCGGTTCCGTTCGTAACTCAGGTCTTGAAATCGAATTGAATTATACACCGATTGAAACCAACGATCTGAAATGGATCATCAACTGGAATGGGACAATCGTGAAGAATAAGATTCTTGAATTGCATCCTGACTTGAAGGGGGAGATGATTAGTGGTTCTTATATTTATCGCGAAGGAGAATCACTCTATCAATTCTATTTGACAAAATATGCAGGAGTAGACTCTGATAGTGGTGAAGCACAGTACTGGGCAAAGGGTGATGACGGTGTAGAATACAAGACTTGGGACTGGTCTGCTGCCTACAATACCAACAGACAGGCTTCCGGAGATTTGCTGCCTACTATTTATGGTGGTGTCGGCACTACATTGGAGTTCCGTGGTTTTGATTTCTCAATCCAGTGTGCTTATCAGTTAGGAGGTACAATTTACGACAGCGGTTATCAGTCTCTAATGCACGGTGGCAATTCCGGTGATTTGGGGCATAACTGGCATAAAGATATTCTGAATGCATGGACGCCGGAAAATACGAAAAGTAATATCCCGCGTGTCGATGCAATTGATAAGTATACTAATTCTACGTCAGACCGTTGGTTGACAAGTTCCGATTACTTTGCTATCAATAACATTACACTGGGATATACATTACCTAAGAGATGGCTGAGAAATCTGGGCATTGGCAGTCTGCGCGTTTATGGTGCTGCTGACAATGTGGCCCTTTTCTCCGCCCGCAGAGGACTTGACCCGCGTATGAGCTACACTACGGCTTCTACGGATAGATATACACCTATACGTACTATTTCCGGTGGTTTGAAAGTGACATTCTGATAATAGTTCAATAATAAAAATAGAAAGAATATGAAGAAATTATATAAAATAACACCGTATGTTATGTTCGGTTTGATGGTAGCCGGATGTACAGATTTGGATACGGAACCGCTAAGTTCAACCATTACAGCCGACCAGAAAGAAGATGTTGTTGAGGCTGATCCGTCTAAATTGGAGGCCAGCGTAGCAGCCATTGCAGCCAACTTTACTCAATATGCCAAGAACTATCCTGAGGATACAGAGACGCATAACGATATAGGTTATCCGACTATAATGTTGGCAACCGATTCAAGGGGAACGGACATGCTCGCTGACGATGTTGGCTATAATTGGTATAGAACTTCCATGACTTATAATGACTGCTTGAATACGAGTATAGCTACTGTTGAGTTCTGGGGTACGCTTTATAATCAGATTTTTACGGCAAATGCTGTTATCGGTACCGTAGATAATGCAACAGAAGATCCTACATTGCAGTTCTATCTGGCACAAGCGTTGGCTATTCGTGCATTTGATTATTTCACATTGGTACAGTTATATCAGTTCAACTACAAGGGGCATGAAGATGCTCCGGGTATGCCAATCATCACGGCAGAGAATGCAGAAGAGGTAGCAACTAACGGTTGTGCTCGTTCTACAGTTCAGGAAACTTATGATTTCATCTTGGGTGACCTTAATAAAGCCATTGAGTTGCTGAGCAGTACTTCAATGACTCGTGAAGACAAGCGTTATGTCAGCCTTGATGTGGTTTATGGTATCCGTGCACGTGTTTATTTGACAATGCATAAGTATGCTGAAGCATTGAAAGATGCAGAAGCCGCATTGTCTCATACTGCTGCTGTTCCATATAGCCGCACTGCAGTGAGCAAGCCGACATTTATTGATATTGAAGATAAATCATGGATGTGGGGTATCTTGATCACTGAAAAAGATCGGGTAAGTACTACCGGTATTTGCAACTTCCCATCACACATGGGTTCCCTGAATTATGGTTATGCTTCAGTAGGGGGATGGCGTAGAATCAGTCCTAAACTGTATGAACAGATCCCTGCAAGTGATGTCCGCAAGGGGTGGTTCCTGAACGGTGAAGGCGTGTCTGCTAATTTGCCAGCTGCGGCCCAGACATATATTACCGGGAAAAAGGCACCTGCCTATACACAAGTGAAGTATGGAGTGCTGAATGATCAATGGGGAACTGACAACAATGCTACGGATGTAATATTGATGCGTGTTGAGGAGATGTACCTTATCAAGGCAGAGGCTCAGGCCATGAGTGGCAATGTTAGTGGCGGTGTATCTACTCTTAACTCTTTTGTCACTGCGTATCGTGATCCGTCTTATAAGTGTACTGCTACTGCAGCAGAGGCGGTGCAGGAAGCTGTTTGGCAACAACGTCGTCTTGAATTCTGGGGAGAAGGTATGGCATATTTCGATATCATGCGTTTGAATAAAGGCATTAACCGTTTAGGATGTGGTTTTCCGAAAACTGCCGTATTCAATATTGCAGCAGGTGATCCGGTTCAGATTTACAGTATTCCCAATAAGGAAGTACAATATAATCCGTTATTGGAAAACAATCCGTTGGTTTCAGCACCGGCGCCAATACCTGATGTAGAATAAAGAATAAGTTAACTATTAAAAATACGGAATATGAAATATATAAATAAGATACTTAGCCTGTTTGTCATCGTATTGATAGCAACATCTTGCGATCCTGATGCAGAAAGTTATACTCCGGCTGAACTGGAAGACAGTAATCAGGGAATCTGTTTTGTGGGTAATCATACTCAAACGGTGGAAGTGGAGCCGGGAATAACTTCTTTTGATGTGACCCTTACACGTGTATTGGCAGATGTTGCCGGCACTGCTGATGTTACAGTGGTTAATAATGAGGGAAATGTATTTGTGTGCCCTTCTACAGTATCATTTGCTGCCGGAGAAAAGACTGCAAAATTGACAGTTGAAGTTCCGTCGGCTGCCGTGGGGGTCACTTATAATTTACAATTGGCTCTGAGTGGGGATAATGTTAGCAAATATTCTTCCGGTTACCATGAGATTTCAGTGAATTTTGCTATTCTAAAGTGGGAGTCTATCGGTACCGGATATTATTTGGATGGTACAGTTTCTAATTTTTTCGGTGTAGATCCGGCTCTTCCTTTGGCTGTGGAACTTGAAAAGACTACGACTGCTACCAGTACCCGTTTCCGCTTTGACAGTCCGTTTGCCAAGGTGGCTACTGCACAAGATGAGGTTGGAGGTTTCAACGGTTATCCTTTTAATGAGGAAGGTGACGTTATTCCCGGTAAATATGTCTTCATTATTGATGTAACCAAAGAAGGTGCTTCCTTGAAGCCGGTTCAATATGGTATGGACTGGGGGTATGGCATGTTTAGCGGTGGTTCTATCTATGGTAACGTGTCTACCAATATAAGCTCTTATCCTTTGGGCATTTATAATGAAAAGGCTGGTAGCATTACCTTCCCTGCCAATTCGCTGTACGTAAGTATGGCTGCTTATAAGGATGGCGCTGCATCTCCTTGTGGTACTCCGTCTTATTTGTACCTGAGTGCGGAAGCATATCTCAACTCTTTGGAGGCTGAATAATTTAAAGAAATGTGCAAAATAGTAATAATAAAAGCCGGTTCACAAATGGACCGGCTTTTTAGGGATATTTCTTAAATAGTTGCTATAATGATTATCCATATAAAACAATAATGGTATATAATTTATTTAAGCAAATTCATTAACCATATCTCAAAGAATTTATCATATACTCTATATTCTCCCAGTTCACAAGTGACAAAATCCTTATCCAACAATCCTTTTATTGCCCCTTGCACTGAACTTGCAGTCAATTTATAAGTTCTTAGGAATTTGGAGGAGGTGATCTCTTTCGCTTTTTCCTCTTTACAAATAGCCATCAAAACCTCTTTTTGTTTGGGAGGAAGCTGATAAAGAAGAGAAGAATATGTGAAGTTCAACTGAGATAAAATGTTCTCGATTGCAACATCTACTTTGTCTACTGTACATGTCTCATTTGCAGCCGTCATCGTATATAATGAATTTGCTACAAATTGAATATACCACGTAACACCTTCAAAATACTTATATACTTTATGAACCGTTTCTTCTGTAATATTTTTCTTGCTCGCTAAAAAATGCTTCTTAATAAACTCTGTATATATTTGCATATCAATAGGATGTAATTCCATGACAGCCGTGCTTTGATAAAAAGGGCGTGCAGGACTTGTGAATATTTCCCCCATCATATGACGTTGAGAGCCTGCATAAATGAATTTTGCATTTGTACAATGCTGAATGTGAGTTCGTAGCATGGCCTCAACATTCTTCTCCGGATATTTAGCTATAACTTGAAACTCATCAATAGAAACCAGACAAGGTTTGTCAGCTTGTGCCAGATAATAAAATATCTCATCCAATGTTATGCCAGGAGTTTTTATATCTCCCATTTCTAAATTCCAACTCGGGCTTCCTGCAAAATCAAATGATATACTAGTTCGGAGAGATGACAAACAACTCAGAAACAGATCCCATGCTTTCCTACCTTGCGATTTCAAGCCATTTAAGATACCTTTGCCAAGTTCAAAAACAAATTCCTGCAGGTTTTTAGTTGCATATATATCAATCAAGAATGTATAATATTTATCCTTTATGCACTTTTGATGAAAACAGTGTTCTATCAAACCGGTTTTGCCCAAACGACGTGGAGATATCAATGCTACATTATTCCCATTTACAACATAGCGAGTTAACATTTCGGTTTCAGCTATGCGATCACAAAAATATTCGGCAGAAACATAGCCATTAGTAATAAAAGGGTTGATTTTTTCCATAACACAAACGTTTTATACAAAGATAATTATAATTTTATTATAATAAGACTATGATTATAGTTTTTTTTATCAACTCTGAAGTATAATACAAATATAAAAAGATGTACAATTCTTTACAAATTGTTTTTCTTATTATTCCAATCATATTTTTCAAATTAAAAAAAAAGTTCTATCTATCTAAATCTCTATTTTTGACAAATACCACCTTTCAAAATCAATCAGTATATTGTAAAGTAGCAAAATGAAACAGAATACAATGTTAAATAAATGATTATTAGCGGGTTAAATTATTATGGTGATAGAAAATTGATATCACTATTTTTTTTCATCCCTTATTATATGTCATCTATTAAGCATATATATTATTCATTCCAAGTTCTAAACAAATCGTAACTATCTTATTATCAATAATATACCTGTCATTCAGTTCTGCGAAGACTTTGATTATTTCGTATATTGGTATGCAGACTCAAGAGGTGAGTATTAAGGCGAATATGAAAATCGCAATGAAGCCTGATACAGAAGTCTTAGACGAAGTTGTAGTAACAGGTTATGGTGTACAACGAAAGGCATCGTTTACTGGAGCAGCCGCTATTGTAGGTAAAGATGTTCTTGCAAAGAAGACTGATGCTAATTTCGTAAAGGCATTAGAGGGTGCTGTACCTGGTATTCAAATGAACAATTCAACTAGTATGCCAGGTATATGGGGATCTATCTATGTACGTGGACGTGGCTCACTTAATTCCGGAACTCAGCCACTCTATGTAATTGATGGTATGCCGGTTGACTCTGATACGGATGATAATTCACTTACTTATAGCACTAATAATGTAGTAGATCCGATGTCTTCACTTAATCCTGCCGACATTGAAAGCATCACAGTATTAAAAGATGCGGCAGCTACTGCTATTTATGGTTCGCGTGCAGCCAATGGAGTAATTGTGGTTACTACTAAAAAAGGTTCAGAAGGCAAATTTAATATCAATCTTGATATTAAGCAAGGATTTGTAACAACTGCCAACAACAACATGGATTTTGCTAATGCGCAACAAACCATGAAGCTTTTCGCTGACGGTTACACTGCAGCACAAGGTGGTGATTGGCAGGAAAATTATGATTACTTAGCTGATGATTATTTTGGCTGGGATCGCAAGTCTTCTTACGACTGGATGGATGCCATTTCTCGTAAAGGCTACTATCAAGACTACAACCTTAATATGCAAGGACGTACCGGTTCTACCGGCTACTACGTCGGTTTAGGTTATCTGAATACAGAAGGTTTGATTATAGGATCGGATTTGGAACGCTTCTCTGGCCGCCTCAATTTGGATACTAAGTTCCAATGGGCTACTTTGGGAGTGAATTCATCATACAGTTACTCTACACAGAATGGTTTTTCACTATCCACATCAGGTTCTATGAGTAGTCCAATCACAGCTGCTATCTCCAGCCAGACTCCTATGGATCCCTTTTATGATGCAGAAGGAAATTATGCTAACATCAATGGTTATAATCCGTTGGCATTGATGGACGAGAAAGCGGGTGAACTTAACCAAAATACAACTCAAATGGTGAATTTGAATCCTTATTTCCAAATAGATTTTGGTAAAGGAATCTATGCCAAAACAACATTAGGAGTAAATATCAACGAATTACGCCAATATCAGTATTGGAGTGCTCTATACAATCCACAAGCACAAGACTATAATGGTCTGGGACAACAATACAACTCCAGAAGTACAGTCATCACCTGGAATAATATTATTGGTTGGAACTATAAGTTTGCCAATAAACATGATATTAGCTTGATGTTAGGTCAAGAAATGCAGAAGAAGAGCTATTTCTATGAATATTATGCAAAATCGGACTTTCCGTTTGCAGCTTCCGGTATGCGCGACCTTACAACAGCCGGTACCGATCAAGGCAATGAATACTATAAGCAAGAAGCTCGTCTAGCCTCTTATTTTGCAGATGTACATTATGCTTATGCAGATAAGTATTATCTCTCCGGTTCTTTCCGCCGCGACGGTTCATCCGTATTCGGTGCCGATAACCGTTGGGGTAACTTCTGGTCAGTGGGTGGAAAATGGCGTATTTCAGGTGAAGACTTCCTAAATGAAAACGAAACAATAACGAATGCTACGCTTCGTGCATCTTATGGTACAGTAGGTAATCAAGATATTAGTTGGTATGCTGCCCGCGGATTCTATTCCTCAGGCTATAACTACAACCAAATGCCAGGTATGAGACCGACAAGTATTCCCAATCCGGAATTGACATGGGAGGTTTCCAAGAAATTCGATGTTGGTTTTGACCTTTCGTTCCTTCATCGTATCCATCTTACCTTTGATTTCTATAATGAAGAAACTTCTGATGCTCTATTTGAAATACCTTTATCTATGACTACCGGTATGTCAAAGACTTATCAGAATATCGGTTCTATCCGCAATCGTGGTATTGAGTTCTCAGTAAATACTTCGATTATCCAGAAAAATGATTTAAACTGGAATTTCTTTGCTAACTTAACATGGAATAAAAATGAAGTTATAAAATTGTCTACTGATGATCCATTGGAATATACATTCCAAATTATTGAGAAGGGACATCCTTATAGCCAGTTCTATATGAAAGAATATGTAGGGGTGGACCATGAGACTGGTAAACCACTGTGGTACCTCAATAAGGAAGGTAACGAAACTACATCAGACTACAATGCAGCCGCCAAGCGCTATGTAGGAAATGCCGATCCCAAAGTTTTGGGAGGTTTTGGAACTAACCTTACTTGGAAAGGAATCGATTTCAACATTAATTTCAATTACCGTTTAGGAGGAAAAGTATACGATTCCGGAGCAGCCTTTACCGGTTTTGGTATGGCATTCCGCACGCCGCTTGAAGACGTAGCTCTCAACTCATGGACAGAAACGAACAAAAACGCTAAATATCCTCAGTACATCTATGGTGACCCCAATAAAGCCACAGCTACCTCTTCTCGTTATCTTTATAACGGAAACTACCTGCGTATCAGCAATGTAACATTGGGATACACATTACCCAAACGATGGACTGAAAAAGCATTTATTCAGAAACTGCGTGTTTATGCATCAGCAGATAATCTCTACACGTTTACAGCAAGTGATTTTGTAGGATACAATCCGGAAACTTCTGCTAACGGTGTTATTGCATGGCAATATCCTGCAACCAGCACCTTCATTGGAGGTATTCAGCTTACTTTCTAATATAGTATATTACAGTAATTAAAAGCAATTTATGAATATGAAAAAGAATATATTAAAAACATTCGTCATATTGGCTTTGGGAGCCGGTTTTTCAGGATGCGGAAACAGTTTCCTCGAAACCGACTATTACAAAGGCATTGATGTAGAAACAGGATTGTCCACAGTTGACAATATCTCAACGGCACTGAATGGTACCTACTACGACTTGTTCTATTATTACTTTGCCGGAAACTATGCTATCAGCATCGGTGATATCCCAACTGATATTAGCTACTGGAATGGTAAAACAGGACATTTTGATGGCATATATACCTACACTTTCACTGATACAGACACTTACCTGAAAGCAATTTGGGAATATGGATACAAAACAGCGGATAATGCAGCTCGTGTAATAGTAGCTTCCCAAGCTCTCTATGATAATGCTTCAACAGAAGAAAAAGCTGAATTAGATCGCTGTATGGCAGAAGCTTACGCCTTACGTGGATATGCACAGTTGATATTGACCAATGTTTATGCCCACCAAGTAAAAGTGAATGGCACTGACCATTCATCAGATCTTGGCATTGTACTGATTGAACAGCCTATTGAGGCACTAGCTCAAGTAAGCCGTTCAACAGTAGGAAAAAATTATGAGGCTATTGTGTCAGACTTCGAACAGGCCATTGCACACTTTAATGCTGCTGGTGGAGACAGACAGTCTTTGGTATACTTCAATAAGGCTGCTGTATATGGTTTGTTGGCGCGCACCCATCTCTATTTAGAGAATTGGGATAAAGCTATGCAATATGCACAAAACGCTCTTGATGAAAAAGGAATTACTGAGTTAACTTATGGTGCTGCTAAGTATAAGGCACTTTATAACAACGAAGCATCGAATTCAGAAAGTATGTTTGCATTAGCAATTACACAAACAGACAACTGGTCGGCTAATTCATGTGGTACGTTATGGTCTACATACAATTACAGCCCAAGTCCGAAATTGCAGGCTCTTTATGGTGAAAATGATTGCCGTACAAGTATATTTGAATGGGACGCTAAGTCTTCACCTGCCGTACCTGTTTTCAAATCAGGCAAATTCTCTCATTATGATTCGGGAAATCCTGCTTACGGTACTAACTATATAGTAAATGCACCTGAAATGTTCTTGATCCTTGCAGAAGCCAACTTGAAAAGTTCGAACGGTAACTTTGGAAAGGCTCAAAACGCCCTGCTGACAGTTGCTAAACGCAATGCAGATATTACATCTATATCAGACTTGCCCGCAACATCGGATGATTTAATGAAATTCCTCAAAGATGAACGTGCCCGTGAATTATTCCAAGAAGGCTTGCGTTTATATGATTTAAGACGTTGGGATGAAAATGCAGAAGTGTATGCAGCCAAAGCTCCTAATGAGTCATTCACTTATACCAACTACAAAATTTCAAATCTAGTATTCCCCATCCCTAGTGCAGAAGTTAATTCTGGATTTGGAGTAGAACAAAATGATTGGTCAAGTACTCTACCTAAATAACAAAATGACTGGTCAATAATTCAATTCAGTTATAAAACTGAACTTTATAAATAAAGTGTTTTAAAAGTCGTTCGCTGTGAAGCGAACGACTTTTGTTATATGTCATATGTTTAGTGAGAAGCTTTAAAGAAGTCCCGTAACTCCCTCTTTCAAAATATCCACCAATATCGGTTTCACGCCACTGACAAAGCATTCCACAGCAATCACCATCAGGATAAGCCCCATCAAACGCATCATTACGTTATTTCCCGTTTCGCCCAAGACTTTCACCAGACGCGTGGAAGCACGTAATATAAAGAAGGTGATTAAATAGATAAAGGCAATCATACCTATCAGGACTCCTTTCATCTCAAGAGAATTGGCATCCTGCATCAATACAATGGCATTCGCTATGGCACCGGGACCACAAAGCATGGGGATACCAAGCGGAGTAATAGAGATGTCATCAGCATACGTCTTGATCTCTTCATCCTTCAGTTTCATTGGAGTATAACGGGCTTGCAGCATATCAAAACCAATCTTGAAGATAATGACACCGCCTGCTATGCGGAAACCGTTCGTAGAGATGCCGAAGAATTTAAAAAGAAACTGCCCGGCAAATGTAAAAACCATAATCGTAGCAAAAGCCACCAAAGTAGCACGCGATACAACAGTTTGCCGTTCCTTTTCGGTCATACCATGAGTCATGGTCAAGAAAACCGGCATCGTTCCAAGAGGGTTGGTCAACGTGAAGAAGGAAGTAAAACAAAGCAAAGCGAAAGGCAAGATAGTCTCCATAGCTATATTTTTATACGTTTCTGCTGACAAAAATACAACTAAATCTTACAATGTCACAGAATTTGCATCAATTCTTTTAAGTCACTGACTTGATAAGTCGGCTGAAAAGGTAGTTCCGTTTTTCCGGTTACATTATAAAACACCTGATGCATTCCTACTTCCCTCGCTCCAGCAACATCATTTTCCCAACTATCGCCTATCATTAAAGAGTCCTGCAACTCGGATTGCGTAGTAGAAAGAGCAAAATGAAATATCTCAGGCCACGGCTTCAGCACCCCTATATCATCAGACAATACTACCTTTTTGAAATAATGATCAATACCTGCCGAGCGCATCTTATGGCACTGAAGTTCCTGAAAACCGTTAGAAAGAATATACAGATTATATTTTGCCGACAAATATTCCAATACTTCCCTGGCATGGGGCATCAACTTACTTTTAGTTGGAATCACAGAAAAGAAATCATCAGAAAAGCTCTTTGCCAGCATGGCATCCCCCACCCCAACAGCTTCCAAAGGATACAGGAAACGCTGGCGGTTCAGTTCTTCTTTCGTCACTTGCCCCTTGCCATATTCTTCCCACAACTCCACATTGCGTTGTTGATAGAGCGCATAAAAATGCTGGAAAGACTGAAAGAAACGATCATATCCATACTTCTGATACATTTCTTCAAACGTATCGCGGGCATTCAGAGAAAAAGCCCAAAGAGTATCATCCAGATCGATAAAGAGATTCTTATATTGATATGCCATAATATATTAGTATGAGATATAAAAAATAGAAACGCAGATTATCGCAAACCCACGCAAAGCATTGCTGCCTTGGCTATTTGCGATAATCTGCGTTCAATCAGCACACACTACAAATGTGTTATTTCACCTGGATAACCAGATACTTGGATACACTCCAGAATTCTTTCGGATTTGTAATCTTCAAAGTGAGCTGTCCTTTGTCATCTTTCTCCAAAGCATAAGAACCGGCCGGATGAGTAGTCAGGATATCAGCATCTTTAGAATACAACTTGATTTCTTTGGTGGTACGGATATCCACTTGTGTGAAGTAGTCCTTGTTGATATCACCATCTTTCAGCACATCGCCTTTCTTAAAGAGTCCCGAACCGGTCAGAATTTTCTGGTCTTTCAGCTCTTTCTTCGTTCCGAATACAAACCAAGCCGTATTAAGCGCTTTGTCTTGTTCGGCAACAGTCTTGGCTTTAGCGTCATTTTCAGCAGACAGCATTTCTTTATCTGCAGACAAGCCGGTAACTGCTGCATCCAGTTCTTGAATACGGATGTTTCTGGAAGCCAGTTCAGCCTGCAACTCCTCAATGCGTTGAGTCTTTGCAACCAGTTCTTGAGTCAGAGATTCCACAGCTTTCTTCAACTGAGCCGAATTGGTCTTGCTACTCTTCAGCATGGATTGCAATTTGGCAATCTGTTCTTTGTTTTCTTCCATCTGCTTGCGGATAAATTCAATATCCGAGGCTATCTGTTGCTTGGCATTCATAGAGCCCTCGGCCACAGCGCCACGTTGTAAATCTACGCGGCTCTCGGCTGCATTGATTTGGCGGAATCCCTCCGAAATATCATTGAAAGTACCCATCATTTCATCCAGTTCTGCATTACGCTGGGTCAATTCCATCAAAAGAGAATCATTTTCGGCTTTCAGCTGGTCTTTGTTACCACCAGAGAAGCTGTCACACGAAGCCATTACGGCTGCGCACACAATTAAAACTGCTAACTTTTTCATACGCTTTTGTTTTACGTTTTGTTAATGAAGTTATTTAATCGTCTATTCCTGCTACTACAATCACAATTTCACCGCGCGGTTCGTTGGCTGTGAAATGCTCTATCAGTTCTGTGAGGGTTCCGCGTACGGTTTCCTCGTGTATCTTGGAAATCTCCCTCGAAACGGATGCCTGACGTTCCGCACCGAAGTGTTCGGCAAATTGCGTCAAAGCTTTTACCAGCCTGTGAGGAGATTCATAAAATACCATCGTACGATATTCTTCTGCCAATGCTTTCAAACGCGTCATGCGTCCCTTCTTCTGTGGAAGAAAGCCCTCGAAGCAGAACTTCTCGTTTGGCAATCCCGAAGCCACCAGCGCCGGTACAAAAGCTGTAGCTCCCGGCAGGCATTGCACCTCGATGCCGTTGCGTACACATTCTCGTACCACCAGAAACCCAGGGTCTGATATTCCGGGGGTACCGGCATCCGAAATTAAAGCGACCGTTTCGCCCCCTTTTATTCTATTAACAACGCTTTCCACCGTTTTATGTTCATTAAATTTATGGTGAGACTGCATTGCATTCTTTATTTCAAAATGTTTCAGCAATATTCCGGAAGTGCGTGTATCTTCAGCAAGTACCAGATCAGCTTCTTTTAGGATTCTGATGGCACGGAAGGTCATATCCTCCAAATTTCCTACCGGCGTAGGCACTACATAAAGTTTTCCCATATTGATAGATGATTTAGCTGAAATATTTCTTGAGGAGTTCTACGAAATCGGCTGCAGTTTCATTCTCTTCGTCCGGGTGCACTTCCGAGACGAAAAGATCCATAGCTTTGTCCAAAGAAGAAGCTTCACCCAACCGACGTACCACCTCATTCATCCGGACAGCATTACCCTCAAAGAGTTCACGGGTAAAACGGAATGAATCATTTAAACTAATGGCATGGCGCAAATCGGTAGCAGGTTTGATACGTTCTGCTAAAATAGGAGAAACCGGAGTCACAATAGGTTGAACCGATTCGGCAGGACTGTCTGTCGGTTCCTCCGGCACATTCTTATCTATAGCCGGTTCTACCGGATTCTCTTGCCCTGCAGGAGCCTCATCCAGCAAGGCTTGCAGTGCATCGAGGCGTGCCTTCATCTGCTGAATATTTCGTTTTATCACTACCCGCAATGCCGGGTTGGCATCACTCGAGATAGCTTGCATTAAACATTTCAATTCCTGAATGTCCAGTTCTATGTCGTTCAATAATGTTTGCATATCCTTTACACAGTCCGCATTAATGCCACAAATGTAGAAATAAATAATGAAAAAATATCGGAAAGCAAACAAAAGTATTACTTTTGCGCTTAAATATAACACTTAAAAACATGGTATTATTCTCGGAAGATCACATACAAGAAACCAAACGTAGAGGAAGAATTGAAGTTATTTGCGGCTCAATGTTCTCCGGCAAGACGGAAGAATTGATACGCCGGCTGAAACGTGCGAAATTTGCCAAACAGCGTGTAGAAATTTTCAAGCCTGCCATAGATACCCGCTATTCAGAAGCAGATGTAGTGTCGCATGACAGCCATACTATAGCATCGACTCCGATAGACTCTTCAGCAAGTATCCTGTTGTTTACTTCGGAAATAGATGTAGTAGGCATCGACGAAGCCCAATTCTTTGACGGCGGTCTGATTGATGTATGCAACCAGTTGGCCAATAATGGGATACGCGTTATTGTTGCCGGACTGGATATGGACTTTCGCGGTACTCCATTCGGTCCCATGCCGGGATTATGCGCCATTGCCGACGAAGTATCCAAAGTGCATGCCATTTGCGTGAAATGCGGGCAATTGGCATCCTTCTCTCACCGCACTGTCAAGAACGAAAAGCAGGTATTGCTAGGAGAAACGGCAGAATATGAACCATTATGCAGGGAATGCTACCTGCAGGCCACCCAGGCAGACAGGCAAACCAGCAGCGATTAAGCAATCACCCTAAACAGAATCTTATGGAGCGTAAAAAAATCACATTCGACAGTTTTATCCGTGGCGTCATACTTGGCGTTATCATCATCGGCATTCTGATGCTCCTCAAGCGTTTGAGCAGTGTGCTGCTACCGTTTTTCATAGCTTGGCTCATCGCTTATTTAATTTATCCTCTGGTCGCCTTTTTCCAATATAAGCTAAAGTTCAGGAACCGGATTATTTCCATATTCTGTGCATTGCTTACACTTGTATTAGTCGGTGCAGTTGCATTTTATTTGCTTGTGCCTCCTATGATTCAGGAGTTTGCCCGGGTAAAGGACTTACTGATAGAATACTTCTCTAATGGAGCCAGTGACAGTAATGTCCCCAAGACGCTATCAGAATTCCTACGTGAGAATATAGATATGCAGTTCATCACCCAGCTGTTCAGCGAGAAGAATCTGCTGGATGCAATCAAAGATACTGTTCCACGGCTTTGGTCGATACTATCGGAATCTGTCAATTTCTTATTCAGTTTCTTCGCATTCTTCATTATCCTTCTATATATCGTCTTTATATTGTTGGATTATGAAAGTATTTCCGAGGGATGGACTCATCTTGTCCCACAGAAATATCGCCCTCTTGTCGTTGGTGTGATGAATGACGTGAAAGATGGCATGAACAGATATTTCCGCGGACAAGCATTTGTAGCCTTATGTGTAGGCATTCTGTTCAGCATCGGCTTTCTGATTATAGATTTCCCTCTTGCCATCGGCTTGGGGCTGTTCATTGGTGCTCTGAACTTAGTACCCTATCTTCAGATTATCGGTTTCATCCCTACCATTATACTTGCAATTCTGAAAGCTGCAGATACCGGACAGAATTTTTGGATTATCATCGCTTCAGCTACTGCCGTATTTGCGATAGTGCAAGCCATTCAAGATGGCCTCATCGTACCTCGCGTCATGGGAAAGATTACCGGGCTGAATCCTGCTATTATCCTATTATCTCTATCAATCTGGGGATCGTTAATGGGCATGTTGGGTATGATCATTGCACTCCCGCTTACCACCCTTATGCTCTCCTACTATCAACGTTTTATAATCAATCGAGAAAATATCCACAAATTAGAAGCTACTGATAATCAAGAAGAAGGCGCAAAAGGAGAGAAATAATACAAACTTTTTCTTCCCATTCCCTTGCATTTTCAACAAAAGTACCTATCTTTGCACCCGCTTAACAGCAAAACAAGGTCTGAATCGCTAGCTCAGCAGGTAGAGCACAACACTTTTAATGTTGGGGTCTTGGGTTCGAGCCCCAAGCGGTTCACCAAAGAAACTCCCTGATAATTTCGATTATCAGGGAGTTCTTTTTTCCTCGCCAACGTACAAAATAATGTCTCTTTCGTATCACATATTCGCAATCCCCTACCAGAAGGCATTCTGAGGAGGCTGGAAATTTTTACTAAAAATTCAGATGATTTTTAGTAAATATCAGTCGGAATTTTAGTAAAAATCCGAAAGGCATTATTTTGCGGGATATTTTTCATACTTTTGCGATGTGATCCATTAACCAAAAAGCATTCACCTCTTATGAAACTCTGTATATAGCTACGCTCAACGAATAGCCCACTCAATCAAGCTATTCAGCTATCCGGCAAATAATCAATTATTTGCCACAGAGATTTTATATCCTTTTATTTATGAATTTGCGAAGTTGCAGACTCAGCGAAATGCAGTCTGCTCTATCGTGCTATTTTAATAGTTGAGCAATGAATTATACCTATAAACAAATATGGCTCATCAACTTTCCGGTGATGATGAGCATTTTAATGGAACAACTGATCAATATAACGGATGCCGTCTTTTTAGGCCACGTTGGAGAGATCGAGTTAGGAGCATCCGCTATTGCCGGAATCTATTATCTGGCAATCTATATGCTCGGCTTTGGATTTTGTATCGGCTTGCAAGTGATGGTTGCCCGGAGGAACGGAGAACAGAACTACAAGGAGACAGGAAGAACTTTCTTTCAAGGATTATTCTTTTTAACAGGATTAGCCCTCTTCCTTTGTTTTCTCATCCAGGGAGTTTCGCCTTTCATACTGAAACGGCTAATTACTTCACCTGATATTTATCGAGCTACTATCCAGTACTTAGATTGGCGTAGTTTTGGATTGTTATTCTCTTTTCCATTTTTAGCCATTCGGGCTTTCCTGGTAGGAATAACACATACCAAAGCTTTATCGTGGGCTACGGCTGTCGCGGTAATAATCAACATCCCTCTAAATTATTTCTTGATATTCATTCTGAAATCAGGTATTTCGGGAGCAGCAATCGCTTCATCATTAGCAGAAATGGGATCATTTATCGCGCTTGGCATCTACATGTGGAGAAAAATAGATAGAGCAAAATATGGAATGAGACCAGTCTATGATGGAAAGCTACTTGCAGGAGTGCTAAGCCTATCGGTATGGAGTATGTTTCATGCCTTTATCAGTGTAGCCCCATGGTTCTTGTTTTTCGTGGCTATTGAACATTTGGGCAAAACAGAATTAGCGATTTCTAATATTACCCGAAGCGTGTCAGCCATCTTTTTTGTAATAGCCAACTCCTTTGCCGTTACTACCGGGTCATTGGTAAGCAATGCGATTGGAGCAGGCAAAAGGGAACTTCTTTTTCCCATCTGCCGAAAGATTCTAAAATTAGGTTATGCCATAGGCCTCCCATTGGTGGGAGTTGCTTTATGTGGCAACAGGCAGATTATAGGATTTTATACCGATAATGAGCTGCTGATACAGTCAGCCTTCGCTCCTTTCGTCGTGATGTTGCTGAATTACACTTTTGCTTTGCCCGGCTACGTCTATCTCAATGCCGTTGGAGGGACAGGAAAAACAAAAGCCACATTTCTCTTTCAAGTTACAACGACAGTGGCGTATTTGATTTATCTCTACTGGCTGAGTTACTACACACAAGCCCCTCTGGCAGTCTACTTAACTGCAGAGTACCTTTTCGTGATTCTCTTGGCTGTACAATCTATCATTTATCTAAAAAGAAAACATTATTAAAACAGAAGAAGTTATGATGACCAAAATATATCCGCGTAGCGCAGACAAACAAACGGTATATCTTAATACCGTAGTGAAAGATCCCCAAATAGAGATTGGCGACTATACCATTTACAATGATTTTGTTGCCGACCCTTTGTTTTTTGAAAAGAACAATGTGCTTTATCATTATCCCATCCATCGGGAAAGATTAGTGATAGGCAAATTTTGTTCCATCGCCTGTGGCACAAAATTCCTTTTCAACTGCGCCAACCACACATTAAAATCCCTATCTACCTACACCTTTCCTCTATTTTATGAAGATTGGGGGCTCGATAAAGCAGATGTCACCTCCGCATGGGATAACAAAGGAGACATTATAATAGGCAATGATGTCTGGATTGGTTATGAAGCCGTGATTATGGCAGGAGTTCATATCGGAGACGGGGCAATTATTGCCGCACGTGCAGTTGTAACCAAAGACGTTCCACCTTATACAATCGTAGGTGGTACTCCCGCCAAGGAAATCCGGAAACGCTTTGACCAGGATGTGATAGAACAGTTGCTCATACTGAAATGGTGGGATTGGCCTGTTGACAAGATACGTTCCTGCCTGCCGTATATAAGAAAAGGCAATATGAACGAATTACTTGCAGCCGAATAAGAAGTTCGTTCCAAAGCAGCTCAGTCTGCTATCAGTAGCGAAGCGAAGAATCTCTCCCCTTCACATAACAGGAAGTAAATTCTTCGCTTCGCTCTGATTTACATGGCAAAATATCAACGAGTCGTCCATTTACTGACCATCCTGCGCAATTCTGGCGGAGATATAGGCTTAGTCAGAAAGTCGTTACAACCGGCGTCCAAGGCCAATTTCCTGTCGTCGTCGTAAGCGAATGCCGTAAGTGCAACAATGGGAATCTGAACGCCTTTTTCTCTCAATATCTTGGTTACCTCTATCCCGGTCATGCCCGGCATCTTCATATCCATAAATACAAGGTCCGGAGTTTGAGCATCAAGTAACTCGATAGCTTCTTCACCATTGTGTGCTCTCAGCAGACGATAATCTTTTTTGAGCAGCGCCTCAATCAGCAAGTAGTTGCTGTCTATATCCTCGGCCACCAAAATCAAGGGTTTATAGTTCTTGGGAGTGGTCTTTAAAATTGAAGCAACAGACGCATCATCCATTCCCGCTTCCGATATAGCCTGATCCTCCGGCGTATATGGATGTGTGAACCAGAAGCGTGCGCCTTCTCCCTCGCGAGATTCCACTCCAATCTTTCCACCCATCCGCTCAACCAGATTTTGGCATATCGACAGCCCGAGACCTGCACCTTGCACAAACGAATCGAGTTTTGCGAAACGATTAAAGATTTCATCCTGCTTCTCTGCAGGGATGCCTTTACCGGTGTCCGTCACACTAAAGCACACCTGATTGCCACCCTCCAAAGTGTAAGAAAGGGTAATCGACCCTTGGGTAGTAAACTTAAAGGCATTGGTGATGAAGTTAGAGATCACCTGCGTAATCCGGTTCTTGTCACCATCAATCACTATCTGCGGTGAACTTTCGTCAAAACGCAGTTCTACCGCCCCGTCGCCGGCCTTGTGCGAGAAAGAAGTAATCACTTCCCTACAAAGCTGGTGTACGTCTACCAACGCTTTATTAAACTCTATCGTGCCGGCCTCTATTTTGGAGATATCCAGAATATCGGAAATAAGTTTGAGCAGCAATTCGTTGTTCTCCTGCACTATAGACATATATGCCTGGCGTTCCTCCACTTCTTCAGTCTCGGCCAGCAAGCTCGAGAAACCTACGATAGCATTTAGAGGAGTACGGATTTCATGACTCATGTTAGCCAGGAATGCCGACTTGAGCATATCCGATTCTTCAGCCTTCTCTTTGGCTTGAATCAGTTCCAATTCTACCTGTTTGCGGGTAGTGATGTCGGTAGCCAACTCCATAATAGCCCACCGCCCGTCAAGCCATTCCAGCGCCGTGCTCTGAATGGTGTACCAACGATCGGTAGAAGGATTATAGTCTTCCCAGAATTGAACTCCCGTAGGTCGGCGTTCAGCATCGAGCAGCAGTGCTTTTGGACAATGCTCGCACACACCATCCAACCCTGCATTCAGCATTTTCCAGCATTCTGCATCTTCCGGAACTTCTCCGGCAGCTTCCCTGAAAGGCTTGTTTGCAAAAAGCACTTTCTGTGTATCGTAATCACTAACGAAAATATTCGTATTGATATTGTCCAATACCTTCTGCATAGTCCGCTGCGACTGATGCAGGGAAGTCTCGACCTGCCAGCGCTTTGTAGCGGTAGATACAATTTGCGAGATTTGGCTCATTAGTTCTATATCTTTCTCATCCCATTGCTTGTTCCAGCAGAAGTTGAATGAAAGAAAACCGAAATGAACGCCCAGTTGCGACAGCGGAAAGACAGCAATGGCTTTTACGCCCTGCACTTCCAGCATTTGCGTGATAAAGGGATCAAGCGAATAGATATCAGACGTACAAATAAGATTATCTTTTGCAAGCATATCGAACCATGGTTTACCTGCTTCAATGGTCATGCTCCGCAGATAATCTATGGCAGGCTCGCTGCCATCGTTACACCATTCATAGGTGCAACCGTACGTAACCCCATCAAGATGGTTCTCCCAAGTCGCCAAGCGGTCTACACCGGTATAACGGCCAATCTCGGCAAGTGCCATATTCATGGCTTTAGGTATATCTGCCTCCAGTTGCAGTATTTGCAGCACTTTGATGAACAATGCCTGTCGCCGGTTGGTTGCCTCCAAATCTTCCTGGATAGCTATCAAGTCTTTTGATTTCTCTTCGACCATCTGTTCAAGCCGTGTCCGGTACTGTTCCAGCTCCATATTTACTCGTTCTTGTTCGGAATCAGTATATTTCATACTCAACTAATATTTAATTAATATTTGACCAATAGCAGTAATTAAAATAAAAATGCTACTGAAAATCCACTGAGAAACATTCCATATCATACAAATATATACATTTATTTTATAAACAGAAAACAATTCTCTCTTCGACATATAATCTTCTAAGCCCCAAATAATCGGATATTTATAGAAGTATTCATAACATAAGTCCACTTCATAGCTCATGCAATATCTATACGATTTTAAACAATCCGTTTTAGATATCTTTCACCAAGCATAAAGTTCGTATTCACAATTATATTTTACACACACATTAAGCTATCAAACCAAACAAAGAGGTAGGACAAGAGGATAGGAGGACACAATTCTAACACTACAAAATTTCAGGAAAACATTATGGCTTACATTTTAATAGGATTTATCATCTTACTTTTAATTACATTAGAAGTGCTGCACATTTGTAACATGAAAGAACAAATAACACTCACCTGAGGTTCAAGAAAACCCCGGAATTACCATAAATTAATTTTTTGTTCACCGTAAAACAGCTATATTTGCCTGCAAATCCATAAACAAGAATATTTTGGGTACAATTCTTAAATTTGTTTTAGCTTAATATTAGCCTCATAGACCGCAGGCTAATTTCTTTCGTTTGAGTTATTCTACTTGAACAGGTTTTTCATTTTATCATTTCTACTATTAATCACATTGCCCTGGCAGGCAATTGTCATCTGCTATTCAAGCACTTCAACGGACCTATTATGCCGTTGGAGGATTTGGTGGCCTAAATGCAAATGGAAAATTTCGTAAAAGACATTAAGCAAAGCATAGATATAGAAATCCAAAGAATTGAGCAACTACAGATTGATACGCTCGATAAAATAAAGCAGACCATTGCTTTCATACAATCTTCGCTCACTCTGCTGAAACAGAAAACCGCGGACTATCAATTTGAAAGTCCACAGGAAGAGATTCTTTTCTTTAAAGTCTGGAAACCACAAGTATTCAGTCTATTGGCATTCTATATCCATTTATACCGGATTGAAAAGCATCGCGCCGAGCAGTCTCTAACAGCTCAGTTCAGGTATCTTAAAGCAGAATACGAAACGCTGAAAAGGAAACCTCTTGATAATAGTTTTTACAGCTATTACCAAACAGGACAAACAGATCTTGATACGCTCTATTTCAGAAGAGGGCATTATGATATTTACTCCGATGCCCAATGTAACTTCCTGAACAAAGACATTTCTTTCTCCACAATGCACGATTCCAGTGTTGCCGAAATACTGGCAGATAAGCATTTAGCCCAATATCTATCCAAAGAAATAGATGCACTGTCCGATAAACTGCATTTCAAGCTTGCCGCCATCATAGAAGAGAAACAATTGCAGTGGACGGAGAGCAAAGTTGCACTGGTAGAATTTATCTATGCACTCTATGCAGGCAAGTGCCTCAACAACGGGGACAGCAGTTTAAAAGACATCGCTTTCTGCTGCGAACTTCTTTTCAATATCGAGATTGGTGATTTTTACAGAATATTCCTGGAAATCAGGAACAGAAAGAAGAACAGAACTCAATTCCTTGACAAGCTGAAAGAGAAAATAATTAAGATGATGGATGAACTGGACAAATAAATCATACCGCACCTTGTGACATCTTGTGAAAAAGCCAATTCGCTAATATCCAACTTTGCAGAAAACTTAAAAACAAAGAAAAATATTAATTCGATGGGCACAATAATCACATGGGAAATAAAGGTCAAGAACACGCCTTTATTAAAAAAGAAATGCAGCCATTGCGATAGTGACAGATTCTATTGCAGCGACAAGTTCAGGATGAATGCACAGAAAAAGAGTATTGACGTATGGCTAATCTACAGATGCGTGCAATGCGACAACACGTGCAATCTCACCCTATTGTCACGAAAGAGGACAGACTTAATAGACAAAGCTCTATTCCACAGTTTCTCCGTAAATGATACGGAAACAGCCTGGAAGTACGCCTTCTCTTCAGAACTGGAAAGGCAGAACAACGCAACATTCGACTTTAACAGTGTTGATTATGAAATCGTCAGCAGCACCTCCCCGGAAGAACTACTGACAATGACGGATGAATTCATCAGCATCCGGATAAAATGTAACTTTGAATTCAGTATCAAACTGCCTTTGCTGCTCAGAAAGTTCTTCTCGCTTTCTTCCAGACAAATCAAGCAGGTACTTGAACAAGACATTATTTCCATTCCAACAAGCGGCTCACTTCAGAAGTATAAAGTAAGGGACGGAGATGTTATCTCAATCAATATAAGGCGCTTAATGGAAGGGAGTAAATAATCTGATAATCTTATATATTACATATCTTCCATGGAAAAAAGCCGGCTCTCTATCTCATACTTAAACAATATCTTCTTCTGCAATGCTTCTACTTTAAGAGCAAACAAATCCGGTTTGAAATTCCGGGATTGCCTTTTCACCTCCGCCACCAATGCCCGTTTCTCTTCAGCATACAATCCCACAATATCTATTTCGTCCTGGTCCTTACTGTTTTTACCTTGCCACCAGGAACCTATTTCCGAGAACTCCTTACTCTCCATCATCTGTTGGCGGAAATACATTTCCAATGCCAAACCGGAGAAAGTGGAGTAATCCTTTTTAATGATATCTGCCAGCCGCTCAAAGTTCTGGATTTCTATATAGTTCTGATACTTTATGAAATACCGGAACCAAAAACGTAAAAACATATCCGAGACTTCATAACGGACGGTTTGCGAATTTTCTTTCGAAAGTATAGGCCGCTTCTTCTTTACTAAGTCATAATCTTCTTCCAGCCTCTTCAGCTGTCCTCCCAAACTGATCCCCCCCATAACAGCCTCCATCTCCGGCAAAGTATTCTTGCCATTGGAGATAGCGGATAGAATAGAGAAATAATTTCCATACTTTTTCCCAAACTCTTGTATCAACAAGGCTTGTCCTTCTGTCAGGAATGACGAGTCCGGTTGCAACATAAAGTCAACCATGCTCTCCATACTCGTACATCCGTTATCCATAAACTGCTCGATGTATTTAGGAACACCGCCGGTAAACGTATAGAGTGCCAGTAAGTCATCTTTGGTATAGTTCGGTTTATGATCTGCTATAATTTCCTTCAATACATCGGTAGTAAAAGGAGCCAATTTCATGATACTGTCTGCCCGGCCATACAGCGGTTCTTTAGAATCTCTGAAAATCTCATTCATCAGCGTATAGACCGAACCGCTTACAATCAAATTGACATGACTCTGTTTTCTCAGACGATCCCATGTATCCTGCATCAGACTATAGATTTCCTGATTAATATAGTAGAACTCCTGAAACTCGTCTATAATCAAATTATATTTCATACGTGTTCCTAAGTCCATCAAGAAGCGGAACATTTCTGCAAAATTAGTAAGTTCCGGTACATAAATATCCAGCGCCTGCCGAATTTCCAAAGTGAACCTCAAGCAGAGATCCGTTTCATTGCTTCGACTAACGAACAAATACACCGTAGGGAAACCTTCACAGCTCTTAAAAATAAGGCTGGTTTTACCGATACGCCTCCGTCCGGTAAGTACCGTCATTTGAGAATGTACCGAAAAAGATACTTGACGGACCTTCTCCAATGATGCCAACTCTTTTTCTCTATTATAAAATTTCATATTCGGTCTTTTTGCATATAATGTTATCATTACAAACTTTACAGCCGTAAACTTTACGGAGATAAAATTTAGTTCCAATAGCAAAGTTATAAATAAAATCGAGAATACCGCACAAGTAAAAAGCTGAATATCAAGAAAAGAATAAATTTTCTTGTTTTTCCTTGCATGTTTCCAATCAGTAACATATCTTTGTTTCCGATCAGTAACATTAAACAATATGAAGGCAAAAAGCATCACCACCGAAAGAGACAGAGAGGCAACCGAAAAGCGTTTATTAGGCACCATCGGACAGATGATAAACGATAATGGTTTTGAGAAGATAGGCATCAATGCTGTTGCTGCACAGTCCGGTGTTTCCAAGATATTGGTATATCGCTATTTCGGTTCTGTAGAAGGATTGATGGCGGCATATATACGTCAACATGACTTCTGGATTAACCTCCCCCAGGAAATTCCTGATCGCAGCCAACTGCCCGCCTTTCTAAGAAAGATGTTCCGGGAGCAAATAGAACAGCTACGCAGCAACCCTACCCTAAGAAGGCTTTACAGGTGGGAGCTCTCTTCGGACAATGAAATGATCGTAAAGCTAAGGCAGCAGCGGGAGAATGCTGGTCTTCAACTCATAGAAAAAGTTAGCGACCTCACCGGTTATCCGCAAAAAGAACTTGCTGCAATGGCATCCATTGTAACAGCCTCCATCACCTATCTCGTGATGCTGGAGGACTTCTGCCCCGTCTACAATGGCATTCCTCTGAACGACAATTCGGGTTGGGAACAAATAATCTGTGGAATAGACCACCTCATCGATAAAGCCTTCCCGGCATAGTATCATCAAAACTCATTTATGGCAACAGGATGACTTGTGCACGCGATGTTCCCACCCGGTAACAATAATAATGGATATACTAACAAATAAATATATTAAGATGAAGAAAATGATTATGGTATGGATTTATTTATCACTCTTGTCCTTTTGTGCCTGCCAAGAGGAACTGATAAAGTACGAAAGCGGAGATCTAAAAGTGTGTATTGAACAAGGTGAAGAATGGTTGCACGATTTCCCGTTATTCCTGGGAATCAAGAAGAAGAACCCTCCGCAAATAGCCATTTGGGTAGAAGATATGCAAGGCAAATACTTATTTACTATCTATGCCAGCCACAAGATAGCAACCCAATCGTGGCAAAGCGCAGGAGGCAACCGCCGGAAAGAGGCTCTGCCACATTGGTGTTACTCGCGCGGAGTACAATACGAAGACGGACTCTATCTGCCCACCAAAGACCATCCGCTGACAGATGGTATATCAGGAGCAACTCCCCGCGGCAACTTCGACGTAAGGCTGCATCTGACTGACAAATTGAGACAGTTCAGAGTCAAGATTGAAATCAACCATTCTACTGACTTCAACGACCATTATCCCAAATCTGCCACAAAAGGTACTCCCAACTATTCCGGCGGGAAAGAAGGTAGTGGGCAGCCCGCCGTTGTCTATTCCGCAGATGTAGACTTACTGTCTGGCAAGAAGTTTTTCGAAGCCGTTCTGGCAGGACACAGCAGTCCCGATGGAAGTTCCGGCGATATAGAAGCTGATACTTCCACATTGACAACGGCTCTCCATATTGTAAAACATATAACGATCTATATACAATGAAGAAATTTATCTTTCTATCAATGTTTGCCTTGGTTGCAGTAGCAATAAAAGGACAGAATAAGAACCCTATCACCTATACCACCACCATCGGGACCGGTATTCCGATGAGTGAACCCTCTTCTACCCCTTTCTCGTGGCAGATATCGGTACATCACAAACTGACAGAACGCTTCGCTATCGGTGCAGGAACCGGACTTTTAGTCTACGAAGAAGCTTTGATTCCGGCCTTTGTAGATGCAAAGTTTCTGCTCACTGCTCCGAGGAAATTCGTTCCCTACCTGCTATGTGGTGCAGGATATGCTTTTGCTCCTACTAAGGAGGCTAATGGAGGATTCCTCTTGACCCCTTCAATAGGCGTGCAATACGCAATTCATGGCAATATCAAGCTATTATTAGGATTGGGATACGAGATGCAGAAACTGGAACGATTGAAAAAATACAAGAATGATTATTATATAGCAGAGTTCAAGGAAAAGCTTACTCACAACACCCTTTCAGTGAGATTCGGTATTCTATTCTAAGGTACCTAAAACGCTTCTCAAAAAAGGCTACACCCTTTGCCCCGGATGGCTACACCCTTTGGTGATTATGGCTACACCCTTTTGGGCAAATGGTGTAGCCCTTTTTGATACGAGGAAATACATGGTTAATATTTCAAAAAGATTTCCGCTCCCCAACACACCAAAAATAGATTGTTCACCTCCTCCAAAACGACAAAAAGAACAATTAGCCCCGACTCCTACCTCCTTCCTACCCGGTTCCTACCCGAGTCTTACCTGGTTCTTGTATCTTCCCACTCTATAGACAAGAAGGAAATAGGGAGAAGGTAAGATAGATAAGAGAAATAGAACAAAAGAGGAACAGAAATAGAAACGGTCAAAGTATAGTAATATCAGTTATAAGATATATTTTTAAGATTGCAACTTTTCGCCCTCTCCCTGCGTCTAATAGTATGCAAATAACTTTAAAACGAGAAATAAGATTATGTTAGTAACAACAACCCCGACTATTGAGGGTGGACGTATCACCCGTTATTATGGCATTGTTTCCGGTGAAACAATTATCGGTGCCAACGTGTTTCGTGATTTCTTCGCCAGCATCCGTGATGTAGTAGGCGGACGAAGCGGCTCCTACGAAGAAGTGCTTCGCGAAGCCAAAGATACAGCATTGCGCGAGATGCAGGAACAAGCTCTGATGCTGGGAGCCAATGCAGTAATTGGCGTTGACCTTGACTACGAAACAGTAGGAGGAAGCGGCAGTATGCTGATGGTGACTGCCTGCGGTACGGCGGTAACTATAGAGTAAGTATCATCGGTTTACTATTTAGTAAGAAGCAATCTTCAATTTGGAGGTTGCTTCTTTATTTAAAGAATGAAATAGTTAAAATCATCTTGGTTCCCCTAAAAGATTATTCTTATATTTACCACGAATATATAAACTATAGTAATAATGGCAACACTTATTGAAAAAGCAACAGAAATCCTGGAAAGGTGCGAAGTAGTAATAATCACCTCCATCAACAAAGAGGGCTATCCCCGCCCCGTGCCCATGAGCAAGATTAAGTCGGAAGGGGCCTCAACCGTATGGATGTCCACCGGGAAAGATTCTTTGAAGACGAAAGATTTCATCGCAAACCCGAAAGCCGGCTTGTGCTTTCAGGAAAACGGCAACAGCGTTGCACTTACAGGAGAGGTGGAGGTGATTGAAGACGAAGCCACCAAGAAGGAGATGTGGCAAGATTGGTTCATCGAACACTTTACCGAAGGCCCTACGGATCCAAATTATGTTCTGCTGAAGTTCCAGGGGAAACATGCTACTATCTGGATTGACGGACAGTTCGTACACAAATCTATCTAAGAAGGCTAAATGTAATGCTGTAAAACATGCCGTGAATCCCGGCATCCTCCTACTCTGTTTGAACTAACCTGCTCGATGGAATGTTATATCTACAAATAACCAAAACAGCAAGTATTATGGAAAAGAGTTTAATTCATAGTAATGAGTTGCATTTCATTAGCAAGAAACGCATTCATCAGGCAGTAGAGAAAATGGTAGAGTCACTCGATCTGGCAGCAGGTTCCACAACCGGGTTCGATCTTTATGCGGTAGTAGAAAGCTACTTCACGGACTTGGAGAAACGAAGGGAAATCAATCGCCTGCTGAATCTGAAGCAAGATGTTTGCGAAGAGATAGAAGAGGAAGTGGGAGTTTACGAATCATAAATAATAAATTAGCGGGCAGCCTAAGGTTGCCCGCTAATTTATTATTTATCAGTCTTTCGCCTGATGTACCGTCAACTGCGGGAAGGGGAAGCCTATTCCTTCCTTATTGAATACGGAGTAAATATTCTTGTTCATATCGAAATAAACGCCCCAGTAATCTCCGCTCTTCACCCATACGCGAATCACCACATTCACACTGCTGGCATCCAAGGCATGGAGAGCTACAAAAGGCTCCGGGGTATTCAGAATGCGACTATCGTCGGCAATGATACGACGCACAGTACTCTCTACTTTATCATAATTCTCGCCATATTCCACACCGATCACCCAATCTACGCGGCGGGTATCTTCACGGCTGTAATTAGTCACCGTACCACTGCTCAAAGCACCATTAGGGACGTAAATCACTTTGTTGTCGGCAGTAGTAAGAATGGTATGGAAGATTTGAATCTCGCGTACCGTACCGGACACTCCCTGCCCTTCAATCCAGTCGCCTACTTTAAAGGGACGGAAGAGCAATACGATAAGTCCACCCGCGAAGTTCTGCAAGTTTCCGGACAACGCCATACCGATGGCAACACCGGCAGATGCCAACAAAGCGGCAAATGAAGTCGTTTCCACTCCCAGCTTGCCGATAACGGCAATAATCAATAAGATGGTCAGCGTAATATTGACCAGGCTCTTAACAAAGGTCTGGACACCGGCATCGATGTGTCTCTTTGCCAGGACGCGGGATAAGAGCTTCCTGATAAGAGATATCAAGAACCGTCCGACCACAAATATGATAATGGCTCCGATGAGTCGTCCACCGGCACTTACCCCCCAGTCTATCAGTTGCTGGATAAGGATTTGCACTTTACTGAAGCCGTCTTCGGCTGTTTGGGCAGCAAGGGCTGCCAGTAATAGAGGTGATAGCATAATGTAATTCGTTTTTTAAATTAGTTGACTGCAAAATTAACAAATTACTCTTGATTTTCGTTCACTTCGTTTGCCTCTTTCAACAGAAAGCTCTACTTTTGCCGCTGATTTCAACTAAGGGGTGCCCTAATATGACGGGCTGAGATCATACCCATTGACCTGATTCGGGTAGTGCCGACGTAGGGAAAAGAAGAAAAGTCCCCCCTTTTCTGTATTAATCTAAATGGAATTATTGCGAATGAAGAGACATGCAATAGCAGTCTGCCTGCTGGCGGCAGCACTGGGCGTCTATGCGCAGACGCACGAAAAGGACAGTCTGCGGGTGATAAACCTGCAAGAAGTAGAAGTGATATCCACACGTGCTACCGCAAACACGCCGGTAGCATTTACCAACGTAAGCAAAGAACAACTGAAAAAACAGAATTTCGGGCAGGACCTGCCTTATCTGCTGAGCATGACGCCCAGCGCCATCACCACAAGTGATGCCGGTGCCGGCGTAGGCTACACCACCCTGCGAGTGCGCGGAACGGACGGTACGCGCATCAACGTCACAGCCAATGGTGTTCCTATCAATGACGCCGAGAGTCACACCGTGTTTTGGGTAAATCTGCCTGACTTTGCCTCGTCCGTAAAGGATATGCAGATACAGCGCGGCGCAGGTACATCGACGAATGGTGCAGGCGCTTTCGGGGCAAGCATCAACATGCAGACGGGAGATTTCTCAATGAAACCGTATGCCGAATTCAATGGCTCGTACGGTTCTTTCAATACACACAAAGAAACGGTAAAGGTAGGTACGGGGCTGATAGACGAACATTGGTCGTTCGATGCAAGGCTCTCGAATATCAGTACGGACGGTTATATAGACCGGGCATCGGTAGGGCTGAATTCGTACTATCTGCAAGGCGGATATTATGATGACAACACTTCCATCAAGCTGATCACCTTTGCCGGCAAGGAACGGACTTACCACGCCTGGAACTATGCAAGCAAGGAGGAGATGGAACTGTACGGACGGCGATATAACTCTTGCGGATTTATGTACACCACCGATGATGGCACGCCGCACTTCTACGATGACCAGACCGATAACTATACACAGAAAAACTACCAACTGTTGCTAAACCATAATTTCACTTCGCAATGGAACCTGAACATCGGCTTACACTACACCAAAGGCGACGGCTATTATCAGGAGTATAAAGGCGGACGCTCACTGGTGGAATACGGAATGGCGCCCTTCGAGCACAACGGCAGTCTGGTAGAGAAAAGTGATCTTATCCGCAAAAAGGCGATGGACAACTGGTTTGGTGGTGGCATCTTCTCCGTGAGTTACAAAGGCGACCGGCTGAATGCTTCACTGGGCGGCGGATTGAACCGGTACGACGGCGACCACTTCGGCAAGGTGCTTTGGGTACAGAACTACATCGGAACACTGGACCCAGACCATGACTATTACCAAAACAATGCCACGAAGAACGACGGGAATATCTACCTGAAAGCGAATTACGAACTGTTCGGCAGCCTCAGCGCCTACCTCGATTTGCAATACCGCCACATCGATTATAAGATCAACGGCTCGAATGACAAGTACGACTGGACTGCCACCACTCCCGGTATGCAGAAGCTGGCCATCGATGAGAACTTCGACTTCTTCAACCCCAAAGCAGGGCTTTCCTGGCAGATAGACCGCAACAATCGTTTGTACGGTTCGTTCAGCGTGGCGCATAAAGAACCGACGCGGAATAACTATACCGACGGCTATTTTACGAACCATCCCAAAGCCGAACGCCTCTTCGACTACGAACTGGGTTATACTTATGCTAACTCGTGGCTGAGCGCAGGTGCTAATCTTTATTATATGGACTACAAAGACCAGTTGGTACTGACGGGCGAACTGAACGAAATCGGTGAACCGATGGCCAACAATGTGCCGGACAGCTACCGCATGGGAATCGAGTTGATGGCAGGCATCAAGTTGCCTTGTGGTTTCCAGTGGGATATCAATGCTACGCTGAGCAAGAACCGGGTACAGGATTTCACCGAGACGCTATTCGAAGACGGAACAGTGGGTACTGAAGCCTGGGTTATCAAGCACGATGATACGCCTATTGCTTTTTCGCCTGATTTTATCCTGAACAACCGTTTCGGATATACGTTCAGAGGATTCGAGGCGGCGTTGCAATCGCAGTACATCAGCAAGCAGTATATGAGCAATGCCCGGCAGGAGGAGTGTACGCTGGATGCTTATTTCGTTAGTAATCTGAACCTGTCGTATACATTCAAGCTGCCCAAACTGAAGTCTGTCACCGTGGGTTGCACCATCTACAACTTATTCAATGAGGAGTATGAGAATAATGGATATGCGGGCAGCTATTATGAGATAGAAAACGGCGAAAAGGTACGCTATAATGATGCCGGTTATGCTGCACAGGCAGGAACAAATGTATTAGGACATATAGCAATCAGCTTCTAAATGGAACAAACTCTTGAAATCATCGGCACGCTCGTCGGGCTCCTCTACCTCTGGTTGGAATACCGGGCCAGCATCTATCTGTGGATAGCGGGCATCATCATGCCGGCCGTCTACATCTTTGTTTACTACGATGCAGGGCTGTATGCCGACTTTGGCATCAACATCTACTACCTGGGTGCTGCCGTCTATGGTTGGATAATGTGGAAGTATGGAAGTTTCGTGCGCCGGAAGTTGCTACGACAGAAGAAGACAATACAAGAAGGAGAAGACAGAAGAACAAAAGGACAGAAGGCGGAAGAGCATGAACTCCCCATTACTCGCGTGCCGCACCGCTATCTGCTGCCGCTTGCAGGTGTGTTTATACTTGCCCTTGCAGGCATCGCCTGGGTACTGATAAATTTCACCGACAGCAACGTCCCCTGGCTGGATTCCTTCACCACCGCCTTGAGCATCATCGGCATGTGGATGCTGGCCCGCAAATATGTGGAACAATGGTGGGCATGGATTGCCGTCGATGCCGTCAGCGCCGGACTGTACATCTACAAAGGGCTCGATTTTACTGCCGGACTATACGCCCTTTACACAATAATCGCTATCTTTGGCTACTTCAAATGGAAAAGAATAATGGAAAAATAGAAGCGGTAGTCCTCGCCAATGGGGACTATCCGACGGCGGTTCTGCCTTTGCAATGCTTGACAGATGCCCCTTACGTAGTCTGTTGTGACGGCGGCGCCGACGAATACATCCGCCGGGGACACGTACCCGACGTGATTATCGGTGACGGTGACTCTCTCAGTAAAGAGAACCGGACGAAGTACGGACATATCCTACATCGGCTCAGCGATCAGGAAACGAACGATCAGACCAAAGCTGTCAATTATCTGCTGGAGCAAGGCAAGCGCCATATCGCCATTGTGGGAGCCACGGGCAAGCGCGAAGACCATACGCTGGGCAACATCAGTCTGCTCATCGACTACATGCGTGCCGGAGCAGACGTACGCACCTATACAGATTATGGTGTTTTCATCCCCTGCCGGGGTACCCACACCTTTACTTGTCGTCCCGGGCAGCAGGTCTCCATCATCAACTTCACCGCCCACGGCCTGCACGGGCACGGCTTGACCTATCCTCTCAGCGACTTCACCAATTGGTGGCAAGGTACGCTCAACGAATGCACGGGCACGGAGTTTACGATTGAGGCAGAAGGGGAGTATCTGATATTCATCAATTATTAAATAAGATACGCATCCGCGTATCTACTTCTTCCTCTCCGCCACCTCCACAAAGTACACGCTCACGCAGATCATAGCGATAGCAACAGCCTGCGTCCAGCTGAAGCGGTCCTGCCCCAAGGAGAGCGAGACGACCGTCGTCACCACCAATATCAGATAACTGTACATCGCCACCACCGTCGTCTTGAGATACTTCAGTCCGATGGGCACCAGGAAATAGCTGAGGTAAGTAGGAAAGATAAGAACGAACGCCAACACCGCCCACGGCATCCAATGCCACTCCCCTTGCCAGGCATCCGCAAACATCGGCGCATCCCAGCCTACGATGGACGATACCACCAGCCCGGAGACTGCCGCACCGCCGAAGATATACTTCATCATCGTCACGACTTCAACCTCTTCCAGCAACCGCTTGCTCACAATCAAGTAAATGGCAAAAACCAGTGAGCTGACCATACAGAGCATGTTCCCCGTAAATGCGTCATGCGCCAGGTCGTCGCTGCCTTGCGTAAGGATGCACAGCAACGCACCGCCAAAGCCCAAAGCGATGCCGATGATTTTCATCAATGTTGCCTTCTCGTGCAGGAAGAAGACCGAAATAAGGAATACCCAGATGGGCTGCATGGAGTTGAAGATGGCACTGGAAACGGGCGTCGTCTTGCTGATGCCCAGCAGATAGCAGAACATGAATCCGTAGAGCCCGAAGGCTCCCAGGCAGAACAGCCCGACGCGTTGCCGCCTCGTGGCGGGTGCTTCTTTTACAAACCAGCCTGTCGCCCAGAATGCCACGGCGGCAAAGATGCAACGCACCGTGACACCCGTCAACGCACCCATCCACAAAGGCAGCAGATATTTCAGTCCATTCATATTCAGTCCTGCCATGACGCGCGATGCCATCATGCTGAGATTGGCTTCCAGTTTCTTATCTTTCATAAACTTACCTTTTTTCCGCTCAAACAATTCACAGTCCTAAAATGTTTTAGTACAAAGGAGATTGACTATATGGCAAAAACAAAACAAGAAAAAGAAGTCCTCGTCTTCTCCACCCGGCTGCGCCACGCCATCCGGACAGCCTGCCGGCAACTGGACGAAGGGCAAGGACAAGAGGACATAACCATCAGCAAGGAGGTAGAAGCATGGCTAAAAAAGTAACCTGGTCGCCCCTGGCGAAGGAAGCCTTGAAGGAACTTCTGCTTTCTTCCCAGGAAAGGCATCAAAGCAAACAGTACAGCAAGATGATGTTCCAACTGCTTGAAGGCGCCCTGCACCGCGTCAGCCTGAACCCTTTCATCGGGCAACCGACCGAAACAGAGAATATACGCTACATCACGCCCCACCCCGACTACACCCTCTTCTACCGGCACAGCCTGCTACAGATCGAGGTGCTGGTACTATGGAACAATCATTATAAGATGGGAAGAATAAATGCACAAAAACCGGAAGAAAGCTGAATACATTCCGAATATTTAACTACCTTTGTCGTACTTTATAAAGAAGAGGACAAGGACAATGAACAACACCGCCGGACGCGATATACCCTCACAGCCTGCAGCCCAGGCTGCCGGAAGGTGTTTACCCCCCCCCCCCGTTAATGTAAATATTATTCACTCTCAATATACGGAGCCGTACGCTCCGAATACAAGAATCATCCGCAGAGCACGCCCCATAGCGTGCCCTGCGGATGATTTCGTATACCCACCCCAGAACATTTGTATAACATTCTAAACATATTATCCGTATGAAACAGAAAGAAAGACAGAAGTACACCGCTCCCTGCATCGAAGTGATAGCGGTGGAAAACGAAGGAAGCGTGATGGCGGCCAGCATGGACCCCGTGTACGACGGCGGTTCCGCCACCCGAAGCATCTCGAGCGGCAATACACGAAACTACAACAGCGCCTCGAGCAGCGATTTGGAAGATTTGATTAACGACATCCTAACCGTAGAGCAATGATGAAGATCTCAAACTGCCTGAAATGTGCGGCGCTCATCGCCGCATTCGTGGCAGCAGCCACAGGCTGCACCAATGAAGATTGGACTGACAACCCACAGGACGGCCAAGACGGAAACGAGCCGAAGACGATAACCCTGCGCGTAAGCATGCCCGGAAACAAGAACGATGCACAAACCCGGGTGGCCTATGATGACGACCGACTGGAACTGACCTGGCAGAAGGGGGATCAGCTGCGTGTAGAGGCCTATGATAGAAACGGCGACATGTATTATTACGATACATATACTTATGAAGGTGAAGACGGAGCTCCCTCCGCCGACTTTGAAATAACGATCTACAGTGACGCGGCGACGTATGACATTTATTACTCTCCCTCCTCTTACGGCGCTACGCAGATACAAACAGCAGACAAAAGCACCGATCACTTGAAGAAATTCATAACATTAGGAGCGGAAGGTATAACTGAAACGGAGCTTGAGAAGGGCTTTACGCTGCAGATGAAAAACTGCATCATGAAGTTCGAGCTGAGCGGCATTCCTGATAAAGTAGGGAAGTTGAAGCAACTGCAATGGTCGGCAAGCAACTGCGTAGCTCAGAGCCTCTATTTCGCGCAGGACGCCGTGACGTTCGACAACAAAACGAGTACGCTGACCGCCTTTCTAAGCTTCGAGCCTGCCGAGCTTCCGGCAAACGGCAGCTTCAGCGTATCGCTCGTAGGAGATAAAGTCTATACGGCCAAGTTGAAATCTACAACGGGCAAAAAGTATGAAGAGGGGCATCGATATACCGCAACCATCATCGGGAATGATTGGCAAACTCCAAGCGAAGACTATACGCAGGCGGTAATGAGTTTCAAAATCAAGACGAATGCAGCCAACGAAACCTTTTTCATCCCCTTCCCCACCTCCGGTTCCACCCCGGCAGGCATCAAGGTAAAGTGGGAAGAAGGAGGAGAAGAAATCCTCGTACCCCATGGCACCGGACTCAGCAGCACCGATGCCTTCAAGCATACCTATGAGCAAGCAGGTGAATACACCATCACCATTTCCTCCAACCAACCGGACGCAACCATGCAACAAATACCAGAAATGAACTTCTACTGGTATAGAAACAGCTATACCGGTACCAATCGTACAAAGCTCCTAAGCATAGAGACTCCTTTGCTGAACACGGGAGTGACTGATTTCGGAAGTTGCTTCCGAGATTGCTCGACACTGAAAAGCGTGTCCGGAGCTCTGTTTACCAATAATACGAAAGCGACAGATTTCAGCTACTGCTTCTACGGCTGCTCAGTACTGGAAAATATACCCGGCGGACTATTTGCCCTAAACACGGAAGCGACTAATTTCGAAATTTGCTTCTACGCCTGCTCAGCACTGCAAAGCATACCCCCAGGGCTGTTTGACAAAAATACAAAAGCGACCAATTTCGGCAGTTGCTTCTCCGGTTGCTCAGCACTGCAAAGTATCCCCACAAAGCTGTTCGACAAGAATATGGAAGCGACTAATTTTCCCAACTGCTTCTACGAGTGCAAAAAAGCAACGCTGAACAAGCAGATATTCTGCGAAGAAAGCAAGATGGCAGAACGCTTCGCAGGCAAAAAAATGAACTTCGATAGCTGTTTTGAATCAGTCGGCAGTGAGGCAGATTCTCCGGGCAAAGCCCCCGAACTCTGGAAATACGCCCCCGACGATGGGACTTGGAGCACCTGGGATTGCTTTGAAGATGCCTACATCAGCAACGCTGACCCACAAGACGGCTATCACAGCGATATCTGGGGCACCCCGAAAACGAAGTAACGGCACGGTGCAATCCCGCCTCCCTAACGTAGCAAAATCTCCTCCCGCATCCGGGCAAATCTGCATGCGGGAGGAAATTTTGCCGCATGCGGGAGGAGCAAAATCTGCACCCGCATGCAGATTTGCCTCCTCCCGCATGCAGATTAAGACCCAAGATAACCCTCTCCCGAAAGGGGGAATATTATTAACTAATTCATAGCAAACTTATGGCTAAATTTAAACTTGTCAAAAGAACAAACCCACAAAAGAAAGATGAACCGGGCAAATGGTACGCCATCCCCTCGGTAGTGAACCAACTCAACACGCGCGCCGTGTGCAAGGTCGTGACCCGCAACACCACCACCGCCCCCACGGAACTGGAATCGTCGTTCAACTTCGTGTGCGACGGCATTCCCCACGAGCTGCAGCAGGGCAACAGCGTCCGCCTGGGCGAACTCGGCACCCTCCGCCTCAGCTTCGGCAGCCAGGGCGTGGACGACGTCACGAAGTTCGACGCCGCCACCATGATGAAGAACGTCAAAGTCATCTTCACCCCCAGCAAGGAACTGATGACGTCCATCAAGAACGGACTCTCATTCGAGAACATCGGCGTAGTGGAAGAAGGCTTCACCTACAACAGCGTCAAGGCTTATCAGGAGTACAAAGTAGCCGCACGCCCCGGAGGCTCCGGCGGCGGTGGCCAGCAAGGCGGCGGCTCCGGTGAAGGCGGTGGCGGCAGCGACGGCGACCAAAGTGAAAACCCGTTGGGATAACACTCTCTCCGTCAGCCCCGTCAGGGAAAAGAGAAACGACCATCCAGGCACAATGCAGCGTGCAGGGATGGTCGTTTCTTTACTCCAAATTAGCGTATTATCGAAAGAAAAAGCTACCTTTGTGAACAGATTAACAAGGATACGAACGGCTGAAAAGCCCCTATAGCAACCAAATTTATGACAATATATCACGGAGGTTACCAAGCAATAGAAACTCCCCGAATCATAAAGGGAGAATTCGCCAAGGACTTTGGCTGCGGCTTCTATTGCACCGAAATAAAGGAACAAGCCGAACGATGGTCCAAACGCTATCCCACCCCCATAGTCAGCATCTACGATTATCAGGAGAACTCCTCCCTGAAAACTCTTCATTTCAAAGAAATGACAGAAGAATGGCTTGATTTCATTGTAGCTTGCCGCCACAATACCTCGCACGACTACGATATCGTTATCGGCGCAATGGCAGATGACCAAATTTACAACTATATCTCCGACTACATAAACGGAGTATTGACAAGGGAACAATTCTGGGTATTGGCGAAATTCAAATATCCCACGCATCAGATCAACTTTTGTACCCCAAAAGCGTTACAATGCCTGACATTTAAAGGAAGTGAGGAGGTAAAGAAATGAATGGACGGGAAGATAAAAAACAGAATGATCTTTTCTTTGTTTGCAGCCTGATAGACTACATTGCACGCCAGACTAAGAATAAACGAAAGGTGATAGTAAATGCTCTCGGCAAAGAAGAACTGGAACATATTTACGACCTGGCGGATGTTTACCATAGCGAAAACATAGACAAGATAACGCATGAGTTAATCAATAAACACCGCATTTCGGAAGGAACATTCGACAATGTGGCTGCCTGCCAATATCGCATTCCCACCCATTGGGATATAGGAAAAGTCTATCACAGACTGATTATTGACGTTTGCAAATGGGAGAACAAACCTGCCATTGAGGGGCTGATAGAAGTCTATAACTCTTGGATTTCGGACAGTCTGGATAATTACAACAGCAGTATGTATTACGAAAACCCGAGTTATCTGTTTGAGTCCTATAAGGCGGGACGGGCCTTGTGAGATAGGTTGTCAGGGGATTGAGCGGATTGATCCGCTCAATCCGCGTCTAAAAAATCTTTCCGCGAAATCCGTGTAATCCGTGCCTGAATCTAATACTCCTATACCTTCATCAAATACCCCTTGAAGTCTGCAAACTCCTTCGACATCGGCAGGCTCTTCTTCTCGCCCTGCATAAAGGCTTGCAGCTTCGCCGGAATCTCAACGGCTTCGCCGATAATCTTCTCTACCGTATCCTTGAACTTTGCCGGATGTGCCGTTTCCAGGAATACGCCCGTTTCGCCGGGTTGCAGACCTTCGGTCAAGGCACGGAAACCGCAGGCACCGTGGGGATCGAGCAGGTAGTGGTCTTGCTTCCAGACGGCCTGCATGGTTTCAGCAATCTGACTGTCGGTATAGGTGGCACCGCTGATCTCGGCAGAGATGGCGGCATGGTTGCCTCCGTAAAGGTCGAGTACGCGGGCAAAGTTGCTGGGATCGCCCACATCCATGGCATTGGCAATGGTGGCGATGCTGGGGCGGGGCGCGTAAACACCCGTCTGCAGGTATTGATAGAAGATGTCGTTGCGGTTGTTCGCGGCAATGAAACGACGCACGGGCAGCCCCATGCGCTTGCCGAAGAGACCGGCAGTGATGTTGCCGAAGTTGCCGCTGGGCACGCAGACGACGGCGTTATCGGCACGTCCGGCACGTTTCAGTTGGGCGTATGCATAGAAGTAATAGAACGCTTGCGGCAGGAAGCGGGCCACGTTGATGGAGTTGGCACTGGTCAGTTGCAGGTGCTCGTTCAACTCGCGGTCCATGAAAGCGGACTTTACCAATGCCTGGCAGTCGTCGAACGTGCCGTCCACTTCGAGGGCGGTGATGTTCTGCCCCAGCGTGGTGAACTGCTTTTCCTGGATTTCGCTGACTTTCCCTTTCGGGTAGAGTACATAGACGTGAATGCCTTCCACACCCAGGAAACCGTTGGCAACGGCGCTGCCCGTATCGCCGGAAGTGGCTACGAGGACATTGACCTGCCGCTTGCCTTCCTTCTTGATGAAGTAGCCCAGCAGACGCGCCATGAAGCGGCCGCCTACATCCTTGAAGGCAAGCGTGGGGCCATGGAACAGTTCAAGGGAGTAGATGTTTTCCGTAACCGGCACGAGGGGAACATCGAAGTTCAGCGTGTCGTACACAATCTGTTTCAACACGTCGGCCGGGACGTCTTCGCCGAAGAAGGCGTCTGCCACGCGATAGGCTATCTCCTGGAAGGAAAGCGTATCGATACTGTCGTAAAACTCTTGCGGTAAGGGTTTGATTGTAAAGGGCATGAAAAGTCCTTTGTCTGCGGCAAGTCCGCGCACTACGGCTTCTTCAAGGGTAGCTTCGGGGGCTTGTTTGTTGGTACTATAATAGTTCATAGTTGATAGTTGATAATTGATAATTGATAATTGATAGTTAATGAATGGGGGCTAATGCTTCATAAATTCATTGATAAATTCGTCTTCTTTCATCAGTCCGTAGCTGCCGTTGCAGGCAGATACTTCGTCGTAATTCTGCACCTCGTCCGGCTCGATGCCCGGATACCAGATGAGAAAAGGAATCGGTTCGTTGGTGTGTGTGCGAAGTTCGCAGGGGGTGGGATGGTCGGGAAGCACGGCGATGGCTACGGGCTCATCCCAATCTTTCACTGCTTCATAGATAGGGCCGACGGCACGCTTGTCCAGGTTCTCGATGGTCATTATCTTTAAGGGGATGTTTCCCTCGTGACCGGCCTCATCGCTGGCTTCGATATGGAGATAGACGAAATCGTCGGTCTTCAGGGCATCGAGGGCGGCGGCTACCTTGTTTTCGTAGTTGGTGTCGTAAAGGCCGGTGGCACCTTCTACGGTGATGCGGCGCAGTCCGGCATAGTAGCCGATGCCGTTAATCAGGTCTACGGCAGAAATCACGGCACCGCGTTCCACTTGCGGGAATTTGTCGGAGAGGCGTTCCATCTGCGGACGGTAACCGGGGCTCCAGGGCCAGATGCTGTTGGCAGGGTCTTTGCCTTCGGCGATACGCTGCAGGTTGATGGGATGGTTCTTCAAGAGTTCTTGCGAACGAAGAATCAGGCTGTTAATCAGGTCGGCCGTCTGACTGGGGGTAAGGTCTGCTCCGCCTTCGGGAACGGTGATGTTCTCCGTGCCCTCCGCAGGCTTCACCAGCAACGGGCGGAAAGGTTTCAACGGAACATCGTGCGGCGGGGTGCAGTCTATGCGTTTGTCTCCGCCTTTTATCACCAGCAGGTGGCGGTATTGTACACCGGTATAGAAGTGCACACGTTCGTCGCCTAATTGTTCTTGCAGGTATTGTATCAATACATCGGCCTCTTCAGTAGTGATGTGCCCGGCAGAGTGGTTCTTAATAAGATCGCCTTCGATGCAGACAATGTTGCAACGCATCGCCATCTCACCCGGCTGCAAGTCCACACCGATGCTTGCGGCTTCGAGCGGGCCGCGGCCTTCGTACACCTTCGGCAAGTTATAGCCCATGACGGACATATTCGCCACTTCACTGCCCGGATGGAAACCCTCGGCAACGGTCATCAACCGTCCCACACGTCCCATGCGTGCCAGCTTGTCCATGCAAGGTGTGTCGGCAGCCTGCAACAAAGTCTTGTTGCCCAAGGCTTTCACAGGCCAGTCGGCCATGCCGTCACCCAATATAATAATATGTTTCATTTCTTTCTTATTAAACGTTCGCAATACTCATAATATCCGCAAATACACCCGCGGCCGTTACGCCTGCACCAGCTCCGTAGCCTTGTATCATCATCGGATATTCTTTATAGCGTTCCGTAGTCAGCAAGATGATGTTGTTGCTGCCTTCCAGACCGTAGAACGGGTGGTTGGCGCCTACTTCCTGCAAACCTACGGATGCCTTGCCGTTCTCCAGCTTGGCAACGAAGCGCCAGTGCTTGTTCTCGGCCTCCAGTACCTTGCGGCGGGCTTCGAAGTCGGCATCGAGGCTCGGCACTTTCTTCCAGAAGTCGTCCAGCGAGCCTTCAAAGAAGTCATCGGGCACGAAGAGGTTCTTCTCCACATCACTCTGTTCGAGGCGGTAACCGGCTTCACGTGCCAGAATCACCAGCTTGCGGATAACGTCCTTACCGCTGAGGTCGATGCGCGGGTCGGGTTCGGAATAGCGTTCTTCCTGCGCCATCTTGATGGTCTTGCTGAAAGGAATATCCGCACTGATCTTATTGAAGATGTAGTTCAGCGTACCGCTCAGCACGGCTTCAATCTTCAGTATCTTGTCACCGCTATGGATGAGGTCGTTTATCGTGTTGATGATGGGAAGTCCTGCGCCGACGTTTGTCTCAAACAGATACTTCACACCGCGTTGACGGGCAATCTGCTTCAGTTCGCGGTAGTTCTCGTATTCCGACGAAGCGGCAATCTTGTTGGCTGCCACCACGGAAACGTTGTGCTGCAGCAAGTCTTTGTAGAGCGAGGCCACTCCTGCACTTGCCGTACAATCCACAAACACGGAGTTGAAGATATTCATACCGATGATTTCGTTGCGCAGTGTTTCCAGTGAACTCTCCTTGCCTTTCTCCTTCAGTTCTTCGCGGAAACGTCCCAGGTCGAAGCCTTCGCGGCTGAACATTGCCCGGTCGGCATCGGCAATGCCCACTACGTTCAGTTGCAAACCGTTTTCCAGCATCAGCTTCTGCCGCTGGCTGTGTATTTGCTCTATCAGACTGCCGCCCACCGTACCGATACCGCAAACAAAGAGGTTCAGCACTTGATACTCTGACAGGAAGAAGGAGTCGTGGATTACATTCAGCGACTTGCGCAGCGATTTGCTGTCTACTACAAACGAGATGTTCGTCTCCGAAGCACCCTGTGCACAGGCAATCACATTGATACCGTTACGTCCCAGCGTGCCGAACAACTTACCGGCAATACCCGGCGTATGCTTCATGTTCTCGCCTACGATGGCTACCGTAGCCAGGTTTTTTTCGGCCTGGATAGGCGAAATCTCACCCATCTCGATCTCTTTGGCAAATTCCTCGTTCAGCACTTCGCAAGCCAGGTCGGCATCGGCATTGCGCACACCGATAGACGTAGAGTTCTCCGAAGATGCCTGCGATACAAGGAACACGCTGATGCCGTTCTTTGCCAGTACTTTGAAGATGCGGTAATTCACACCGATAACACCTACCATACCAAGGCCCTGCACCGTTATCAGACTTGTATCGTTGATAGACGAAATACCCTTGATGGCCTTGCTGCGCGGATCGGAAACCTCTTGTTTGATAACCGTTCCCGCACCATCGGGGTTGAACGTATTCTTTATTAATATAGGTATATTCTTGTGGCAAACCGGATAAATAGTCGGCGGGTAAACCACCTTCGCACCGAAGTTGCAAAGCTCGGTAGCTTCTACATAAGTCAGCTCACTGATGGTATATGCTCTGGATATCACACGCGGGTCGGCTGTCATAAAACCGTCCACATCGGTCCATATTTCCAAACAATCGGCATCCAGTGCAGCAGCGATGATGGCGGCTGTATAGTCGGAACCGCCTCTGCCCAAGTTCGTCACCTCGCCCGTTGTTTTGTCGGTAGAGATAAAGCCCGGCACGAGCACACGTCGAGGCAGGTTGCTGAATGTCTCGCGTACCAGTGAGTTGGTCAGTTCCGTGTCCAGCACATGCTTGGAATGTTTCTTTTCTGTCTTGATGAACTTGCGCGAATCGAACCATTCCGCTCCCGTCAGCTGCGCGGCTATGATGGAAGAAAGACGCTCACCGTAGCTTACAATCGTATCGGAGGTCTTCTGCGAAAGGTCTTTAATCAGATAAATGCCTTGGAAGATGTCTTTCAGTTCATTGAGCAACTCGCCTACCTGACGCTGCAATGCAACTTGCGCCTCTCCGGCAGGAATCACTTCCTTAATCATTTCCACATGGCGATAAACAATCTCACGGAACTCATTCTCATAAGAAGCATCGCCGGCCGCTGCCATCTTGGAGGTGTTTATCAGTTGGTCTGTGATGCCGCCCAATGCGGACACTACTACAATTACCGGTTCGTCTACTGCTTCTACAATTCTCTTGACGCTTAAAATACTGTTCGCGGTTCCTACGGATGAACCGCCGAATTTAATTACTTTCATTATATTGCTATTTTTTTTTGTAACTACCTAAAATCCTAAAAGCACCTGTCATTCTGAGCGTAGTGAAGAATCTACTCCCTGCAGCCGCATACGAAGAGAAGAAATTCTTCGTCGCCCTGCTCCTCCGAATGACATTTACATGCCTCTTAAATAGAAAAAACTGTTTGAAAATGGTGTAACACGTAGAAACACAAAATACTATCCCTAACCCCTAAGGGTCATGGTGCACATGGATGTGACTGTATGTTGATAGTACTTGTTCATAGTCTCTTGTTTCTATCGTTTCTGATAAGTGTTGCAAAAGTAAGAATAAAAACATTCAATCTATCACTTTTTGCGACTTTTTTGTAATAAAAATATAGATAGGGTTGAAAAAGGCAAGAAATATGCACAGCACACAACTTACATTTTCATACTTTAAATGCCTTATTTCTACAAATCCGCGCGTACTTTTCTAACATTTTGTTATTATCTTCAAGATATATCATTATATTTGCATTGAAATTATGAAAGAAAAGTGCGTATGAACACAGAAAACACTTCCGTTTTGCTAATATACACCGGTGGAACTATCGGCATGATAGAGAACCCCGAAACCGGTGCCTTAGAAAACTTCAACTTCGAACAGTTGCAGAAGCATGTGCCCGAACTCCAACGATATACATTTCAAATCGATACCTATCAGTTCGATCCTCCCATGGATTCCTCGGATATGGACCCGGATGCCTGGCGCAAACTCGTACGCATCATCAGCGACAACTACGACCAATATTCCGGCTTCGTCATTCTACATGGCACGGACACCATGGCCTATACCGCCTCTGCCCTCAGCTTTATGCTCGAAGGACTAAGCAAACCCGTCATCCTCACCGGTTCCCAGCTCCCCATCGGCGTACTGCGCACCGACGGTAAGGAAAATCTGCTGACCAGCATCGAGATTGCCACCGCCCGCCATTCCAACGGACAGCCCCTCGTGCCAGAAGTCTGTATCTTCTTCGAGAATCACCTGATGCGTGGCAATCGCACCACCAAGATGAATGCGGAAAACTTCAATGCGTTCCGTTCCTTTAACTATCCGGTGCTTGCCTCTGCCGGCATACATATTAAATATAATAATGTGCAAATCCAGATGCACGGCAACCGCCGCGAACTAAAGCCCCATTATCTGCTCGATACCAATATTGCCGTATTGAAGCTGTTTCCCGGTATCCAGGAGAATGTCGTTGCTGCCATACTTGCCACAGAAGGCTTGAAAGCGGTGGTGCTTGAGACTTATGGTTCGGGCAACGCTCCCCGCAGCGAGTGGTTCCTCCGCCGCCTGCACGATGCTTGCGAACAAGGCATCGTCATTGTCAACGTAACTCAGTGCAGTGCCGGCACCGTTGAAATGGAACGCTACGAAACCGGCTACCAATTAATGCAGTCCGGCGTCGTCAGCGGATATGACAGCACAACGGAGTCTGCCGTCACCAAGCTCATGTTCCTCTTGGGGCACGACTATCCCCCTGCCAAAGTGCGGGAGTTGATGAGCCGTCCGCTGGCAGGAGAAATCACAATATAAAAGAATCCAAAGGAGATATCATACGCGGGCGAAAGTCACAGTAACCCGCGTATACTTGTTTACCTGCGAATTGATGGTAATCTTGCCGCCATATACAGCCAGTATCTTCATTGACAGGCTCAGCCCTATTCCCTGCCCGGCATATTCGCGCGTATTGCTTGCCCGGTAGAACGAATGGAAAATATGCTTGATTTCATCTTCAGGAATACCGATCCCATAATCTTCGACTTCAATAACCCAATTGCCGTCATGCATCCCCACGCAAATCTCCACTTGCTCTTTGGAGTATTTCCGAGCGTTATCTATAATATTCTGCAGAGCTACTCTAAGAAGATGGTAATTGGCGGTAATGTGCGCTTGCCCTTCCGCCAGTTCCGTACTGAATGCCACTTGTGGATATTGCAGGCATAAATCACGCAACAACACTACCAAGTCAATCTGTTCCCTGGCATTCTGCAGAAGCTCCTTATCCTGCCGCGAAAGAAACAGCAGATGCTTTATCAACAGGATAATGCGTTTACTCTCCGTGGAGATGCGCTGCAACGATTCGATATACTCTGCTGCAGAGCGTTCTTTCAGCAAACTGATTTCGCACTCCCCCTGAATTGCCGTAAGCGGATTATTCAGTTCATGCGAAGCATTACTGATAAACGACTTCTCTGCCTGGAAAGCCGTATCGACTCTATCGAGCATATCATTTAAGGTACGGATAAGCTCGTCCAGTTCATCCTTATTGTCGAATGCTTTCATACGGATATTCAGATTATTTCCCCGGATGCGTTTCAATTCCTTGAGTATGTGCTGCAAGGGACGCAGAATACGGTTGGCATAGAGCCGACCGATGAGATAAATAAAGCCGCAACTGACCAGCAACAGGAAGACGGCAAGCACCAGGATATGCTTCTGTATATCGTGCCCGTAATGGTTGCTCGCCATCACCAGCACTACAAAATTACCTTCGTTATCAGGATAATACAAAGCCGACCCTCTCAGTTTCCCATAAACAAAAGCTACAGGGATGCTCTTGAAAAGCCGTACTTGCTGATTAGCGTCAAGATACTTGTTCAGAGAATCGGTTATGGCAGGCACACTGTCTATATTCAGCAATACCTCCTGCGCTTGAGGCAAAAGCTCGTTATACTTCTGCTGTATCTCCTGATAACTGGACTCATCCACTTCATCCTTCTCCCAGTGCTTCTGGGCAGTGAGGAATGCTTTTTCTGCAAGATAAGAATCGTACAGGTTATTGATGTAGCGGGAAGTGAAGAAGTAGAACACCAGCACAACCACAGCAATAGCCGCTACCGTAATAACGGTATAGAACAGTGCTATTTTAGACCCTATCTTCATACGTTTTTTCCCTTGACCGTCAGCTATTGTACTCCCATAATATACCCCATCCCCACTACCGTATGGATAAGTTTGGTATCAAAATCCTTGTCTATTTTATTTCTGAGGTAGTTTACATAAACATCTACAACATTGGTATTGGTATCGAAATCCTTATCCCACACATTCTTCAACAAGGTCAGGCGCGAAAGAGCCACCCTTTGATGCGTCATGAAGTATTCCAAAAGCCGGTACTCTTTCACGGTGAGGTCGATGGGCGTATCTCCCCGCTGTGCACGACGCGTATTGCAATCCAGTACAAGATCATTACAGGTCAGTTGAAGGACCGGAGCCTCCTTGCCCCGGCGCAACAATGCCTTGATGCGCGCTTCCAACTCCTGAAAACTGAAAGGCTTCATCAGATAATCATCCGCACCTGCATCCAACCCCTTGACTATATCCTCGGTAGTGCCCAATGCCGTAAGCATGACGACCGGAGTATGATACCCCTCCCTTGTGCGATATTGCCTGCAAAGGTCGAGGCCGTTCATACGTGGCATAATGATATCGAGCACGAGCAGGTCGAAAGTTTCATTCTGCAACAATTCCCATGCGGAGGCACCGTCGTGAGCCACCGTAACCGTATGTCCGAACTCCTGCAATCCGCGCTCAATAAAAGAAGCAATATTCACTTCGTCCTCTGCCAATAATATTTTAGCCATACCACGAGATACTTTAAAATGCCTTGCAAAGATACAAGAATTACAGATTATAATTTCCTTTGTTTCAGGTTTCCTTCCTTGTCATACAGCATTTTCTCATACACCATCTCCACAATGAGCGGGAATATGAACAAGGCAAAGAAGGTAGCTCCTATCAGTCCCCCGATGATGACAATCGCCAGCGGACGCTGTGATTCCGATCCTATGCCATGGCTCATAGCTGCAGGCATCAGACCGATAGCCGCCATAGCTGCTGTCATCACCACCGGACGGACGCGCGAACGGACACTCTCCTTTATCGCTTGGGACAAGGGAAGCCGTGCCTGTATGTTATGCTTAATGTCCGAAATCATAATCACTCCATTCTGAATGCAGATACCGAACAAGGCTATGAAGCCAATACCTGCCGAAATAGAGAAGTTGAAGTGAGTAATGAGCAATGCTATAATACCGCCTACTGCAGCAAACGGAACATTCAGCAATACCAGTCCAGCATCTCTGGCATTGGAGAACAGCACAAACAAGATAACGAATATAATTGCAATACTGACGGGTACCACCTGCGACAAACGCTTCGTAGCCCGCTGCTGGTTCTCAAAATCTCCCGTCCACTTCAGGCTGTATCCTTCCGGCAAACGAATGGCGGCATTCACCTTTTTCTGCGCTTCGGCCACAGCAGTACCCATATCCCTGCCACGAACCGAGAACTTCACCGCGCAGAAACGCGTATGGTTATCGCGGAATATCAGTAAAGGTCCGGTAATAGTCTTTATCTCCGCCAACTCCTTGATGGGTATCATCGTACCGTCCATGGCAGGTACCAGTATCTTCCCGATTTCCTCTTCATTCTGCCGGAACTCCGGTTTATAGCGTACTACGATGTTAAATTTACGCTCGTCCTCATAAAGTAGGGACGCTGATTTACCACCGATAGCCATCTCTATGATGGACTGCACATCTTCCTTGGCCACTCCGTAACGTGCCAGGCTCTTTTCATTCAGTTCTATACGAAGCTCCGGTTGCCCGATGTTGCGAATCACCCCCAGGTCTTCAATGCCCTGTACGGTAGCCAGAATCTTATCAATCTCCACTGCTATCTTCTCCGAACGGTACAAATCTTTTCCGAATACTTTCACGGCAATAGAACCTTTTACTCCCGAAGCAGCCTCTTCCACATTGTCCGTGATGGGTTGGGAGAAGTTGAAGTCGATGCCCGGATATATGGAAAGGTCATCCTGCATTTTATCTATCAACTGCAACTTGGTCAGCTTACTCTCCCACTCCTTTTCCGGGTAGATATCTACATGCAACTCAATGTTATAGAATCCCGTAGCATCTGTCCCGTCATTCGGGCGTCCGGTTTGCGAAAGCACCTGCTTCACTTCGGGATAGGCGGCAAGTTTACGCCTCATCTTGTTTGCCAACTGCACGGACTCATCCAATGAGATGCTTTGCGGCAAAGTGGCACGGATATAAATGGAGCCTTCATTCAACTGTGGCAGAAACTCCGTCCCCAGCAAAGTGAACATCCACAGACCACCCACGGCAATAATGCTTGCCACACCGACAGATAAGGTACGGCGCGCGTGGCATTTGTCAAAAAGCGCCACCGCCTTCTCATTGATGAAACGGACAAAGAAATTATTCTTCTCACGAACGTTCTTTTTTAGCAGCATGGATGACATCACCGGGACCAGCGTCAGGGTAAACAGCAACGCTCCCAACAACGCAAAGCCCAGTGTATAGGCAAGCGGAGAAAACATTTTCCCCTCCACCTTCTGAAACGAGAAGATGGGAACAAGTGCCGTAATGATAATCAGTTTGGAGAAGAATACAGCCTTTGCCTTATCCTTCGCCGTATGGCGGATAAGCCCCATCTTGGACATCAGGTTAAAGGCGGGCATTCCCACTTCTTTCGCTTTCTTGTCGAGCGCAACAAATACCCCCTCTACCATCACCACCGCTCCGTCTATGATAATACCAAAATCAATGGCTCCCATGGAAAGGAGATTGGCAGACATACCCATGGCATGCAGACAGATAAATGCAAACAACAATGCCAGCGGAATAACCACCGCTACCACCACTGTAGTGCGCCAGTCTGCCATGAAGATCAATACAATAAAGGTAACCAGCAGAATACCTTCCACCAGATTGTGGGTAACCGTGTTCACAGCTAGATTCACCAAGTCCTCCCGGTCGTAGAACGGAACAATCTGTACATCCTTAGGCAGTATATTATTATTTATATCTTCAATCTTCGTTTTCAGCGCATTGATTACCTCGCCCGGATTCTCCCCCTTACGCATGACAACGATTCCCTGCACCACATCATCCTCGTCCATACGACCTACCTGGCCCAAGCGAGGCAGACAAGATTCATGCACATCGGCCAAGTGGCGGACCAGTACCGGAGTCCCGTTAATGTTCTTCACCACAATATTTCTGAGTTCCTCCAGATCATTGATAAGGCCGATACCGCGTACTACATATGCTTGCGAACTTTTGGTGATGACGTCTCCACCTACATTGATATTACTGTTGGCAATGGCATTATAAAGTTCCAACGGAGTAATGCCGTAGTTGATGAGTTGGTGCGGGTTGACGCTTACCTCGAATGTCTTGACCTCTCCACCGAAACTTACAATATCCGCTACGCCCGATACGGAACGCAGATTGCGCTCAATCACCCAGTCCTGAAGCGTTTTCAGCTCACGCACACTCCGCTTATTGCTGCGCAGGGTATAGCGATAAATCTCACCCGTAGGTCCATAAAGCGGTTGTACTTCGGGAGTCACTCCTTCCGGCAAGTCAGCGTCGTTCAGCAGATTATAGACTTGCTGGCGGGCCGTGAAGTCATCTACCTGATCCTCAAACATCACATTGATCACTGAAAGTCCGAAAAGAGTTGTCGAGCGAATGTCCGTCTTCTTCTGCACCGGATTCATGGCTATCTCAATAGGAATCGTGATGAACTTCTCCACTTCCTCGGCACTGCGTCCCGGCCATTGGGTGATGACGGTCACTTTGGTATTTGTTACGTCCGGAAAAGCATCAATCGGAGTATGCTTAAAGGACACAACTCCTGCAATCACGGCAATCGTGGTACAGAAAAAGATAAAGAACTTGTTCTTCAGCGAAAAGGCTACAATGTTATCAATAAACTTGTGCATCGTCTGTTCCTCCGGTTAATCTGCATTCAATGCGTTGTAAACTAACAATACGTTCTTGTTCAGAATCCGGCCTCCCGCAGCTATACCGGAAGAAAGGTAGCATTCCTTGCTCAGTTGCTTATAGACTGCAACCTCTCTCACGGCAAGCCTGCCATCAGCTTCCACCACCACAACGTAGTTCTTCCCTCCTTCGAACACAAGAGCATGCGAATCTATACGCGGCAATTCTTTATCGGAAGCCTTGCTTTGCACACAGACGTTAGTAAACATACCGGGTTTCAGCAGGTAATTATTATTAGACAGCTTCACCCGTACGTTCATCGTTTTGCTTTCTTCGTTCAGCATATTATATACCTTATCTATCTTACCGGTAAATTCTTTGCCGGGATAGGCAAGTGTGGTGATACGTACCGGAGCACCCTCGCGCACTTTGCTTATATCGCTTTCATACACATCCGCCATTACCCACACATTCTCCAAGCCCGAAATAATAAAAATCTCGTCATTTTGGTCGGAACGCAACTGCATTTCCTTATTAATATTCTTCTCGACAATAAAGCCCGATACGGGTGCTTTAACTTGATAAAGCGATTTCCCGGAAATGTGATAGATAGAGAATATTTCGGATATTCTCCGTTCTTCGGCTTCGGCATTGCTTAGTTCCTGCCGGGCTTGCAGCACATCACGTTCCGAAGCCATGCCCGACTCAAACATATCTTGTACCGACTGCAAACTACGGCGGGCAATGATAAGTTGTTGCTCCGCTTCTTTACTCTGCTTTTCGTAATCAGCCACTTCACCGCTCCGGATAGTAGCCAGTACATCACCTTTACGTACATGGTCGCCAATCTCGGCATGTACATCGGTCACCGTACCACCGAAAATTGGGAATACCCGGGCTACTTGTTCCTGGTTGAAGGTAACCCTGCCGTTAAGTGTCAATTCATCGGTTACTTCATGCAGGCAAACGGTGTCTACAGACACTATACTCTTCAGGCTATCCGTCAGAAAGAGTTCCTGCGATGTTACTTGAGATGTTTCAGAAGGGCCTGCACAAGCGCTCAGCAAGGCGGCACATAAGCAAACGGGGAATAAAATCCGGTTCATATCTTTATTAATAGTTAAATACGGTTTGTCCGACAATCGTGTTCAAATTCTCCATGGCAAGAAAAACATTCTTCCTCAGTTCATACAGTTGCAAGCAGGTTTCTTTATAGCTCTGATAGTAATCGATGAATTCCAGCATACTGATATTCCGTTTGCGGAAGTTCTCGTTGACACCTCCAATGAGTTGGTTGAAATTGTGTTCAAGTTCATTATTGGACGACTGGTAAAGTTCAACCGCCTTTTGTAATTGGTGATAGGCTGCATGGAGTTCCATGCGCGCTTTTTCCAGAGCATATTCTTCCTCTTTACCATTCTGCAAAACATCAAACTTGGCCGATTTGATATTTCCCTGGTTCCGGTTAAAGATTGGAACGGAAAAGCTGAACCCTACTGCAAAATAGTTGTTGATAAAGTTTCCGGCACGATCGTACATACCTTTTATAGCAAACTCCGGTGCAGCCATGGAGCGCTGTAACTTCAAGTTAGCCTTAGCCGCTGTTACTTCCGCGCGAGCCATCTTCAAATCGGGACGTACAGCAAGCATACTGCTCATATCGGCAAAAGGAACAACAGAAAGATCTATTTTTCCCAGTATATCGTCATCCAACAACAGATGCACTACCTGCCCGGCAGACAGATTCAGCAACAAATTCAGTTCACCTTGCCGACCGACCAGGTTATTTTCCACTTCATTCCGTTCCGTCTGCAAAGACAGTAGCAAAGCTTCCAGACGAGCGCTTTCCATCAACGAAACATTACCTTTGCTTTGCTGCTCTCTGGTAGCCAACAGAAGTTGTTCAAGAGATTCTATCTCCTTATCATATATCCCGATAGAGCGGGTCAGGAAATAGACTTCAACAAACTTTTGGTTCAGTTCACTCCGCAGGGTACGCAGCACTTCTTCAAACTGATATTCGGCTATTTCTTTATTGACCTTTTCCAGGCGCACCCGTTTATTGCGCTGTCCGGCAATATTAATCACCTGTTCTATCTCAACTGCGGCTTCTCCGTCTTTCCCAAAGTCGAAATACTTCCCGTTCAGTCGGTTGTACACATTCTGTTCCAGTGAGATAACGGGGTTATCAAACAACCGTGCCTGGGTGACTTGTGCCTGCGCCATATCAATGTTATAGCGCTCGGCAATCAAGGAAAGGTTTCGTTCAAGAAACATTCTTTCTGCGTCCTTCAGAGAGAGTTGCAAAGCTGCTTCTTGTGCATGCAGAAGTCCACAAACAATAGAAATGAATAAAATAACAAACAGTCTTTTCATGCTTACTTTTATTTTGGCGCAAAAGTAAAGCTCTCTTTGCAGAAGACAGTCCAAAGGCGATTATAATACATTTAAACGAGATTAGAAAATGATTAGAAACATCGCAAAATAAAAGCCGCCGACGGATTTCTCCGAAAGCGGCTTTCACCGGATAAGGCAATGTGGAACGGTTAAAATTTATGTCTCAACTGAAAAGTCAAAATCAGCTTCTTTTGCCGGAAATGTGGGGCTTTTTACCCTCCGGACAAGGAACTTTACACTCATAAAGTACCTTTTTTATTTCGTTAGATATATGTCTAACGAAAGAATAACCATGGTCGAGCGAAAAATCAACCAAGGTCTAACGAAAGATCAACCAAGGTATAACGAAATAGAAATAGAGCTTTACGGAGTTAAAAGTAGGGAGAATAGAGGATAAAAACAGGAGATTACCCATTTACTTATCCCGAACTCACGTAGAGGATGTATTCCTTTTCCTACAGTTGATTCTCAAACAGTTATTACCCCTTAAAACAAGAAAATGGGAAAAAGCAAAGATTAAAACAAAAAATGAGGGTCTGTATCATTATGCCAGGAAAATATATCCTGAAATTATTGCAAGTATAATCTTTCACCACAAAATAACGTAGTATTTTAGCAGGATTATGTAATTTTGTAGCCTTGACAGGAAAAGAAACATGCAGATTATTCAAGCTAAAGTGAATTTACCGGACAGGCATACACAAGAGATATTGGACTGCCTGACACGTAGCCAGCTGGGCTTTGCCCTGTATCGGCTACCGTGGGCAGACCATTTTCATCTGGTATTACAAACATCGGGCAGCGTAGAGCAACTGACAAATATCCGGGATCTGAACGGCAAGAAAGGATTTGTCATGGCACCTTTCCGTATATCGGATGAACAGCCGTTGGTTGTTATCCGCCCGGATATCACAGCATGCGGTTGGGCTGAAATAAGCAAGGCTCTTTCTGCATCGGAATTCAACGATATCGTGCAAGCTCTCCATTGTGCAGAGGCCTCATCCACTCCCCTCATCTCCGAAGAGATTGAAAAGCAGCAGTATGCCGAAGCTTTTGAACGATTTATCACTCCCTTACGGAACAAGCGCTTCCAGAAACTTGTTTTATCACGCTCCGCCGTCCGACGCACTGATGATAATTTTTCACCGCTCAGTGCTTTCGTACGTGCCTGCAACCGCTATCCGCGCATGATGATTTATCTGTGCCACACACCGGCATCCGGCACCTGGATAGGCAGTACCCCGGAAATCTTACTAAGCGGACAAGGCAAGGAATGGAACACCGTAGCACTGGCGGGCACCATGCCGATGCAGGGCGAAGTGATGCCCACGGAATGGAACAGGAAGAATCTGGAAGAGCAAGGCTACGTAGCCGATTACATCCGGCGGATTATCGAGAAATTCGGCAACGGAATGACGGAAAAAGGGCCGTATACCGCCCGCGCCGGGCAATTGGTGCATCTTAAAACGGACTTCAACTTTCGGCTGGAAGCTACCGGCCAACTGGGTGACTTGCTGCAAGAGCTCCATCCCACCCCTGCCGTCTGCGGACTGCCGAAAGAAGATGCTTTCCGGTTTATTCCGGACAATGAAGGCTACGACCGCAGTTATTATTCCGGCTTCATAGGCTGGCTGGACCCCGACGGGCATACGAACCTATACGTAAACCTGCGTTGCATGGAAACAGGTCCCACCGAAACAACCTTTTATGCAGGAGGCGGCATCCTGGCTTCCTCCGAAGTGGAATCCGAGTGGGAAGAAACCAGCGAGAAAATGAAAACAATGAGAAGCATTGTCAGCCCCGACGAGGGCATAACCATAAAGTAAAGGAACTATGTATTCAGACAAAAAGAACATACTTCAGTTAGCAGCACTCCTCAAGGCACACGGCGTGCGGAAAATAGTGTTGTGTCCCGGCAGCCGCAATGCCGCCATCGTGCATACGCTCTCCAATATGGAAGACTTCACCTGCTATCCGGTGACCGACGAACGCAGTGCAGGCTTCTTTGCCATCGGATTGTCGCTGCAAGGCGGAGGACCTGCCGCCGTATGCTGCACCTCCGGTTCGGCCCTGCTGAACCTGCATCCTGCCGTAGCCGAAGCATTCTATCAGCAAGTGCCGCTCATCGTGATTTCTGCCGACCGCCCCGCTGCCTGGATCGGACAGATGGACGGGCAAACGCTGCCGCAGCCCAATGTATTCGGTTCGCTGGTCAAGCTATCCGTCAACCTGCCCGAGGTGCATACGGAAGAAGATGAATGGTTCTGCAACAGACTGATTAATGAAGCGATACTGGAAACCACCCACCATGGCAAGGGACCGGTACACATCAACGTTCCCATCTCCGAACCTATCTACCGATTCACGGCAAAGGCATTGCCCGACGTCCGCGTCATCACCCGCTATCAGGGACTGAACGTCTACGACCGCGATTACACCGAACTGATTGACCGACTGAATGCCTTTAACAAGCGAATGGTGGTCGTGGGGCAGATGAATCTGATTTATCTGTTCGAAAAGAAATACGTAAAGACGCTCTACAAGCATTTCGCATGGCTGACGGAACACCTGGGCAACCAGACCATCCCCGGTCTGCCCATCAAGAACTTCGACGCTGCCATCTACTCCATGACCGCCGAACGGCAACAGGACATGGCACCCGAGATTCTGATTACATACGGCGGGCACATCGTTTCCAAACAGCTGAAGAAATATCTGAGAAACCATCCGCCCCGCGAGCATTGGCACATTGCCGCCGACGGGAAAATAGCGGATCTTTACGGTTGTCTGACTACCGTTATCGAAATGGACCCGTTCGAGTTCCTGGAAAAGATAAGCGGCATGCTGGATAACAGGCCCAATAACTATCCGCTGATGTGGGAGAATTATTGCAAAACCATTCCGGTGCCGGTGCTTCCTTACTCGGAGATTTCAGTAATAGGAAAGCTGATTCAGTCGCTGCCGGAGCCTTGTGCCATACATCTGGCCAACAGTTCTACGGTTCGCTACGCCCAGCTATTTGAGATTTCGCCGAATGTGGAAGTCTGCTGCAACCGCGGAGTGAATGGCATAGAGGGGTCACTTTCTACGGCGATTGGCTATGCCATGGCATCGGATAAGCTGAACTTTATAGTGATAGGGGATTTGAGTTTCTTCTATGATATGAATGCGCTTTGGATTCAGAATATCGGTGCCAACGTACGCATCCTGTTACTGAACAACGAGGGAGGAGAAATATTCCACACACTGCCGGGAATGGATAAGTCGAGCCAGTCCCGCCGGTTCATCACTGCCGAGCATCATACCACGGCCAGAGGCTGGGCCGAAGAGCAGGGATTCGCTTACCTGCAGGCTACGGACGAAGAAACAGCAGAGGAGGCTATGAAACTCTTCGCCACTCCCGAGCAGCAAGCCAAACCGATGCTGCTGGAAGTATTTACGGACAAAGAAAAAGATACGACCTTACAAAGAGAATATTATCACGGATTAAAAAATAGAGAATAAACAGATGGAAACAAGAGAATGGAAGACGATCAAAGAGTATCAGGATATACTGTTTGACTTTTATAATGGAATAGCCAAAATTACCATCAACCGCCCGCGTTACCGCAATGCCTTCACCCCGACCACAACTTCGGAGATAAGCGATGCATTGTACTACTGCCGCGAGTGCCAGGACATCAACGTCGTGGTGCTGACCGGCGCCGGCGACAAAGCCTTCTGCAGCGGTGGCGACATGCACGTAAAAGGGCACGGCGGCTACGTGGGCACCGATGGTGTTCCCCGCCTCAACGTACTCGACGTGCAGAAACAAATCCGCTCGCTGCCCAAACCCGTCATCGCCATGGTGAACGGATATGCCATCGGCGGTGGACACGTCCTCCACGTCGTCTGCGACCTGACGATAGCCTCCGACAACGCCATCTTCGGGCAGACCGGTCCTAAGGTAGGAAGCTTCGATGCCGGTTTCGGCTCGTCCTATCTGGCACGCATCGTAGGGCAAAAGAAAGCACGTGAGATATGGTTCCTCTGCCGCCAATACTCGGCACAGGAAGCATTGGATATGGGATTGGTGAATGCCGTCGTTCCCTTCGACCGTCTGGAAGACGAAACCGTGGCATGGGCCGAGAAAATGATGGAGCACAGCCCGCTCGCCCTGCGCATGATTAAAGCCGGACTGAATGCCGAACTCGACGGACAGGCAGGTATTCAGGAACTGGCTGGGGATGCCACCATGCTCTACTACATGACCGACGAGGCGCAAGAAGGCGGAAAAGCGTTTCTGGAAAAGCGCAAACCCAGATTCAAGGATTATCCGAAGTTCCCTTAAATCTGCGTCTAAAGAATCAACATAGCACTTATAATGAAGTATCAAATCCAAATCATCAAGAAGCAATTGCACTTCAAGCAACCTGCCGGAACATCCCGAGGAGTATATACCACCCGCGACGTGTGGTACATTCTCCTCACCGAACCGGAAAGCCGCCGTTACGGCGTCGGGGAATGTGCCCCGCTCCCCGATTTAAGTTGCGACGCCCGTCCCGATTACGACGAAGTGCTGGCAAAAGCCTGCAAAGAATTTGAAGAAGACGGAGAAATAAACCGCCCAGCCCTACTCCCCTATCCCTCCATCCTCTTCGGGCTGGAAACCGCCCTGTTGCACCTCCAGGCCGGCAGCTTGCAATTCTGGCCTACCCCTTTCAGTAAAGGAAAAGCAGGCATCCCGATCAACGGCCTTATCTGGATGGGAAACTTCGACGAAATGTACCGCCGCATCGAAGAGAAAATGCAGAAAGGCTTCCGTTGCATCAAGCTCAAAATCGGCGCCATCGATTTCGAGAAAGAACTGGAACTACTGTCGCATATCCGCCGGCACTTCACCCCCCAGCAGATAGAACTGCGCGTAGATGCCAACGGAGCCTTCGCCCCCGCCGATGCCCCTGCGAAACTGCAACGTCTTTCCGAATTCCATCTTCACTCCATTGAGCAACCCATCCGCGCAGGACAGTGGCAGAAAATGGCAGCCCTCTGCGCCTCCACCCCCTTCCCAATCGCCTTGGACGAAGAGTTGATAGGTATCAACGAACGCACACAGAAGATAGAACTGCTGGAAACCATCCGCCCCCAGTACATCATACTGAAGCCTTCCTTGCACGGAGGTATCAGCGGTTCGGAAGAATGGATAGAACTGGCTGCCGAACGAGGCATCGGTTCTTGGATCACCTCCGCCCTTGAATCGAACGTCGGGCTGAATGCCATTGCACAATGGTGCGGTACGTTAGAGCCCACGCTGCCCCAAGGGTTGGGAACCGGGCTGCTGTTTACCGACAACATAGACTATCCGCTCCATATTGAAGGCGATTGCCTCCGGTTTCATCCCGAAGAGAAAGAACCGGACCTTATCAATTGGCTGCAAGCATGACAACTATCTGCACGGATATGGAAGAACAAATAAATACGGATCTCTCAGCCTTTCTGGCTGAATGGTCCGACTCCAAGAGCACCGTCCTGGTGCATACCTCCGGCTCCACCGGCAAGCCCAAGGAGTTGTGGGTGGAAAAAGAACGCATGAAGGAAAGCGCCCGCCTCACCTGCTCGTTTCTTGGACTGAAGAAGGGGGATTCGGCTTTGCTATGCATGCCGTTGCAGTACATTGCCGGAAAAATGGTAGTAGTACGTGCCCTGGTTGCCGACCTCCACCTTATATCGGTCACCCCTTCGGGCCATCCGCTGAAAGGGATGAAAGAAGCGCCGGTGTTTGCCGCAATGATTCCGATGCAGGTTTATAACTCACTGCAAGTGCCCAAAGAAAGAGACGTTCTGCGGGAAATAAAGCATCTGATCATCGGAGGGGGAGCTATTGATGCCCAGCTCGCCAAAGAACTGAAAAACTTCCCGAATGCAGTGTGGTCTACGTATGGCATGACGGAAACATTATCGCACATTGCACTGAGAAGACTGAGTGGTGCGGATGCCTCCGATTGGTACACGCCTTTTGAAGGTGTACAGATTCGCCTAAGTGAAGAAAACACGCTCATCATTCATGCGCCCAAAGTATGCGAGGAGGAGCTGGTCACCAATGACATCGCAGAAATAAACGGTTGTAAGCAATTCCGCATCTTAGGAAGAAAAGACAATACCATCAATAGCGGAGGAGTAAAAATACAGATAGAGCAGGTAGAAGCCGCTTTGAAAGAACACCTGTCCCGCCCTTTCTTAATTACTTCCGCCCCGGACGAAAAATTCGGAGAAATCGTTGTATTACTGATTGAAGGCGAAGCACCGGATGATATCGAAAACATCTGCAAACAGACACTTCCTCCCTACTGGCGCCCCAAACGGGTCGTAACAGTATCACGGTTACCACTGACCGAAACAGGGAAACCGGACAGGGCCACGGCAAGGACTTTGGCAAGAGGATGAATGCTTTGTATTATTTTGATGCAGTCAGCATGGGAAACAGCAACGATACCAATTCCTCCGGAGTGTATAAAACGCGCAAAATGATGAACACGGTATCGTAAATATCCGGATATTGGTACTCATTGCAAGTATAGGTGGCAAAGTTATATAGAATCTTATCCAGTTTATCCCGGATTGGGAGAGCGGTTACAGTTGGTATGCTCCTACACGGGATATCCTTCAGTTTTTCAACAAAGTCCCGATTGCTTGCGCTGGTTAATCCGGTACAGGTGACAATGGAATAGCAGGACTTTGTAAACGATGCGCAGCTTATCGGACATCCCGGTGGAAGCAGCGAGAAATGCCCACCTTGCAACAGGTATTTTTCAGAACTTTCACAATTCATAAAGGCCTTGCCTTCCATCAGGAAAAACAGACGGTAGTCGCTACTGCTTTCCAAGTCTTCGACACGCCCTTTCGGCAATTCGTTATACAATACACCTTTCCTTGTTTCCCGGCAACTTTGGAATCGGGGCAATAACTGCTGAATCAACCAAGCGGTTTCACTATTATCCATCATATCTGTTTTTATTAGTTCAACACTTCCTTAAAAATGCTTATAGCCTGTGAGAATCAAAGTTCCGACCAGGTACAATGAGCCAATGCACATAGCCAGCAACAACGACCAAACTCCGATGAAATCCCACCGGTATTTATTTAATATGTGTTTTATTGTTTTCATTCTTTCATTATTGCTTTATACCATCTCAGTTTTTTATAGGCTTCGTTCAGGCGAGCATATCTTTGCTGCGGGACATAAGTTGTCAGACCACAATGTGCCCGCACCTTGAATCCTCCATAGCCAGGCATGAAGTCTGCCGTTGCCGTTTTCCACTTTACACAATTACCGATAGCTGTTCTTATTACGGTTTGTTCTTCGGACGCCACTACATAGCAATCTTCCAAATCGAAGAACAACATACCGCTACCTCTATCGAAGGTCTGAATGCCGGCTCCATTATCAGGAAAAGAGAGAGTAGATTCCCGGACAACAGAGACAAGGGCATCCAGCTCTTCTGTATCAATCAAGCTCAAAGTCAGCGAAGAATAGTCACCCGGGCGAGTCGCATAATCGTTTTTAATCACCCGGCAGAACCCTTGGAGATCTGCCTCCCGCTGATAGAGTAAAGGCAAAGCCTCAGCATAGCAACGGGCAAAACCCGGCGATACGATTTCAGCCGAAGAGGCAACGATAAAGCGAGTCTTATCCTTCAACTCATAGGCCACTTCAACGCCTGCCATATAGCAAGCTTCAAAGATTATAAAGTCAAACATACCATCGGGAATGGCAGCCGCAAAAGCAGGTATTTCCATTTCGGAATTACCGTCTTTTATCACCGAACGCACATCTGCATGTCCCGAATAGCCTACAGGATTTTCATAAGCACCTTCGGGAAGCCAGCCCGTAGCATGAGAGAACAATATCAGACCATACGAAGAAGACGGGTAGCGTTCTCTTACTTCGGACAACACGGATGTGAAGACTTCCACATCGGCAGAGTTGCTTTCTTCATACTCCCGTAGAGGTTTCAATATGTTGACGCCCGATGCAGCAGTAACTTCCAATAGTTGCGGCGGTCCATCTTTCATATCTGCATATATCACTATCCGGCAATGCGGAGAGAGGGGTGCAGATCTAATTATATCCATTTTGGCTTTTACTTCCATTGTCAGATTATTATCACCGCCCATATAAAAGAGAACTGTTCGTACGGGTACAAGCTGCCGATCATATCGTTCCTTTTCACATCCGCAGAGCAACAGAAAGAACAATAGAGGGAGTACTCCCGCCCGAAGGCGGGAGATACACTCAACAGTATTCTTCTTTCTTTTCATCATTGAAACGTTGCTTTACTCTATTATTCTATTGTGCCCGTACGCAGCGAACCCACTGCTTGCTTGTTTTTTCGAGATACATAGTCGCCCCATTACCTACACCAAGTGCATACTTTGCATCATATTCTTTTGTCGACCAGTAATAAGTATTCCACAGTCCCAATACAGTGAAGTACTTTGTGAACATTTCTGTCACTTCTGCATCTGTTGGAAGCCTCCATGTCCCTGCTGGGAATCCCGATTCGGAATATGCTCCGCAGCCAGTAGCAGTCGTGGTAGGGGCATAAGTACTGGGATTCCCTCCCCATAGTACCGTATTAAATCCCGTTGAGATTCCCATTGCAGAAGCCCAATTGGCACTAGACGAGGAGATATCCGCTTTTGCAACCACACGGCCAGATGAAAGCACCACATTTCCCGCCGGCTGTGTATAGGTGGCGATAGTTGTCCAGGTTCCATTACGATTATATTGTATTTGTACCGCTCTACTGGAGGTAGTTGATGGATTGTTCGGTACTGTTACCGTTTGAGTACGACTTCCAGTAGTCCCGGCTGCCAAGGTAGTGATTACCGATCCGCTAATCTGAGCATTGCCCACAGCACAGCGCAGTTGGAGAGCCGGTGCATATCCATTTCCAGTTACAGTAACTTTGAAGCCACCTCCTATTGGTGTTCCCGCTGCAGTGAGAGTCGGAGCATACCCTGCTTGCGCTACAGCCGAGCCTACATAAGTCCAAGTTTTCGTTCCCGGATGATAATACTGCATTCTGACCGATCTCGCTGCCCACGTAGCATTGGCAGGGACAGAAAGGGTTACAGATCGGGCGCCGGATTCTCCGGCAGTTATCGTTCCTGTAGCAAGAGCTACATTGTTCGTTACGTCAAGAGCACGCACATAGTTGGTCATGGCCGGATATGCCCCTGTAAGTGCAACCGAAACATTTGTAGCAGCATAAGCCAATAAACTGGTAAGGCTGGTAGATGCCGCCGATATATAATACCCCGGCTGCGTTACATTGAACGTTCCTCCGCTCGTAGATATAGAGGAAGTATTAGGACCATATTTCACTGTTACAGTAATCGCCCTGTTTACCGCCACTGTAGTAGTTGACCAGATAGTGTTAGCAGGGATAGCAATATTAGCAGTTTTGGTACCATAGGCTGTCGGGCTTTGATTACCCGTAGCAGTCCCCGTAGCGGGAGTAGCATTCCATGCAGCATTAGTATTGACACTTACCGCAATGTTCTGTCCTGCGCGAACAGCACTTGTATTACCCGTGTTGAGTGCAAAGAATGTAGGGACAACTCTGGTAATCGTCAAATCTGCAGTAGCAGCAGTAGCAGGAGAATGATTTATAGTTGTAAACTTCGCCGTCGCCGAGAAAGAGCTTCCTGCTGCGGGAGTTCCTGCAGCAGCAGACCATGCTTTGGGTGTAAACGCCACATACCCGACAGTCGTAGAACTATAAGTGTGGCTACCCGAAGTTATACCTGCTGCAGGAGATGCAGCATCCACCACATTGGTCCAATCTCCTGAAGTTGCAAATGTCCATTCTGCATTCGAAGTCGCTGTTACACTCTGCGAAGCTGTAGAGGTAGTATTTCCAAAAGCAAGTGTACTCTTATCCAGCTTTATAGAAGGATTTGTATAGTTCTGGGTTATTACAATGTCCTGCCCCGCAAAGTCAGGGTCGGAAGAGGAAACCTTGAAAGTCGCATTACGGTAATCCCAAGTATTATTCTTAGTAAGATCGAATGTATAAATGGTTCCGGTGCCTTTATCATTATTCGCATTGCTCCAGTTACTCACCATTGATGTAGCATTATCATCCACACTGTAAATACGCCAGTCCGTATCGGAATCTACAGTAAAAGAAGTTGTTCCCCCTTCCGCAGAATAAGAAGACTGTTTCGTTACATTGAACAACAAGTCTGTGGCAAGTTGCACGACATTGATTTGCTTCGAAGCCAGCGTACCATTTGGCCCCGTTATATAAACCACAACAGAAGTATTCAAAGTTAGTCCCGAACTGTTTGCCACAGGTTGGAAAGTATAAGTCGTCATGTTTGGCAATGCACCAACAGGAAAACCAGTACTCGGAACCCAGGAAATAGGATGGGCACCCGGCACCTCAGTAAAATAGACTTCTGTACCACCGGGATAGGTCGTTACCTCAATAGACTTCGCATTACTGCCCGACTTACGGAAAACCAGCGAAGTCGGAGTCACTTCTATTGTCAGTTCAGGCGCTACCGTCTGAACCACCTTTATCTTCTGTTTAAATCTTCCGGCCGTTATATAGAAATACCCTTCACGGTCGGTCATGGGAACTGAATGTGAGGCAGCCTCCACCTGAATATCCACTCTATCGCCCGCCGCACCACTTTGCGGAGTGATGGTCAGCCAAGATGGCATATCAGCATTCTCTATAGTCCAGCCCAAAGGATAGTCAGTATACACCCTCATTTCTTGAGCACGCCCCTCACTATAGAAATAAAGGGAGTCCTTGTTTACAGTAAGTTGATACTGTCCGTCGAAAACAGAATTGTTCATACCTCCGTCATCCCATTCTACAACCTCGGCATCTATATTGAAAGATTTGGAATTGAAAGCCTTCTCAGGAGTATCGTATCCACTGCCTGTAACGCTTGTAATATTCATCACGTATTTATGGTTACGGAGTATATCACGGAAGTAAGTATCTGCCGTCTCCTTTTTCAGGAAATCCAGGCGGTAATAAGTTGTTTGTGTATCCGTACCATAAGTGCCGCCGACAACCACACAAGTAGCCTGCGATGACTCGTTCTCCGCCTTTCCCTTCGCTTCAAACAAATACATCGTTCTCTCGAACGCCGTGTTCATGGATGAGGGAACAGTATAAACGAGCGGATTGGTATTATTGATGCTCCCGGCAGGTTCGGTTGCCGCCTTCACTTTTGCCGTTGTTTCCAGATTAGCCGGATCCGGTACGATACGTCCCTGACTCTTGCTGTTATAGATATAGACCTCATCCAGCACAAAGTTATTGGCGTCGATTACGTCCTGATCCAAAACCACGTCAAAACGGGCAATAGCTCTCAGCAGTTTCACATCTGTTATTTGTGAAACTGCATCGGTAAGGGTTGTTGTCACTTCTCCCCACATGGGGAAAGAGTCGAAATCCTTGGCCGGATCGTTATCCTCTTTATCATTGTTGCCATTCCAACTGCCGGCATTCGAATAAACAAGCCTTGCCAGCAATTCGTCTTTATCGGCGCCTCCGGCTATCTCGCCCAGCCCCTCTACTTCCGACCGCACATTGGCAAGGATGACAAATGTCTGCGGAGTGCTGTTTTTCAGTAGCTTTACCGTAAACTGTTTCTTCGATTTCGTAGGGTTGCTGCCCTCTGCATCCTTTATGGTATGCCCCTGGGCACTATATTTGAAAGCCCAGCCCGAAGGTTTGGCGGCATCCTGTTCGAAGGCCAAAACATCAATCTCTTCGACGAGGTTTTCGTCAATTTCTGATATGGCACGCGTTTTAGGGGATGATGCAGGCATCTGGAACAATACTTGTACTTCAATCTCTTTACCCGTTACGGTAGCATTATCGCCATAGTTTTCATCCTCGGTGGAGCAGGAAGAAAAAATAGCGGTAGATAATACCAGCCAAAAGAGTAATTTCGTTTTAATCCTATTCATATCGTTTTATTTTATCTTATCTTTTTAATTCAATCCTATTTCTCCATCTCGCACCACCCACCAGCCATTAATGCTGACGGAAACATCCAGTCCGAATTTTAAGTGTATGTCGTAAACGTGGACAGTATCATAATCCGTAGTGGTTATTTCATTGATTAGAGTTACAAGGTTCGCACGGTATAATGTAGTGCCCCGTGTAACGTTGGTGATTTCAAATATGGGATCTCGTCCATCGGCCAGTTTAAGCACGTTAAGGCTGGCAGAGAGTTGCCCGGAAGTGTCCTTGTCGCACTGGGCAGTATATATCAAATCGCCGCATTCGGCGAAAGTATAGTCGAATTTATATGTACCGTTGTTATCGTAGATTCTCATACGGTAAGTGTCGTCGTTCGGCGACAGTCCTTCCGTGGTCAGGTTGACTGTATTGTAAACTTGTACCAACGGCAGGGAAATAATCTGATCTCGTTTATTGCCGACATGCTCCGAAACATGTGCATGAAAAATCGGTTGTACACCGTTCAGGACTTCATCTTCATAATCGAGATACAGCATGGCTTCGTTCAGCCTGGTTTGGGCTATCCTCATTTCCTGAGGGCCTATTTTATAATAAGTGGGAACACCGCACCACACAACAAAGGTATAGTCGCCCGAAGACAAATCATCCACTCTCATGTAGTATTCGGGAGATAAGGTCGGACTTTCATCCGTATATACGGCTTGCAAAACACCTTCGGCATCGAATACGAAAAGGTCTATTCTTTCTACTTCTGATTCATTGATACCCGTACGGGCATAGGTGGCCGGTTCATAGGTAAAATAGAGTTTCATCCCTGTAGGGCAGTCCGATAAATCTTCTTTGATACAACTCGTAAAGAGCAGTACAAGAAGAAAGATCCCCGACAGATATTTCCGTATATATAACTTCATTATTGAATAATTTATTTGGAGGTAAAAGATGGAAGCGGGGCGGATTCTCCCCGCTTCCATGCAATTGAGTTTATAGAATAGTTTAATGAGGGCTTTTACAAATCGTAATTATCCGATACTGCAAACCAAGGTTCTACCTCAACATCGACCATAATGGAAGTTGGTTCCGTCACAGCACCCTCATCTTTAGAGGCTCCGGGAGCCTTGATACTATTAATAACCATATCGTAGTAGTTATTACGCAGTACATCGAATTTAGCAGCCTTGGAACCTGCTATATTACCGTCTGCAATACCATTCTTATTAATGTAAGCACGGAAATAGCAAAGTCCACTTACATATTCATCACTCTTGACAGAACCCGAGTTAGCAGCTTGGAAGGTAGTTGCATCAGACTCAACATCAAAGTAATAAACAGATCCGTCGGACTTGACAACAGTCCAGAAGGATGTACCGGCAGCACCTGCACCTTTGTTTGTTCCGGTTGCATCACAGAAAAATTCAGGTGCATACTGGGCACGTACTGAAATATAAGTCAGGTTGCCACCGGCAGCATCGTAAGCCTGTGTCGTATTCTCAGGAGCATAAACAGCCTGGGCAGTAAGGGCCGTTTCACTGATGTCATCAACAGCATAGTATTCGCTGGAGGCGAGGGCATAATTGCTGATAGTGAAGAAATCACCGGCTGCAAAACTGCTCCAGTTAGGGTCTTGGACAACAATGTTAGGAGAAGTACCTACACGGTTTTGCAAAGGATAAATGCTCTTGTTCGCATTACCCAAAGCAAACTGAAGGTTAGTGAGTTCACCACCCTGACTGATGATCTTACCACTACCGTCACGTGCGATCTGCTCCCGTACCGTAATCTTGGCAACAAGACGTTTTACACTTACCGTAATTTTGTTCGCTGCCGGAGTAGTTCCCGGAGTGGTTTCGGCTATCAATGCTGCTGATTCTTCTTCAGCACTGAACATAGTAATACCATTGGAAGAAAGCTCTGTAGCACTTCCTAATGCATGAGTAAGGCCGGCAAGGTTTGTAAGAGGCGTATTAACCGAAGGCAAGGTACCACCGGAAGGGTAGTTCATTGCCACATATATTTTCTTATTACCAGTGGTAGTAGAAATCTTGCTGGCCTGCTTCAAAACGTAGGTGTCAGGGGTACCTGTAACCGGATCAAAGTCCGACACAGTAAGCGCTGCATTCTTCTCTAGAATATAGCTGCCCGGAGTGGATGTTTCAGCATAGATCAGTACATTAACCGTTTTCAACTCGATTTCATCATTGGTTGCGTTAGGGTCGGTGGAAGCGTAGGTTCGGGGAACACTCGGCGTAGTAATGGTCAGCTCCATTGCCGTAGGTTGCCCTTTAGGGGTAGCCTGACCGTTCAGATCATCTTCATTGTTACAGCTTGTTAAGCCCAAAGTGAGGGCGGCGAAAGCCATGGTCGCAAACTTAAATTTGTTCATCGTTTAACTTTTTAATTAGAAACTCTTGTTAATTAAATCACTTGTTATCATCTATTTTTATTTGATTACATATACAAGGGTAACAGCTGCTTTTGTCGGGCCGATATAGTGTTTATTCTCATTACCCTTAAAGTCACCGCATGTCTTGCACGAATAGCGCTTGTAGTCAAGATAAGCATAACCTGCACCGATGGACAATTCCAGGTTCCAATGGCGGCCGAGAAAGAACTGATACCCATAGGCAAGACCTGCACCCACAAGCCAGCCTTCAAAGCGGTTGTCCTTCATCCACCGCGTGCCGATGCCTCCTACATTATAATAAGCATAGTGTGCATGCAGACCGAAGAAGTGCCCGGCAAAAGGTTCTTTTACCCACCAGCGCAGCTCGGGTTGAAGCAAAATATGCTTCCACTTTTTATTATCACCAAATGAAAATGGATTGTAACTCAATGGAATATCCACTGTCAGCCGTTGTCCGACCTTAAACTCAGCACCCAGATTCAGACTGGTTGTAGCATCATAAAGCAGATTGCTTTTAACAGCCCATGACGAAGTGGGAGCTGTTAGTTCCTGGCCATTCAAATGAGGAACCAGCAATACACTAAAAAGAATAAAGGCACACAGCCTATATGTTACTTTACAGATTTTCATGTGATACATTCTTATCTTGGGTTTATTTACGGTTTCAATTCTGACACTTTATAAGTGTCAGAACGTCACCTGAGCGACACGCATAAAGACTGATTATCTGATAATTAAGCAGATTTCAGGATAGACAGAAAGAAGCTTGTCTAACATTTGTAGAACAGGCATACCGAATGAACAATCATTCTACCCCTATAAATTAAAGGAGAATCAAGTTGTTAGCATAAGGTTTGAGACAAAGGCCAAAACAAAAAAGTGGAACATTAGTAAAACAACTGAATAACAACATATTATGAAATTATCCCATGAATATGAGCATGAGCAATGCTTTCACTTCGAACGTTCAGCAAAACCTGCTATTGAGATGGTAAGAATTGCAGAAGGAGACAGCAGCAAACTGGAGATATCCAACAATGAAGTAGTCTTCTTTATGGAAGGACGGGTACGGTTTATCTTTGGAAATTTTCCGGACTATGAAGGCAAGAAGGGAGAGATACTCTTTTTGCCGGCCGGCGGACGCTATTCGTATACAGCCATCAACAACTCGTTACTGGTCATTTTCCGAATACGGGGACCTATTGTACTGTGCGATAATTATTCGGTGGAAAAGCTCTATGGAAGCAGAGAAAAGGGCATTACATATCTGCCGCACACACGACGGAGGTTCAGTGTGATGGATATAAATACCCGGATATGGCATTTCCTGGACGGAATTATAGACAGCCTGAACGACGGAGTAAAATGCAAAGTATACTTCGACCTCAAAATCAAAGAGTTCTTTATGCTTGTGCGCCTGTATTATACCAAAAAAGACATCTATGATTTTCTTTATCTGATACTTAGTGAAGACACTTCTTTCTCGGAATATGTACGGATGCGCTGGCATCGCTTCCGCAACGTAGAAGAAATGGCGGAATACATGCACCTCACTCCCAGGCAGTTCTCAGAGAGATTTAAAAAGATATTTGCCGCCACACCCTATAAATGGATGAAAGAAGAACGAACGAAAATCATCCGGCAGCAGCTCATATCCACAAACAAGCCGATTAAGCAGGTTGCTTTTGAAAACGGATTCAGCGACCTGCCGCAATTTACAAAGTTCTGCAAAAAAGAAATAGGAAAGACTCCGACAGATATCCGGGCAAGCCGAAATGCGTCGCCGGTAGGAATTGACAATAAATAAATGGTATTTGACAACGGCCACAAAGGATTTATGGCCTATTTTTGCCCCAGATTTCTGTTGTGTCAATAAAACATGTTCTGACACTTATAAAGTGTCAGATGGCAGTTTGCCTCATCCATGCTGATACAAAGGTAAGAAAAATTCGTTTCTATCCTCCCTGCCAGCCTATTTTTAACACAAAGAGGGCTACTTTCAGCAATCACAACAATTCTTTCTGCAGCATCACTATCCATCAAGATAAAACAGTCCTTTCCCGCAGAATTTACGGCGGGCGGAATCAAAAAATCAGATGAACATATTGCTATCCGGGCGAAACTCCGGCAGCGGCTTCACTGCCTGCCATAACCGGACGCAGGATAGCGGCTGTAACCCGTTCATTAGCGGCATCCAGAAGTGAATTATCCAACTGGTCCAGATAAATCAATGTTGTCCGTTCTGAAGTATGCCCCAGACATTCGCTGATTACACGCAAGGGGATATTTTCCTGCTTGCCTATATTAGCCCACGAATGCCGCGCCCAATGGGTACTCAGTGGCTTCTTTATCCCGGCAAGGGCCGCCAACTTCTTCAAACGGATATTCTGTGTACGCAATCCGTTCTCATATTGCAACCGTAGATTCTTCTCCATATCACGGATAATGGGAAAAACATAGGGTGTCTCTGCTGTTTCATCGGAGAAGCTACTGATGATATCGTTCATCTCAGTTGTCAGTTTCACCTCGATTTGTTGCCCCGTCTTTTTACGGACATACCTCAGGATACCACCACGGATATTATTTTTCTGCAAATAAGCCAAGTCAATAAAGCACATCCCCCTTGCATTAAAGCAGAATGCAAAATAACGTTGGGCATCATAGAGACTCTTCAGAGCTTCATATTCCCCGGTAAAGGGATTCTTCTCTTTTAAAAGTGCAGGAATATCAAAATCATGCAGTGCCCTTATCTCATCCAACGTAAGAGCGCGCTTCATTGTTTTCGTGACGCCCGTATATACTCCAGCAAAAGGCTTTCCGTCCGTTCGGTGAAGAATTCTCCGTTCAGAGACAGCCTTATTGTATATTGCCCGCAGATTGCGCATATAATAGGATATGGTGTTGGGCGAACGTCCGTTGTCACGAAGGAAAACTTCAAAATCCTTAATAAGGCAAGCGTTTATATGCTGCAAAGGTATATCCTCGCCTTTATTAAACCTCACAATACCGCGCGTAACGGTACGATAAGCACGGGCTGTCCGGTATTGCCCGTGCCTTTCCAACTCCCTGGCCAGGCGTTCGGTATATCCCGATAACTTATTCTCATCTTTCTTCTCCCGAAAAAGAGCGAGCACTTCTTCGACCGTATAACGTCCTTTTTTCTCCAATTCCGAAATAAAACCTGCCAGAAAATCTACTGCGTTCTTTAGTCTTGATTCCACTTCTTCCAGATAAGCCATCCGGTCGGGATCGTGGCGCGGATAAATGATTCTCTGTCTTTCTTTATCCCATTCTTCACAGAATACGTGGCAATCCGGCAGCGTAACCGTTTTGTTCCGACGCCGATGAATTACCCGCAGGGACAAACTTCCCGGATGCCGTCCTTTCTTAGTAGAAGGACGATACACTAAGTTCACACTTGTCATAAAACTTTTAAAATTAAAATTCTAACATGCAAAATTGCATTTTACTACAACACAAATTAAAGTATAGGGATGACTACTTCCTTACTTTTCTCACATTAAATGAAGGAATTGACAACTGAAATACACAAATTACCATTTGCAACCCAATAAAAAACTCTATGGAACGATGTGCCCGCTGCGATGAAAAATCGTACCTTTGGCCATCGTTACAATATGAATACCCGATTATGGCAAAAGAAAAAACAGTTTATGTATGTAGTAACTGCGGACAAGAATCACCCAAATGGGTAGGCAAATGCCCGTCGTGCGGAGAATGGAATACGTATGTAGAAGAAGTGGTACGGAAAGAAGTAGTAAACAAACGGCCGGTATCGGGTATAGAAACAACCAAAGCAAAGCCCATCACCCTGAATGAAATCATAGCCGATGACGAACCTCGTATCGACCTCCATGATGCCGAACTGAACCGGGTACTGGGCGGCGGACTGGTGCAAGGCTCCCTCGTACTGATTGGCGGTGAACCGGGTATCGGCAAATCAACTTTAGTCCTGCAGACGATACTCCGAATTCCCGAAAAACGAATACTCTATATTTCCGGTGAAGAGAGCACCCGCCAACTAAAACTTCGTGCCGACCGGCTGACGACCGCTTCCAGTGACTGCCTCATCGTCTGCGAGACTTCACTGGAACAGATTTATGTACACATCAAGAACACCCGGCCGGATCTTGTAATCATAGACTCCATACAGACTATTTCGACCGAAACGCTTGAATCGTCTCCCGGAAGCATTGCACAGGTGCGGGAGTGTTCCGCTTCCATCCTGCGCTTTGCCAAAGAGACGCATACAGCCGTCATACTGATCGGGCATATTAATAAGGAAGGAAGCATAGCCGGCCCTAAAGTCTTGGAGCATATTGTAGACACAGTGCTTCAGTTTGAAGGCGACCAGCATTATATGTACCGCATCCTCCGCAGCATCAAGAACCGCTTTGGAAGTACCGCAGAACTGGGTATCTACGAAATGCGCCAAAACGGACTACGGCAGGTAGACAATCCGTCCGAATTATTGCTGAGCCAGGATCACGAAGGGATGAGCGGAATAGCCATAGCCTCTGCCATAGAGGGAATAAGGCCCTTCCTCATCGAAACGCAGGCATTGGTCAGCAGTGCAGTATATGGCAATCCGCAACGCTCCGCTACCGGTTTTGATATACGGCGGATGAACATGCTGCTCGCCGTACTGGAAAAGCGCGTCGGCTTCAAACTGGCACAAAAAGATGTATTCCTTAATATAGCCGGAGGATTGAAGGTGAACGACCCTGCCATAGACTTGTCCGTTATCAGTGCTATCCTTTCCAGCAATATGGATACGGCCATAGAACCGGAAGTATGTATGGCAGGAGAAATCGGTCTGTCAGGAGAAATCCGCCCTGTAAACCGTATAGAGCAACGCATCGGAGAAGCGGAAAAGCTGGGCTTCAAACGGTTCATATTGCCTAAATATAACATGCAGGGGCTGAATACCAAGAAGATAAAGATTGAGCTGATACCTGTACGAAAGGTAGAAGAGGCGTTCAGAACACTATTCGGATAGGTATGTCCTGATTCGGAAGCTTGAAAATGTCGTTTACATGTTAATTTATACCGTTTAAAAACTTATTTGGTCGTCTGGAAAAAAGAGAATGTTTATCCATTTCCTTTCATTATGTTTGTAGAAGTTCCCCTCGAAAAGAGGATATTATTTAACTTAAAAATGAAGTAGATATGGAAAACCAAAATCCTAATGGCGGATGGACACCTGTTCGCCCGTTGACAGAAGAAGATCATCAAGTATTTAGACAAGCAACACAGAACTTGGTCGGTGTAAGATATTCCCCACATGGAGTATCAACTCAAGTTGTAGCCGGTACCAACTATCGTTTTGTTTGCCTTGCAGAACCAGTGACTGCACATGCAGAACGCTATCAAGCTGAAATGGTAATATTCAAGCCACTTCCCGGTAAAGGAGAAGTATATATTACAGAAATCATCCGTCTGCCTGAAAGAGAAGATACAAATCTGAACAAGGACTCATTTTGCATTTCGATACCTGCCGGTCCACTGTGGAGCCATGAAGATGCAAAAAAACGTGCTCCGTTTATTTGCGCCGCACACGGCGGCCGCTTCACCGGGAAATGGATTACTACCATTCCGGGCCGAATGAGTGTCGTGGAATGTGAATTGCCTTTTCCGCAAGCAGGTGAGGTTTCTTTCAAACTGGATGTTCCGGCAGGTCCGTTGTGGAACGACCAAGACGCAAAAGAAAAGTGTGAAGCTATTTGCGCTTCTTACGGTGGCAAATGGACAGGAAAGTGGGTAACGATTGTTCCCGGAAAAATGAGCGTTTGCGAATGCGAATTTAATTGGTAATTAGTTTTTTATATTCCTCCGGAGTTGATTATCCGGAGGAATATATTAATCGAATCCCCGAAAATCGAATCGATTATTAGAACATTTGCTGCCAATAACGTACCTTTGTATCTTCATGAAATAAAAGTCCGATAATGATACAAGAGTACCAAATACGTGTTTTGCCCGAAGTAGCGGCCAATGAACAACGTCTGAAAGAGTATCTCGTGCAAGAGAAAGGATTGAATGCACGGGAAATTACAGCTACACGCATCCTGAAGCGTAGCATAGATGCCCGCCAAAGAACCATCTTCATCAACCTCACCGTACGGGCATACCTGAATGAAATGCCTGAAGATGACGAATACCAACATACCGAATATAATAATGTGGAAGGCAAGCCGCAAGTCATCATTGTAGGCGCCGGTCCCGGAGGACTCTTTGCCGGATTGCGGCTGATAGAACTCGGACTGCGTCCCGTCATTGTGGAACGCGGCAAAGACGTGCGCGAACGTAAGAAAGACCTCGCACTAATAGGACGGCAGCAAACGGTCAATCCGGAATCCAATTACAGCTTTGGCGAAGGAGGTGCAGGAGCCTATTCGGACGGGAAGCTTTATACCCGCAGCAAGAAGCGGGGTAATGTAGACAAGATCCTGAATGTATTCTGCCAGCATGGTGCTTCCACTTCCATATTAGTGGATGCACATCCCCATATCGGTACGGATAAACTGCCGCGCGTCATCGAGAATATGCGGAATACCATCATCAACTGTGGTGGGGAAGTTCATTTTGAAACACGCATGGATGCCTTGATTATAGAAGAAGATGAAGTAAAGGGCATCGAAACCAATACGGGAAAAACAATTTTAGGTCCGGTAATACTTGCCACCGGACACTCTGCCAGGGATGTATACCGCTGGCTCGCTGCCAACCAGGTTGAAATAGAAGCCAAAGGCATCGCCGTAGGCGTGCGTCTGGAACATCCCGCCGAATTAATAGATCAGATTCAATACCACAACCGGAACGGACGGGGCAAATACCTGCCTGCCGCCGAATATAGCTTTGTAAATCAGGTAGACGGACGGGGAGTATACAGTTTCTGTATGTGCCCGGGCGGCTTTGTTGTACCCGCAGCCAGCGGACCGCAACAAATCGTAGTCAACGGCATGAGCCCCAGTAACCGCGGTTCCCGTTGGAGCAATTCGGGAATGGTAGTGGAACTGCGCCCGGAAGACTTGGAACAATGGACAATGGATAATGGACAATTGAAAATGATGTATTTCCAAGAGCATTTGGAACGCCTCTGCTGGCAACAGGGCAACATGAAGCAGACGGCACCTGCACAGCGGATGGCAGACTTCACCAAGAAGAAGTTGAGCTACGACCTACCCGAAAGTTCCTACGCTCCCGGCCTGGTGTCTTCTCCCCTGCACTTCTGGATGCCGGCTTTCATTACAGAACGATTAAGCAAAGGATTCCAGATGTTTGGCAAATACAGCCATGGCTTCCTGACCAACGAAGCAGTGATGATTGGAGTGGAAACCCGGACATCGGCACCCGTACGCATCATCCGGGACAAGGAAACGCTGCAACACATCCGTGTGAAGGGACTGTTCCCTTGCGGCGAAGGAGCCGGATATGCCGGAGGCATTGTTTCTGCCGGAGTTGACGGAGAGCGATGTGCAGAAGCAGCTAAAGCCTTTTTGGATTGAATATAGGGTATTATAGGAGCAGCCCCTGCTTCTTTTCGCCAAGCACATTATTCCCTTTTCTCTTCCACACTATTCCCTCTCTTCTGTAACACTATTCCTTATGCTGCACAAGATGCCATCTTATGCTGTTCAAGATGCCATCTTGTGCAGCTCAAGATGGCATCTTGTGCATCGTATCCTTACGGGCTTCAATGATTAGGGGATAATGTGCACGCTGTCGGGAGTAAGTGTTTTCCCCGTCGGCTCCCTTGATGGATAGGAAGCAGAAAATTTGTTCTACAGAATTAGGGTAAATTCGATGCGTAAGCATTATCTTTGCAAAGAATCTAAAAACAGAAGAAGCCGGATGCCACATACGGAAACGCCTCACATGATATCCCCGGAAATAGCAATCGTCAACCCCGATACCCTGTCGTGCCTGGGGCTGCAGAGCCTGCTGGAAGAAATCATTCCGATGGCTACCATCCGTTCTTTCCATTCCTTCGGCGAACTGATGGACGACACGCCCGATATGTACGCTCACTACTTCATCTCTTCACAAATCTATTTCGAGCACACGGCTTTCTTTCTGAAGCGCAAGCCTAAAACGATTATACTGGCAGGTGGGGAAACATTGCCCCAATTGTCGGGAATGCCAACTCTGAACATTTATCAGGATGAGAAGAATCTGGTAAAAAGCATTCTGCAACTACATCAATACGGGCATCAGAACAGACAGCACGGAAAACAGATGCCTGCGGGTCATCCGGACATTGCCCCGAATGCGACCAGTGAGCACGACCTTTCCGCCCGGGAAATAGAAGTGCTGGTGCTGATTACCAAAGGACTTATCAACAAAGAAATAGCAGACAAACTGAATATCAGCCTGACCACCGTCATCTCACACCGCAAGAATATTACAGAGAAGCTGGGCATCAAGTCCGTTTCCGGGCTGACAATCTATGCTGTAATGCACGGATATATAGAGGCAGACCGGATATAGTCTGCAATATAACTGCTGATTCGCATAATATCCTAATAAATGAGGATTGTATACCCCGTAGATTTGCCGTTACTTTGCAGGCAAAATAAAAACAGATTATGAACAGACATAAATTTTTCATCTTAGCCTTAACTTTTTTAGCTGCCGGTAATGCTTTGGCAGAAGAAGTGGACACGCTGAAAGTAGTGGACGTAGAAGAAATCCTCGTCATCGCAGCACCCAAAGAGAACCGCAAATTACGCGAGCAGCCCACCGCCGTCACCTTGCTTTCACAACAGGACATGCAGAATGCCCAAGTAAACTCCATCAAAAACCTCACAGCGGTTGTCCCCAATATGTTCATCCCCGATTATGGTTCGCGGCTTACTTCTGCCGTATATATCCGCGGTATCGGTTCGCGTATCAACACCCCTTCCGTAGGACTGTATGTGGACAATATACCTTATATAGACAAGTCTGCTTTTGACTTCAGCTATGCAGACGTTGAACGTATCGACGTACTTCGCGGCCCGCAAGGTACACTATACGGACGCAATGCCATGGGAGGTCTTATCAAAATCCACACAAAGTCTCCTTTTACTTACCAAGGAACAGACTTCCGCATGGGGGCCGGCACACACAATGCCTATAACGCCTCGCTCACCCACTACCATCGGATCACCGATCGCTTTGCCTTTTCCGCCGGAGGATTCTATGATTATCAGGGAGGATTCTTCCGCAACGTAGTGAGAAATGAAAAAGCCGACAAAGGACAAGCCGGAGGCGGCCGATTCCGTGCCATCTACCTGCCCTCCGAGAATTGGAAAGTAGATATAAACGTCAACTATGAATATAGCGATCAGGGAGGTTACCCCTACTTCTATATGGGCAGCCTGGACGCTTCCAAGCAGAAAGAAGAGCTGAAACCTTTCATCGGAAAGATATCCAACAATGCGGAGAACAACTACTACCGCAACCTGCTGAACACAGGTATAAATATGGAATACCAGGCACAGAAGTTTACCTTAAGCATGGTCACCGGTTATCAGTATCTGAAAGACCGCATGGACATCGACCAGGATTTTACAGCCGAGAACATCTACACACTGGCACAGAAGCAACGTTCGCATGCTCTGAGTGAAGAGATCATCCTGAAAAGCAAAGATAATCGCCGCTGGCAGTGGACAACAGGTGCTTTCGGCTTCTACCAATGGCTGAAAACGGATGCTCCCGTCACTTTCAAGGAAGGCGGCATGAGCATGATGGACCAGATGCTGGGCAGCGTAATTCCATCAAAAATTGAGGTCGGCATGGGACCGTCCATGAGTATGAATATTCTTCCCTCATTGAAGATCACAGACCAAATCATGCCGATAGGCGGGAACTTCAGCACGCCGTTGCTCAACGGGGCGTTGTTCCACCAATCTACCTTCAGAGAATTGTTTGGCCTGAAAGGGTTGTCGTTCACTGCCGGATTGCGGTTGGACTACGAATGGATGAAGATGAATTATAACTCCGGCACGGATATGAACTATACGGTAGGCATCAAAGGAGAAATGATGCAGGGAGGACAAGTCATCAGAGAAATAGAGATGATGCCCGAAACAGCATTGACTGTAGAATCCCGTTACAAAGGCAACATTCATAAAGATTACCTGCAACTGCTGCCTAAGTTTGCCCTGCAATACGACTTCGACAAGAATATGGGCAATGTGTATGTAACAGTCAGCAAGGGCTATCGTTCGGGAGGTTACAATGTGCAGATGTTTTCGGATTTACTCCAGTCGAGCTTGAGAAACGACATGATGAAGCAGAGTAAGGATGAAATTATGGCTCATGTGCCGGATGCATACAAGAAGCTGTTCGAGGAGAATTTCCCCAATGCCGGAGAAAACCCCGATGCCAAAGCTTCCACAATCTACAAGCCGGAACAAACATGGAACTATGAAGTAGGGACTCACTTGAATCTTTTCGACGGACGCCTCCGCACCGATGCCGCCCTTTTCTGGCTGGAGACACGCGACCAGCAAATTTCCCGCTTCGCCCCTACCGGATTAGGACGCGAAACCGCCAATGCCGGGAAAAGCCGTAGCCAGGGAGCTGAGATTACATTGACTGCCGCAGTCACCACCAATCTTACGCTGAGTGCCTGCTATGGTTATACTTATGCCACCTTCAAAGACTATGTGACTAATGAAAAAGTAAACGGTCAGCTCCAGGAAATCAGTTACAATGGGAAATATGTACCGTTTGTACCGAAGCATACCTTCAACATAGGCGGACAATATATCTTCCGCATCAACCCGGGGCACATACTCGACCGCATCCAACTGAATGCCAACTACACCGGTGCAGGACGCATCTACTGGACAGAGCAGAACACCGTCAGCCAAGCCCTCTACGGAACTTTGAACGGTCGTGTCAGCTTCCAGAAAGGAAATGGTCAAATCGATTTCTGGGTACGCAATGCACTGGATAAGGACTATGCCTCCTTCTACTTCGAAAGCATGGGGAACGGATTCATGCAGAAAGGGCGCCCGGTGCAGGCTGGGATAGAGTTGCGCTGCAGGTTCTAAGAGAAGAAAGATTGCCCCACCCCTCTGAACGGCAGAGTGATGGGGCAATTTAGTTTTTATTTACTGTTCAGAATAAATCAGCATGAGTACCGGTATCAATCAATGTAAGAACTAAACGACCATCATCCTGCAACCAAACCAATAGCCAATCCGATTGCAAATGACACTCCCAATACCCTTCGTATTGCCCTGAAAGCTTATGAGGTCTATATTCGGCAGGCAAAGTTCCCGAATCGGACAATACCTGCATTGCTTTCTCCAAAACAGCAGGATTTAATCCTCGCTTTAAGCATTTCTTAAACGAACGTTTGAACTTCGTAGTATATTCAATTTCGTATTTCATGCCATCAGTTGCTTCATCAAGTCATCTACATCCTTAGCTTGATGTACATGCCCTGCTTTATAGTCTTCAATGGCTTCATCCAATCCAGAGCTACACTTATCCGGAGTCCTGACCAGCCATCCCATTTTCTTTGCCAACTCCTTGAAAAGTCGCATATCAGCCTTGGGGATATCGAGGCTTACGGTTTGTAAAGTTGCAGAATCCATCTTCGTATATCTTTATGTGTTAATTATACGTACAAAGATAGACATTTTCCGGTATCAATCGGCCCGTTTATGAGTTAAATTATTCTGTAAGATCCCTTATTCATTAATAGCCCCGCAATGCGGACAAACTCCTTTTTCCTTTATTTTCTGTCCGCAATTGCCACAGCGATAACGTGCCGCCATCAGGGATAGACGCAATTTCCGGCAGAATATCCAGATAAAAGCAGCCAGGAATGCATAACCTATATAAATGTGTGTCGTCAAGATAAAGAAGAAGTAACAAAAGATGCAGCAGGATGCCAGTCCCAGCAGATAGAACACAGCTGCTGCCGGAGTAAGCTGACGGAAAAGGTCATCGAGAACAGCCAGCAGCACAACGACAAACAACCAGATGCTCAGCAGAAAAACGGAAAGCACAAACGGCACCTTGAAAGGCGACAGCGTAGGATTGAAGTAAAAATGCTCCCACGTATCGGGCACAAACACCTGCATCGACTCGTAGATCGTAGCACTGAAAGCCATGAGCAGGCACAGCAACAACGGATAAAGGCTGTCGATATCATTGAAATAAACCATCTTCAACTGCTTGCGACGGAAAGCCCGGAAAAGCCAGACAGCTACGAACAAGGCAAAGATGATGATGAAATAAGAGGCATGCGTATCGCTGAACAGATAAATGGCCTGCGAAATGCTATCTGTCGGAACAAAAGCCTGCCTCATTTCAGACTCGCGGAGCCAGCCCTGCACTTCCTGCGAATGCGCCAATTTTACCCACACACTGTCCACGCTATCTGCCGGATGAATGGCAAACTCGGCCACTACAACACGGTCTCCCCGATAGAGCATATTATAACAATCCTTGACGGGCAGGCAGGCAAGATTAATGGAATCGACATGCAATTCCAGATTCGTATTCCAGGTATAATGCCGCTCATAGAGGTAGGTGAGTGAATCGCGCGTCTCCTGATTCAAGTCCTCCGCATCCAGATTGGGACGGGGATAATGGCAGGAAGAAAGAAATATCAATGCCAAAAGAAGAAGGAAATGAAAAGCTTTAAGGGCAGTTCCTCCCGTCATCCTGAACACAGTGAAGAATCCCTTCCACCGGATATGCCCAAAGAGAAGAGATTCTTCACTGCGTTCAGAATGACAGGCTCCACTCGCTTTCAACTCTTCATTCTCCATCTTTATTCTTCATTATCTATGACCTTCATCTGACAATTCTTGCAATCAAAAGACAAGCGGAAACGCTTGCCGTCCGTCCCTACCAGATAATAAGGCTCCCGATAAGGCGAGTGTCCCTTCTGGTGTGTGGGACACCATCCCATACTGAAACGTAAGCAATGCTTGCAGAACATGAGCACAGCATTGGGAACTGCCTGCTCTTCATAAGCAGGAGCTATGGACGACAGTCCGTGCTGTTGATAGAAACTCCGGGCAGCGCTATTCGTAACATTGCCCAGATAAGTCAAAGTCTTTGCGGGAAATGCATGGCCGGTCTGTTTCCAGGCAACCAGTTCGCGGTGATAAGTGATACGCCGTGCAGCCACCAGCTTGTCAATAGCCTGACGCCGCCAATCGGCCACAACAGATGCAGGCAGAAACCAGTTCTGAGAAAGACATAAAACGATGCCGGAAGCATCTTCCGACAAAGCCGTCGCTATCTCAAACGGAGTATTGCCCAACTTTGCCAACTGATTTCGCAGGTTATCGGCCTGTGGAGTACGTGCCAATTCCTTTGCATAAGGAAAGGAAAGTGTTACTCGATTGTCATCCTCATCCGTAATCGTCAGACTGAAACCGAAAGAAGTATCTGCCAATTCCCAGCAGACTCCGATTTTACGTTCGGAAGACTTACGGGCAAGGAGACGCTCAAACTCCTGATCGAAATTACGATAAAGGCGGGTACGAGGCTTGATACGAGGCATTTCTCCTGCCGGATAAAGTTTATTGCCATCTACCCGGTTGATACGGAAACCTTGCAGACGGCCCTGTTCATCCAGGAAGCAAACACCATCTCCATTATGAAAAGGCTTCACACCGGCCACTGTAAGATAGTTGCCGCGCTGTTCCTTCATTGTCCCCATCTCTTCGCCCAAAGACTTGGGAGTGTCGAATGAAGTAATCTCCGGCCCGCGGCCTTGCAGGAAATAATGGGTGAAGCCACGACTGAAACTCTTATCCAACTGGGGCTTGAAATCAAAAGAACAAGTACCGGAGGAAGCACGGACGTACTCTTTGCGGCGGGCAAAGATGGCATCCAGCTTTTGGCGGTAGGCAGCGGTCACGTTCTTCACATAAGAAACATCTTTCAAGCGGCCTTCTATTTTCAAGGAAGTAGCTCCGGCATCCAGCAATTCCTCCAGTATTTCACTCTGATTGAGGTCTTTCAGGGAAAGCAGATGTTTGTCTCGCACAATCGTCTTCCCATCGGCATCTACCAAACTGAAGGGTAACCGGCAGAACTGGGCACACTCTCCCCGGTTGGCACTCCGCCCGAAGCAAGCCTGGCTGACATAACACTGTCCACTATAGCTTACGCAAAGCGCTCCGTGCACAAACACCTCGAGCGGCATCTCGGGACAAGCTTCATGAATGCCACGTATCTCCTGCAACGAAAGTTCGCGCGCCAACACTACCTGGCGAAAACCTGCATCGGCCAGGAAACGAACCTTCTCCGGGGTACGGTTATCCATCTGCGTACTGGCATGGAGTGGAATCGGCGGCAAGCTCAGGCGCGTAATTCCCATATCCTGCACAATCAGTGCATCGACTCCTGCACGGTACAAAGCCCAGATCATCTTTTCCGTTTCCGCCAGTTCCTCTTCTTTCAAGACGGTGTTGACAGTAACATAAATGCGGACATTATACAAATGCGCATGCACCACCAAAGCAGTTATATCTTCCAAAGAATTGCCGGCAGCAGCACGCGCACCGAATTTAGGCGCACCGATATACACCGCATCCGCCCCATGATTGACGGCTTCGATACCACATTCCAGGTTCTTGGCAGGAGCCAACAGTTCTATTTTACGCTGCTTTATCATATCTGAGGCAGATTCATTATTCTATATCGTTAATATTATACGGCGTCTCCTGATATACAAAGTAGTTCAGCCAGTTGGAGAACAATAAATTGGCATGGGCACGCCAGCGCACCAGCACTCCTTTTTCCGGATCATCATCCACATAATAATTACGTGGTATCTCGATGGGCAAGCCTTTATCCAAGTCACGACGGTACTCTCCATCCAGCGTCAGCGGAGAATACTCCGAATGGCCGGTCACAAAGAATTCGCGTCCGCCACGCGCCACTGCCATATATACGCCCGCTTCCTTCGATTCGGAAAGCAGTGTCAGTTCGGGAACTTTCAGAATATCTTCCCTTCTCACTTCCGTATGGCGGCTATGAGGCACATAGAAGACATCGTCGAACCCGCGGAAAATGGCATGCAAAGGCAGCAAGGTGCGATGCTCGAAGATACCGAACATCTTTTTGTCCAAAGCATACTTGGATACTCCATAATGATGGTAAAGTCCGGCCTGTGCCGCCCAGCAGATATAAAGAGTAGAGGTGACGTGCGTCCGCGCCCAGTCAAAGATTTCCTTAATCTCATCCCAGTAGGTAACTTCTTCAAAGTCCATCTGCTCCACCGGGGCGCCGGTAATAATCATGCCGTCGTACTTCTCGTGACGCATTTTCTCAAAATCCGTATAGAACGTTTTCATGTGTTCTATCGGAGTATTCTTGGAGGTATGGCTCTTTATCTTCATGAACGATATCTCCACCTGAAGCGGAGTATTGGAAAGCAAACGTACCAAGTCCGTTTCCGTTGTAATCTTCAACGGCATCAAGTTCAGGATAACGATACGCAGCGGACGAATGTCTTGTTGGGTTGCACGAGAGTTGTCTATGACAAAAATATTCTCTTCTTTCAGCAACTCTATGGCAGGAAGTTTATCAGGTAAATTTAAAGGCATGAGTTTATATCTATGGTTTAACTTGTTACTGACTACGATTTTAGCGTGTAAAGTTAGCCAAAAAATCAGAGCGGGATAAATATTTTATAAAAGTTTTTATTGATTTAGTCTTCTCCTTTTAACACTTTTAATTACATTTGCGACCGTTTTAAACAAACAGTGCAAAGAAATAAGATTAAAAAGCACCGTGAAGCCAAGCGTGGCATCAGTAATTAGCGTCCAAAAGCGTAAACAACTTTTCCATACGAATTATAGCCCTGCTTTATCCACATTCTCAACACACAACATATTGAAGACTAACCGGGTAAGTGGCGATGCCATCAACCCATAAAAATAATATTATGAAAACTATTTCATCAAAAGGGGTGATCCTTACAACCCTATTCAGCTGCATGGCCTTTTGGAATGCAGCTTGTGTAAACAGTATCGACGAAGATGCAGAGATAGACGTAGCAGAGGGGACTACTCCCATCACCTTCTCCATCAAAATGGAGAAAGAAACGACAAGAGTCACTAATACTACTTTTGAGAAAGGAGACAAGATGGGACTCTTCGCAACTACTGCCTCCGGCTCCATCAAAGGAAAACGATATATCGACAACCTGGCATTAGAATATACAGAAGGTAGCACTCTCACACCAAAGAAAGCCGTTTTTTATCCGGAAGGTGACGTAGCGCTGGACTTTATAAGCTATTACCCCTACCAGCCCGATGGAGTTCCTGCCGGAAGTTCCCTTATACCCGTATCTGTGCAGATAGACCAAAGCAGTGACAAGAACCGTTCACAAAGCGATTTCCTAATCGCAAAGACAGGGGGAATCACCAATAAATCAAAAGCCGTAACACTGGAATTCCAACATAAGCTGTCCAAACTGACCATCACCCTGACTCCCGACGCAAGCAACACCGCTGATAATTTATTGAAAGCCAACCCGAGAATCGTAGCAACCGGACTCAAGACATCCGCCAACTACAACCTGGAAGACGGAACATTCAGCAACCTGGAAGGCACCAAAGACATCGTAGCTTCCGGAGACTGGAAAACCGATAAAGACGGCAAACTTGTCGGAAAAGAAATCATCATCATACCACAAGCCATAGACGGCGACGGACAGTCGTTCATCATGGAGTGGAACGGACGTATATACAGTTGCGCAATACCAAGTGTAGAAATGGGAAGCAGCATGCAATGCCCCATCAACATATCGACCATGCAAAGCAACAGCAATGTACTGAGCAGCTTTGCCGGGAAAATCAAAGAATGGACAAACATAGACCCGATGGAAACCGATAATACAGAAGATTATACCGCTGTACATATCTCAGCACTTTCTTTTTCCCAATCCAACGTCTACAGAATTTATCATGAAGGAACACCCGTAGCCGAAGTCTGCAAAGAATACCTTACCGACCCGCTGACTTCCAGAGCCATCGTTGCCTATCCGGTGACAGAGAACGAAAAGACCGATTTGAGTAACGGAATCATTCTGCAACTTACAGACCGCAACGACATGATTTGTGGAGGAAAAATCAGCTGGAATACGGACGACTATGGATTCACTTACACTGAAGGAGATGCCACCTCCATAGACAAGTTTTACATAGACGACGCCCACAATCTGTCCCTGAAGAAACCGAAAAATGCTGTCAAAGTAAATATTGCCAGCCACACCCTGCTGGATATCAGAAAAGGAATAGCCGATGAATATCCCATCACCAAAATCGGAAGACAATATTGGATGAGAGAAGAACTGCGTGCAACAACCTATCAGGACGGAACCGCACTGAAAAAACAGATCGATCTGGGGAAAGACAAAGCCGGATATTATAAACCGGATAAATACAATATTTATTTTTACAATGGAGAAGCCATATTAGGAGGTGAACTGACACCCGACGGCTGGAAGATTCCATCGGACAATGACTGGGAAGAACTAAAGAAATACATCGGTGATGCCGCCCTACTTAAAGCCGGAGAATGGCAGACAATGATATCAGGAGAAGTAGTTCCTGTTAATAACTATGCGCAGTTTAGTGCTTTCCCTGTAGGGATGTGGTATAATAAAGAGCATAACAGCCCTTACAAGATGACAGCTTTCTGGAGTTGGGACAAGGCAAAGAATACGCTTTCAGAGAAAACAGTGTACTTTCTCGGTGAAAGCAATGAGTTCGTTCAAAGCACGGCACATGTCAGCAATAAAGACTATTATAAGGCTCTTTCCATCCGCTGTATAAAAGAATAACCATCAATTTCGGCGTTTTTCATTTCTTTTTCGTATTTTTGTTCCCAATGTGCAAGTTTCTTGCCAATCGGACAAAGATAACGAAAAAGAAATGAGAGTAATCGACCTGATAAACAGTAACGAAAAAACAGCTTTTTCCTTTGAAATACTGCCGCCGCTGAAAGGAACCGGCATCGAAAAGCTGTATCAAACCATAGATACATTACGGGAATTCGATCCCAAATACATCAATATCACCACGCACCGCAGCGAATATGTGTACCAGGATCTGGGCAACGGATTGTTCCGGCGAAACCGCTTGCGCCGCCGCCCCGGTACGGTTGCCGTAGCTGCCGCCATTCAAAACAAGTACGATATCACAGTAGTGCCCCACATCCTTTGCAGCGGTTTCAGCCGCGAAGAGACCGAATACGTACTGCTCGACCTGCAATTCCTCAACATCACCGACCTGCTGGTGCTGCGTGGAGACAAAGCCAAACACGAGTCCGTGTTTACTCCCGAAGGCGACGGTTATTACCACGCCATCGAACTGCAAGAACAAATCAACAACTTCAATAAAGGTATTTTCGTCGACGGCTCCGAGATGAAGGTCACCAATACGCCGTTCTCTTATGGCGTGGCCTGCTACCCGGAAAAGCATGAGGAGGCTCCAAACATCGATACAGACATCTACTGGCTGAAAAAGAAAATGGAGATGGGTGCGGAATACGCAGTAACCCAACTCTTCTACGATAACCGGAAATATTTCGACTTCGTGGAGCGTGCCCGCCAAGCCGGCGTCACCATTCCCATCATACCGGGCATCAAGCCTTTCAAGAAACTGTCGCAACTCAGCATGATACCCAAAACTTTCAAGGTAGACCTGCCCGAGGAGCTGACAATAGAAGCCATGAAATGCAAGACCGATGCGGAAGCACAGCAGGTAGGCATCGAATGGTGCGTGCAACAATGCAAAGAGCTCATAGCGCACGGTGTGCCCAGTCTGCACTTCTATTCCGTAGGAGCCACAGACAGCATCAAGGAAGTTGCCAAACAGATTTATTAAACAGAAAACAAAAATCGTGATAGGATTTAAAGATGTAATAGGACAAGAAGCAGCCAAACAAAGGCTGATACAAGAAGTGCAGGAAGGTCGCATCCCGCATGCACAACTGTTCTGCGGTCCGGCTGGCGTGGGCAAACTCCCGCTGGTACTGGCTTATGCCCGTTACATTTGCTGCCCCAACCGCACGGAGACAGATGCTTGCGGCACGTGTCCCTCTTGTGTGAAGTGGAACAAGCTGGTGCACCCCGACGTACATTTCGTATTCCCGATTGTAAAAAGCGCCAAGGGAAAGAAGGAAGTATGCGACGATTACATCACCAACTGGCGGCACCTGGTGCTGGGCAGCCCTTATTTCGGCCTCAACCACTGGCTGAACGAAATGGACGCCGAGAACGGGCAAGCCATCATCTATGCCAAAGAAAGTGACGAGATAACGCGCAAGCTCAGCCTGAAATCCAGCGAAGGCGGCTATAAAATAACCATCGTGTGGCTGCCGGAGAAGATGCACGAAGTTTGTGCCAACAAGCTGCTCAAGCTGTTGGAAGAGCCCCCCGAGAAGACCGTATTCCTGCTCGTCTCCGAAGCTCCCGAAATGATACTGCCCACCATCCTCAGCCGTACGCAGCGGTTCAATATCCCCAAGATAGAAGAAGCGGACGTGGCCGCAGCCTTGCAGCAGAAGTTCGGCGTACAGCCCGCAGACAGCGAAGCCATTGCCCACCTGGCAAACGGCAACTTCATCAAAGCATTGGAGACCATCCACCTGAACGAAGAGAACGAACTGTTCTTCAACCTGTTCGTCAGCCTGATGCGCCTCTCCTACCAGCGCAAGATACGGGAAATGAAACAATGGAGCGAGCAACTGGCCGGCATGGGACGCGAACGGCAGAAGAACTTCCTGGAGTACTGCCAGCGCATGATACGCGAGAACTTCATCTACAACCTGCACTGCAAAGAGATGAACTACATGACGCTACCCGAACAGAACTTCGCCACCCGCTTCGCCCCCTTCGTCAACGAACGGAACGTGATGGGCATCATGGACGAGTTGAGCGAAGCCCAAAGACACATTGAGCAGAACGTGAATGCCCGCATGGTATTCTTCGACTTCTCACTGAAAATGATTGTATTATTAAAACAATAGATATAAAGAAATGGAATTCAAACTACATAACGGAAGCGGATGTCTCTGCTGCAAAAGTTGCGGCAGGCAGGACAAGCAACTGAACACCTACGACTGGCTGGCCGACATACCGGGCAATGCCGATGAAAGCGACCTGGTGGAAGTGCAGTTCAAGAACACCCGCAAGGGATATTACCGCAACAGCAATAAGATACCCGTAGAGAAAGGCGACATCGTTGCCGTAGAAGCTACTCCCGGACACGACATCGGTGTGGTGACGCTGACGGGCCGACTCGTGCCGCTGCAAATGCGGAAAGCCAACATCAAGTCGGAAACAGATATCAAGCGCATCTACCGCAAAGCAAAACCGGTGGACATGGACAAGTACAACGAAGCCAAAGCCCGCGAGCACTCCACCATGATACGCGCCCGCCAGATAGCCCTGAACCTGAATCTCAACATGAAGATCGGAGACGTAGAGTATCAGGGAGACGGCAACAAAGCCATCTTCTACTATATTGCCGACGAGCGTGTAGACTTCCGCCAACTGATCAAGGTGCTGGCCGAAGCCTTCCATGTGCGTATCGAAATGAAGCAGATCGGCGCCCGCCAGGAAGCGGGACGCATCGGCGGTATCGGTCCCTGCGGCCGCGAGCTATGCTGCGCCACCTGGATGACTTCATTCGTATCGGTATCTACCAGCGCCGCCCGCTTCCAGGACATTTCACTGAACCCGCAGAAGCTGGCCGGACAATGTGCCAAACTGAAATGCTGCCTCAACTACGAAGTAGACTGCTATGTGGAAGCACAAAAGCGTCTGCCTTCCCGTGAGATAGAGCTGGAAACCAAAGACGGCGTCTTCTACTTCTTCAAAGCCGATATCCTAAGTAACCAGATTACCTACTCAAGCGACAAAAACATACCTGCCAACCTGGTAACCATCAGCAGCCGGCGTGCCTTCGAGATTATCGGACAGAACAAACGCGGCATCAAGCCCGACAGTCTGACCGAAGAAACCCAGCGTCCCGAACCCAAGAAGCCGATAGACCTGCTGGAACAGGAAAGCCTCACCCGCTTCGACCGCAGCCGCGGCAGAGGCAGAAACAGTGGTGAAAATAATGGCGGAAACAATAGCAGCAACGGCAACCGCAATAAGAAAAAGAAGAAAAGCAATCCAGACCGTCCGCAAGGAGGCGAGCAGCAATCCAGGCCAAGAGAGCAAAAAGAACCGAGGGAACCGAGAGCACAAAGGGAACCGAGGGAAGCAAGAGAGCCAAGAGAACCAAGGGAGCCAAGACAAGGAGAACAGAGACGAGAGCCGCGACAAGGTGGCGAACGTTCGCAACGGAACAACAACCGCCGTCCTCCGCGCAATAACAATCCCAAACCTCAAGGAGAAAGACCAGCCCCCAATGAGAAGCCTGCTCAAGAATAGAAACTTTGGTCTGAAAAGTATTATCCTGCTGTTCGTTGCAAGTGCATTGAGTGCTTGCAACGAGCAGACAGTGTATCATGTCTTCCAATCCATCCCCACCGAAGGTTGGCAGCGGGAAGATACACTCTGCTTCAGTGCAGAAGTCCCCGATTCACTTACTTACTACAAGCTGTCCGTCGAAATCCGAAACCGGAACAACTATCCTTATCAAAACATCAACCTCTCCGTCAGTTGTACTGCCCCCGACGGAAAGAGTCTCCCTGCAGACACCCTGCAACTCATCCTGGCAGATAAAGAAGGTATATGGAAAGGAGACGGCTGGGGCGGCCTGTACCAATCTGCATTTCCGGCAGGAAGCGTACAAATAGACAAGCCGGGTACATATCTCTTCAAAGTAGCCTACACCCTACCGGACGAAACACTGCCCGGAATCAATGATATCGGCATCAAATTAGATCGATAGAAACCTCTGTAAATAAAGCCATTACAGTTTCCTACGGTAGGAAACGAGCGTTTCTGCCCGCGGAAACGGCAGTTTCTCCTAATGGGAACGAGCGTTTCTCCTAATGGGAACGCCAGTTTCTCCTTATGGGAACGCGCGTTCCCCTATATGGAAACGGGAGTGCCTCCATAAGAAAAGAAATCAAGTCCTTTAGATTCTACGATTACGCCCTGCATCAATCCGCAGGAAGATAAAGAGCAAGATGGTAAAGCCCCAAAGTGAAGACCCGCCATAACTGAAGAAAGGCAACGGAATGCCGATAACCGGCGTCAGCCCCAGCACCATGCCGATATTAATGAAGAGATGGAACAGGAAAATGCTGAGTACCGAATACCCATACACCCGCCCGAAGGTAGAAGGCTGCCGCTCCGCCACGGCAACAAGACGCAATATCAGGATAAGGAACAGCAGCAATACAGCCGCGGAACCTATGAAGCCTTCCTCCTCGCCCACCGTACAGAAGATAAAGTCCGTATCTTGTTCCGGCACATACTTCAGCTTCGTCTGCGTACCGTTCAGAAAGCCCTTGCCGGTCAGTCCGCCGGAACCGATGGCAATCTTGGATTGGTTGACGTTATATCCGGCACCTGCCAAGTCCTCTTCCATACCCAGCACCACCTCGATACGTATCTGCTGATGCGGCTCCAGCACTTTATTAAAGAAATAATCACTGGAATAAAGAAACCCTATCGAACCAAGAGCGAACAGCCCCACCAGCAAGTACGTAGAACTGCGCTCGCTCAGCGAAAGGAAAATAAGATAGCCGATCACCACCACGCACAGCCCCCACTGCACCCACACCAAATTGAAAGGAACCGCATACTCCGAAATCAGATAGGCAACGAGCAACACGGCCAACGACCCGCCTATAATATTCCGCGTAGGCCCCCAACGTTTCTTGTATACCCACACCATGCCCCCGGCAAACAGCAGCACCATCAGCAGTACCGCAAACTCACCGATAGGCGTCGGAGTATCTGCAATCATCACCTCATCGAAGCGGATGCCCACCACAAAATAGACCACCGCACAAATGCCGGAGAACAGCACTACTCCCGGCATACCTTCCCGATAGAGCATCAGAAAGAAGGCAGCATACACTAACGCCGAACCGGTCTCCCGCTGCATGATAATCAGCAGCATAGGCAGCAGAATGAGGAACGCCAGCATAACGGCATTCTTCCAGTTCTTCATCGTGAAGGAATAGGCACTCATATACTTGGCCAGCGCCAGGGCCGTGGCAAACTTGGCAAACTCCGCCGGCTGCAAACTCACCGGCCCCAGGATGAGCCACGAACGCGACCCTTTCGTATCGGGCGCAATGAATATGGTGACAAGCAACAGAAGCATCAGCCCTATATATATAAGGTATGCAAACATATCATAGATAGTATCGTCCAGCATCAGCAGTACGAAACCAAGGCCGAAGGAACATATAATCCAGACAAACTGCTTGCCGGCACGGGTCGAGAAGTCCAGGAAGTCACGGTCGCCGTAATCGTAACTTGCCCCGCAGATGCTGAACCAGCCGAATACAATCAGTATCAGGTAAACGACAATCGTCACCCAATCCAATGATTTCCATATACTATCTCTACGCATCTGTTTATCTACTATTTAATTGTTAATTGTCAATTATCAACTGTCAATTGTTTATTATCGTTCTTCGTCGCCATAGAGGATTACCCGGTTGCTATATTCCTCTGCACGTACCTCATTCTCCGGCGACAGCTTTCCATGCAAGTACTGGTCCATCATAATGGCACCGATAGGCACCCCATAAGTCGCCCCGAAACCACCGTTCTCCACATATACCGCAATGGCTATCTTCGGATCGTTCATCGGTGCAAACCCCATGAAGACGGAATGGTCCTTCCCACGGTTCTGCGCCGTACCCGTCTTTCCGCATGCCTCCACGCCGGGCAGGAAAGTACCCACCAGGCGGCAAGTGGCACTACCCGTACTTCCGGTGACGGCAGCGCGCATGCCTTTCACCACTTCTTCGTAATATTCGCGGTCGATGGTGGGATAGCGCGGCGTGCGGTAGAGGCTGTCCAGTTCATTGTCCTGTATCTCCTTTACGATATGCGGCGTGATGAAGTGCCCGCGGTTGGCAATGGTTGCTCCCAGATTGGCTATCTGCAGCGGGGTGGCGGTAATCTCGCCCTGCCCGATGGCAATACTGATAACCGTCAGTCCGTTCCAGGAACCCCGGTAGGGTTTATCATAGAATTTGGCATTCGGAATAAAACCACGCTGCTCACCCGGAAGGTCTACACCGAGTTTATAGCCGAAGCCTTGTGACACCATGTGGTCTTTCCACACCGTAATGGCATTCTGCGGCGAACCATATTTCTTGTCACCGAACATACGGAACAGTCCCCAGCAGAAATAAGAGTTGCAAGACGTGGCAATGGCGGGTATCAATGACAATGGCGAACCGTGCCCGTGACACCCCACATGCAGGCTTCCGTAGTTGAATCCATGCGCACAAGGGAAAGCCGGATAGTCTTCATGGATAATCCCCTCCTGAAGGAAGGTCAGCGCCTGGGCAGTCTTGAAAGTAGACCCCGGTGGATATGCCCCCATAATAGCACGGTTCAGCAAAGGCTTCCGCTTGTCCATCTGCAACAGACGGTGATTCTTGCCCCGCTGACGTCCGATCATCAGATGAGGGTCGAAGGAGGGTGAGGAAACCATGCAGAGAATCTCTCCCGTGGCCGGTTCGATGGCTACGATTGCACCGATTTTGTTCTTCAGCAGACGCTCGCCCAGCATCTGCAGTTCGATGTCGAGCCCCAAGGTCAGGTTCTTGCCCGGCACGGAAGGACGGTCCAGTTGCCCGTCCATATAGCGCCCTTGAATGCGCCCATGTGCATCGCGAAGCAGTATCTCTACCCCCTTTTCTCCACGAAGATACTTTTCGTAGGATTTCTCGATACCTTGCTTGCCGATATAGTCACCACGGATGTAGTAATCGTCATTTTCGATTTCCCGCTTGGACACCTCGCCGATATCTCCCAATGCATGTCCGGCAGAGTTGTAGGTATATTGCCGGATGGTACGCCGCTGGATGTAGAAGCCGGGGAACTTGAAGAGTTTCTCCTGAAACACCCCGCACTCTTCGGCAGAGAGTTGCGTCATAAACGTCTGATGCGTGTATTTTGAATAACCGGGGTTCATCCAGCGGTTCCTGACGTCCTTCATCCGCTTCTCGAACTGCTCCATAGTGATGTTCAGAGCGTTGCAGAAGTCGAGTGTATCCAGTTGTGTCACTTCCCGCGGCACAAAAGTAATGTCGTAAGCCGGTTGATTGAAGACCAGCAACTTGCCGTTGCGGTCGTAGATAGCCCCTCGCGAAGGGTACTGTATCTTATTCAGAAAAGCATTACTGTCCGCATTCTTTTTGTAATCATCCGTCATGATTTGCAAGTCGAACAACCGGAGCATGTAAAGGAGGACGATGACCACAGCCGCCGCCCCTATCACATATTTACGCTTCTCCAGTACATAATCTTTTGCCATTACTCAACCCCCATCAATCACTTTATCATCCTATCACTCTATCACTTTATCACCCTATCACTTCTTCCTCATCCCCTCCACCGCCATGATGCAGACTACGGTGAGCAACGTGCTTGCCACAATTCTCAGCAGCAGCGTGCCCATGTGGGCAAAGGAGAAGAATTCAATGGTAAGCAACACTCCATGATGCACAAAGACACTGACAACCAGGTATTTCAAGAAAGGAGAAACACCCATTGTACGAATAGAGGGCACAATGCTTTCCAGTGTATCGCGAGGCACGAACAGCCGCAGGAAAGTGGGACGCAGGAAAGCCAGCAACACCGTAGCCGCCGCATTCATGCCCGGAGTGTCCGAGAAGACATCCACCGCCAGTCCCAGGCAGAATGCCCATAGCATCAATGCATTGCGGGGAGTGTCCGATTCGAATTTCAATATCAGGTAAATGTATAGAAACGGAGTGGCATATCCTGCTATATGCACATTGTTCAGTATCAGCACTTGCAACAGTACCAAACCAATAAACCACCCTATTTTATGCAGATAATTGATTACCAATTTCTTTTAGATTTTACTGTTTTCAACTGAAATTACTTATCACTTCAAATCTTTGTCATTTTCCAGCGCCTTCTGCTCCTCTTGTCCGCTACGCGATATGACGCGCACATTACTCACCTTTCCAAAGTCCGTAGCCAGCTTTATCTTCAACAGGTACGAAAGCCCGTCGTGCGAGTCGGACATATCATCTACCGTACCTACCAAAACACCTTCGGGAAATACCGTAGAATAACCACTGGTCACCACCGTGTCTCCCAGGTTGAATTCGGCATGACGGGGCAAGTCCTTCAGATAAGCGAAACGCGAATCGCCTCCCTCCCACTTCAGATAACCGAAATAATCACTGCCCACAATCTTGCAACTGATACTGGACTTACTGTTCAGCAACGGAATGACCAGTGAATAATTGGGAGAGGTTTTATACACAATACCTACCACGCCATTGGCATCCACCACCCCCATCTCGGGACGGATACCTGTCGAAGTGCCACGGTCCAGGGTAATGTAGTTGTCTGCCCGGTTCAGACTATTCTTTATGACGTTCGCCTTGAATATCCGATACTGGTCGGTAGCAAGCCGCTCCAGGCTATAAAGCCTTGCAGAGTCCACTCCCTTCTCCTTCAATGTGTTCTCCAGAGAAGCTACCCGCTGTTCCAGCCACATGTTGCGGTCCAGCAAATCTTCGTTGACGGACTTCAAGTGGAAATAAGAACTGATGCCGCCCGAAATCTCATAAACCTTCCCCGCCACTCCGTTGGCAGAAGTGAAATACACACTCTGCTGATAATGGTTGAAGCGAAACAATAAAACAAAACTGGCCACCTCTAACAGCAGAAAGAGGAACCAGTAATTGTATTTAATAAGGAAGTTCAGTAAATTTCGCATACGCCGGTATTATCTCATCAGGAATGAGAAGCGGTCGACGTTCTTCAATGCTACGCCCGTACCTTTGGCAACAGCATGCAAGGGGTCTTCCGCAATGTGGAACGGTATGTTGATTTTGTCTGTCAGACGCTTGTCCAGTCCGCGGAGCAGAGCACCGCCACCTGCCAGATAGATGCCATTGTGTACAATGTCGGCATACAGTTCGGGAGGTGTGTTCTCCAGTGCATTCAGGATAGCCGTCTCAATCTTGGAGATAGACTTTTCCAGACAGTGAGCCACTTCCTGATAGCATACCGGCACTTCCATGGGCAATGCCGTAATACGGTTCGGACCATGAACGATGTAATCTTCGGGAGCATCTTCACCCAGTTCGGTCAAGGCAGCACCTACATTGATTTTAATACGTTCGGCCATACGTTCGCTGACCTTTACATTGTGCTGACGGCTCATGTACTCCTGAATATCGGCAGTCAGGTCGTCACCGGCAATGCGGATGGAGTTGTTTGCCACGATACCTCCCAAGGAGATAACGGCAATTTCAGTTGAACCACCACCTATATCTACAATCATGTTACCCTCCGGTGCCTCTACGTCGATGCCGATACCGATGGCAGCAGCCATGGGTTCGAAAATCAGGTAAACATCACGTCCGCCGGCATGTTCGGCAGAGTCGCGTACAGCACGCAGCTCTACTTCGGTACTTCCCGAAGGAACACCGATTACCATACGGAGTGAAGGAGAGAAGAGACGGTTACGGTTGTTCACCATCTTGATAAGTCCGCGTATCATCTGCTCGCAAGCATAGAAGTCGGCAATTACACCGTCGCGCAGCGGACGGATGGTACGTATGTTTTCGTGGGTCTTTTCGTGCATCATCTTTGCCTTGTCGCCCACGGCAATCATCTTGTCAGTACGACGATCCAGCGCCACTACCGAAGGCTCATCCACCACAATCTTACCGTTTGTGGTGATGATGGTATTGGCTGTGCCAAGGTCCATCGCTATTTCTTGTGTGAAAGAGAATAATCCCATTGTTTAATTGAATATTAATGTTTAAAATGACGGAATCCGGTAATTACCATTGCCATGTCATGCTCGTTGCAATACTCAAACGAAAGTTCATCTTTGATGCTTCCGCCCGGCTGGATAACGGCAGTTATGCCTTCGTTGCCTGCAATCTCCACACAATCGGGGAAGGGGAAGAAAGCATCGCTGGCCATTACGGCGCCATTCAGGTCGAAGCCGAAGTTCTTGGCTTTCTCGATGGCTTGCTTCAAGGCATCTACGCGGCTGGTCTGGCCTACACCGCTTGCCAGCAATTGCTTGCCTTTTGCCAGTACAATCGCATTGGACTTGCTGTTCTTCACAATCTTGTTGGCAAAGAGCATGTCTTCTATTTCTTCAGCCGTAGGAGCTTTGGTAGTTACGGTCTTCAGTTCTTCGGGAGTTTCTACCTTGAGGTCGCGGTCCTGTACCAGCACACCGTTCAGCAAAGAACGGAATTGCTTCTTGGGCAGGGCAGCCTGCTTGCGAACCAGAATAATACGGTTCTTCTTCTGACCGAGGATTTCCAGTGCATCCACATCATAGTCAGGAGCAATGATCACCTCAAAGAATATCTTGTTGATCTCTTCGGCAGCCTCTTTGTCTATCACGCCGTTGGTGATAAGCACACCACCGAAAGCCGATACCGGGTCTCCGGCAAGTGCATCGTTCCAAGCATCCAGCACCGTAAGGCGGGAAGCCAGGCCGCAAGCGTTGTTATGTTTCAGTATGGCAAAGGTCAGATCGTCGAATTCGTCTATCAAATCAACGGCAGCGTTGATATCCAGCAAATTATTGTAAGAGATTTCCTTACCATGAATCTGATCGAACATGGTGTCGATGTTGCCATAGAAATAACCTTTCTGATGCGGGTTTTCACCGTAACGCAAAGTCTTCTGATTATTGGCAGAGCAACGGAAAGCAGAGCCTTCTTCACCATCGAAGTAGTTGAAGATAGCCGAGTCGTAGTGAGAGGAAACAGAGAAAGCCTCTTTGGCAAACCAGCGGCGTTCTTCGAGGGAAGTAACGGCACCATGCTCCATCAGCATATCGCGGAGCGGCTGATACTGGGCTTGCGAAGCGACGATCACCACATCGTTGTAATTCTTGGCAGCGGCACGAATCAGTGAGATACCGCCTATATCGATCTTCTCGATGATGGCCGGTTCGTCGGCACCGCTGGCAACGGTTGCTTCAAACGGGTATAAGTCGACGATAACGAGGTCTATTTCGGGAATTTCATATTTGGCAATTTGTTGCATGTCTTGTTCCAGTCCGCGGCGGCAGAGAATACCTCCGAATATTTTCGGATGCAGGGTCTTTACACGGCCACCCAGGATGGAAGGGTATGTAGTAAGGTCTTCCACCGCCTTGCAGGGATAACCTAAAGATTCTATAAATTGACGGGTTCCACCGGTCGACAGGAACTCTACACCTTCTTCGTGCAGTTTGGTTATGATTTCGTCCAAACCTTCCTTATGGTAGACGGATACCAGAGCTGTTTTGATTCTTTTTGTTTCAGACATGGATTTGCGTATTAAAAGTATGCGTATATTAGAATTTGATGCGCAAAGTTACAAATTTTGTTTATTCGCACATACATTCATACACAATAAATTAGGTATAATTAAAAAAGGCAGGGAAAGATGATAAAAAGAGAGAGGGTGCCGAAGCCGAAATTAGCTTTGACACCCTCTCTTAAAAGCAGTATCGTTTTCTGCTTACCAGATAGAAACTCGTTTTTCTACCGGCAAGAACATTGGATCTTTTTCCGTAATATTGAATGCTTCGTACCAAGCACCGATTTGTGGCAGAGCACCGTCTACACGCCACTTGCCCAGTGAATGAACATCACTCTTCGTACGGTTCAATACCTCTTCGGGACGGATATTGTTGGCCCATACGCCTGCGTAGGCCAGGAAGAAACGCTGTTCGGGTGTGAAGCCGTCTTTATCTTGCAACGGAGCGGCGGCAGTGGCTTTCTTGAATGCCTGGTAAGACACCTGCAAACCACCATGGTCCGCGATGTTTTCGCCTAATGTCATACGTCCGTTTCCGTATACTCCCGGTGCAACTTCAATGCTATCAAAGAAATTCACCATTACCTGTGCACGCTCATCAAACCTCTTGGCATCTTCTTCCGTCCACCAATCTTTCAGATTGCCGTCTTTATCGTATTGGCGACCCTGGTCATCGAATCCATGCGTCATTTCATGTCCGATAACAACACCGATAGCACCGTAGTTGAATGCATCGTCCGCATTCATATCGAAGAACGGATATTGCAGGATACCGGCGGGGAAACAGATCTCATTGGTAGTAGGATTATAATAAGCATTCACGGTCTGCGGAGTCATGAACCATTCATCTTTGTCTACCGGTTTGCCGGCTTTGGCAATCATCTCGGCATGATTCCACTCATTGGCACGTTCGGCATTTGCCCAGTAAGAATCATCTTTGACTTCCAGCGTAGAGTAGTCTTTCCATTTATCAGGATATCCGATTTTCACGTGGAAGGTAGCCAGTTTTTCCAATGCTTTCACTTTGGTGGAATCTCCCATCCAGCTCAAGTTTTGAATACGTTCTCCCAAACTTTCCTGCAGGTTCTTCACCAAAGTCACCATACGTTCTTTGGCAGCTGCTGGGAAATATTTCTCCACATACATTTGGCCGACAGCTTCACCCAAAGCAGAGCTTACAGTACCGACAGCTCTCTTCCAGCGTGGTTGCATTTCCTGAGTACCGCTCATGGTGCGATCATAAAAATCGAAGTTCTGTTCAGCCATTGCATCATTCAAGCAACTTGCAGCAGCATCGATCAACTTCCATTGCAAATAGAGGCTTTGTTGTTCGATGGGCAAAGTATTCAGAATATCGGCAGCAGCTTTCAAGGAAGCAGGCTGGCCTACAATAATTTCTTTTACATCCTTTAATCCCAAAGCAGACAGATAAGCATCCCAGTCGAAAGTGGGATAATTCTTCTTCAACTCTTCCATGCTCATCTTGTTATAGTTAGCATGAGGATCGCGCAACTCCGTACGGGAACGGAATGCTTTAGCAAGACGTGTTTCCACATCCATCACTACCTCCATGCCCTTCTTGGCAGTAGCCTCATCAAAGCCTGCCAACTGATACATCTTCTGTACATGCGTACGGAAGGCATCGCGGATTTTAGAAGTAGCTTCGTCGTTTTCCAGATAATATTCGCGTTCACCCATACTCAAGCCCGTCTGATAAGACTGCACAGCATTCATGTCGCTGTTCATATCATCGGCACCTACACCGACATAAAAGTAGGATACAATGCCCTTTTTCTGCAAGTTTCCAAGCAAGGCATAAAGTTCTTTGGTATCTTTCAGAGCTGCCAGTTGGTCGAGTTCAGCCTTAATTGGAGCCACGCCCTCCTTATTCAGTTTCACGCTGTCCATTACAATTTTGTAGAGGTCGCCTATCTTCTGTGCTATGCTCCCTGCCTCGTGCTGGGTAGCAGACAGTTCTTCAATCAGTTCCTGAATCTGCTTGCGGTTGTTTTCTGCAAGAATAGTGAAGGAACCATACTGTGAATACTCGCCCGGTATCGGATTGTTCTGCATCCAACCGCCACAGGCATATTGATAAAAGTCGGTTCCGGGAAGAGCCGTTGTGTCAAGATTGGCAAGCTGGATGCCGGCAGTAAATTCTGCCTGCTTCTTGCCGGTGCTGCAGGATGCTGCCAACAGGCAGAATGCTGCGATGGGTAAAAAATGAAATGCTCTCATACTTATATTAATTAAATTGATACCATAAAGTAACGCCCTTATTCCATCACGCGTTTTTAAGTTCTTCCAGTTCCACCGAAGCCGCATCCCATTCCTCCATCACTCGGTCCAACTGGGTTTTCAGCTTCTGATGTTGTTCATAAAGAGACATATCCGAAGCGCCTTCCGGGGTAGCCATCCTGGATTCCAGTATGGCGATGGCCGATTCGGTCTGTTCTATTTCCGCTTCGCAATCTGCCACCCGGCGTTCCAGCTTCTTCAGTTTCTTATTAAGTTCTTTCTGGGCTTCGTAAGACAATTTGTTCTCCGAAGGCAGTGCATCCGTGTCAGCAGCTTTAGTGCCGACAGGCGAAGCCGAGAGAGACGGAGCTTTCTGCAATTCATTCAGGTTCTCGATCTGCTTCTTTTGCAGAAATTCGTAGATGCCGCCAAGGTGTTCTTTCACCAAGCCGCCACCAAACTCATATACTTTAGTCGCCAGCCCGTCCAGGAAATCACGGTCATGGCTCACAATTATCACAGTACCGTCAAAATCACGTATCGCATCTTTCAGTATGTCCTTAGAACGCATATCGAGATGATTCGTAGGTTCATCCAGAATCAGGAAGTTTACCGGTTCGAGCAACAGTTTTATCATGGCAAGGCGAGTACGTTCTCCACCGGACAACACCTTTACTTTCTTGTCCGAAGCCTCACCGCCAAACATGAAAGCACCGAGGATATCGCGTATCTTCGTACGGATATCTCCCACGGCCACACGGTCAATCGTATCAAACACCGTCAAGTTCTCGTCCAACAGTTGCGCCTGGTTTTGTGCGAAATAGCCGATCTGTACGTTATGTCCCAAAGTCAGCTTGCCGGTATAGTCCGTAATTTCGTCCATGATACACTTCACAAGGGTAGATTTACCCTCGCCGTTCTTGCCTACAAAGGCAATCTTCTCACCGCGGTTTATCGTCAGATTCACATCGTGGAAGATTACATGACTGCCGTAAGCCTTGGCCACATCCTCACAAATCACAGGATAATTACCACTACGGCTGCTGCAAACAAACTTCAATCTCAGTGCCGAGTTATCTTCCTCGTCCACTTCGATGCGCTCTATCTTCTCCAACTGCTTGATGCGGCTCTGCACCTGCACGGCCTTGGTAGCTTTATAGCGGAAACGCTCAATGAAGGCTTCGGTATCTTCTATCTGCTTTTGCTGATTCTCGTAAGCACGCAATTGCTGCTCCCGGCGCTCCTTGCGCAGTACGACAAATTCATCGTACTTCACTTTGTAGTCGTAAATACGCCCGCAAGTGATTTCAATGGTACGGGTGGTGACATTGTTCAGGAAAGCACGGTCGTGGCTCACCAGCACCACTGCATTGGCACGCGTGGCAAGGAAGTTTTCCAACCACTGAATACTTTCGATATCGAGGTGGTTCGTCGGTTCGTCCAGAAGCAGAACATCGGGACGGCGCAACAGCAGCTTGGCAAGCTCGATACGCATACGCCAGCCACCGGAAAACTCGGAAGTAGAACGGTCAAAATCTTCGCGGCTGAAGCCCAACCCTTGAAGAGTACGTTCTATTTCGGCACGATAGTTCGTACCGCCCATCATCAGGAAACGTTCATTCTCGTGCGTAAAGCGGTCGATAAGTTTCTGGTAATCCTCACTGTCGTAGTCGGTACGCTCTGCAAGCTGTTGGTTCATACGCTCTATATCGGCCTGCATCTCAAAGATATGCTCAAAAGCAAGCTCAGCCTCTTCCATCACGGTACGCTCATCACTGAGTATCATCACCTGGGGCAGATAGCCGATAGTGCATTCGCGGGGTACGGCTATAACGCCGGCCGTAGGCTGCTGTAAACCAGCCAATATCTTGAGCATGGTAGATTTGCCCGCACCATTCTTACCCACCAGGGCAATGCGGTCTTTCTTGTTGATAACGTAAGAGACGTCTTCGAACAGAGGCGTAGCATTGAATTCTACCTTCAGTCCTTCTACAGATATCATAGTGTCAGCGATTTTATCATTTAGGACTGCAAAGATAACGAATTCCAACCGTATATAATGAGAAAAACACGATAAATCTATCAATACATCTATCCTGCCACATCCAACGGCAACGTCACTGTAAAACAGGTACCTTCGTTTTCTTTGGAAACAACCGTTATATTGCCATTCAGATGTTCGATAATATTTTTACAGATAGGCAATCCCAGCCCTGTGCCCTGGATAAAAGAATCTCCTTTATAGAAACGTTCGAAGATATGAGAGAGCACCTCTTCCGACATCCCTTTTCCGGTATCTCTCACAAACACCTCTACCGTGCCGGGGCACTCCTGCCTGCATCCCAAGCAAATGCATCCTTCATGCGTAAACTTTACAGCATTGTTTATCAGGTTGTTCACAACCTGCCCCAGCCGTGCCGGATCTGTATGGAGCAAAGGAAGGTATTCCGGCAAATCCAATATCATCTCCACACCCTTCGGCATATTCATCTTCTGTGATTTAGCAATATCATTGAGCACCATGTCCAAGGAGACATCCTGCAAATGAAACTCCATTGTATCCGACTCAATCTTGGACAAGTCGAGAATATCCGAAATCAAGACCATCAGCAGCTGACTGTTCTTTTCTATCAGAGAAGAAAATTCATTGATTTCTTCAGCACTCAACTCCTCCACCTCGGAGGCCAGCAGAGTGGAGAATCCCACAATCGCATTGAGCGGTGTACGTATCTCATGGCTCATATTGGCAAGGAACATACTCTTCAACTGGTCGCTGCGCTGGGCTTTCTGTAAAGCTTCATTCAGGCGGGCTTCCGTATCCTTATACTTTTGCGTACTCATGCAGATGCCGATGACGCGAAAAGGCAAGTCGGCCAATTGCCCTACATAGGTAGACTGTACCTCGAACCATTCGTAAGTTCCATCTTGCCGGCGCAAGCGATAAGGTATCAGATTCTCATTCAGCTTGCCCTCCAACTGTGAAGCCAAAGCACCGATAACGGTATCTACATCATCGGGATGGAGATAGTTGATAAACTCTTCGGTAGTCAGCGTATAGTCCTTGGTCGGTATTCCCAAATATTCAAAGTAGCGGGGATCAATAACCATCAGATCCCTGTCCATATCATACGACCACTGGAAAATCTGCATCCGGTTCAAAGCAATATTCAACAGACGTGTGCGGGTACGTTCTTCAAGCACATTCCGATAGTACAGTACCACCCTGGACAGTTTTTTATCCCTATAGATACCCGCCAGCGAGCCTTCTATCAGGAAACGTATTTTACGCTGCGGCTCACAGATAAAACTATTGGCGGAGAATGTCGTCACAGGTTCCCTGCCTTCCTGTATCTTCTGCAAGAAACGGGGCAATACATTTTCCTTATCTTGTATCACTTCCAGCACAGAAGCAAGGTCCTTGCCTATCAAAGCCTCCGCGTGCTTTTGCTGCAGGTCTTCAACAGCCTGCTTGTTAATGCGGTCGATACGTCCTTTCGCATCGGCAACGACAATGCCCACCGGCCACGAATCGAACAATTGTTCCGCTACCGCGTTAACCATCTTTTCAGCTTCAGGATACAACTTGGCATGCATACGGAAAATATATATACACAGCCCGACAATGACAGCCAACAAAATGATAATAAGTACTATATAAAGATTAACATCTTCTATAAGTAAAGGATAAATAACAAAAGTACCAGTGTACATAAATCAATGCTTATTCGTATTACTTAGATCCAAGAACTCCTAAAAAACCTGCACCGCACAACATGGCAAGCATAGACAAGCAAAGGTCGGGCTAATACACTTATAAGACAACTTATCGACAGAAAAACAACATTCTATTAATGTTGTTATATATTCCATTATTTACATATTTATTTTATTTAACACACAAAGTCTATGCGCAGCAGTGAAATTAACGATTTTTTCTGTGAATATACGCCAATATCTTTCAATTTTGTAAATTGAAAGAGGATTAACACATGAGTATACCCAAGTTCGACATAAGTGCAGATTTCATTGCTTACATCAACGTCACCACCAATGACTTGAGACAGCGATTAGAACAATCGCATCGTACCCAGGCGTGCATCTTTGCCTTGTGCCGCAAAGGAGTCCTGAAAATAACTATAAACCTAAACCAATACCGCATCGGCCCGAACGACCTTATAGCCATTCCGGCCGGTTCGTTAGTCCAGATCACAGCCATGTCCGACGATGTACTGCTGCACATCATCATGTATTCCCAGCAGCTCATACAAAGTGCCGATATGGTAAAGAATATGGTAGAAAAACTTCATCTCATTGAAAACAATAACGTTATACCTTTACCTAAAATTCCATTTCAACTCTATGAAGAAATGTTCACACTACAAGCACACCTATATAAAGAAGTGGGCAATTTATTAAGCCACTCCACTTTACAAATGTTGTTAGGCCTTACATTGCAAGGCGTATCCGAACTTTGTCCGAAACAAGTTGAAGTCAAGGAGTTTCCAGGCAGCAAGCATTTCCAGCAATACCGTACTTTCCTCCAGATGGTACATGCCGACTACACCCGGGAACACCAAGTGAACTACTACGCTAAAGAAATGAAAATGCAACCGGCTGCCCTCTGCCGACTCGTCAAGAAGGAGTCGGGGCAAACAGCGATGGAAATTATCAACCATACGCTTATTATGGATGCCAAGACGCAACTCCGCACCAGTAGCACACCGGTGAAGGATATTGCCATGAGCCTGGGATTCAACAATGCAGCCTTCTTCAACAAGTTCTTCAAGCACCACGTAGGGATGACTCCACAGACGTTTCGGAAGGGCTACACCCTTTAGGTGCCAGGGCTACACCCTTTGCTCCGGATGGCTACACCATCCGGGGTAAAGGGTGTAGCCTTTTTAAGAGGGATCACTCTTCGTGTGTAGACTGCCATGCCTCCCGCTTCATCAATCTCCGAATAGCTTTATAAGTAGGGTGTATTGCATTCTGCGGACGCACCTTGCTTTCATTCAACAGAAACATCAGAATACAGAATAATCCCAATAGCGTCAGCCAGCCGAATATCTCTTTCATCGACACCATAAGCGCCTGTTGCTGCACAGCACCGTACAACTGTCCGAGAGGAATGTGCGCAGCAAGTGGATTCACATGATCGAGATTTGCTCCCAGCAGCATAGCATTCCGCCTTACGGTAAATTTCAATATTTCGTTTAAGACAGCCGTACCCAGTACACCGCCGAATGCTGCACTGACAAATCCTTGTACGCTCACTGCCTGAAAGAAATTCTCAAACGGTACGCGCGACAACGAAGTGAGAAAGCAGATGGCAATAATCACATATCCGAAGCCACGCAGGAAGACAGGTATCACCAATGCCGATTTAGGCAGATTATAGTCGATGGTGAAATAAAACATCATCAAATACCCCACGATGGACGTAAAAGCAATCAATGTCATTACCTTATACCGCCATTTCCGCAAAGCAAAAGTCTGATAGGTGAACAAGGCACCCGTCACAATGCCAAGCAATACTACCCAATTCAACGAAACCGTATTCAGCGAGTCATAACCAAGAATACCTTCCAGATAAATATGCTCCAGCAAGTGTGACGGTGCAAGCAGGAAATCTATCAGTATGTAGAGAAGGAATGGCAACCACACCATACGATAACGAAAGGTACGGAGTGCGATGAACGGATGCCGGATGAACGACGCACGCCAGATATTGAGCAACAATATAACCAAACCTGCCAACGTAGCCATACCGATGTAGTCGGACTCATACCAATCGTAATGATCGCCGTAGAGGCAGACGAAAATAATGCAGAGCACAATCAGTCCCCACAGCAACGCCCCCAACCAGTCGATGCCGTACAAAGGCAAACGATGCAGCACACGGATATTGCGGAAAAGCAACATCACCAGCAGCATCACCAACCCCAGCAGCCCGATAATGAACCAATGCATATACTCCCATTTCGAAAAATAAGAAACATAAATCGTGGCAAGCCCCGAAAGTTGAATGCAACTATTCACCAGCAGATAAATAAAGCAGAAAAAAATGGAAAGGTCACGCTTTGGCGTAAGCCACAATTGTATCGTCGAGTTGCATTCAAAAGTAGCCCACATCCGAAAGAAGCCCGAAATGAAACATACCCCCACCAGCAACGGCACACAATCCGTATGCACACAAATCAGATTGCAGATGACAAGCGCAATGCAGCACGTCATGAAAGCCACCTTCGAGGTAAACTGGAACTTCAAGCGGAACATGATGGCAAACGTCAGCGCCATGCCTACCATAGAAGCATAACCTGCCATCATAATGTCCTCCTGCATCAGTGCCAGCGAACCAACCATCTCGCCGGCTGCAGCCATATAGATGCCACCCGAAAACTGGAAGACAATAACCATAAAGATAATAATCCACGGCTTCCATTTCTCCGGGACGAAATCGCGGATAGCGGGAATTGAAAAAGGTCCTGATTCGTGCATGATATCAATAGATTACTTCACACTCCACATTCATACCGGCACAAAGCCGCTTCATGTCCTCGGGACGGTTGTCCGCAGCAAACTCTATGCGGACAGGGATGCGCTGCTCCACTTTCACAAAGTTACCTGCAGAGTTATCTTGCGGAAGCAACGAAAAGCTGGCTCCCGTAGCTTTTGCCAGAGATTGCACGACTCCTCTGAAGGTCACACCGGGGATGGCGTCCACCTCAATCTCTACAGGTTGCCCCACTTGGATATGAGCCGTTTGCGTTTCCTTATAGTTGGCTATTATCCAGCGGTCATTAGCATCCACCACGTCGACAAGAGTTTGCCCTGGTTGTATCAGCTGCCCTTCCTGGATATTCTTGCGCCCGGTGGTTCCGTCGCAGGGAGCCAGGATAACCGTGTAAGAGAGATTCAGCCTTGCCAATGCCCGTGCAGCTTCGGCAAGCTGGATGCCGGCAACAGTCTGGTCGAGGCGTTGCGTCTGCTCCTGCTTCACCAAAGTGGTGGAATGCTTCTGACGAAGCAAAACCTCATAACGCGCCTTCAGGGCATCGTAATTTGTCTTCACACCATCGTATTGCTGGCGAGTCACAGCTTCCTGTTCAAAGAGATTTTTATAGCGGATGTACTCCCGCTCTGCATTCTCCATGCGAATGCGAGCCTCTTCGATCGTAGCATCCGATACGGAGATATTGTTCTGCGTCGTATTTATAGTAGTCGCCATGGCCGACTTGCCGGACAAGGCATTCTGATAATCAGCCTCTGCCTGTGCCAGGCGGAAACGAAACTCAGTATCCTCTATCAAAGCCAGCGTGTCGCCCTTGCGCACCGCCTGGTTTTCGTCAAAACGAATTTCTTTGATGAAACCTTGTACACGGGAGTTCACGGGTACGATGAGTTGCTTTACCTGCGCATTGTCTGTGTATTCCACATTACCCAAATGTACAAAACGGGAACTCACCCAAACTATACCTATTATAATAAGGGTAATGACGACGATGTTATAGATTAATTTCTTAGTCTTGTGCTTCATTGCTTTCTATATTTAAATTGATTAATAATTCGGATTACAAGTCTCCTACTGACTTCTTCAGTTTGAAGTAGTTAAAAAGAATATTGATACGTGCGTTCGCTACTTGCAGTTCAGCGCTCAGTTTGGAGTTGCTGGCATCAAGCATGTCCGTAATCAGTGCCAGTTCGTGCAGATAACGGTTGCGGATAACATCGTAGTTCTGATTGGCCAGTTCCAGGCTCTTCATCTGCGTGTCGAAAACGGTGAACGACTCACCAAAACGCACATAGGCCGCTTTGACCTCGGTCTGCACATTCTCCTCGAGCAGGCGTTTGCCTTCCACAGCCCGCTGCGTAGCAATCTTCGCCCGACGGATGTTCTTTCCCGACTGATAGATAGAAGCAATGTTGAACTTCACCCCTACCCCGACATACCAATAATTCAGGTTCTTGTCAATGGGCGGTACCTCAATAGTTATCGGCCCATCCAGCAGATTCGCAGCAAACAAGGCTACAGAGGGTAAACGTTCCGACTTTGCCAGTTTCTCGCCATGCCGGGACTGCTCGATGCCCAGTTCCGCCTGCTTCAATGCCGGAAGCCGGCCGGCAGCGGTTTCCTGCCATTCCATTTCCGGAGAGACAAGCGGGAGATTGCCAAGTATGCAGGTATCAATGCCGATAACCGTTTCCTGCGGTAGTCCTAATGTAGTGACAAGCTGGTTGTTGATGATAATCTGAGTATTTTCAATCTGCGTCAGCGCCAGCTCCAGCGATTTCAGTTGAAGTTCGTAACGGGTGATATCGTTCTTCAAGGCAAGACCCTCTTTCTCTTTAGCCGTGATGTCAGCCAGCAGACGTTTGGTTTGTTCTATATTCTGTTTATACACCTCGGCCTGATTGCATAATTTATATAGCTCCAAATAATTGCCTACCAGCAAGAAATGGATATCCTGGCGATTCTTATCCTTATCCAACTGAGCTACTTGCTGACGGAGCTTGGCAATAGCAATGTTGCTTGTGATGGCACCGCCGGCATAGAGCACCTGTGAGGCTTCGATAGCGAAGTTATTCCCAAAATGCGGCATAGGCGCATTCTCACCATCCGAGAAGTCACGGTCGGAAATCCAGGCATCACCCAGATAGCTGGCAGAAAGAGAGACGTCGATTGAAGGCAACAAAGCGTTCTTTGCCACTTTCACTGCTTGCCCGGCTTCCTTTTCCGCCAGATCAAAGGTCCGGATACTGCGGCTATTCTTATCAGCCAGTTCAAACATCTGCTCGATGCTCAGCACACACTTCGATATCGTCTGAGCCGAGACGCAGACCGAACTGCCCATTCCTAAAAGAAAGAACAGGACTTTCGTTATTTTCCTCATACTAATACCTATATTATATATTATAATTACGTTTCTTCTAAATGGGAATTTAGCGCGCGCAAGCGTACTTGCCCCTTCCCAAAACCGGCTGCAAAGGTCGGCAAAAAGCCCTGCCGCCCGAAATTCCAAATTGAACAAAATTGGTTTTATTTGTACCAACCAAAGGTTTTAAGTACCTTTGTGCAAAGATTCAAGCAGAAGATCAGGACATGAAACAAACCGTTCACATCAAAAGCATCAGCGACTTTGTAGAAGGAAATACAGAAGATATACGCAGGAAGATAAACTGCATGGAAGTCAATGCCAACGGTGTTGACCGGCATCTGTCTACTCCCGTATTTTTCAAGGCAGCAGTCTGCATTTTGGTTTTATCTGGAACAGCCCGGGCAAACATCAATCACAAGCAACATCCGGTAGACGCCCGTACCACTCTTGTACTTTCTGCCTCCCACCTCTTCTATTTCGAGGATTACAGTACGGATTTCAACTGCCTCTGCCTCCTGGTCGGCAAAGAGTTCATGGAAGATATGGACTCTACCGATATGATTTACAAACGGATAAGATACGGCGTAAAACTATACAACAATCCTATACTTGCTATGAGCGATACAGACTTCTCCCTCCTCACCGCAAGAATAACCGCCATCGACCAGGCAATAAGCAACACCACCCACCGACACTACAAAGACATGATACTAAACACCCTCTTCGCCTTCTACCTCGACCTGAGCAACATCATCGACCAAAGAAGCGAATGCAACGATGACCCCAACCTGACACGCCATGAAAGCATCATCAAGTCCTTCATCGAACTGCTGACGGAGCATTACCGCCAAGAGCACAAAGTAGATTTTTATGCTTCCAAGCTGAACCTCTCCGCCCATTACCTCACCTTAATCGTAAAGCGCATTACCGGACAAAGCGTCTGCGACTTCATCTTCGAGATGCTCTACAGCGATGCCCGCAATCTGCTGACCTGCTCGCAACTCTCCATACAAGAGATCACCGCCACCCTGCACTTCTCCGACCAATCTTCCTTCGGCAAGTTCTTTAAACGCCGGGCAGGAATTTCGCCCATCGATTATCGCAAGGAGAAAGAAGTCAGATGATGATGCGGCTACCATCTGCCAATAAGCCGCAAATTTTGCGGCTTAAATCATATTTTTAACCGCAAACAAGGTAGAACTTCTTCTTTCCAGTAAACATTCTCTGTTCAAGCCTTGCGAACGGATATTCACAAGGCTTGAATATGTATTCGCGCTGTGCGAATACATATCCGCAAGGCATAAACGGAGTTTTAGAACAATTATGCCCGATTCCTACCTTCTTCCTACCCGGTTCTTACCCGAGTCTTATCCGGTTCTTGTAAATTCCCACTCTATAGACAAGAAGAAGACAGGGAGAAGGGACGAATTAGAAGAGAAATAGAACAAAATCAGAAAGGAGTATCTTACTATAAATACCCATTTATCCTTCGCAGCGGATTGAACAAAGAAAAAACAAACCCGTTTCAATTCAGGTTCTCAAACAAATTACCTATATTTGCAGAAACATTAAAGCACGCAAAACATGGGTAGATTTATAAATCCGTTTACCGACTACGGTTTCAAGAAAATATTCGGCCAAGAAATATCAAAAGACTTATTGATAGACTTCTTAAATGACTTGCTGGTAGGGGAACGGGTGATAACAGATCTCACATTTTTGAATAACGAACAACTGCCTCAATACGATGAGGGACGAGGACTGATTTACGACATTTATTGCAGTACGGACACTGGTGAAAAGATCATTGTGGAGATGCAAAACAAGTCGCAAACGAATTTTAAGGAACGGGCGCTTTATTATTTGTCCAATGCCATTGTGCAGCAGGCAAAGCCTGGTACGGAATGGAAGTTTAGCGTAAAGGCAGTGTACGGTGTGTTCTTTATGAACTTTCTGTTCAGTGAGAACGTTAAGTTCCGTACGGATGTGATTCTTGCCGACCGTGATACGGGCGAGTTGTTCTGCGACCGGATACGGCCGATATTTATTGCGTTACCTCTATTCGATAAGGAAGAGGAGGAATGTGAAACAGATTTTGAACGTTGGATATATACATTGAAGAATATGGAGACACTGAAACGAATGCCGTTCAAGGCACGCAAGGCAGTCTTCGAAAAACTGGAAGACATTGTCGATGTAGCTTCTCTTAGCAAAGAGGAGCAGGAACGCTATCAGAATAGCGTGAATGTGTACCGCACAAATTTGTGTGTATTGGATGCTGCGGAAAAAGAAGGAATAGAGAAAGGAATAGAAATTGGTGAAAAAAGGGGAAAAGCAGAAGAGCGCTTGAACAATGCCCGTAAAATGAAAGAAGCAGGGATAGCTTGTACACTCATTTCTCAAATCACCGGATTAAGTGCTGAAGAAATTAATGCCCTTTAATAATTACAAATACGTTGAAACTATCTATCGTGGAGGATATTCTGTCGTGACAATTACTCTAACTTAACAATAAGTCACCAATAATTCACTATATTTGCCTCAATAGTTTAATAATAGGCTATAAAGCAAGACAAACAAACAACCTCATGGACAAGCCTTTTCTGACATATCGCGTCGGTCCGCATATATTCCGCATTGCCAACGGTTCTACCATAGACATTGCGGAAACACTACCTGCGCTCTCACCATTTGTCGAATCGATGCAGACAAATGAACAGCCCATCTTCGAGCTCTATCTGGAAGATGCACATAAAGCAATGCCGGCAGATAACAACGCTGCTGACATCGGCTTTGACTGGGAAGACGCACACTGCGTCATCCGCCCACTGGCAGACAAGGCATACCTTGTAGCCATTACGCCACGAAATGCAGAAGTTCCTTACTGCATGGAGTGTACCGACAATTTCCATCATTGCACCGCATACCTGTCCACCGGCAGCAAAGCTACAGAGGAAAGTGCCGAACAGAGAAATACAAAAAGTTTTATCCTCAACAACTTCCTGATGATGCTCTATGCCTTTAATGCCATACAACACTGTACCTTGCTGATGCATGCTTCGGTAGTAGTGAACAAGGACAAAGGATATATTTTCCTCGGGAAAAGCGGTACAGGGAAAAGCACACATACTTCGTTATGGTTGGAACATATCGAGGGCAGTCACCTGCTGAATGACGACAATCCGATAGTACATATAGAGTGCCTCACCGACAAAATCACAGTCTACGGCTCACCATGGAGCGGGAAAACACCCTGCTATCGGAACGAATCTGCCCCTGTCGGCGCATTTGTCCGCCTGGAGCAGGCACCGCAGAACGAAATACGTTTAGAAAAAACAGTACACGCCTTTGCATCCTTGTTGCCTTCCTGCTCTTACCTGAGACAAGATAAAGAGATGTATGCAAAAGTAGTGCGGGTAGTAACCTGCATTGCATCCCACGCGCGGGTTTTCCATCTGAAATGCCTGCCTGATAAAACAGCAGCAGAACTCGCATGGAACGCCATCCGGTAAGAACAGTTGCACAGTCATAAATTCCAATGAAGAAAAGCATCCCTAATGAAATACTGCTTCCCGAAGTAGCCCGACTGATAGAAGAAGGGCATACGGCGACCATCATCGTCCGGGGAAACAGCATGAACCCATTTCTGGTGGACCGCCGCGACCGGGTTACTTTAGGCAGCTTTACTCCAGAGGACCTGCAACCCGGTGCCACTGTACTGGCACGTGATACAACGGGGCGCATCGTTTTTCACCGCATCATCAGTCGCAAAGACGACACCTTGATACTACAAGGCGACGGTAACCTTGCACAGACAGAAGAGACTTCCATCGACCAAGTGATGGGGCTGATGACAGAAGCCATACGGAAAGAAAAGCGATACTCTGCCCAGAGCAAGGCATGGAGGCGATATTCTTACTGGTGGCTGAAGCTAAAGCCCTTGCGCCGCTGGTTACTGGCAATATTCAGACGAATCTAAAAACAATTAATAAAACTACAGAATCATGAGAATCAAAGAAGGACTTTTCCTACACAAGATAGCTGAAGAATGCATTGTGATGCAAGACGGTTCCTCCAACATCGACTTCAGCAATATTATCAACCTGAACCCTACCGCAGCCTTTCTGTGGACGGAGATTGAGCATCAGGAGTTCGACACCGACAGATTAGTGCAGATACTGACCGAACACTACGACGTGACGGAGGAACAGGCATACAAAGATGCCGAAGAGTTCATTAAGCACCTGCAAGAAGCCGGAGTGGCATATTAAAAAGTATGCAAAGCAAAAAGCTGAAATACATTTGGGAAGTCTCCGCCGGACAGCGTGGAAGGATTCTGCTGAGTTGCTTTACCGGCACCTTGGGAGTAGCTTTTGCGCTTGCTTTTATCTACGCCTCCAAGCAGGTGATAGATATTGCAACCGGAGTAACCGGCGGCAACATGATGCACGCAGCCATCCTTACCATCGCCCTGCTCATAGTACAGCTTCTTTGCGGCGCCGCCGATACCTGGATAAGCACCCGTATGCAGATAGAAACGGGGAATGCATTGCGCCACCGCCTCTTTTCCCGGTTACTGCAAAGCCGCTGGAACGAGTTGGAGCGTTTTCATACCGGCGATGTAGTGAACCGCGTGGAGCAGGATACGTCTGCCATTGTCAGTTTGTTGACTTCCTCGGTACCTGCATTTATCGTCACGAGCATACAGTTGTTGGCTGCTTTCCTCTTCTTCTGCTTCCTCGATCCCTCACTGCCTTGGCTTATTGTGGCCATTCTTCCCGTTTTCCTGTTGGGTAGTCGCTTCTACATGCGCCGCATGAAACGCTACACGCATGATATACGCCATAGCGACAGCCGAATCCAGTCCGTCATCCAGGAGAGCCTGCAACACCGCACAGTAATCAAAACCCTGGAACAGAGCGACCGCCACATCGACAAGCTCGATGACTTACAGGATGTGCTTCGCAATCAGGTCATGGGGCGCACCCGCTTCTCGCTGACTGCCCGCATGTTCGTTGCTTTCGCCTTTTCCGGAGGATATCTCATTGCATTTCTTTGGGGAGCCGTACGCCTCAGCACAGGCAGCATTACTTTCGGTACAATGACTGCCTTCCTGCAACTGGTAGGAAAAGTGCAACGTCCCGTTCTCGACCTCTCACGCCTGATACCCTCGGTAGTCAATGCCCTCACCGCCATAGACCGGTTGCTGGAGCTCGAAGCTCTTCCTGCCGAAACCAGTGGCGAAAGCATCCTCTTCCCTACTACTCCGGATTTGGAGCTGAAAGACGTCACCTTCGGTTATACCCCTGGCGACCGCCCTGTCTTCAGTCATTTCTCCTGTCGTTTTCCTGCCGGAAGCTGCACTGCTGTAGTAGGAGAAACGGGCAGAGGCAAAACAACTCTCATCCGCCTGCTGCTCGCCCTTGCCAGCCCGCAAAAAGGGGAAATAATACTTATAGCGCAGCCCTCATCCACAATGATCAACAGTCAATTATCAACTGTTGAAGTGTCTCCGCAAACCCGAAGCAACTTTGTCTACGTCCCCCAAGGCAACACTCTTTTCAGCGGTACCATCCGCGATAATCTGCTGATGGGCAATCCACAAGCTACTGACGAAGCCATGCACCAAGCCTTGCGCACTGCCACCGCTGATTTTGTATTCCAGCTTCCTGACGGAATAGACTCTCCCCTCAACGAGCAAGGCGGCGGCCTCAGCGAAGGGCAAGCCCAACGCATAGCCATCGCCCGTGCATTGCTTCGTCCCGGTAATATCCTGCTGCTGGACGAAGCCACCTCTGCCCTCGATCCCGAGACGGAGCACCAGCTAATAAAAAACCTGCGCAGAAACTGCGCAGGCAAAACATTTATCTTCGTCACTCACCACCCGGCAGTGGCCGAGGCATGCGAGGCGGTGGTCAGACTCTGATTTATTCTTTAGAACAACTTGGCAGGATATTCACCTGCATCCACCAATGCCTGGATCTTATTTACCACATCCTGACGGTCTTCGGGATAAGTAACACCAAACCATTTGCTGGTAGTGTCGAGCACTTCACAGGTTGCGATACCGTCGGTAATCAATTTATCAACCATCAACGGAATGAAGAATTCGCTCTTCAGGTTCTCCATATTCTTGGGATCGCTGAGGAAAGTCTTGAAGAATTCTTCGCTATATGCAAAGTAATCGGGAGTAAAGCCCCAGAAGTTCATGCTCACCGGAGTTGTTTCGGGAGTAGCTGTCCATTCACCGTTATCGTCGATATACTTCACTTCACCGTCCATGCGTTGAATCTTGGTACGCTCTACAACAGAAGTCAGCAGATTGTTGGCATCTGTTCCGCAAAGACCGCGAGATACAGTACCGCTTTCGCTCAACGTATTGCCGATACGGAAACCTACCATAGAATAAACGTTCTTTGAGCCCTCGGGCAGTGCAGAAAGGAATTTACCCATCGTCTGGAAAGAATCGCGACCGTAGAAGTCGTCGCAGTTGATAACTGCAAACGGTTCGTGGATAACGTCGGCACCCATCATTACGGCATGGTTGGTTCCCCACGGTTTAGTACGGCCTTCGGGGCAAGTGAAGCCTTCGGGAAGGTCGTCGATAGACTGGAACACCAGTTCGCACGGGATGTGACCTTCGTATTTAGAAATAATCTTATCGCGGAAGTCCTGCTCAAAGTCTTTGCGGATAACGAAAACGAGCTTACCGAAACCGGCATTGATAGCATCGTAAATAGAGTAATCCATAATAGTTTCGCCATTGGGACCCAGTCCGTCCAATTGTTTCAAGCCACCGTAACGGCTGCCCATACCGGCTGCCAGTAAGAATAAAGTTGGTTTCATATTAGTTATTATTTAAAAAGGTTAGTGTATCACATTGATTACGGTTGCAAATGTACTAAAATTTACGTCTCATAAGAGGGAGATTTAGTTCATTCTTTACCACTATTCATTCAAAAACGTACATTTAGAACGGATAACCAATAGCAAAATGCCAGGCCAGGCCATCTTTGAACTTAGGAATATTGTAGTATCCCGATTTCCCGGTATCATACGGGTCATGCAAACCTATACCCAGGTCCAGACGGAAAACAAGGAAATCGAGGTCGTAGCGCAAGCCCGTTCCCGTGCCAAGAGCTATCTGCTTCGGGAAATTCCTCAAAGTAAGCTCACCGTTCGGGCGACTTTCATCCTTACGCATCAGCCACACATTACCGGCATCCAAGAACAACGCCCCATGCAAGTCACCGATAATGCGGAAGCGGTATTCTATATTCGCCTCCATACGGATATCACCGACATGATTGATATAAGTGTATTTCTCTCCATCATTGGGCGGATAGCCACCAGGACCGATACTGCGCGCCGAGAAGGCCCGCACACTGTTGGCACCACCGATATAGAACTGTTCGGTATAAGGCGCAACATTCATGTTTCCATAAGACCAGATTACACCACCTGCAATGCGCGAAGCTATCATCTGGTTCTTGTCTATCCGATAATGGTACCGGAACTCCGAATTCAACTTCAGGAACTGGGCAAAGGGTACACCGAACAGTTTCTTCTCCTTTTCACTGAAAGGCTTCCCGAAAATACGATAAATGGCAGAAGTGATATTACCAGCCGATGCAACCGTAGTCTGCCACCAGATGGGATTGCGCTTGCCACGAAGGGAGGCATTGTCATACGTATAAGTATATTCCATAGCAGGAATAAACTGGTTACGCAAACTGACATAAAGCGCCGGATTTTTAGCCTGCAGAGTATCAAACGCTGCCGTAGGATTGCGCAGCACGTTAAACGTCAACCGGAAAGGAGTAATACTATGCTTCACGGTAGGCTTAGGTTGGAAATCGTATGTAGCATTTCCACCGAAAGCCAGCAGCTTGTAATACTTGGCACGGTTCATCTGGTCGATGTACAGGCGGAAAGTCGTTGTTGCCGGGAAGTCGTATTCGCGGTCGCCCATACGGGGAAAGACGATGCGCGGGAACATGAGCGAGGTAGAGACACCCATCTCATAACTGTTCATCAGGGAAGAGCGGTCTTTGCCTGTCTGCCATTCGTAGGAGCCGTTCACTTTGACATTCCAGCTCTCGCCACCGCCAAAGACATTGTTCTTGGTCACGGTGAAGGCAGCACCCGGCCCCGTCTGGTTGTTACTCTTCATGGTGACGTTAAAGTCCAGTTCGGCATCGTATGGTTTGTCGAGGGCGGCAACGATCCTCATATCGAGCGTATCGGAAACAAACGCCGTGTCGCGCGGCACATATTGCATCTCGGCATACCGGAAAATGCCGACATTGGCGAGGCGCTCCTGCACGCGAGTCTGACGATACAAACTGTACATGCTCTGCATGGAACGCTGGCGGGAGATACCTGCACTGTCCTGCACCTGGCGTTTCCGGCGATAGCCTTGATAGTTCAGCCAGCGGTAAAGCATATTCGGACGTACGCCCAACTTATTGTAATAGTGAATAGAAAGTCCTTTGTAGTCGATGCTGTCATTCGGTTCTTCTCCCTGCTTGCCAAGAAGATAGAAAGAACGATTGCCTACATAGAAGGGCTTCTCGGCAACTTCCGGCATATTTGGGATAGGAATCAGGCGCATATAGACGTGTCCTCCGGGCACCATCGTTGTGTCCGCCTGGTAAGTCAGATAGTCGGGACGGAAATAGTAGCAACCCACATTGCGCAACAAGGTACTGATACGGGTACGTTCCCCGTCGAGATCGGTTACGTTGAACTGTTCGCCCGGACTGATAAGCGAATGTCTCCGCCCCAGCTCCATGATACGCGTAGTACGCTGGTTGAAGCCACGGTAATACACCGTATCTATGAAATAAGGATTGCGCATGTTCACTGTATATTGCAGTTTAGCTTTCAAAGAGTCCTTCGGGTCTATAAAGGTCTGGTGGCTCACCGTGCCGTTGAAGTAGCCATAATCGCGCAGCAAGTTGGTAGCAGCCTTCTGACGAATATCAGGGTTCACGGTAGACAGCAGTACCGGAGTAGCGGCGAACCGGTTGAATATCCATTTGCCAAGGCCTTTCTCGTACTTCTGGAAACCGTTGTATATCCACAAGCCAAGGGGGAAAGGATAACGAATGGTGGAACTTCCTAACAAAGAGTTGTTCGGTGCAGTGGCAAGGGCAGCCTCCACCTCTTCCATCGCCACCTCGCCGACGGCAGTCTCACTGCGGTTCAATACAATCATCGGTTTCTGACCGGTATAAAGTATCTCCCCTTCGGGCAAGTGCTTGGTGGTGGAGCATCCTGCCAGAAATAGCATACCTATTATATATAGTATCAATCGTCTCATATCGCTATTCACTTTATCATTGTTCCTCCTCCACAGTTTTCTTTTTCTTCCTGAAGATGAAAAGCTCACTCAGGCGATCCATCTTACGGCGGAGTACGAGGCCGACACCCGTTTCGGTAATCTCCCCATCGAGCACGCTTTCGTAGTTCTTGTTATGGAATACGCGCACATAGCGGGTACCCGACGTATCAAGACGATACTCCAACGAGATATTGTCGATGAAAGATTCTGCATCATTCGTTGCATTGGCACCGGTGGAAACCTTTCCTCCAATCACTATCTGCACACGGTCGTTGAAGAAACGTTGTGAATAGCGGAAGCTGAAATCTTTCTGCGTATCACCGGTCTCGGCAGAGGTGCGGTCTTCTACCCCGACGCTGATGTTGGCACCCTTTATACCTCCGGCAAGAGAATTAATCTGGCTCTGCAGCACACTGTTCAGGGCAGCACCCATCGTCAGGCCTCCGCCTTTGGCGCCACTGTTCAGATAGATGCCGGTGGCAAGCATGGCAATGGCCTGCTTGCTGCGTTCTTCCGCACCCATCGCCTGCAACTCATTCTCTACAGTGGCATCTTCGGGAGCAGAGAGGTCGAAGATCAGGTCGGGCGAATCGAGGCGGTTCTTGATGGAGATGGAGACGTCGAAGTTCACCATGCGCGAACCGTCTCCGTCACCGTCGGCAACAGAGGCACGCATGCGTTCCGTGGCTTTCAGACTCAACACGGGGTTCATGATGTTGCCGCGCCAGTCTACATAACTGCCGGGGTTGAACTGGAATTCCTTCAGCGGGATGATGGGTAATGAATACTTCATGACACCACCCGAAAGGGTATAGCGTCCGGTCAGGTTCATATCACCTTGCGGAGTGTATTGCAGGTTCAGGTCGCCGCCGCCTTCCAGTTCGATGAACTTACTGCGGTCGGGACTCAGGTCGGCACGCAGGCGCACCGCATCGTCGATGTGGACGGACATGTACATTTCCAGACCACCCAAGGACATGGCCGGACCATCGTCTTCTTTCACCGAAGTGGTATCGGTGAAGGAAGTAAAGGTAACCAATCCTTCGAGGCGGTCTTCTACCGTCAACGGAGAATCGGTCAGCACGTAGGTTACGTTCGTATTGCCCAGCAGGTTCATGTTTCCGCGCATGGTCAGTCCGTCGAGCGGGCCACGCACGGTAGCACGAAGGTCGACGAAGACTTTTCCGTAGACCAGACTCTCGCGGGTACGGGGGGCATCGAGCAGGGTATAGTTCTCGGCCAGCAGATTAAGGTTGGCAGTGGGGCGTTCCATATTGCGGAAGTCAATGTTTCCGTCAATCGTAAACGGATTCTTACTGGTGGTATAGATGGCAAACTTGTCAAATATCAGTTGGTTATCCTTTATCTGCACGGGACGGTTGTCGAACCAATAACGCGCACCTGCCTGGCGGGCAAAGACTGACACACTGTCCAGCGCAATATCACCGTGCATCTTCGGTTTGTCCATGGAACCGTAAATATACAGTCCGCCGTCAATGTCTCCGGTGAATGCCACCACCTGATCGGGGATAAAGGCATTGGCCATCTTCAACGGGAAATGTTCCAGACGGGTGGTTACTTCCAGCGTATCTTTGCCGTTCTTCTGCGTCAGGATGCCGTCGGCAGTCAGTACCTCCTCGTCATCGAAGGTGAAGTAGGTATTGAGATAGTGTGTATTTTTATCACCCGGTAGCCATGTAGCTCCCAAGCCGATATCCCCAACAGGCTGGCGTTCATAAGTCAGCTTGTCGATATTGGCTTCGGCAGATACCTGCAGGGAAGTGGCTGTCTGTATATAGTTGGCTTCGGCGGAGAGTAATCCGGTAAGCCGCGGCATGTAGGGAAGCACATCCGTCAACTCGTCCAGCCGCAGGCGGCTCAATTCTACATTTATATTCTGCAGGGAGACGGTATCTTTCCGGTCGGACTGCATGCGGAAGCAGAGGCCGTCGTCACTGTCCATATCGATATTGGCATAGACACGCATGTTCTTGTGCAGGTAAATCCAGTTGCTGTTGTCCACAAAGTGGAATTTGCGATAGGCTATGATAGGCTCGGCAGGTATTAGATTCAGCAAGACCCCGTTTCCTTTTCCGTGTCCTTCGACCAGCGGACGGGCATTGACACCGAAGAGCACGCCGGTTTTTCCTTTGCCGTCCGTGTAGTCCACTGTAAGTTCTGCGTCTTCGTTGCGTATTTCGCCTGTCAATGTGCTGCGGAATACGAACTGCGGATTCTTCGGTCCGTTGATGACACCGCCCTGCAGACGCATGAGGGCTGTATCCTGCCTTACGCTGAAGAAGATGGTATCGAGTTGCAAGGAGTCCATCCGCAACCCGTGTACAGCGGTGCGGCCGTTGATGCCCCGTGTGGGAGTAAAGCCGAAACGAAGGTTGAAGTCATGGAATGAGATATCTTTCGTTGCCAGGAAGTAGCTAACAGGGTTCTGCTTTCCTGCCGTCAACTGCATGCCTGCCGAGGGGAGCACACGCCGCAAGGCGGCATGGTCCAGACGGCTTTCCTTCAGCTGCTTCATCAGCAAGGCAACGAATTCGTCGGACTGGGTCAGCAGTTTCTTCAAGGTGCTCCGGGCGCGGAAGCGCATGTTCAGGTCGCCGGCATCCAGATTCAGTTTGATGGAGTCGTGGCGTGCTTCTGCCCCCAGATTAAAGGCAAACGGATGTTTCATCGGTTGCGGAGTGAGGCCTAATTTGTGCAAGTCCACTTCTTCTACGTTTACATTCAGCGTACCGTCCAGGTAGCGGCGGTCGAGATGCATGTCGGCATCTCCCTGCATCTTCAGCAACGGGTTGTCACTGGCCAGGCGGACGGTGGCGACGGAAGACTTCAACCCGGCATGCAGGTCTATACCGGAAATGTTCCAATGCCTGTATTGCAGTTCTTTCAAAGAGGCTTCCAGGGCGGCAACGGTTTTATGCGAGGCGATATCCACGCCTTGCCCTTTGGCGGCAACATGGGCGCTCAGGGTGTAGATGGAGTCTTTGGGCAGGAAATGATGCACCTGCAAGGCATTGACGGCAAGGTCGGCATGATAGGCTTCGGTAGAGAGATTATAGGAAGCATCCAGATTCAGGGTGCCTGCTTGCTCCTGCAACTTCAGGGCGGCAGTGCATTGCGGACCGTCCAATCCTACGCGGGCAGCTAGGTTCATGCTGTCGGGTATCACGAGGGAATTGTCGGGGACGGTACCCGAGAGTGCGGTCAGGAAGTTCAGGTTCTGCGTATGCATTTCAAAGTCCATGCTGCCGCTGCGCTTCAGGCTATCGGTCAGGTTCCAAAACTCACCACCGCCACTCAGGGAGAAAGCTCCGGGCAGGTCGGCAGTGAAGCGGGTGATTTGCATTTGTTTCAGATTTCCTTCCGTACCGGCATGGATCACAAGCGGGCGGAACGGATAAGCTTCTTTAAAGGTTTCGGGTAGTCCGCCGGTAAACAGCAGTACGTCCTGCTTGCCGATGCGGGCGCTGAAACGGGCAGTCAGGCGACCGGCAGTAGGGATGTTTATCAGTTCCCAATAGGTTTGCGCGGTGAGGTTCATCTCGCTATGCGGGGTAAGCAACTTCAGGGAGGGGATGCGGATGACTGTGGAGTCGGCAAAGAGACGTCCGGTCAAGGAACTTACACTCAGACCGGAACGTTCGTTCATGGAGAATTCACTGATGACGGCATTCATATTCTTGCCCATGTACATCACGGAATCAATGCCGATGCGGATGTCGCGCAAGGCGATATGCGAAGGATCGAAGCCTTCGACGGGTTTCACGTCAATGCTGTCGGTAGCGACAGGGGTACTGCCTGTATCGTAGTTGAGAGAAGTGCCGGAGAGCAGAAACTTCTTCCAGCCGTAGAACTGGTGTTTCAGGTCGGCGGCAGCATCGGTAATCTTGGCATCGCCCAGATGGGCGGCCAGGCGCATGGAGTCGAGAGGCATCTGCAGGTCTACGGAAACGTTCTTCAATGTCAAGGCATGGAGAGTAACTTTCCAGTTGAGGGCAGTTTCGGTAGTATCTTTGGGAGTCTCGGTGGTATCGGCAAGCAGTACCTGTACGTGGGTGTCGCTAAGTTCGATGTTATTCAGTATGGCGTCTTCCTTACTCAGGTCTATGCCGTGACTTTCGAGAAAGAAACGTCCGAGGACGCCTTTCAGTTGCATGCCTTCTATCAGGTTGGAGGAGTTGACGGCCACTTGTTTCAGGGTGATGTCGTCTACTTCGACGCGCCCCTTCAGCAGGGGCCATGCCTGCACACGGACGTTCAGGCTTTCCATACTCAGCAAAGTGTCGGGATGCTGCACGCCCGCAACGCTATCGGCAGGCTGCACCACCAGCGCGCCGCGCACCAGCAGGTTCAGGGGGAAACGGAGGTCGATACGGTCCACGGAAATGTCCATACCCGTGGCGTCCGATGCCATTGCCGTGGCCTGCTTCCGTATAAAATTCTGTACGGGAGGCACGTAGAGCAATACCATCAGTATTACGAACAGTATAATAGGAGTAAGCAGCACCCAAAGTGCTCTTTTCAACCATTTCTTTCTCATGAAAACTTTATTCAATAGTCAGCGCTTAAACCGCTTTGCAAAGTAAACAAATTCTGATGAGATTTGGTTGACTAAAAGGAGAAAAAGCAAATATAACCTTCGCAGAACCGTTTATCGAATAGAGGTCTGCGCCCAATTGCCGAAGAGACATATCCCTAAGGACTAAGAACTAAGCCCCCACACACCGGGACCGGGCACTTCACACATTAGGACTGAGCACCTCACACTCCTATACCGAGCGCCCAAAACATCCGGGTCTTTTGTCCCAAAACATCCCCATCTTTTCCTCTAAAACATCCGGATCTTTTAGGGTAAAAGATGGGGATGTTTTTTGATAATAGATGGGGAAGTTCAGGGTACTCAGTATATAGGTGAGCCTCCCTCAATCCTAAAGTGATCTATGCTAAGTACTGATGTTACACCCCATAATGTCAAGGCATGACCGCTAGCATATCATCTATCAGCGAAAGAGCCGTCTGTACCTTCAAGCCCATCTCTTCGGAGAACGGGAGGGCACGGGAAGCTTCCAGTTCTTTCAATAGCGCTACGAGTTCCGCAGCTCCTACTAAGGTAAAGACCGGAATCATCTTGTGGGATACCGCAGCGATATCGTCCACGTCCCGGGCTTCCATAGCCTTCAGCAGGCGTTCGGCATTGAGGCGGGTTTCGGAGACAAAGCTCTCGGTGATAGACTTTGCCGCTTCGGGGTCATCGTCGGCAAAGGCAGTAAGGGCAGAGAAATTATAGCCCGAAAGGGAGTCGGGAACAGTGCTCCCGGCAACCGGCAAAGCGTCTCCTGCCACATTCATTTCACGAAGAAGTTCCTGCACCGTGAAGGGTTTGTGCAGGCAACCGGCAAAGCCGTGTGCGGTGAACTCCTCGCGTTGCATGTCGCTACGGGCGGTGACGGCTATTATCGGGATAGTGCGGGCTTGCGGAATGTTCGAAGCACGCAGCAGTTGCAGCAGGTCGAAGCCGTTGATGGCGGGCATCTGCACATCGGTAAGGAGTACGTCGAAGGTATCGGTACGCAAGGCGTCGAGCAGTTCGTCCAGCTGGAGGCAAGAAACGGAAGCGATGCCGCTCTGCTGGAGCATGGCGGCGGTGAGGGTGAGCTGGATGCGGTCGTCATCGATAAGAAGGACGCGGAGAGAAGGGGAAACCGCGGAAGACGCAGAGGCATCGGAAGAACACGGACTTTCTTCTTGCGCGGCAGTATCGGTATGCGTTGCGGGGTCTGCGACTCTTCCTTTTACGGGGAATAGCGGTACCCGTACGGTGAAGGTACTTCCCTTGCCCGGTACACTATCCACATCTATATCGCCTTCGAGCAGCTGCACCAGCATGCGTACGATGGAAAGCCCCAAGCCGAAACCTTCTTTGCCCTGCGCACCGGGCAGACGGGTGAACTCCTGGAAGATGCGTTCACGGTCGGCAGGGTCCATGCCTTTGCCTGTATCGGTTACGGCCACCACCAGCCGACGGTCTTCATAGCGTGCGGTCAGCGTGACGCTGCCTTGGTCGGTAAACTTCACAGCATTGGAAAGCAGGTTGTTGATAATCTGCCGCAGACGCAGCGGGTCGCAGATGAAAGTACCCGACAGTTCGGGGGCGATATCGCAGTTCAGAGTCAGTCCTTTGGCAGCCGTCAACGGTTCGAAGCTGACGTGTATCTCTTCCAGCAAACGCGAAGGATGGAAGGTGACGCGGTTGACTTCCGCCTTGTTCAGGTCGAGGCGGTGGAAGTCGAGCAGGTCTACAACCAGCTTCAGCAGATGCTCCGAAGAGGTTTTCATATTATCCAGGTAGAAGCGCTGGCGCTCGTCCACCGTGAGGCGAGCAAGCAGGTCGGCATAACCCATGATGGAGCCGAGGGGGGCTTTGAAGTCGTGGGTGATGGCAAGCATCAGCTTCTCGCGCGTGGCAAGCAGGTCTTCGGCACGGCGGCGCGCTTCTTCCAGTTCGCGGCGATAGCGGTTGCTGCGGGTGACGTCGCGCCCGATGATGATAAGGAAGAACGCAGAGAGCAATACCGCCCCTATGGCAATGCTGCCGATGATGCGGGCAGAACGACGGCGGACTATCTGCCGGTATTCTGCTTCGGCACGGGCACGCTCCAAGGTTTCTTCTTCATAGTCCTTCAGCAAGCTGTCTATGCGCGCAGTCAGCATTCGGTCAAGACGTTGCAGGTAGCGGTTGCGACGCTGTATAACAGAACTCACCTGCTTCTGCTGCTGAGCCACGGCACGGAGCTTCTCGTGCAGAGAGTCGGTAGGATTGTAGGCTTCGATCACCGTATCGGTAGCAAATTCGAGGGAGGTCTTTACTTGTATGGCAGTATCTTTCTTGGGCGGCACAAACACTTCGCCCAGCCGGCGGAAGAAGCCTTTCTTCTTGGGTTTGGTAACGACGGTATCGCGATGGCTGACGATGCGGTGCTGCACCCGTTGCTGGGTTACGACCGAATCTTGCCGGGCAATAATCTGCTCGATGTCGTTGGTGGAAATCATGCTTTCGTTCGCTTCGCTCAGCGTGCGCAGCATGGTGATGGTATTCGTATCTTTCTCGCGCAGAAGCGCCAGCAGGCTGTCCGTCCACTGCACATCATAGTCATCGGAGCGCGTAAGGTTCTCCATTTCCCGGTGTACAAAGACCAGGGAAAAGAACAATACCGCCAGTAATAACGTATAGCCGACGGCAATCTTCAGTCTGGAAACGTTACTCTTTTCTTCCTTCATCTCGTTTTATATCGGAACCGCAGCCATAGCATCAGGCCCGCGCTGGTCAGTCCGAACGGGAAAGCCATCCAGACGCCTACCAGCCCCCAGCCGAATACAAAGCCGCAGAGATATCCTACGGGCAAAGATATAATAAAATAGGATATAAAGGCTATAATCATCATCGGTTTCACATCCGAGATACCGCGCAGGGCATTGGCAAAGTTTATCTGCAAGCCGTCGCCAAACTGATAGATAAGGAACGGGAAGAACAGGGAAGCCACCAGCGACGACACCTCCACATTGTCCGTAAACCAGCCGCCCACATGACTGCGAAGCGCAAAGACGATGCTCAGCAACACCACCTCCATACAGAGGATGATGTGGAAACCGGCGTATGCCGAACGGCGCACATTCTGTATATCGTTCTGCCCCTTGAAGTTGCTGACGCGAACCGCCACCGCAGCCCCCATACCGTAGAACATCATAAAGGTGAATTGCGAAATAGTCAGCATAATCTGATGCGAGGCAAGCGCCAGCGTCCCCAGCCATCCCACCATGATGGTGCTGAGACTGAAAGAAGCCGTCTCCATCCCCATCTGCAGGCCGACGGGCCAGCCCAGCGCATTGAGTCGTTTGAACATCGGCGTAGACCACCCCAAGCGCATAAAGCCAATCTTATAGCGGATGAAACGTCGGCTGCGGAACACAATCGCCGCAAAGACCACCACCATGACGATACGCGAGAAGAGTGTACTGATGCCGGCACCAAGCAGTCCCATTTCAGGCAAACCGAGCTTTCCGTTGATAAGGATATAGTTTCCTACAATGTTCAGTGCGTTTCCTCCAAGCAGAATCCACATGGCGGTCTTGGTATCGGTGATGCCGTCCGTGAACTGCTTGAAGCCGTTGAACAACATGACAAATACCAGCGAGGCAAGCAACACCAGATAGTAAGGTTTAATTAATGGCATCAGTTCTTCGGGCTGCCCCAGGTGTTCTACATTGAAATAGAGAACAGTCATAACGAGGGTAAGCAATACGGCTACCAGGACATTGGCAACCAGGCTGCACCGCAAAGCTTGTCCGGCTTCGGGGAAACGGCGGTTTCCGTAGTAACCGCCTACAATCGGGGTCAGCCCGTAACTGAAGCCGGTACTGAAAATGATGCAAAGGGTAAAAAGATTGTTCACGAAAGAGGCGGCGCCCAGTTCGGCAGTGCTGTGATGCCCTATCATCAGCGTATCGGCAAAACCGAGGATGATGACACCCAGCTGACCTATAACGATAGGCAACCCCAAAAGGAACAGGGCTTTGTAATGCCCTCCGTATGTCTGTATCAGTTTATTCATTTACTTTTCATATAATACAGCACTGCGCTGTTCTCCTCCCGGAAAGTCCGCTGCGCCACCGTGTGAAGCTGTTCGGCCGTTACGGAACGATATTTTTCCACTTCACGGTCAATGTCTTCCGCCTGCCCCGTCAGTTCATACCAGGCAAGGTTTGTGGCTACATTCAAGTAGTTGATGTTGCCGAATATCTGGGTAGATTCAAACTTGTTCTTTACCTTTTCCAGTTCCTGCTCTCCTACAAGTTCCTGCTTCAGCTCCTCCAACTCCCGGCGGATGCCTGCCTCGGCCTGCTCCAGCGACACACCTGCGGACGGTTTGCCGCTAAACTGCAACAACCCCGCATCCCGCGTACCCGAAATATAGGCATCGAGACTGGCAAAGAGCTTCTGCTCCTGCACCAGTTTGCGGTTCAGCCGGCTGGAACGTCCGTTGCTGAGAATGTCCGACAGAATATCGAATGCATAATAATCTTCTTCTTCGCGGCCGCACATGTGAAAAGCCATGAACAGAGAATCGAGCGGGACATTACGTTCCACCATCAGCCGCCGTTCCTCCGTCTGCACCGGTTCCTGCGGCAACTGCCTCACGGGAACATCTCTCCGGGGAACAGGAGCGAACCATTTCTCAGTCAGCCTAACAGTTTCCTCCCACGAAATGTTTCCGGTGACAGCCAATACTGCATTGTTAGGGGCATAGAAGCGGAAGAAGAAATCCTTCACTTCGTCCAGCGTGGCATTGGCTATGTGCGAAAGTTCCTTGCCGATGGTGGGCCAGCGATAGGGATGCACCTGATAGGCCAAAGGGCGCATCAAGTGTCCTACATCTCCGTAAGGCTGATTCAGGCAGCGTTGCTTGAATTCTTCCATCACCACGCCGCGCTGCACTTCGAGGCTTTGCTCGCTGAAGGCCAGTTCCAGCATACGGTCGGACTCCAGCCAGAAGCCGGTTTCTACGTTGGAACGGGGAACGGTGAGGTAGTAATTGGTTATATCATTGTTTGTCCAGGCGTTATTCTCTCCTCCCGCCTGCTGCAAGGGGGCGTCGTAATCGGGGATATGTACCGAACCGCCGAACATGAGATGCTCAAACAGATGTGCAAAGCCAGTGTGGTCGGGATGTTCATCGCGGGCACCCACGTCGTAAACAATGTTCAGCGCAACCATCTGCGTACTGGTGTCCTCATGGTGCACCAGCCGCAGACCGTTGTCTAAGGTTAGTTTATTAATCTTCATTTACTTTATCACAGTTACCTTCTTGATAACCACATCCTCTTCGGGACGGTCACTGCGGTCAGTCTTCACCTGCTGGATCTTATCGACCACATCCATGCCTTCCAGCACCTCGCCGAATACGGTATATGCACCGTCCAGATGCGGAGTACCGCCTACAGTGGTATAAGCCTTCACCTGCTCCGGCGTAAAGTGGAACTCAGGTTCTCCCGCCACTTGCGCCTCAGCCTGTGCTATCAGCGAGTCTTGCAGATTCATCAGCCCATCCTGATCGTTGTCCTTACGCATCTTGTAGATTTCCTTCATGTGCTTCTGTGCCAACGCATTGAAAGCATCATTCAAACGGTTCTGGTTCATACGCTGCTCCATACCGAGAAGCGTAGAGTCATTGTACACCTTTCCCGTCACAATGTAGAACTGGCAACCGGATGATTCTTTCTTCGGATTCACATCATCGCCCATACGTGCCGCAGAGAGCACACCTTTCTTATGAAAGTACTTCGGATAAACAAACTCGGCAGGAATGGTATAGCCCACATCGCCCGAACCCAGCATCTTGCCCTTCGGAGCATTCTTCGACTCAGGGTCACCTGCCTGAATCATGAAGTCCTTGATGACGCGGTGGAACAGCGTACCTTCGTAAGTGCCGTTCTCAGCCAGTTTGATAAAGTTATCACGATGTTTCGGTGTCTCGTTATACAGTTTTACAACGATATCACCCGCACTTGTTTCAATCTTCAACTTCGTTTCTTGTTCCATGTTTCCATCTTTCTTTTGTCCCGACTTGCAGGCTGTCAAGCCACAAGCCAGTATGGTTAATAATACAATAAGATTCCTCTTCATATTTCTTTTTCATTTAATTTAAGTTTGCAAATATACTAAAATCGGACAAAAGCACTTACCTTTGTCTCATAAAAGAGATAAAAAGCAAAGACTATGAAGTCCATACTAATCGTAGAAGATGATATTACTTACGGCATGATGCTGAAGACATGGCTCGGAAAGAAAGGTTTCCAAGTGTCCTCTGCCAGCAGCATTGCCCGTGCGCAAAAGCATATCGAAGCGGAAAGTGTGGACCTGATACTGTCTGATCTGCGTCTGCCCGACCGCGACGGCATCGATCTGCTGAAGTGGCTCGGAGAACGCGGCCAGTCTATTCCGCTCATCATCATGACGGGATATGCCGATATACAATCGGCCGTGCAAGCCATGAAACTGGGCGCCTGCGACTACATAGCCAAGCCGGTGAACCCGGACGAACTGTTGAAGAAAATGGATGAAGCTTTCAAAGCATCATCTGTTGCCGCCAAACAGATGATGCGTTCGGAGTGCAGCAATGATTCATCCCAAAAGAGTGCAGAAGGCACACATCTCGCTTCCGATTTCCTGGAAGGAGAGAGCGACGCCGCACGGCAGCTCTATAATTATGTAAAACTTGTTGCTCCTACCAACATGTCCGTTCTCATCAACGGGGCCAGCGGTACGGGTAAAGAATATGTAGCCCATCGCATCCATCAACTCAGCAAACGTGCCCAGCAGCCGTTTGTTGCCATAGACTGCGGGGCCATCCCCAAAGAGCTGGCAGCTTCCGAGTTCTTCGGCCACGTGAAAGGCGCCTTCACCGGTGCGCTGACCGACAAGACGGGTGCTTTTGTCGAGGCCAACGGAGGTACTATCTTCCTCGACGAGATAGGAAACCTGAGTTATGAAGTACAGATACAGTTGCTCCGCGCCTTGCAGGAGCGGCAGATACGCCCCGTAGGCTCGAACAAGGAAATCAGTGTGGACGTACGCCTGGTATCCGCCACCAACGAAAACCTGGAGCAAGCCATCGAAAAAGGTACGTTCCGCGAAGATTTATACCACCGCATCAACGAGTTCACACTGCGCATGCCGCCGCTGAAAGACCGCCACGAAGACATCCTGCTCTTTGCCAACTTCTTCCTGGACCAGGCAAATCGCGAGATGGACAAACAGGTGATAGGTTTCGACGAGAAAGCATCCAGGGCTTTGCAAGAGTATCATTGGCCGGGAAATCTGCGGCAGATGAAGAACATGGTACGCCGCGCCACCTTGCTGGCACAAGGCAAATTCATCACCATAGACGAACTGAGTGACTTGAAAGAGCCTGCTCCGGCACCCATAGGCATGCCCCTCCGCAACGAAGAAGCCGAGAAACATCAAATCCTCGAAGCCTTGCGGCAGACAAACTACAATAAGAGCCGCGCCGCACAACTGCTGGGCATCGACCGGAAGACGCTATACAACAAACTCAAACTCTACAACATCTTCGACTGAGAAGTGTGGAATAATTCCACACTCTGTTCCACACATTCCACACTTTTCCACACTGTGCCACACATTACGCTGGCATATCTAATTCCTATTTATCAACTACTTAGCAACAAAGTCCCTACTTTGGCACGTCATTTGAGCTATATTAGGCGTGAACGTCAAACGCCACACAAAATCACTCAGAAACTTTAATTGGACAATATATACATCAACCTAAAGCAAATGAAATTATGAAAAAATTAGTATTAGTAGCAGCCCTGTTTATGTTTGTTTGTGGCGGTTCGTTCTTGGCACAAGCGAAGACATCTGCACAACAGAAGTCTGAAACAACAACCTTGTCGAACGACACTGTAATTACAGATTCTACGCAAACTGTCAAGAACGTGCCTGACACAACTCAAGTGGCTAAATAACAGTAAGCACACTACAACAAAAAGCCGTTCCCTCCTTGTCTATTCTGGGGAACGGCTTTTTTTATTTCACCACTTATTATCAGCAAGAAGGCAATCCGTTTTTCTTCATCTACTTCGAAGGGATCAGCCGCGAAACCTGGTGTTTTGAGCTACTACTGGTTGACATTTCATTCACTTCTCACAGGGATATGAGCAAGAGTATCTCAAACTCCTCCGCCTGAAAGGGGAGGTGCCCGTAGGGCGGAGGGGTCTTACATCCGAAGGGACTTATCTATTGCAAAGTTACTCTCTGCTTATGTAAGACCCCCTCCCCCCTACGGGGTACTCCCCCTTTCAGGCGGGAGAGTTTGAGATACTCATGTTTATCATTTCATTCATTTCTATCATCGCTATGAATAATAGTAAGCATCACATAACTCATAGAAAGATATCCACCAGGTTTTGCGACTGATCCCTTCGAGGCATTACTTTACTAATAATAAAGTAATGCTTTAGTAGTATTAAAGTACTACTTTATTAGTAATAAAGCAGCACTTTACAATACATAAAGCAAGAATAAAGCAGTACCCTTTTCATTATAAACACGTTACAAAACAGAATAGGCTGCGAAACATCAAACAGTTTCGCAGCCTATTGTCCATTCTATTTCGGGAGGAATCGGATTACCAATGTCTTTCCGGATAAAGGTCGTTCCACCACTCCGGACTATCCTGCAACCAGCGGGCAAACCATGCCATAATGGAATTTTGCCACAACTCACGCTTGGGATAATCGCTGATAAAGTGGTTCTCACCATCTACCTGAATATATTCCACTGTCTTACCCAATATCTTCAATGCATTGTACATCTGGATGCTCTCGCCAAGGGGCACATTGGTATCGACCGTACCTTGCAGCAACAGCAGCGGCGTCTTGATTTTATCTGCATTGAACAATGCTCCGTGTTTGGTAAACAAATCCGGGTTGTTCCAGGGATAGCTGCCAGCAGCGGCAACGGAGTTATAAGAATATCCCCAATAACCTTCGCCCCAATAGCTCGTCACATCACTGATGCCGGCATGAGAAGCGGCGGCGGCAAACATATCGGTCTTCGTCTGCAAATACATCGTCATGAATCCACCGTAGGAAGCACCGAGACAACCAATACGCTTCTCGTTGACAAACGGATGGGCAGCACAGAACTTCTTGGTTCCTTCTATAATATTGTCGGCCGTATAGTCACCCCAGGCATTGACGTGGCGGGCAGAGAATTCCTGACCGTAACCAATAGTTCCGCTGGGCTGGATGACATAAACCACATAGTCGCGTGAAGCAAACAGCTGTGCGGAATAGGGAGACGTGATACCGCGAGTGGTAGGTGTTGTTCCTCCATAATAATAAACGATCAGCGGATATTTCTTATTCGGGTCGAACGAAGGGGGCAGGCATATCATACCCTTAATCTCGGTACCGTCTGATGCCGTAAAGTTCCATTCGTCCATCTTGCCCAGCTCTATCTTGTCCAGCACAGGCTGCATCGGATTGGCAAGCAGGGTAGACACTTTCTTCTTTGCGTCGTAAGTGTAGGCAACACCGACGCTGGTATTTCCACCACCCACGTAAGCCGCTACCGACGGGTTATCCTCTGCCACGGTAAAGGAGCTAATTACATCTTCCTTGAGCGGCAGCATTTCATACTGTCCTGTCTTCGGAGTGTAACGGTAGATGTGTACGCAGTCTTCATCGGTAGTACTGAAATAAATACAACCGTCTGCACGGTTCCACTGCAAAGGAGATACCGTAGGATTGAAGTCGCGGGTAATAGGCGTTATCTTCTTCGTGGACAAGTCCATGATGAACGCTTGCGTATCGAAGTCATTGGGTATAGGGTGGTCACCGCAGTTCTTGCCGATGCCACCGAAAGCAGCCGGGCCGCCGGTGAGCAGCAGTTGCTTGCCGTCGGGAGAATATTGGCCACCGCCCAGATAAGGATCCCAAAGGACCAGGGTGTCGGCCTGCAAGGTAGCCAAGTCTATCTCGAACAAAGAGGAAAGCGAGAAAGGACACTCGGTGATATTCGATTTGGAGGTGGAACACAGCAGTTTCTTGCCATCGGGAGAGATGTCGTTCAGATAAACACTGTGGCTGCCATAGGTCAGACGTTCGGAAAGACCGCTTGTCAGATCGTACTTCGTAAGATAACGGCGGGTACGCGAGCCGGGGATACGGTCGTCGGGATGCAGGATGCGCTTCAAAGGTCCTTCCACCTTTTCGCCTTCATCACTGGACGAGTAAATCAGGTAATCTTCCCGGGGTGACCAAGTGAAGTATCCTTCGGGAACATTCTTGAGTACTACTTCCTGACGCATGGTGGCAGGGTCGAATACAACCAGGTCATTCTGCTTTTCGCCAAGCACTGTGTAGTACAATTTACTACTGCTGGGCATCCAGCGCATTTTTTCATCGGCGTTGGGCAATATCATCCGGCCGGTCTTTACTTCGGTCAGTTCACAACGGCTCTTGGAGCGTTTCACGGAATAATTGTCCGAATAGCGCGTCAACAGATATTTACCGTCGGGAGAAAGAGAGACCCAACTCACACGGCAGCCGAATGCGGTATTGAATAAAGAGAGGCGCCTCTTCAAGTCCGGTCCCATCTGACAGCCGACACCGGCAAAGTCTTTTTCTTTCTCAAACTCACACTTCAGCACCGGCTCCATTTTATCGTCGGCCGTAGAGAGCAGTTTGATGACAATTTCATAATCGGCTTCCGGGTCCATACGCAGGTCTACAACCGTGGGACGAACCTTCGATAGGCTGTCTTCTGCCGTCTCCTTGGTTTGCTTGGACACACCGTTTACAAACACTTCGAAACGGGAAGGCGAAGAGATATTCAGTTTGGCCTTCATAAAGCGCTCGGCGCGCAGGTTGGTAGCAAACAGATAGAAAAGGTTGTCTTTATCTGCCTTCTTCACCGTAACATAACCGGCGGTATCGGCCGACATGCGTTCGTAGGGACGACCGTCAAAATCGAGGTCGATACTTGTCTTCAAAAGATTGCTGACAGCAAACTTGTCGCCTTTATAGTTGATACTGTCGCCTTGGATAGGGGTACGTACCACAACGGCAGGACGCACGTTGTACTCGGTCACTTTCTCTTGTGCTTGGGCTGCCAATCCCACCAGAAGCAGCAGGCCCGATAAAATCGTGATTTTTTTCATTGAACTTAGTTATAAGTAAATTTCAGGTTAATTCAAAACCATTCCATAAATTGCCGGCCGGAACGGGTGCTTCCACCTCAATCTGTTCCTTGGATACCGGATGCACAAAACGGATATAGCGTGCATGCAGGCAAATACTGCCATCCGGGTTGGAACGGGGAGAACCGTATTTCAGGTCGCCTTTGATGGGGCATCCCATCTTTGCCAACTGGCAGCGAATCTGATGATGGCGTCCGGTCTTCAGGTCTATCTCCAACAAATAGTAGTTTTGCGACTGGCCGATGAGCCGGTAGTGCAAGATTGCCTTTTTGCTGCCCGGCACTTCTTTGTCATGTGCATAACTTTTATTCTGTTTCTCGTTTCGTACCAAATAGTTCACCAACTCCCCTTCTTCCTCGCGGGGGCGGTTCTTCACCACTGCCCAGTAGGTCTTCTTCACCTCGCTGTTCTTGAACATTTCGTTGAGACGCGAAAGTGCCTTGCTGGTTTTGGCAAAAACAACAAGACCGCTCACGGGGCGGTCCAGCCGGTGGGTGACACCGATAAAAACATTACCGGGCTTGCTGTACTTTTCTTTCAGATACTGTTTCACGGTTTCCGAAAGTGGCGTATCGCCCGTCTTGTCTCCCTGAACGATCTCGGAAGCGGTCTTGTTGACTATAATGATATGATTGTCTTCGTATACGACAGTCATACGCTCATCTTACATATTCATACCACCATCTACCTGGATAACCTGGCCGGATACATAAGCAGACATATCAGAAGCCAGGAAGGTAGCAATGTTTGCCACGTCTTCGGGTGTACCGCCACGGCGCAAAGGTATTTTCTTAGCCCATTCGGCCTTCACTTCGTCGGACAAGGCAGCTGTCATGTCGGTCAGGATAAAGCCCGGGGCAATAGCGTTGGCACGAATGCCGCGAGAGCCCAGTTCCTGTGCGATAGACTTGGCCAAAGCAATCATACCTGCCTTAGAAGCAGCATAGTTGGCCTGGCCTGCATTGCCGTGAACACCTACTACGGAAGCCATATTGATGATGCTGCCTACTTTCTGACGCATCATGACCGGCGTACAAGCGTGGATAAAGTTGAATGCTGATTTCAGGTTGACGTTGATAACCATATCCCATTGCTGCTCGCTCATACGCATCATCAATCCGTCGCGCGTGATACCGGCATTGTTTACCAGGATATCGATACGGCCGAAATCTTTGTGGATTTCTTCCACTACCCGTGCAGTATCTTCAAAGTTGGCTGCATTCGAAGCATAACCTTTCGCCTTTACGCCCAAAGCTTCTATTTCTTTGGCTGTGTTGTCGGCGTTTTCATCAATCACCAGGTCGGTGAATGCGATATTTGCTCCTTCTTGAGCGAACTTCAAAGCGATAGCCTTACCGATACCGCGTGCAGCACCAGTTACAATGGCTGTTTTTCCATCTAATAATCCCATACTGTTTTTTTAAGTTATTGATTAATGTATTTATTTCTTTCCCAATGCACCAAGCACCAGACGTGTCACATAGGCATCACGCACCGCATCGTCCAAATTGGCCCCTATATGACCGCGTATGTAAGGCGTCTCAATGCCTTTAACACTGTAGTGCACGATTTCGGCTGTCATATCCAAGTCATCTATATGGAAAACACCTTTCTCCATGCCTTCGCGCAAGACCTCCTTGAAAAGCAGGGTTTCCTTGGCATCGAAACGCTTACGCACTTTCTCCACTCTCCAAATATCCCGGAAGAAATTAGCACGAAGGGTACCGTTACGAAAAACGGCCTCCTTCACTGCATCCAGATGGGTGTAAATCATTTCCATCAATTTCTCGCCCGGTTGAATATCTTTCTCTGCCACACGTTTCATCATATCCGAAAGGATATCCAATTCCGACTCGACAACAGCCATATAGATATCTTCCTTGCTCTTGAAGTAGGTATAAAGGGTTCTTCTACCTTTCTTAGAAGCGAGGGCAATATCATTCATCGTGGTATTCTCCACACCCATCTTTGCAAACAACTGACGGGCAACGTCCACTAATTTAGCTTTTGTCTTCGATACAGTCATAGATTAATTGCACATTGCTTAATAATTTGAGCAAAAGTAAGACATTTCTGCATATCCTACAAACAATTGTGCATTTTATTAACAATCGGGCAGAAAAAGAGGAATAAAAAAACGCCTTCCATACCAAGCTATCTATCAATATGTTATACACTAAACTGCATTTATTTAGAAAAATAAAGTAGATTTTATTTGCATATTCAAAGAAAAGCCGTACCTTTGCACCCACAAAACAATAACATCGCGGAGTGGAGCAGTTGGTAGCTCGTTGGGCTCATAACCCAAAGGTCATTCGTTCGAGTCGGATCTCCGCAACTATATCGAGGATAAAATACTGAAATACAGTTTTTTATCCTCGATTTCTTTAAAGAGGTCGGACAGATGTCGGACAAAAAAATAGCCCTATTATTCATCATACGTTTTCGTACTCGAAAAACGTATAAAAAAATGTCTTCACAAAAAACGAGAAAAGGCGCGTCTATTAAAGATGTTGTAACTTACACCCTCCCCAAATTACATTCAGGGAAGAATTGGTATGTTGATTTCCAGTGCTATGATCCTATTGATGGCCGAATGCGACGAAAGAAATTTATGCTTGATTCCATCACAAAAATTTCAGAGAGAAAAAAGCGTGCGGCCGAAATTATCGCGAACACAACCAACCGTTTACGCCAAGGATGGAACCCATGGATAGAAGCAACAACAGAACGCTTATATGCACAATTCCCAGAAGTGACATCTCACTATATAAGGTATATAGAGAAACTCACAGCCAGCAACACCTTGAAAAAGAAGACGTCTTATGATTATCAGTCACGGATGAATATGTTGCTTGAATACAATCTCAGCCGAAGCACCCCTATCGTATATATGTATCAGTTTGACCAGGCATATATCAGTGACTTTTTAGATTACATTCTTCTTGATCGAGATTCCACTGCCCGCACACGAAATAACTATCGGACATGGCTCTCCGCTTTCTGCACCTGGCTGCAAGAAAAAAAGTATTTGGAAACAAATCCAGTCGAAAAGATAAAAACCTTAGTTGAAGGAGAAAAATTCCGTTCAGCCTTCTCCCAAGCAGATCTGTCAAGAATGAAAGAATATTTAGAAGAGACAAACAAGCATTTCCTGCTGGCTTGCCAAATGGAATATTACACTTTCATTCGTCCGGACGAACTAAGCAACATACGTCTGAGAGACATCCATCTAAAGGAACAGAAGGTATTCGTGTCCTCTACAATATCAAAAAACCGTCGGGATGGTATGGTAGGACTAAACGACACGCTTATCAAGTTAATGATAGAGCTTGGGACTTTCGATAACAGCTCAGACTGCTATCTGTTTGGAAAAGATTTCAAACCGTCCCAAGCTAAAGCTGACGCACGAATATTTCGAGAATACTTTAATAAAGTTCGAGCATTACTCAAACTGCCTCAAAACTATCAATTCTACTCATTAAAAGACTCCGGCATTAGAGATTTGGCGAATGCTGAAGGAATTGTTGTTGCTCGCGATCAAGCCAGGCATTCGGACATATCAATCACTAATAAGTACTTGAAAGGCGATTCTTTGGCAGTACATGAGGAAACAAAGCATTTCAAAGGAGGGTTATAGATCGAAGCAAAGGCAGTTTAAGCTGCCTTACTGTTATTTTTCTTATTTACAATCTTTCCGATGATCACGATCACCGCCAAAGCAGAAATAGCCCATACCAAGCCGCCGATTTGTTTAGGAATCGTTGTCTCATCTTTGTGCTTCTGCACATCATGCTTATCGTTTTCCTGGCTTCGGGAAAACGTTTGGTCATCACTACTTTGATTCTCTTGTGTATTAGTCTTCTCTTCTTTTTTCTTATTTGTTTCTTTCCTGGTATTCTTCTTTGTTTCTGAAAGCAAAGGAGGTCTACCTGTTTGTGGATCAATCGGCTTACCAGTATCATAGAGTGTCGTAACCTCTTCTATCGTTTCGATTATATCTTCATGTTCCGTCTTTTCCACTTGTTGACTAACGGAAAATGTATCTTTGTGCTGATGATACAAAGATTCCTCAATAAACATTTCTTGCTTCGTGGTGGACTTATGACTACCACAGGACAACCATATTCCTGGCATCAGGAGAATGGTTATAAAGTAAATTAGTCGCTTCATGGATGTATCACAATATTACGTAAAAAATTGCAAAACTCACTCCTGACATCAAAACAAGGGCAAGCTTTAATATACTCTTTGGGTTCAATTTCTCCGCTTCCATCCAAATCGGGCGATGTATCACGATGACCCAACAGTTCAATGATGGGATATTCTTTACATAACTTAGCCACCAAATCACGGAGAGCTGCTTTCTGTGTTTCCGTACGGGTATCAGCAGGCTTTCCGTTGGCATCTAATCCGCCGATGTAGCAAATGCCGACCGAATGTTTATTGTATGATAACTCGGAGAAACCTTTTGTATTACAGTGTGCCCCGTCAATATTCAATGGTCGACCGTTCTCAATGGTACCATCAATGTCAATAACATAGTTGTAGCCTATCTGATTAAATCCGCGTGTTCGATGCATACGATCAATGTCATTGGCTCGCAAATCTTGCCCAGCACGTGTGGCTGAGCAATGGATGATAATTGCATCAATAATCTTCATTTCTGATTTTCCTTTCCTGATATCTTATCCGCTAAATAGTTAATCTTACCGTTGACATATATACCAATTCCAAAAATACTACCTGCATAAAGTAGACATTGAGCAAAGAGCCACAAGACACTATCATCAATCTTGCCGAGGGGCGCAACAATAAATCCTGCAGTAGATAAACCAACACCACTAATTAGCATTCCAACAGCTGTCCATATCTGTATGGATTCTTTTGTTTCTTTCTTCATTTCATCCTTTACCTTTTTTTTCGACAAAGATAGGTGTGATATGCCTAAGAAGAAAGGACATCATTCATGCGCACAAGATGATCATCGAGGGTTTTAGGATTACATTTCAGCTTTCGACAGATAGCTGCCTTAGAGTAGCCGTAATCAAGCATTGTCTGGATAAGAGGTTCTTTGCCGGTCAACTTATAATGAGTGTTCTTCGTGCCGACTTCCCGCCCTAAACGTTGGCCGTTCGCTTTACGCCTGGCAAGCGCTTCCTTGGTTCGCTGTGAGATTAGATCGCGCTCGATCTGAGCAGAAAGACCGAATGCGAATGCAAGTATCTGACTATTAATATTGTTTCCAAGCTCATACCTTTCTTTAATGGTGAGTACCATCGTTTCCTTGGTCATACATAGGTTTAATATCGACATTATCTGCATGAGATTACGGCCTAATCGACTTATCTCCGTTATTATCAAAGTATCGCCTTTCTTCATCTTCCTCAATAAAGGACCAAGTTTACGATCGTTGGCTTTCTTTGTACCGGAGACGGTCTCTGATACCCATTTATCAATGACTACTTTTTTCTCGATAGCAAATTTCTGCACTTCGAACCTTTGATTTTCAAGAGTCTGCTTGTCTGTACTCACTCTTATATACGCGTAAACCATTTTTGCGCGTGAAGATACATGGTTTTATTTTTTAGGATGGCAGAAAATAGCACATTCGTTTCATGTGGTCATCCAAAGTCTTAGGATTACAATTAAAAATTCGACATATTTGAGCTTTAGAGATACCTGCCTTCAACATATCCTTCAAGATCTTCTCTTTGCCGGTCAGTTTATAGTGAGAATTGTGACTGCCCGCTTTTCTCCCCAATTTCATTCCCATCGCTACACGTCGAGCAAGTCCGGCCTTAGTTCTACGTGATATGTCTTCACGTTCTTTTTAGGCAAATAAGACCTTGAAAAAAGTATCTTGTACAGAATCCGAATCATCCATGACTATTTTATCGTCACGAACCTCTAAGATGTTTGCTTTAACCATTAAACAATGGGAAATTATAGAGATGACCATATAAGCGCAACGTCCCAAGCGTGATAGCTCTGTGACAAGAATAGTGTCTCCTTTTTGGATGATACTAAGTATATTTCCAAGTTTACGCACATTGGGATGTTTGGCACCGCTAACACTTTCAGCAATCCATTTATCTATGACTATCCCTTTCTTTGCACAATATTCGGCAATTTCATAGCGTTGGTTCTCAACTGTCTGTTTCTCTCCCGAAACTCTAATATATCCGTAATTCATAAGCTATAAATTTTCGCATTAAAAGTAAGAAAATATTCTCATTTATAAAAATGTTAAGAAAACAAGTATTTAGAGGCGCTTCCTTTGTCCATCAAAACTAAAGGATATGATAGAAACGATTGATATTAGTAATGCCTTGGGGCAACTTGCACCGGTGACGGATGTGGCGTATATATATGGAGGCACAGATAACAGTCAGGGAAAAATTAAGAAGAGTGATTTGTTGAGTGCAATGTTTCAATATAGAGGAGAAGTTACCGTGGATTATAACAACTTCAAAAATAGTGGAATATATCAGATATATGATTCTTCAAGAGGAGCGGATAATTCTCCGGATGGCATATTATATGGCGTATTAGTAGTATTTAAAACCACATACTATTTATTTCAAATAGCTGTAGAAGTACGTCCAACTGTTATGCTTGCCAAATTAAGAACAAATTCGGGAACTATGTGGTCTACTTGGAAATCAATAACTCTTACTTAATTAACGAGCAATATTTGACCTCTCGTTCTTCTGCCATATCTTGTGTCCGTCAAAAGTAAAGGATAGATATGATTGAGACGATACAATTATCGGAAGTA
>CABMPP010000005.1 GCA_902388495.1 uncultured Bacteroides sp. | reverse complement strand
CTGCGTAACAGTGGGAGAGTAGGTAGTCGCCGTTTTAGAGAGAAGCCTCCATATCGATTGATGTGGGGGCTTTCTTGTTTTGGTACTTCGGGAAACTTTTCTTATATTTGCCTCGGAAACAATTTATATCAACGTTTAAAGCAAATTGAAAAGTATGAAGACAAAAGTTTTATTGGCTGCCGTAGCGGTGGCGTTTTCTTTCGCTGTGACTTCTTGTGGTAACAAAAAAGCTGCTGATACCAGCGCTACTGCTGCAGATTCTTGCTGTGCAGCAAAAACAGAACAGTGTGATTCTGCCAAGGCTTGTTGCAAAGCTGCAGATGCTGCTGCTTGTGCGGAAAAGGCTGCCTGTGACAGTACCGGATGCGACAAAGCATGTGAAAAGAAGTAATTCAGGACTTGTATTGAACTGAAGCATAAAGGAAAAGGCGTGCCGGCAGGTACGCCTTTTTTTGTGATATATTTCAGTGATAAATGACTGCAAACTTATAAAATGATATTTTTTATCTGAAAAAAGTAACGGATTTATTTGTGTGCTACGAAATAATCTCTACCTTTGCATCGTTAAAAACAAAAAAGAAGATGATTCAGAATTTTACATATATTCTACTGTGTGGTATTATTATTCTACTGGCAAAGTTTAGTGGAAGTGAGTGCTGCGCGTAAATGTATGTAAGATGCAATGATATACAAGAGCCTTTCTCACTTCCAAGTGTGAAAGGCTTTTTTTATGGAATATAAATTAATACAATAAAGCTATGAGTGATAAGTTATTTATTTTCGACACAACGCTCCGCGATGGTGAGCAGGTTCCGGGATGCCAGTTGAATACAGTAGAAAAGATTCAAGTAGCCAAGCAACTGGAAGCGCTGGGCGTGGACGTGATTGAAGCCGGATTCCCGATTTCAAGTCCGGGGGACTTCAATTCGGTAATTGAAATATCGAAAGCTGTGACATGGCCTACCATCTGCGCCTTGACACGTGCCGTACAGAAAGATATTGATGTAGCGGCAGAAGCTTTGCAGTTTGCCAAACATAAACGTATCCATACCGGTATCGGTACTTCTGATTCGCACATCAAGTATAAATTCAACTCCAATCGTGAAGAAATTATAGAACGTGCAGTGGCTGCCGTAAAGTATGCCCGCCGGTTTGTGGACGATGTAGAGTTCTATGCCGAGGATGCCGGACGTACGGATAACGAATACCTGGCTCGGGTGGTGGAAGCCGTTATCAAAGCCGGTGCTACAGTGGTGAACATTCCTGATACAACGGGATATTGCCTGCCTTCTGAGTATGGTGCGAAAATAAAATACCTGATGGAACATGTGGACGGAGTTCATAATGCCATCCTCTCTACTCACTGCCACAACGACCTGGGCATGGCTACTGCAAATACGATGGCAGGTGTACTGAATGGTGCCCGCCAAGTGGAAGTAACTATTAACGGCATCGGCGAACGTGCCGGAAATACTTCTCTCGAAGAAATCGCGATGATTATTAAATGCCATAAGGACATTGAAATAGAAACCAATATCAATACGCAGAAAATTTATCCTACCAGCCGCATGGTATCCAGCTTGATGAATATGCCGGTGCAGCCCAATAAGGCGATTGTGGGACGCAATGCCTTTGCACATTCGTCGGGCATCCATCAGGATGGTGTATTGAAGAACGTGCAGACGTATGAGATTATCGATCCGCATGATGTGGGTATCGATGATAACTCCATCGTATTGACTGCCCGTAGCGGACGTGCTGCTCTGAAAAACCGTTTGTCGGTATTGGGCGTGAATCTGGAACAGGAGAACTTGGATAAGGTATATGAGGAATTCCTGAAACTTGCCGATAAGAAGAAGGATATAAATGATGATGATATCTTGGTATTGGCAGGAGTAGACCGCACGCAGAACCACCGCATCAAGTTGGAATACTTGCAGGTGACCAGTGGGGTGGGAGTACGTTCGGTAGCCAGCTTGGGATTGAATATTTCTGGTGAGAAGTTTGAAGCGGCTGCCAGTGGAAATGGTCCGGTAGATGCTGCCATCAGTGCTTTGAAGAAGATTATCGATCGCCACATGACGCTGAAGGAATTTACGATTCAGGCCATCAGCAAGGGTAGTGATGATATGGGTAAAGTACACATGCAGGTGGAATATGATAATCATGTCTATTACGGTTTCGGTGCCAATACCGATATTATTGCAGCATCTGTAGAAGCTTATATCGACTGTATCAATAAGTTTAAGATGTAACCTAATTCATAAATCATAATTCATAAATATTCTAATGAATACATTATTTGATAAAATCTGGGATGCCCACGTGGTACAAAAAGTGGAAGACGGTCCCACACAACTTTATATAGACAGACTTTATTGTCACGAGGTAACCAGCCCGCAAGCCTTTGCCGGAATGCGTGCACGCGGAATCAAGTGTTTTCGTCCGGAGAAGATTTTCTGTATGCCCGATCATAATACGCCGACACACGATCAGGACAAACCGATCGAAGATCCTATCTCGAAGACACAGGTAGATACATTGGCCCAGAATGCGGCTGATTTCGGCTTGACGCATTTCGGTATGCTGAACAAGAAGAATGGCATTATCCATGTGGTAGGTCCGGAAAGAGGATTGACACTGCCGGGCATGACAATTGTATGTGGTGACTCGCACACCTCTACGCACGGTGCAATGGGAGCGGTGGCTTTCGGTATCGGTACGAGTGAGGTGGAGATGGTGATGGCCTCGCAATGTATTCTTCAGACACGCCCCAAGACGATGCGTATGACGGTGGACGGCAAACTAAAGAAGGGTGTGACTGCCAAAGATGTGGCTTTGTACATGATGTCGAAAATGACGACCAGCGGCGCTACGGGTTATTTTGTGGAATATGCCGGAGAAGCTGTCCGCAGTTTGTCGATGGAAGGCAGACTGACACTGTGCAACCTGAGTATCGAAATGGGTGCTCGTGGCGGTATGGTAGCTCCTGATGAAAAGACTTTCGAGTACATCAAGGGACGCGAATATGCTCCGAAAGGTGAGGCATGGGACAAAGCACTGGCTTACTGGAAGACGCTGAAGAGCGATGAAGATGCAGTATTCGACAAAGAAGTGCGCTTTGCTGCCGAAGACATCGAACCGATGATAACATACGGAACCAATCCGGGTATGGGTATGGGCATCACGCAGCATATTCCTACTACCGAAGGCATGGGCGAGGCTGCTCAGGCTTCTTTCAAGAAGTCTTTGGATTATATGGGATTTCAGCCGGGCGAAGCATTGCTGGGCAAGAAGATTGACTATGTGTTCCTGGGTGCCTGTACGAACGGACGTATCGAGGACTTCCGCGCTTTTGCATCTCTTGTGAAAGGTCGTAAGAAAGCCGAGGGAGTAGTGGCATGGCTGGTTCCGGGTTCGTGGATGGTAGATGAACAGATCCGTGAAGAAGGATTGGACAAGGTGCTGGAAGAAGCAGGCTTTGCCATTCGTCAGCCGGGGTGTTCTGCATGTCTGGCAATGAATGATGATAAGGTGCCGGCCGGCAAGTATGCAGTGTCGACGAGTAACCGTAACTTTGAGGGACGCCAGGGACCGGGTTCACGTACCTTGCTTGCCAGTCCGCTGGTGGCAGCTGCAGCCGCAGTGACAGGAGTGATTACGGATCCGAGAGAATTAATGTAAACGACTTAAAAAGTAAGAAACAATGAAACAGAAATTCAATATCATCACCAGCACTTGTGTACCTCTTCCTTTAGAGAATGTAGATACAGACCAGATAATCCCTGCACGTTTTCTGAAAGCTACTACCCGTGAAGAAAAGTTCTTCGGAGACAATTTGTTCCGCGATTGGCGCTATAATCCGGATGGTTCTCTGAACGAGGATTTTGTATTGAACGACCTCACTTACGGCGGACAGATACTGGTAGCAGGCAAGAACTTCGGTTCCGGCAGCAGCCGTGAGCATGCTGCGTGGGCCATTGCCGGTTATGGTTTCCGTGTTGTGGTATCCAGTTTCTTTGCCGATATCCACAAGAACAATGAACTGAATAACTTCGTGCTTCCGGTAGTAGTGAGCGAGCCTTTCCTGAAAGAACTGTTCGACTCCATCGCTGCCAATCCTAAAATGGAAGTAGAAGTGAATCTGCCCGAGCAGACCATCACTAATAAGGCCACAGGCAAAAGCGAGCCTTTTGAAATCAATGCCTATAAGAAGCATTGCCTGATGAATGGCTTGGACGACATCGATTTCCTGGTAGAAAACAAAGATAAAATAGAAGCTTGGGAGAAGAAAAATGAAGCATAATCATCCGAAGATAGAAATCATGGACACTACACTCCGCGACGGTGAACAGACCAGCGGAGTCTCCTTTGTGCCCCATGAGAAGCTGATGATTGCCCGTTTATTGCTGGAAGAATTGAAGGTAGACCGGGTAGAGGTAGCTTCTGCACGGGTATCCGAAGGAGAATTTGATGCCGTAAAAATGATATGTGACTGGGCTGCCCGGCGCAACATGCTGCCCAAAGTGGAGGTGCTGGGCTTCGTAGACGGCCGCACCTCGGTGGACTGGATACATGCCACCGGCTGCCGCGTCATCAATCTCTTGTGCAAAGGCTCTTTGAAGCATTGCACCTATCAACTGAAAAAGACCCCTGAAGAGCATCTTGAGGATATCGTGGCGGTGGTGAACTATGCCAACGAGCAGGATATGGAAGTGAACATCTATCTGGAAGACTGGAGCAACGGTATGAAAGACTCGCCGGAGTATGTTTTCCAGTTGATGGATGTGCTGATTCAAACCAATATACAGCGCTATATGCTGCCCGATACATTGGGCGTGCTGAACCCGCTGCAAGTCATCGAGTTCATGCGGAAGATGGTGAAGCGCTATCCCGGCGCCCACTTCGACTTCCATGCCCACAATGACTATGACCTTGCTGTGAGCAATGTGTTGGCAGCCGTGCTGAGCGGTTGCAAAGGATTGCACACAACGATCAACGGCCTGGGCGAACGTGCCGGAAATGCTCCGCTTGCCAGCGTGCAGGCTATTCTGAAAGACCATTTCGATGCGATTACCCATATTGACGAAAGCCGTCTGAACGATGTGAGCCGTGTAGTAGAGTCTTATTCCGGCATCGTGATTCCTGCTAATAAACCGATTGTCGGTGAGAATGTATTTACGCAGGTGGCCGGGGTACATGCCGATGGTGACAACAAGAGTAATCTTTATTGCAATGACCTGTTGCCCGAACGCTTCGGACGTAAGCGGGAATATGCTTTGGGCAAGAATAGCGGCAAAGCCAATATCCGCAAAAATCTGGAAGATCTGGGTCTGCAGCTGGATGAAGATGCCATGCGCAAGGTTACCGAACGCATTATCGAGTTGGGCGATAAGAAGGAACTGGTGACGCAGGAGGACTTGCCTTATATTGTTTCCGACGTCTTGAAGCATGGAATGGCCGATGAACGCGTGAGTCTCAAAAGTTATATTTTGAACCTGGCTTACGGATTGAAGCCGATGGCGACGTTGAAGATTGAAATCAACGGTAAGGAGTATGAGGAAAGTTCCAGCGGAGACGGTCAGTACGATGCTTTTGTGCGCGCGCTGCGGAAGATATATAAGGTGACATTGGGACGTAAGTTCCCGATGCTGACAAACTATGCGGTGACTATTCCCCCCGGCGGACGTACCGATGCCTTTGTACAGACGGTGATCACCTGGAGTTTCGAGAACAAAGTTTTCCGTACCCGCGGGCTGGATGCCGACCAGACAGAGGCTGCTATCAAGGCAACGGTGAAGATGCTGAACATAATAGAGAACGAATATGAAAGAGTGGATTAGATGAAGGAAAGAATCAAGTGAATAAAGAAAAAATAAACAAATACTTAAATAAGAAAGAAGATGAACTTTAAAATTGCAGTATTGGCCGGTGACGGTATCGGCCCTGAGATTTCTGCCGTAGGTGTAGATGTAATGACGGCCGTTTGTGAGAAATTCGGACACAAAGTGGATTATGAATATGCTATCTGCGGTGCAGATGCGATCGACAAAGTAGGCGACCCGTTTCCCGAAGCTACCTACGAAGCATGCAAGCAGGCAGATGCAGTGCTTTTCTCTGCCGTAGGCGACCCGAAATTTGATAACGACCCTACTGCCAAGGTACGTCCCGAACAAGGCCTGCTGGCTATGCGCAAGAAACTGGGACTGTTTGCCAATATCCGTCCGGTACAGACTTTCAAATGCTTGCTTCATAAGTCACCGCTCCGTGCCGAACTGGTGGACGGTGCCGATTTTCTTTGCATCCGCGAGTTGACGGGAGGCATGTACTTCGGTGAAAAATACCAGGACAATGACAAGGCGTATGATACCAATATGTACACCCGTCCGGAGATTGAACGCATCCTGAAAGTAGGCTTTGAATATGCACTGAAGCGCAACAAGCACCTCACAGTAGTAGATAAAGCTAACGTGTTGGCCTCTTCCCGTCTGTGGAGACAGATTGCCCAGGAGATGGCTCCGAAATATCCTGAAGTAACCACCGACTATATGTTTGTGGACAACGCCGCCATGAAGATGATTCAGGAACCTAAATTCTTCGATGTCATGGTCACTGAGAATACCTTTGGCGATATCCTGACCGATGAAGGCTCTTGTATCAGTGGCTCTATGGGGTTGCTGCCTTCTGCTTCTACCGGTGAAAGCACTCCGGTATTCGAACCTATCCACGGCTCATGGCCGCAGGCTAAGGGGCTGAACATTGCCAATCCGCTGGCACAAATCCTTTCCGTGGCCATGCTGTTCGAGTACTTCGACCTGAAAGAAGAAGGCGCGTTGATTCGCAAAGCCGTAGATGCTTCTCTTGATGAGAATGTGCGCACACCGGAGATTCAAGTAGAAGGTGGTGCCAAGTACGGAACGAAAGAGGTCGGTGCCTGGATTGTAGATTACATAAAGCGCTAATCTTTATTAAGGAAATAAAGGAACAAAAGTATTTTTCCTACCTTTGCGAGGCTGTGTCAGATTGATTTTGATACAGCCTCTCTTATATATAATAAGGTATAGATATGGCAAAAATAGCAAAGAACCTGACGGAACTCATAGGGCATACGCCTTTGATGGAGCTGACCGAGTATAGTCGTAAGTATGGATTAAAAAGAAATATAGTTGTTAAACTGGAATCTTTTAATCCGGGTGGAAGCGTTAAAGACCGTGTGGCACTTGCCATGATCGAAGATGCCGAGGCGCGCGGAGCCTTGAGTCCCGGTGCCACAATTATCGAGCCTACCAGCGGAAACACGGGAGTAGGGCTGGCCATGGTCGCCACCATTAAGGGCTACCATCTGATATTGACCATGCCCGAAACAATGAGTGTGGAACGCCGAAATCTGCTGAAGGCCTTGGGGGCTGAAATCGTATTGACGGATGGCTTGGCAGGTATGGCCGGTTCCATCACCAAAGCAAAGGAATTGAGAGAAGAAATATCCGGTTCCGTCATATTGCAGCAATTCGAGAATCCTTCTAATGCTTATGCGCACGAACTTGCTACGGGTGAAGAGATATGGTCGGATACGGATGGAAAGATTGATGTGTTCATTGCCGGCGTAGGTACAGGTGGTACTGTTTGTGGCGTGGCACGCGCTTTGAAGAAGCACAACCCGAATGTCTATATTGTTGCTGTGGAACCTGCATCCTCTCCGGTACTGGAAGGGGGAGAGGCAGCCCCGCATCGCATTCAAGGTATCGGCGCCAATTTTATTCCTTCCATTTACGATGCTTCTGTAGTAGATGAAGTAATTCCGGTACCGGATGATGAAGCTATCCGCGGCGGACGTGAACTGGCTTCCACCGAAGGACTGCTGGCCGGAATCTCATCGGGGGCGGCAGTATATGCAGCACGTCTGTTGGCAACGCGTCCGGAATTTGCGAACAAAATGATTGTTGCCTTGTTGCCTGATACGGGAGAACGGTATCTGTCAACGGAATTGTTTGCTTTCGATACCTATCCTTTGGACTGATAATAGAACCGTTATGAAAAAACTGATCCTTTCTTTCTTTGTGTGTGGAGTGATGACTCTCCCTGCTTTTTCGCAAACTTATCAGGAACTTAGCGACCGTGCCGTTGCTGCTACGGAGCAGGACAGCCTGACGCAGGCTGAAGAGTATATTCTGCAAGCCCTGAAGCTGGAACCCGCCAATCCGCATAATGCTTTGCTGTTTTCGAACCTCGGAACAATACAGCGCCGGCAGCGCCGCTATGACCAGGCTCTCGAATCTTATACATTTGCTTTGAACATTGCCCCGCGTGCTTTGCCTATCTTGCTGAACCGTGCCGCGCTCTATCTGGAATTGGGCAAAGATGATCTGGCCCGGATAGATTATTCTTTGGTTCTGGATATAGACAAGGACAATGCTGAAGCCTTGCTGATGCGTGCCTATATCTATATGCGGCAGCGCAATTATAACTTTGCAAGAGCCGATTACGAACGTTTACTGAAGATTGATCCTCAAAGTTATAACGGGCGTCTTGGACTGGCTACACTGGAACAAAAAGAAGGTAAGTATGAAGCGGCACTGTCTGTCTTGAATAGAATGATAGCAGAAAAAGGTGGAGACGCTGCGCAACTGACGACGGCACAATATGCCGAACTTTATGTGGCCCGTGCAGGCATTGAGAATGATATGAAGCATGTAGACTTGGCAATGATGGACTTGGAAGAGGCCATCCGTCTGGATGCCTCGCTGACAGATGCCTATCTGATGAGAGGACAAATCTATCTCTCCCAAAAGAAGAAGGATCTGGCAAAGCGCGACTTTGAAAAAGCAGTCTCTCTCGGAATTCCGCATGCGGATGTACGCGACTTGCTGCAACAGTGTAAATAAAGATTAACTGTATTTACGTATCAGTTCTACAAACTCTTTCCCATATTTTTTCTTCTTGTATTCGCCTATACCGCTGATACTTCCAAACTCCTCGATAGTGGTTGGACGGGAGGTACTGAGCAGATGAAGTACTTTATCGGACAGCACAATGTATGCCGGAAGTGCCTCCTGGTCGGCAAGGCGTTTACGGAGTTCGCGGAGTGCTTCGAAGAGTTCTTCGCTCTCCACATTGGGCAATCCCAATGGCAATTCTCTGGTCGGAACGGTCGATTTCCGCTTGCGTCCCCGCGTTGTTGCCGTAGTTTCTTCGCGGCGGATGACTACGAGTTGGGCGCGTGTTCTGCCAAATAAGACGTCTGTCCCGCTTGGGGTGATTTTCAGGTGATTGTTCTCGTTGTAGGCTATTTCGAAGTAACCTAACTGCAACATTTGCAGCAGATAGTCATGCCAGTCGCGTGCAGGTACTTCACGTCCGGCTCCAAAAGTTTTCAGCCGGTGATATCCTCTTTCCGTAACTTCAGGACTCATGCTCCCTCTAAGTATGTCTACCAATATGCCTGTTCCTATTTGCTGTTCTGCACGCACGATGGCACTCAGTGCTTTTTGTACGATTATCGTACCATCGAAACGCTCGGGAGGATTCTTGCATACATCGCAGTTTCCGCAATCGTGCGTGCTGTTCTCTCCGAAATAGCTGAGTAAAATACGTCGCCGGCAGATGTCTGCTTCGGCATACTGCTGCATGCGTTGGAGCTTTTCCAGGTTGATGCTTTGCTGGCCGCTTTCAGTTGCAAACTTTGTCAGCAGGATAAGGTCGGCCAATGAATAGAACAGGAGAGTGTCACTGGGTAATCCGTCTCGTCCCGCGCGTCCTATTTCCTGATAGAAACTTTCAATACTTTTGGGCAGGTTGTAATGGATGACCCAACGCACGTTACTTTTGTCGATCCCCATGCCGAAGGCGATGGTGGCGCATACCACTTGTACGCGATCATTGATGAAATCATCTTGTGCTTCATCTCTTTTCGAAGGAGACAGTCCTGCGTGATAGATTGCTGCCTTAATGCCTTGTTTCTGTAGCATTTGTGCCACAGTCTCCGTTTTGCTCCGGCTCATGCAGTAGATAATGCCGCTTTCTCCGGGATGGCGGGCTATGAAGTCAAGGATGGCTTTGCTCTTTTCCTTTTGCTGATAGCCACGTTTCACGGTGAGGCTCAGGTTGGGACGGTCGAAGGATGAAATGAAAACCTCGGGCTGGTTCAGATGTAGTTGTTTAATAATATCTTCGCGGGTTATTTTGTCGGCCGTGGCTGTCAGGGCAATGATGGGAACTTCCGGGAATAATTGGTGTAGAATACCCATTTGGGTGTATTCCGGACGGAAATCGTGCCCCCATTGTGAGATACAGTGCGCTTCGTCGATGGCAAATAAGGAGATATGCATGTCTCTCAGCAGGTAGTTGACTTCGGCCAGTAACTTTTCCGGCGAGATATACAGTAATTTCAGCTTGCCTTCCGTGCAGGCACGGCGCAAGGCGGCATTTTCCGTTTCGTCATTATTGCTGTTCAGTGCACCGGCAGCGATACCATTGGCACAAAGGGATTCCACCTGGTCCTTCATCAGGGAGATAAGTGGGGAAACCACGATGGCGGTACCTTCACACAGGAGAGCCGGCAGTTGGTAGCAAATGGACTTTCCACCTCCCGTGGGCATCAGCACCAATGCATCCTTGCGATTCAGCAGATGGCGGATGATATCTTCTTGCAAAGGACGGAAACTGTCGTAACCGAAGTATGTTTTGAGCGTTTGTAGCATAAATAGGGCAGCATATATTTCTGCCGGCAAAGTTACACTAATTATTGTATAAACTACAAAAAGTAAATCATCAAGATTTTTATAGCATTATGTTTTTATAAAAGTTAAAGTTTCTTATTGATAGCATTGAAAACACCCATTTCAACCTTTTTCGTTGTTTAATTATCAAAAATATACACGGGAAAAGTTGCGTATTAAAAAAAAATGTCAGACTTTTGTAAGGTCTAAAGGGAAACCTTTGGAATTTCCGATTTTAAACAACCCTAACCAGTTAATTCAATGAGTGATTTAGAAAAGAAAGTACAGGAAAAAGAGACGAAGAAACGTCCTTACAACCTGCGCGAAAAGAAAGAAAAAGATGCTGCTTACCGTTCTTTGATAAGACCGGAATTGGCAGATGAGTTGTACGACAAGATAATGAATATCGTTGTCGTAGGTAAGAAGTACAGAGACCCGGATTATTCTGCTAAAGACTTGGCAAAAGAGTTGCAGACTAATACTCGGTATTTGTCGGCAGTAGTTAATTCACGCTTCGGCATGAACTATTCCTGCTTGCTGAATGAATACAGAGTAAAGGAAGCACAGCACTTGTTAACAGACAAGAGGTATGCCGATAAGAATGTGGAAGAAATCAGTACGATGGTTGGCTTTGCAAATCGTCAGTCTTTCTATGCTGCTTTTTACAAGAATGTAGGTGAAACTCCTAACGGTTATCGTAAGAAACACGCTTCGAAGAAGAAATAATTCTGCATAGCTGAATGAATAGAAAAAGGAATATTCCGAGACATCAGTTTCGGAATACTTCCTTTTCGTCTTTTTAAATACCGACACTCTAACTTTCCCGACACATGAAGAAACAACTGATTTTAATGGTGACCGCCCTTTCTTTGCTGACTGCTTGTGGCGGAACATCGAAAACTACTGCCGAGGCAGAAAAATTTGATTATACAGTGGAAAAATTTGCAGACTTACAGATTTTGCGCTATCGCGTACCTGGTTTTGAGGAACTATCGCTCAAACAAAAAGAGCTTATTTATTATTTGACAGAAGCAGCTTTGCAGGGCAGGGATATATTGTTTGATCAGAATGGAAAGTACAATCTGACTATCCGCCGGATGCTGGAAGCCGTTTATACCGGTTACAACGGAGACAAGAGGATCCCGGACTTCAAGGGTATGGAGGTATACCTGAAACGGGTATGGTTCTCCAACGGCATTCATCACCATTACGGCAGTGAGAAATTTGTGCCGGGATTCAGCCCTGAATTCTTCAAGCAAGCCTTGCTGGGTGTGGATGCTTCTACATTGCCGCTTGCCGAAGGACAAACCGTTGAGCAATTGTGTGATGAGGTTTTCCCCGTTATTTTTGATCCTAAGGTGATGCCGAAGCGGGTGAACCAGGCAGCCGGTGAAGACTTGGTGCTGACTTCTGCCGGCAACTATTATGATGGTGTGACGCAGAAAGAAGCCGAGGACTTTTACAATGCACTGAAAGATCCGAAAGACGAAACGCCGGTGTCTTATGGTCTGAACAGCCGTTTGGTGAAAGTAGACGGTAAAGTCCAGGAGAAAGTATGGAAAGTGGGTGGCTTATACGGCCAGGCACTTGAGAAAATAGTATATTGGTTGAAGAAAGCAGAAGGTGTTGCCGAGAATCCCGAGCAGAAGGCTGTGATTGCCAAACTGATTGAATTTTATGAAACCGGTGATTTGAAAACCTTCGACGAGTATGCTATTCTTTGGGTGAAAGACTTGAACTCACGCGTTGATTTTGTGAACGGATTTACCGAAAGTTATGGAGATCCGCTTGGTATGAAGGCAAGCTGGGAGTCGTTGGTGAATTTTAAGGATCTGGAAGCTACTCATCGTACGGAGCTGATCAGCAGTAATGCGCAATGGTTTGAAGATCATTCTCCGGTAGACAAGCAGTTCAAGAAGGAGAAAGTAAAAGGTGTATCCGCCAAGGTTATTACAGCAGCCCTTCTGGCCGGTGACCTTTATCCTGCAACAGCTATCGGCATCAACCTGCCTAATGCAAACTGGATACGCAGTCATCATGGTTCCAAGTCTGTAACGATCGGTAATATTACCGATGCTTACAATAAGGCGGCACATGGCAATGGGTTCAATGAAGAATTTGTATATAGCGATGTTGAGTTGCAGTTGATTGATAAATATGCCGACTTGACCGACGAACTGCATACCGACCTGCACGAGTGCCTGGGACATGGTTCCGGCAAGTTGTTACCGGGTGTTGATCCGGATGCATTGAAAGCTTATGGTTCTACGATAGAGGAGGCTCGTGCCGACCTGTTCGGACTTTATTATGTAGCCGATCCGAAATTGGTGGAACTGGGACTGACACCGAATGCCGATGCATACAAAGCAGAATATTATACCTATCTGATGAATGGTTTGATGACCCAACTCGTTCGTATAGAGCCGGGTAACAATGTAGAGGAGGCACACATGCGCAATCGCCAACTCATAGCCCGTTGGGTATTTGAGAAGGGAGCTGCCGACAAGGTAGTGGAATTGGTGAAGAAAGACGGAAAGACTTATGTGATGGTGAACGATTACGAAAAGCTTCGTGAACTGTTTGGCGAGTTGCTTGCCGAAATACAGCGTATCAAGTCCACCGGAGATCTTGCCGCTGCCCGTGATTTGATAGAAACTTATGCTGTGAAAGTAGATCCGGTTTTACATGCCGAAGTACTGGAACGCTATAAGACGCTGGACCTTGCGCCGTATAAAGGTTTTATCAATCCGAAATACGAGGCGGTGACAGATGCCAATGGGAATATAACCGATGTGAAGGTAACTTACGATGAAGGTTACGCAGAGCAGATGTTGCGTTATGGAAGGGACTATTCCACCTTGCCTTCCATTAACAAGTAAAAACTCTCCAGGTATGGAACTGAAAGAACAACTGAAAGATATAAAGACCCAGCTCCGTCTCTCTATGAACGGGGCTGTGTCTCAAAGTATGCGTGAGAAAGGTCTGGTTTATAAGCTGAACTTTGGCGTAGAACTGCCCCGCATCAAGAGCATTGCCGATGGATATGAGAAAGACCATGCCTTGGCGCAGGCGCTGTGGAAAGAAGAAATAAGAGAATGTAAAATCATGGCAGGACTCTTGCAGCCGGTAGACAGCTTTTTGCCTGAGATAGCTGATATTTGGGTAGAAGATATCCGTAATATTGAAATAGCCGAACTTACCTGTATGAATCTGTTTCAGAATCTGCCCTATGCCCCGGCCAAGTCTTTTCATTGGATTGCGGACGAGAGGGAATATATACAAATCTGTGGTTTCCTTACCATCGCTCGTTTGCTGATGAAGAAAGGGGATATGGACGAGCGGGTTGAAAATGAATTTCTTGACCAGACTCTTACTGCCTTTTTGTCCGGGTCGTATCATGTTCGTAATGCGGCTATGACGGCTATACGCCGTTTTATGCAGCATAATGAAGAAAATGCATTCCAGGTTTGTCGAAGAGTAGAAGCGATGAAAGACTCTTCCAGTGAATCGGAACAACTGCTATATACATTAGTAAAGGAAGAATTGGATTAAGGAGCTTGGCATTTTGCTTTGGAATCTCCGGCATTTCAAAGCAAAATTTGACGGCTCCTTCATTATTCTTTAATTTTTATCCCTTTCTCGTTTGCTTTCCACAAAAAAGGATTAACTTTGTTGGCTGTAAAAAACTGCGCCGTCAAAATGGAAAGTCAGAATGTGAAAGATACGGTTAGGCAGATATTCACTGAATATCTGAATGCGAACGGGCATCGCAAGACTCCCGAACGCTATGCTATACTCGACACTATTTACTCCATTGACGGGCATTTCGATATAGACACGCTTTACTCGCTGATGGCCGATCAGGAAAATTTCCGTGTCAGCCGTGCGACGCTTTACAATACCATCATTTTACTTATCAATGCACACCTGGTCATCAAGCACCAGTTCGGCAACTCTTCCCAATACGAAAAATCCTATAATCGCGATACGCATCATCATCAGATCTGCACGCAGTGCGGAAAGGTGACCGAGTTTCAGAACGAGGAGTTGCAGCATGCTATTGAAAATACCAAGTTGAGCCGCTTTAATCTGACACATTATTCCTTATATATGTATGGATTGTGCAGTAAGTGTGACCGCGCTAATAAACGGAAGAAAAAAAATAATAACCATAAGAAAGAAAAATGAAAGTAGACGTACTATTAGGATTACAATGGGGCGACGAAGGCAAAGGCAAAGTCGTTGATGTGTTAACTCCGAGATACGATGTCGTAGCCCGTTTCCAGGGCGGACCGAATGCCGGACATACACTTGAGTTCGAAGGGCAGAAATATGTGCTCCGTTCTATTCCCTCGGGAATATTCCAAGGTGACAAGGTGAATATCATCGGAAATGGTGTCGTACTCGACCCGGCTCTTTTCAAGGCAGAAGCTGAAGCATTGGAAGCATCCGGCCATAATTTGAAGGAACGCTTGCACATTTCCAAGAAAGCACACCTCATCCTGCCTACCCACCGCATATTGGATGCAGCTTATGAAGCAGCCAAGGGTGATGCAAAGGTAGGGACTACCGGTAAGGGTATCGGCCCGACTTATACAGACAAGATAAGCCGTAACGGTGTACGTGTGGGAGACATCCTGCATGGCTTTGATGAGAAGTATGCTGCCGCCAAGGCACGTCATGAACAGATATTGAAGAGCTTGAATTATGCTTATGACCTTACGGAACTGGAAAAAGCATGGTTCGAGGGCATTGAGTACCTGAAGCAATTCCAGTTGGTGGATAGCGAACACGAGATGAACAGCCTGCTGGCTTCCGGCAAGTCCGTTTTGTGCGAGGGTGCACAAGGAACGATGTTGGATATCGACTTCGGTTCTTATCCGTTCGTTACTTCTTCCAATACAGTCTGTGCAGGTGCTTGCACCGGCCTGGGCATAGCTCCTAATAAGATTGGCGAAGTGTATGGTATCTTTAAAGCATATTGTACGCGTGTAGGTGCCGGTCCGTTCCCCACGGAATTGTTCGACAAGACCGGTGACCAGATCTGTACTTTGGGACATGAGTTCGGTTCGGTTACAGGACGCAAGCGCCGTTGTGGCTGGATTGACCTGGTAGCTTTGAAATATGCCATTATGATAGATGGTGTTACCAAACTGATTATGATGAAGAGCGATGTGCTTGACTCTTTTGAAACGATCAAGGTCTGCGTTGCTTATAAGGTGAATGGCGAAGAGATTGATTACTTCCCGTTTGACATCGATGAAAGCATTGAGCCCGTTTACGTAGAATTACCCGGTTGGGAAACAGATATGACGAGGATGCAGAGCGAGGATGAATTCCCCGAAGAGTTCAACGCTTATCTGGCATTCCTGGAAGATCAGCTTGGTGTACCTATCAAGATCGTGTCTGTAGGTCCTGACCGTGAGCAGACTATCGAGCGTTATACTGAAGAATAAAATATACCGATAACCTTCAGGCACGAATTACACGGATTTCGCGGTTTCATCATAAGAATCGTAGGCATCCGAATAATTCGTGCCTTTTTTATTTATTGCCATGAAAACACAACTTATCTCTTTTTTATTGCTATTCCTTTTCTTGTCTTCCGCAAGGTCGCAAACCTATCAGCCGACGGAAGAGAATCTGAAGTCCCGCCAGGAATTCAGAGATAACCGTTTCGGCATCTTCCTGCATTGGGGGCTGTACAGCATGCTGGCAACCGGAGAATGGACGATGACGAACAAGGATCTGAACTATAAAGAATACGCCAAACTGGCCGGTGGTTTCTATCCCTCAAAGTTCGATGCGGCCAAGTGGGTGGCTGCTATTAAGGCATCCGGTGCGAAGTACATCTGCTTCACCTCCCGTCATCACGAAGGTTTTTCCATGTTCCACACCCGCTATTCCGATTACAACATAGTGGATGCTACTCCTTTCAAGCGTGATATTCTGAAAGAATTGGCAGATGAATGCCATAAACAGGGCATCCGGTTGCATCTGTACTATTCGCATATCGACTGGTATCGCGAAGATGCTCCGTGGGGACGTACCGGCCGTGGAACAGGACGTCCGAACCCAAAAGGCGATTGGAACAGTTACTATAAATTTATGAATAACCAGTTGACCGAGTTGCTTACCAACTATGGAGAAATCGGTGCTATCTGGTTTGACGGTTGGTGGGACCAGGATCAGAATCCGGGTTTCGACTGGCAACTGCCCGAACAATATGCCATGATACATCGTCTGCAACCTGCTTGCCTGGTCGGCAACAACCATCATCAAGTGCCTTTTGCGGGCGAAGATATTCAAATCTTTGAGCGGGACTTGCCGGGCGAGAACAATGCCGGACTTTCCGGACAGAATATCAGCGCCTTGCCGCTGGAGACTTGCGAAACCATGAATGGCATGTGGGGATATAAAATTACCGATCAGGACTACAAATCCCCTAAAACATTGATTCATTATCTGGTGAAAGCAGCCGGCAAGGATGCCAACCTGTTGATGAATATCGGCCCGCAGCCCGACGGAGAACTCCCTGCAATAGCTCTGGAGCGATTGGCTGAAGTAGGGGAATGGATGAAAGTATATGGTGAAACCATCTACGGTACTCGTGGCGGTTGCATTGCTCCCCACCCTTGGGGCGTGACTACGCAAAGAGGAAATAAACTGTATGTACACATCCTCGATTTGCAGGACAAAGCACTCTTCCTGCCTTTGCAGGGAAAGAAAGTGAAGAAAGCAGTCGGTTATGCCGACCGTCTTCCGCTGAAGGTTCAGAAGTGCGAGGGCGGTGTGATGTTGTATCTTCCTGAAGTACCGGCTGATATTGATAAAGTGGTAGAAATGGAGATTAGTGATTAATCACTATTTCTTTAATTCTTCCTAAAAGATAAGGGAAACTGTAGCAATGCTCATGGTTTCCCTTTATTTTTGGCAAACTATTTGCTCTACAATAAGAAACGACATAATTATTCATTAAAAAAGAGAAGAAGACTATGACTACAGGAATGATAGGAATACAGTGGATTATTTTTATCGGTATCGCCGTTATCAGTTGGCTGGTACAGATGAACCTTCAGAGTAAGTTCAAGAAATACTCTAAAATCCCTACCGGCAACGGAATGACGGGTCGGGATGTTGCATTGAAGATGTTGCATGACAATGGCATATACGATGTTACCGTAACACATACTCCGGGCCATCTGACAGACCATTATAATCCTGCCAATAAGACAGTGAACCTGAGTGAAAGCGTATATGCAAGTAACAGCATCATGGCTGCTGCCGTTGCTGCCCACGAGTGTGGTCATGCCGTACAGCATGCACGTGCATACGCTCCGCTGACGATGCGCAGCAAACTGGTGCCGGTGGTATCTTTCGCTTCGCAATGGATGACGTGGTTGCTGTTGGCTGGTATCTTGCTGCTGAACTCTTTCCCGCAACTGTTGCTGGCAGGCATCATCTTATTCGCTTTGACTACCTTGTTCAGCTTCATCACCTTGCCGGTAGAAATCAATGCAAGTAAGCGTGCACTGGTATGGCTGAACAACTCCGGTATTACGAATTCGTACAATCATGCACAAGCCGAAGATGCACTTCGCTCCGCTGCATATACGTATGTAGTAGCCGCTCTCGGTTCTCTTGCCACTTTGATTTATTACATTATGATATTCTTGGGACGCAGAGACTGATTTGGTTCTTGATATACAGAAAATGCCTTCTCCATCTGAATTGGAGAAGGCATTTTTTTTTCTTATCAATAAAATACCGTAACTTTGCCGTCCGATTTTAAAAGTAATTGATACGATTATGGCAGCAAAACCCAGTATTCCGAAAGGAACCCGTGACTTCTCGCCCGTAGAAATGGCGAAGCGTAACTATATATTCAATACCATTCGTGATGTATACCACCTTTATGGTTTCCAGCAGATAGAAACCCCTTCCATGGAAATGCTTTCCACACTGATGGGAAAGTACGGTGAAGAAGGTGACAAACTTCTGTTCAAGATACAGAATTCCGGCGATTACTTCTCCGGCCTGACCGATGAGGAGTTGCTGAGTCGCAACGCTGCCAAACTTGCCAGCAAGTTCTGCGAGAAAGGTTTGCGTTACGACCTCACCGTACCTTTTGCCCGCTACGTGGTGATGCACCGCGATGAAATCACTTTCCCCTTCAAACGTTATCAGATACAACCCGTCTGGCGTGCCGACCGTCCGCAGAAGGGACGTTACCGCGAGTTCTATCAGTGCGATGCCGACGTGGTGGGTAGCGACTCCTTGCTGAACGAAGTGGAACTGATGCAGATTGTCGATACCGTGTTTACCCGCTTCAACATCCGCGTTTGTATCAAAATCAATAACCGCAAGATATTGAGTGGTATTGCCGAGATTATCGGTGAAGCCGATAAGATTGTGGACATCACGGTTGCCATCGACAAACTGGATAAGATTGGTCTGGACAACGTCAATGCCGAACTCAAAGAAAAAGGCATCAGCGATGAGGCCATTGCCAAACTGCAACCCATCATCTTGCTGAGTGGTAGCAATGAAGAGAAACTGTCAACGCTGAAAGAAGTGCTTGCCGCCAGCGAAGTAGGCCTGAAAGGAGTGGAAGAAAGCGAATTCATCTTGAAAACCCTTTCCGCTCTCGGCTTGAAGAACGAAATAGAACTTGACCTGACGCTGGCCCGCGGCTTGAATTACTATACTGGTGCCATCTTCGAAGTGAAAGCCCTTGATGTGCAAATAGGCAGTATCACCGGTGGCGGACGTTATGACAACTTGACCGGCGTATTCGGCATGGCGGGTGTATCAGGTGTAGGCATTTCTTTCGGTGCCGACCGCATCTTCGACGTGCTGAACCAGCTCGACCTTTATCCGAAAGAAGCCGTAAACAGTACCCAATTGCTGTTCATCAACTTTGGCGAAGCGGAGGCTGCTTTCTCTATCAACGTATTGGCGCAGGTACGTGCTGTCGGTATTCGTGCCGAAATCTTCCCGGATGCCAGCAAGATGAAGAAACAGATGAGTTATGCCAACTCCAAAGCGATCCCGTTTGTTGCCTTGGTGGGTGAAAATGAGATGAATGAGGGTAAAGTAACTCTGAAGAATATGGAAACCGGAGAACAGAAACTTGTGTCTCCCCAAGAACTGATTAGCGAATTGAGTTAATAAAAACTGAAATACATTTAAAAAGGAGCACTGAATTGCTCCTTTTTTGTTATATTTGTCATAAGAGTGTAGGGGAAATGAAATATTCGGCCTCTACCTTTGCAATGACAATAAAAAAGGAGGTTTTTTATGGTTTCCATTGAATTCGGACAAGAAAAGCACAATGCTCTCGTCAGTTTTTTGATGATTGTCATAGCGGTGTTGTTTCTGCTCTATATGGGCAGTTCGTTGGTACATTCTACTAAGGCGTTCTGGGAAAGCTGTTCCATAGAGGAATTGCTGGAGTAGAAGCAGATATAATAATATATGATACTCTATTTTACCGGAACCGGAAATTCTCGTTGGGTTGCAGAACGGCTTGCAGAGGCTACGCATGATACAACCCTTAATATTGCTGATTATCTGAAAAACGATAGTGTACCCGAAGAGCTTGCCAATGCAGACAGAGTTGGTCTCGTTTTTCCGGTACATGCTTGGTATGCACCGCGCGTAGTGGTGCATTTTTTGTTACGACTCCGGTTGCCGCATTGCAAGTACCGTTACGCTGTGTGCACTTGTGGTGACGATATGGGTAAGGGAATGAATCGTTTGGCAAAACGTTTTCCTTTGGATGCAGCCTGGTCTGTAGCTATGCCCAATACTTATATCCCTATGTTCGATTTGGACGACGACGCGCTCTGCCATCAGAAGATAGCAGATGTAAGGCACGCCATTGCCTCGATTGCCGAAGATGTGCTTCAGCAAAAAAAGGTGTGGGCGGTGCACGAGGGCGGTGCACCGTGGCTGAAGACATACGTTCTGAATCCTCTGTTTGTGCGTTTCATCATTACTTCCAAAGGTTTCCATGTGGATGAAGGCTGCATTTCTTGCGCCAAATGCAGCAAGGCGTGTCCGGTGGAAAATATACAGATGGTCGATGGTCATCCGGTTTGGGAGACACATTGCATCCATTGCATGGCTTGCCTGCACATCTGTCCGCAGAAGGTGATACAATACAAGAAGACTTCCCAGAAGAAGGGACGATATCACTTGGCCGACTATTTATAGCCTGTATTTCCTATACATTTTCCTTTAATAAGCTAAAATCATTGTTGCGGATGATTAGTGTCCTTATCTATTAATACTAATTCATTTCTTTATAGGGAAATATTCATACCACTACAGTGGTACAAATATTTCCCTATGGAGGAACGAATATTTCTTTGTAGAGGAATGAATAAATGATAGGAACGATTTTCTTTAGTGACTGCATTGCCGTTTCTCCTTTATAGCTGCTTTCCTGATAAAGGTTTTTCTGCTTATTGTCATTTTGTCAGTTCTTCCCTGTCAAACGAACAGTTTTTCCCTTTGGCACGGTTTTCGTAAGTTCTTTATCGCTTGCTTAAAGCAAAATTACTACTATAATAAATGTATAACATATTAAATTAAAAAGAACTATGAACATTAAACCATTAGCAGACAGAGTGCTGATACTCCCTGCACCTGCAGAAGAGAAGACAATTGGCGGTATCATTATTCCTGATACAGCGAAAGAGAAACCTTTGAAAGGTGAAGTAATTGCGGTAGGCAACGGAACAAAAGACGAAGAAATGGTGTTGAAGGTTGGTGACACAGTGCTGTATGGCAAGTATGCCGGTACCGAACTGGAAGTTGAAGGAACCAAGTACCTCATCATGCGTCAAAGCGACGTACTCGCTGTATTGGGATAATTAATTAGTAATTAGTAAACCGTAAAATAGTAAATAACATTATGGCAAAAGAAATATTATTCAATATCGATGCCCGCGACCAATTGAAGAAAGGTATCGATACACTGGCAAATGCAGTAAAAGTAACTCTCGGCCCCAAAGGTCGTAACGTTATCATCGAAAAGAAGTTCGGCGCTCCCCACATCACTAAAGATGGTGTGACAGTAGCAAAAGAAGTAGAACTGGCAGACGCTTACCAGAATACCGGTGCACAGCTGGTGAAGGAAGTTGCTTCCAAGACCGGTGATGACGCAGGTGACGGTACAACAACTGCAACGGTTCTGGCACAAGCCATCGTAGCCGAAGGACTGAAAAACGTAACTGCCGGTGCAAGCCCCATGGATATCAAACGCGGTATCGACAAGGCTGTTGCCAAAGTGGTAGAATCTATTAAGAGCCAGGCCGAAAAGGTGGGCGACAACTATGACAAGATTGAACAAGTAGCTTCTGTTTCTGCCAATAACGACCCTGTTATCGGTAAGCTGATTGCCGATGCTATGCGTAAGGTTTCCAAGGATGGTGTTATCACGATCGAAGAAGCTAAGGGCACGGATACTACTATCGGTGTAGTAGAAGGTATGCAGTTCGATCGCGGTTATCTCTCTGCTTACTTCGTTACCAATACGGAGAAGATGGAATGCGAAATGGAGAAACCGTATATCCTGATCTACGACAAGAAGATTTCCAATCTGAAAGATTTCCTGCCCATCCTCGAACCAGCTGTACAGACAGGCCGTCCTCTGTTGGTTATCGCAGAAGACGTGGATAGCGAAGCTTTGACTACGCTGGTTGTAAACCGTCTGCGTTCTCAGTTGAAGATTTGTGCTGTAAAGGCTCCGGGCTTCGGCGACCGTCGTAAAGAAATGCTGGAAGACATCGCTATCCTGACCGGTGGTGTAGTTATCAGCGAAGAAAAAGGCTTGAAACTGGAACAGGCTACCATCGAAATGCTGGGTACTGCCGACAAGGTAACTGTTTCTAAAGACAATACAACCATCGTAAACGGTGCCGGCGACAAAGATGGCATCAAGGAACGTTGCGAACAAATCAAGGCTCAGATTGCTGCTACCAAGTCCGACTATGACAAGGAAAAATTGCAGGAACGTCTGGCTAAGTTGTCCGGTGGTGTAGCTGTGCTCTATGTAGGTGCTGCTTCCGAAGTTGAAATGAAGGAAAAGAAAGACCGTGTAGACGATGCTCTGCGTGCAACCCGTGCTGCCATCGAAGAAGGTATCGTTCCGGGTGGTGGTGTAGCTTACATCCGTGCGCTCGAAGCTCTGAACGGTTTCAAAGGCGACAATGCCGACGAGACTACCGGTGTGGACATCATCAAGCGTGCCATCGAAGAGCCGCTGCGTCAGATCGTTGCCAATGCAGGCAAGGAAGGTGCAGTTGTTGTACAGAAAGTGCTCGAAGGTAAGGGAGACTTTGGTTACAATGCCCGTACCGATGTGTACGAGAATCTGCATGCTGCCGGTGTGGTAGACCCTGCTAAGGTGACTCGTGTAGCTCTTGAGAATGCTGCTTCCATCGCAGGTATGTTCCTGACTACCGAATGTGTAATCGTAGAAAAGAAAGAAGATAAGCCCGAAATGCCGATGGGCGCTCCCGGAATGGGAGGTATGGGCGGAATGATGTAAAGAATATCATCATTTTTTCCCTGATTTCTTGATTCAATAGATGTGGCTGCGGTGTCTTCGCAAGAAGATGCCGCAGCTTTTTGTTCTGTATTTCTTTATCTTTGTCTTTTTCTACCGTATAATATTACAAAACTGTTGCAAAAGTGATTAATTTTTATGACTTTTGTCTGCAAAGAAATGTTTTTTAAATAAAAAATGATACCTTTACCTCCGTAAAGATAACCTAATCAACAATAAACTATTAACCTATTAACTTAAAGAGAAAATGAACAAAAGCGAAATTGGACTTAATGCAGGCAAGGTTTGGCAGTTACTTAGCGACCATGCCAGCTGGAGTTTTAACTCTCTGAAGAGAAAGTCCGGATTGAAAGACAAAGAACTGGGAGCAGCCATAGGCTGGCTTGCCCGTGAGGACAAGATTGAAGTGTACCAGGAGGAAGATGAAATTTATGTTTCATTGGGGGTAAATGTTTATATCGGATAAAAAGAGCCGATTGAATTTACAGATTAAGAAGCACCGATTTTGCAATGTGGAAAGGATTTCCGCGAAGTTGTGAAATCTGTGCTTCTTTGTTTTTTCATGTTGCGGAATATTCTTTCCTTTGCATATTCTTTTTTAATAAACAAAATAATATAGCTATGAGAAGCTTTGCATCAGACAATAATTCCGGTGTGCATCCTTTGGTTATGGAAGCGCTGAACCGGGCAAATCAGGACCATGCCGTAGGGTACGGGGACGATCCGTGGACAGAGGAAGCTGTTCGGAGAATAAGGGAAGTGTTTACTCCCGATTGTGAGCCGTTGTTCGTATTCAATGGAACGGGCAGTAATGCAGTGGCACTGCAACTTTGCACGCGTCCCTATAACTCGATTATTTGTGCAGAGACGGCACATATTTATGTAGACGAGTGTGGTTCGCCTGCCCGCATGACAGGTTGTCAGATACGTCCGGTGGCTACCCTTGACGGTAAGCTGACCCCCGATCTGATTCGTCCTTATCTCTGTCACTTCGGCGAGCAGCACCATTCCCAGCCCGGTGCCATTTATATCTCCCAATGCTCTGAACTGGGTACTATATATAAACCCGAGGAACTTCGTGCCCTTACGGAACTGGCCCACCGGCATGGCATGTACGTCCACATGGATGGTGCCCGCCTGGCAAATGCCTGTGCTGCCCTGAACCTCAGTTTCAAGGAATTGACGGTAGATTGCGGAATTGATGTCCTCAGCTTCGGCGGAACAAAGAACGGCTTGATGCTGGGTGAAAGTGTGATCGTGTTCAATCCGGCTTTGAAGAAAGAAGCTTATTTTGTGCGTAAGCAGTCGGCACAACTTGCTTCCAAGCTACGCTATCTCTCTTGTCAGTTCACGGCTTATCTGACGGACGATCTTTGGCTGAAGAATGCCATGCATGCCAACCGCATGGCAAAGATACTCTATGATGGATTGAAAGACTTGCCGGGTGTACGCTTTACGCAGCCCATGGAGAGCAACCAGCTTTTCCTGACGATGCCCCGTCCGGTAATCAATGAGCTTCTGAAAAGCTACTTCTTCTACTTTTGGGATGAATCGATCAACGAAATCCGCTTCGTGACGTCCTTTGATACTACCGAGAAGGATATCGAGGAGTTACTGCAATCGGTGAATACACTTCTGCAGAAGAGTTTGTAGAAAAGAAAAGCTCCTGACCTTCACAGGCTGGGAGCTTACTTTGAAACATTCCCCTCTTGGGGGTGAGGAGAATGTTTACTGAAAACAAACCGATTGAATATTTACCTTAATACCTTCGCATGATAACCTTTTTAACTAACCTTTTATAAACTTTTTGTTAGAGTATTTATATACCGGTCGCTTCACGGACCGGTACGAAAGTATATCCTTTCCGCTTCAGCGTCTTTATCATTTTGTCCAGATAGCCGTTATAGAATTTGTCCGTCCGGCGGTCGTCCGTTCCGAAGTGTATCAGCATCAGATGTCCGTTCAGACCTTCTTTCTTTTCTACTTCCATGATTTTGTCGTAGATGAACTGGCTGCTCCGATATTTCTTTCCCATGTCCGGCGTGGTGTAATCTGCGTTGCTCATGGTGCCGGGGGTGTAGTTGATGACCTGAATGCCCATGCTCTTTGCCCAGGCAGAGATTTCCTTGTTATAGTATTCGTAGGGAGGAATGTAGACCGGTGCATCCTTGTATTCGATACCTGCTTTGCGCAACGTTTCGTAACTTTTCAGCATGTCCTGCTCAAATTCCTCGCGGGTGACTAACAATGAATCGCGGTCTTCCCACGGCATGTACAACAGATGTCCGTAGCTGTGGCTGCCCACGTAGTGTCCTTCGGCGAGCAGGCGTTTCACTACTTCCGGGTAGAGTTCATAGAATTCGCCGGTAAAGAAGAAGCCGCCTTTGATGCCATGTTTCTTCAGGGTGCTGATGATGGCATCGGCACCGTCTGCTTTGTCGGCGGCAGTGAACACCAGTGTGATTTGCTTCTTCGATGGATCGGTGCGGATGATGCCGCCGTCTACGTATACGTTCTTGTCGTCCCGGATGTTGGCTTGCTTCATTCCTTCTTTCTGCATGGCAGAGAGATAGTAAGTGAGGCAGGCTGTTCCGTCCATGGTCGGTTCGTTGGTGGAATAGTCGTGGATGGCGTCATGGTAGACCATCTGGTCCGGTTGGAAGCGTTCGTAATCTTGACCGGGAGTACCGGGAATGCCCGTCATGTTTACGCCTCGCAGGCTTTCGAAGATGGTACGGTAAACGGGGCCGTCCACCAGTCCGCCGGTAGTATTGCCCACACCTGCATTCAGCAGGGAGGAGTGGGGCTGTGAGGGATAGTCGCCATAAAGCGGAAGTTCCACAATCATGCTGGTTCCCCAAGGGTTGCAGCCGAACAGCCAGTCGCGGAGGGCAGCCTCCATTTCTGCATAGGTGTTGTCGCCGGTTGTTTCGCGATAGAGGCGGCACTGGGTCAGCATGGCGGTAGTCAGGTTGTTGGAACACCATATATAAGGTATGCCGTGCAGGAAAGGAGTTTCCACTGCCTTTTCGTAAGTGCGTTCGATGCCCGTACGCATGTTGCGGATAAATTCTTTGCTGATGCGGTCGTTGCTTACTTGGGCAAGGTGGTAATGTCCCATGTTCATGAAGGGGTACCATTGGTAATGGCGTGCGCTGTCGGCGCCCATCCAGGGGGTGACCGGTTCGCGGCGTCCGTATTCAAGGGCTTGATCCAGGTATTTGCGGTCGCCGGTTGCTTTGTACAGTTCCATAGCGCCCAACTCCATGTCGTCCACCCAGTTGTCTTCTTCGTAGATGTAAGGAGACATGACGGAAGCGGTCTGGCATGCTCCCGGTTTTCTGACTCCTTCCTGATAGGCAGCATCTGCCTTTGCTTCTATTTCGGCTGCAAATTCGGGGTAGAAATCTTTCAGTATCTTGGCGCCCAAGGCAAAGCAGGAAGCAAACTTGCCGGCTGTACTGGCTACGCCGGTAGTGGTATTCTTGAACTCTCCGCGTACTTGCGGTTCGCCGCTGCAGAAGTAGACAGGGCGTCCTTTGCCCGGTCCGTATCCGTAATCTACCATATCTTTATTAGGAAGGCGCATGCCGGCATGGTCACGGTCATCGGCAATCTGGTTGTACAGTTCTCCCGGAGCGGGATTCATGCGGTTCAGCCAATCCAGTCCCCATTTTATTTCGTCCACAATGTCGGGGATGCCGTTAGCTCCCGGATGTCCGTTAGCATCGTATGCATCGCCGAATGATTCCGGATTCTCCTGATAGGCAAACATCATCTGATAGATGGCATTGGCGGAAGTGGTGGTATATTGCAGGTAGTCCGTTGCATCGTGCCAGCCGCCGCGCACGTCGATGTGCCGACCGGTTTTGGTGGGATGATATACGATATAGCCATCGTGTACGTGGCAGCTATCCTTTAAGAATGGATTATAGCCGCAACGTTGCTGGCGCATGTAGTTCAGCAGAAAATCTGCCGTACCGTTGTAGACGTGTGTATTGATGGGGAAGCGGGGAGAGATGGCTTTCCCGGCTTTCAGATAATAAGTGCCCGGTTCTGTGAAGTCACTGAAGTCCAGCCGGTAAGTACTTTTCATACCTCCCATTTTGCCGGTGGCTTTGGCTGCTGTGAAAGTACGTATATCCTTTCCGGTGAAGGCGTCTACCAATGTATAATTCTCTACATTCGTTCCTTCTTCACTCATGAATACAGCCACTTTGACGGATTGAGGCAGGTAGCCGAGTTGATTGATTCTGATCCACTCGTCCGCTTTGCCCGGCAAGGCGATGAAAGCTAATATTGCTGTTAATAGCCAATAATTATTCTTCATAAAGGGACTTCCTAATTTAAGGTTGGTATTTGATCTCTAAAAACAGGTTTTATCCTTTACAAATAAAGTAAATTCCATCTATTTTAGGAAGTTTTAGAATGAATAATTAGATTGTGTTATATGTCGTTTACAATATTTTAGTATTTCGTGGACGTGAAATGAACGATAGGCTAATTATAAGATGTTGTTTTTCATTTGTTTATCCTTATGTGTTATTCTTTTTAATTATCGTTTACATGTTTTAGTGATCAGGGAAACAAATTGGCGTGTTATTTGTTTTATGATATTTAGGATATAAAATTAGTAAACTATGGCTTATATTGATTATTATCAAGTCCTTGGAGTGGACAAAACGGCATCTCAGGCTGATATCAAGAAGGCGTACCGCAAACTGGCGCGTAAGTATCATCCTGACTTGAACCCGAATGACACTACAGCCAAGGATAAGTTTCAGGCTATCAACGAGGCAAACGAAGTGCTGAGTGATCCTGAGAAGCGAAAGAAATATGATGAATATGGCGAGCACTGGAAGCATGCCGATGAATTCGAGGCACAGAAACGGGCACAGCAACAGGCCGGTGCAGGAGGCTTCGGCGGATTTGGCGGTGGCGGTTTCGGTGGCTCCGGTGCAGGCTTTGGCACGGATGGAGGAGGTACCTATTGGTATTCTTCGGACGGGCAGGAGTTCTCGGGCAGTAATGCCGGAGGATTCTCTGATTTCTTTGAACAGATGTTCGGACATCGTACACGCGGTGGAGGCGGTGCTAATGCCGGTTTCCGCGGGCAGGATTTCCATGCGGACCTCAGTCTGTCGCTTCGTGATGCTGCGCAGACCCATAAGCAGATATTGACTGTGAATGGCAAGAATGTCCGCATTACGATCCCTGCCGGTGTGGCAAACGGTCAGGTTATCAAGTTGAAAGGCTATGGTGGCGAAGGTGTGAATGGTGGCCCTGCAGGCGACTTGTATATTACCTTTGTCATTGGAGAAGATGCTGTCTTTAAACGTCTGGGTGATGACTTGTATGTGGATGTTTCCATCGACCTGTATACGGCTCTCTTGGGTGGTGAACAGTTGGTAGATACGCTGGACGGTAAGGTGAAACTGAAAGTGAAACCCGAAACTCAGAGCGGGACTAAAGTACGCTTGAAAGGCAAGGGATTCCCCGTATATAAGAAGGAAGGGCAGTTTGGTGACCTCATTGTGACCTATTCCGTGAAGTTGCCGACGAACCTGACGGAGCAGCAGAAAGAGATGTTCCGCAAAATTCAAAGTATGAACTAAAAATGTCAGCACTATGCAGAACGAATTAATCATAGTAAGTGAATATTGCAGCAAGTGTCACATAGAACCTTCGTTTATAGACATGTTGCAGGAAGGTGGTCTGATAGATATTCAGACGGAGGAGGGGGAACGCTATCTGCTGTTTTCCCAGTTGCCGGATGTGGAGCGTTACAGTCGTATGTACTACGATTTATCCATCAATATGGAAGGTATCGATGCCATCCATCATTTGCTGGAACGACTGGAAGAGATGCAACAGGAAATACATTCTTTGCGTAGCAGGTTGAGGCTGTTTGGAGAATTTTGACTAAAGTAACCTATAAAAAAACGTTCCACCCGGTGAGGGTGGAACGTTTTTTATATAGTGAAACAGATTCGTTATTTGCGATAGCTTTCCAACTCTTCCGCTTTGAACTTGCGGATGAAGTTGAAGTGCTTTTCTACTTCAGCTTCTGCATAGTTTATGTAAACTACGGCGGACTTGGCGAACAGTTCAGGAGCTTTTGTTCCATCCTGGATAATGAGATGAGACATGATGCACACGGCAGCCATTTCGTAGAGGCGACGGGCAACGAAGTCAAGTAACTCCTGGCTTTGGGCTTCTTTCACGGCATTGGTACAAGCTTCGAACTTGTTGGTCATTTCCTTTACACGGTCCATCAGCGATTGCATTTCTGCACTGCATGGGATTGCTTCATAGTCGCGTAGGGTTGCTGCATACGAGCCGTTCGTTACATAACGGATGGCAGCTACGGTCTGCAACTGAGTGGTGCCTTCGTAAATGGAAGTGATGCGTGCATCGCGATAGATACGCTGGCAGGCATATTCCAGCATGAAGCCGGAACCACCGTGAATCTGGATGCTGTCGTAAGCGTTTTGGTTGGCGTACTCGGAGTTCATACCTTTTGCCAGCGGAGTAAAGGAGTCTGCCAACTTGGCATATTTCTTCTGTTCCTGGCGCTCTTCCGGAGTAAGTTTGCGCTCGCGGGCAATATCGTCCAATGCTTTGTAGATGTCTACATAACGGGAAGTCTGGTATAACAAGGCACGGCCTGCATCCAGTTTGGCCTTCATGATAGCCAGCATGTCATAAACAGCCGGGAATTCGATGATAGCTTTGCCGAACTGCTTGCGGTCTTTGGCGTATGCCAAGCCCTCATTGTAAGCAGCCTGCGAGAGACCTACCGACTGAGCGGCAATACCCAGGCGGGCGCCGTTCATCAAAGCCATTACGTATTTTATCAAACCGAGTTTGCGGTCACCGCAAAGTTCGGCTTTTGCATTCTTGTAAACCAGCTCGCAAGTAGGAGAACCATGAATACCGAGCTTGTTCTCGATGCGGCGTACGTTTACACCACCTTCGCGCTTGTCGTAGATGAACATGGAGAGACCACGGCCGTCTTTTGTCCCTTCTTCCGAACGGGCCAGCACGAGGTGAAGATCGGCATCACCGTTAGTGATGAAACGTTTCACACCATTCAGGCGCCAGCAGTTGTTGGCTTCGTCGAAGGTTGCTTTCAGCATGACGGATTGCAGGTCGGAGCCGGCATCCGGTTCGGTCAAGTCCATAGACATGGTTTCGCCCTGGCAGATGCGGGGGATGAAACGGCTGTGCTGGTCTTCGTTACCGAATTCGTACAGAGTTTCGATACAGTCCTGCAAAGACCAGATGTTTCCGAAGCCTGCATCGGCAGCAGCCACGATTTCGGCACACATGGTATAGGGAGTAATCGGGAAGTTCAGACCACCGAAGCGGCGCGGCATGGTCATACCGTTCAGGCCGGCTTTTACCATGGCGTCGAGGTTCTGCTTCGTTCCGCTGGCGTATTCCACGCGGCCGTTGGCGCAGTGGGGACCTTCTTCGTCCACGCCTTCTGCATTCGGTGCAATGATTTCGCCGGTAATCTCACCGGTGATTTCGAGCACCTTATCGTAAGAGTCCATTGCGTCCGCATAGTCCTGCGGGGCATAGTCATACTTGTCTTTGTCTTCGTAACCGCGTTCTTTCAGTTCGCAGATACGTTCCATCATCGGGTTGTCCAAGTGATACTTGAGTTCCGGTATATCTGTATAAAAATTAGCCATAGTTTTCTTACTTACTATTCTGTTTGTAATACTTAATCATCTTCGGGATAACCTCTTCCACTGTGCCATTGATAACATAGTCGGCAATCGTATTGATAGGAGCATTCTCATCGTTGTTTATGGAGATGATGATGCCACTTTCCTGCATACCGGCAATGTGCTGGATTTGTCCTGAGATACCACAAGCGATATACAACTTGGGACGCACCGTTACACCCGTCTGACCGATCTGGCGGTCATGGTCGGCATAGCCTGCATCGACGGCAGCCCGGCTGGCGCCTACTTCGGCGTGAAGTTCCTTGGCCAGTTCGAACAGCATGTTGAAGTTTTCTCTGCTGCCCATGCCGTAGCCACCGGCAACAACGATAGGAGCACCTTTCAAGTTGTGTTTTGCCTTTTCTACGTGGCGGTCGATGACCTTTACTACGTAGTCCGTTTCGGGAACGTACTTGGCAACGTCGTGGTTGATGACTTCACCTTTGTAGTTGGCATCGAGAATTTCTTTCTTCATCACACCCTCACGCACGGTAGCCATTTGCGGACGGTGTTCGGGATTTACAATCGTGGCAACGATGTTACCGCCGAAAGCGGGGCGTATCTGATACAACAGATTTTCGTAAACCTTGCCTTCTTTCTTATCTTCGTGGTCACCGATTTCAAGAGAAGTACAGTCGGCCGTCAGACCGCTGGTCAAAGCTGAAGAAACACGCGGGCCGAGGTCGCGGCCGATAACCGTAGCACCCATCAGGCAGATTTGCGGTTTCTCTTCCTTGAACAAGTTGATGAGGACGGAGGAGTGGGGAAGGGAAGTATAGGGAAACAAGCCCGGAGCGTCGAATACATGGAGTTTGTCTACGCCGAGAGGCAATACTTGCTTTTCAATGCCTGCCAGATTGCTACCGGCAGCAACAGCTTCCAGCTGGCAACCCAACTGATTAGCCAATTTACGACCTTTGGTCAAGAGTTCGAGACTGACGTCGGCAACTGTAGTGCCTTCTATCTCTAAATATACAAATACATTATTCATAATCTTATCCTATCGTATGGTTAGCTAACAGTTCAACAATCAAATCTTCTACATCCTTGTCACTGCCCGTCAGCGTCTTGCTTTCTTTGGCTTGGAACGAAATGTTCTGAATGGTCTTTACCTTCGTGGGCGAACCGCTCAGACCACATTGTGCGAGGTCACCGTTTACATCGGCCACGCTCCATTCCGTGATGTTGAGATAGGGATATTTCTCATAAAGGGCTGCGTAAGCCAGTTCGGCACCTTCTTTGGCGATGGCTGCTTTCTCCTGGGCGCCGAGGGCACGTTTGTATTTCTGCACCAGTTTGGCGTTGCGCGGGCGGCAGGGGGCTGCACTTCCGTTCACAGTGATGACGATAGGCAGGGGAGCTTCCACGGTTTCTACACCGCCGTCGATATGACGTTTCACGGTAATCTTTTTCGCAGCTTTGTCTACGTTCAGAATCTCTTCGGCATACGTCACCTGCGTCAATCCCAGTTTCTCGGCAACCTGCGGACCTACTTGTGCGGTGTCACCGTCGATGGCTTGGCGTCCGCCGATGATAACATCGCAGTCACCAATTTTTCGGATGGCAGTGGCAAGGGCATACGAAGTGGCGAGGGTATCTGCGCCGGCAAATGCGCGGTCGGTTAGCAGATAACCGTTGTCGGCACCACGGTAGAGTCCTTCACGAATGATTTCGGCTGCGCGTCCCGGTCCCATGGTAAGGATGGTTACAGTGGAACCCGGATATTCATCTTTCAGTCGAAGTGCTTGCTCAAGGGCATTCAGGTCTTCGGGGTTGAAGATGGCAGGGAGTGCCGCGCGGTTAATGGTTCCGTCGGCTTTCATGGCATCTTTCCCAACGTTGCGTGTGTCGGGAACTTGTTTTGCCAATACAACAATTTTCAAACTCATGCTATTAATTATTAGTATTAGTATTCTGTACGTCAGTGCCGGGAATAGGAGTAGTAGAATCCTGCTACTGAAATTATCCGGTTAACTATCAGCGTGCAAATTTACGGAAAGTGTTGGTTTTGACAAGTAAATGGAGCGAAAAATGCACAAGTTGGAGGTTTTTGCGCAAAAAAAGGCCGCTACGTAGCTCTGCGTAACGGCCTTTATTATGTGTTAACCACGCAACTTAATGGCGTAGTTCCTATATTTTATTTAATTCCCAGCTTGTTCAGGATTGCTTTGGGAACGGCATTTTTATGTACCAGGACGTTGATGGTCTTGTAGGCAACGAACGGTTTGGAAGCATACCAGGTACCTTTGTACGGGTTGTTTGTTCCCCAAGAGTTCTTTACCATATAGTATTCTTTACCATTCTGATCTTTGGCAATACCGTAGATAAGCATACCGTGGTCGTCAGTAGTTTGCCAGTTGTCGAATGCTTCCTGGCGCATTTCCTGTGTTACGGTGATTTCGGGCATCGGGCGGGAAGTCAGTTCTTTGCGCTTGTCTTCGGCTTTCAGTCCCAACCAGTGTGCCATATCCGAACCGGTAAGTTCGGCACCACGTGCTGCATCCGGCATTACGGCAATACCATCACGCGTGAATCCGTCTTCGCTTACATCGCTGCCCCAAGCTACGGTATAACCGTTGTTCACAGCATTTTCAATCACTGACATGAACTCCATCAGCGGCAGATTCCATGACAGGCCGTTACGCCAATTGTCCTGGATTTCGATGTTCATCTGAGTATAGAACGGGTGGTGAGTGAAAGAAGTCAATGAGATATAATCGTCCGGATTGATACCGAGGGATTCGCCAAAGCTCTTCGGAGTATATTCTTTACCTTTATAGGTGAACTTATCCGGACACTTGCCAAGATAGGTGTCATAGATGGCACAAACTCCCTTTTTCCATACCGGAGTCAATTTCTTAAAGTTGCCTTTGGCTATGGCTTTTACATAAGCGCCGGCTACAGCATCCAGCTCGTTATGCACGGGCAGAGTGTCGCCGTACATGATGCCAGGCATAGCTTCCTGCGGCACCATTCCATAATTGCGGAGGCAATACATCACATCGTAGAAGCTGCCGCCGGGGGAGAAAGAACTGTCACCGTGATAACGTACATAGTTCTGTGCGCGGTCTACCATTGTGTGGTGAACGACAAACATTTCAGAAAGGTCGTATTCACCTTTGCCCATGCGCAACAGTTCGCTTTCCAGGAAACCGATACTTGAGAAGCTCCAACATGTGGAGGAACGGTTCTGATTCTTTACGGAGGTAATGGGGTTTTCTTTTACAGTAGTAAAGACGAAACCCTCTTCTTTCGGAGTGTTTTGTGCCATCATGTTCAGGCTCAACAATCCCAGTGCTGCAATTAGTAGTGACTTTCTCATTATTATTAAAATGTTATTAAATTATAGTTGCAACCGCAAATATAGGTAGAATCTCGTAAACAAAAGCTATATTTGGGGTGTTAATTGTGCAACTTATGGAAAATATTATACGTATTGACGACCGTAGCGGTCTGGTTCTGGAAGGGGGCGGCATGCGCGGCGTCTTCACTTGTGGTGTGCTCGACAATTTTATGGACCGGGGCGTCCGATTTCCTTATTCAATCGGTGTCAGTGCGGGAGCATGCAACGGGCTTTCTTATATGTCCGGCCAGCGTGGCCGTGCCAAGTATAGTAATATTGACCTGCTGGAGAAGTACAATTACATCGGCTTGAAGCATCTGCTGAAGAAGCGTAATATCCTGGACTTCGACCTACTGTTCCAGGAATTCCCCGAACACATATTGCCTTATGATTACGAGGCTTACTCCCGTTGTCCCGAGCGTTTTGTCATGGTGACGACAAACTGCGAGACGGGTGAGGCGAACTATTTTGAGGAAAAGCAGAGTAAGGCACGTATCATCGACATTGTCCGTGCTTCGAGCAGCCTGCCTTTTGTTTGCCCCATTGCTTATGTAGACGGTGTTCCTATGCTCGACGGTGGCATTGTGGACAGTATTCCCGTGATGCGTGCGCGCCAGGATGGTTTTACTCATAATGTAGTGGTGCTGACCCGCAACCGTGGCTATCGAAAAGAAACAAAAGACATTAAGATACCTTCTTTCCTTTACCGGAAATATCCTAAAGTGCGCGAAGCGCTGAGTCGCCGTTGCCGTGCGTACAACGAACAACTAGAGTTGGTGGAACGCTTGGAAGATGCCGGGGAAATCATGGTTATCCGTCCGCAGAAGCCCGTAGTGGTAGACCGTATTGAACGGGATATCCGGAAGTTGACGGAATTTTATGAAGAAGGGTATCAGTGTGCGGCACAGTATACGATTGCCTGAAAGTGATTGCCAAATAATGATTGCTGTTTTATGGCAATCATTATTTGGCAATCACTTTCTTTATTCATATCTTTGTGAAATCTAACCATTAGAGGTGTTATTTATGCAAAATCCATTTGTTACTAACGGTTATGTTTCTCCCAAGTATTTCTGTGACCGCGAAGTGGAAACAGAAGATATCACTACGCTGCTGCTCAACGGAAACAATATAGCCTTGATCTCTCCCCGTCGTTACGGGAAGACAGATTTGATACGTCACTGCTTTTCGCAGCCTGACGTAGCGGAGCATTACTATACATTTATTGTCGATATCTATGCAACCCGTTCTTTGCGCGATTTGGTAAACAAGCTGGGTAAAACTATACTTGATGCATTGAAGCCCCGGGGGCGTAAAGTGTGGGAGATTTTTGTCAATGCTATCACTTCTTTGCAGGCAGGTATTACGTATGATATAGGAGGGGCTCCTACGTGGAATATCAGTTTGGGAGATATTAATAATCCGGCGGCTTCACTTGATGAGATCTTTCACTATCTTCAGCGGGCAGACCGTCCGTGCTTGTTAGCTATTGATGAGTTTCAGCAGATAGGGAAGTACCCTGAAGACACGATTGAGGCCACATTGCGTACTTATGTGCAATATTGCAGCAATGCCCGTTTTGTTTTTTCCGGTTCACAGCGACACTTGATGGGGAGCATCTTTACTTCACCCTCCCGTCCTTTTTATCAGAGTGTTACTATCATGAATCTTCCGCCCATTCCTCGGGAGAAATATACCGAATTTGCTGTTCGCCACTTCCGTGAGTCCGGCAAGACGTTGCGACCCGAAGTGATAGATATGCTTTATGATCGCTTTCGTGGTGGAACATTCTATTTGCAGAAAGTGATGAATATTCTTTTTCTCCGGACACCTGAAGGCGGTACGTGCGGACCGGAAATGATAGAGGGGGGTATCGACTACATTGTCAACTTTACGGCAGATACGTATGCCGAATTGCTCTATCAATTGCCCGATAAGCAGAAACAAGTACTCATTGCCATCAACCGTGAAGGGCAGGCGCGTAATGTTATCTCCGGTGCATTTTCTAAACGCTACGGGTTGGTATCTCCCAGTTCAGTACGCTCTGCATTGGCGGGTTTGCTTGATAAAGACTTCATAACAAAGGAGCGGGATTACTATCAGGTGTACGATCTCTTTTTTAGCATTTGGCTGGCGAGAGAGGAACATTGATAAGAAATAATCCAGCCTGTACTCTTCACTCTACCATAACTACTTCTGAGAGGGGGATCTCTTTGGCACCGAGGAAGACAAGGTTCCCCGGTGTGGGAAAGGGTGTTTCCCGGTGCCGAACTTTTCATTCCCCGGTGCTGGAGAAATTGGAAACTTACCTCATTCCTGAAACTGTAATGAATTAATTCTGCTAATGGAATTTGTTCTCATGCTTTTCTATTGATGGAAATCACAGCTAAAACAAAAGCTCATTTAGCAAAAAAAAACATGCCTAGAGTGCCTTTTAAGAGGAGATGTATCAAAAATACTACCTTTCGTAACATTTGTTATATGCCTGATAAATGCTTTGCCTTACTTTTGCCAGCACAAAACCCATTTAGGGCTCAATAATAGATTTTTTATTAACTTTAAACTAATAAGTATGTTGAAAGACATTAGTCTCAGGATTTGCACATTAATTGTGCTTCTCTTAGCGGGCATTACTTCATTTGCCCAGCAAATTCAGGTGAAAGGTACTGTTGTAGAGAAATCTACCGGTGAGTCGATTATCGGTGCTTCTGTATTGGAAATCGGCTCTGATAGCAACGGAGCGATAACGGATATTGATGGTAATTTTACCCTCTCTGTTGCTTCCGGTGCTACATTGTCTGTATCTTATATCGGGTACAAGACGGCTACGGTGAAAGCTCAACCAATCTTACGTATCGAGTTGGTAGAAGACTCGCAAATGATTGATGAGGTAGTGGTAACCGGTTATATGGCTGAAAAGAAAGCCAGTCTTACGGGTTCGGTTGCTGTTGTGAAGATGAAAGATGTTGCTGATATCCCGACCGGTAATGTTCTGTCGAGTTTGCAAGGGCGCGTAGCAGGTATGAACATTACCACCGATGGCACCCCGGGTGGTGGAAATACTTCTACGCTGGTTCGTGGAAAATCATCTTTCCGTGATGGTGCTAACTCTCCTCTTTATGTAATAGACGGTGTGATGACACGTGAAAACATCTCTTCCATTCTTTCTTCCAATGATGTGGAATCCATTCAGGTATTGAAAGATGCTGCTTCTGCTGCTATCTATGGTGCACAAGCTGCCAATGGTGTCATCATCATCACCACTAAACGTGCCAAGAAAGGAGAAACGCGTGTTGATTTTGATATGTCGTTGACAATGCAGACTTATCAATGTGGCTTTGATATGCTGAATGCTGATGAGTGGGGGCAGGTTTACTGGCAGGCCTATAAATACGCTAATAACGGTGCTACTCCGAGTAGTGAAATATATGGTAACGGTGCCACTCCCAAACTTCAGGATTATATTGGCCTGAATGGTGTAAAGGTACATGCTGTCGATACCGATTGGCGTGATGTAATTTACCGTACGGCTTTGATGCAGAACTATAGTGCTACACTTTCCAAAGGCTCTGACAATGGCTCTTTTTCGTTGGCTTTGAACTATCTCGACCACGATGGTCTGGTGAAGAATACTAATTTCCAGCGTATCAATACCCGTATCAGTTCTAACTATCATTACCTGAATAATCGTCTGCGTATCGGTGAGAATGTTGCCATCAATCGCTGGACACAAACGCTCAGTCCCGGTGGCGTGGATGAAAATGCCATCAAGCAACATCCGGCCAAGAGTGTTTACGATGAAAATGGTGGTTACAATGATGCAATCAACGATGTTTTGGGTGATGCTCCCAATATGGCCCGTCTGCTTGAAAACGAAAAGCAAAACAAGCATGAATATTGGCGTATTTTCGGTAATGCATTCCTTGAAATAGAGCCGATAAAGAATCTGGTGTTGCGTACAAACTTTGGCTTAAACTTTTACGACGAAACCAATAAGGTTTTTGAACCTGCTTGGGCGCGTGATGAAGTTAATAAACTGACTCAGGAATCTAAGAAGAACCTCGACTGGGTGTGGACGAATACTGCCACTTATACCACGTCGTTCGGTAAGAACAACATAACTGCATTACTTGCTACGGAAGCCAAGAAGAACCATTCGGAAACAATGTTCGGTTATGGTACAGGACTTGCGGTAGAAAATGAAGATTATATCTATCTTGATGCTGTGACAGCTGGTAAGAATGTGGGTGCAGGTGCTTCTAACTATGCTATGGTTTCTTACTTTGGTAAAGTGAATTATGATTATGAAGGACGCTATCTGGCATCCGTTACGGTTCGTCGCGATGCTTCTTCACGCTTGGCAAAAGGCAATAATGCGGATTATTTCCCCTCGGTTTCGGCAGGTTGGCGTATTTCGAGCGAGAGGTTTATGGAATCTACTCGGAATTGGCTGACGGATTTGAAACTTCGTGCTTCCTGGGGTATTAACGGCAATGATATCATTGATAACGAAGCTCCTTACACAAAGTATCTTATCAGCTTGAAAGATGCCAGTTATAATATGAATGGTGATGGCACTACTCTTGCTCCCGGTGGCTATAAGGTGAGGTCGACCAATCCTGATTTGAAATGGGAAAGTACGAGACAAACGAATGTTGGTATAGATGCTGCTTTTCTGAATGGACGTCTGAGTGCTTCTCTTGATTATTTTGATAAGAAGACAAGTGATATGCTTGTTGAGAAACCATATATTGCGGTAATCGGTGAAGGTGGTTACTGCTGGTATAATGGTGGTACGATGAGTAATAAAGGTTTTGAAATGTCTTTGAGTTGGAGAGATAAAATCAAGGACTTCCAATACAATGTGGACTTCAACCTTTCTTATTATAAGAATGAAGTTACTGAGCTGACCGAAGAAATCTACTATACTTATGGCGGTGGTAATGGCGTTGACAAGACATTGGTAGGCCAGCCTTTCGGTTCTTGGATGGGATTCAAGACAGACGGTGTATTCCGTACGCAAGAAGAAGTGGATGAATACAAGTCTAAGTATAATGTACAATTCGGTGCTCCTGCTGTAGGACGTATCAAGTATGTAGATGCCGATGGAAATGGTGATATCAATACGAACGATCGTGTATGGTTGGGATCTGATAATCCGAAAGTGATTGGCGGTCTTACTCTTGGTGCATCATGGAAAGGTTTCGATATGAATGTGTTCTTCAACGGCATGATTCGTGATGCTTACAATAATGCTAAATATTATACGGATTTATTCCAATGCTGGAGCGGTAACCACTCTACCCGCTTGCTCGAAGCGATGCATGCTTATCAGAATTTTGAGAAAACCGGTGTTTACAATAGCAATGTGCCTGCCTTGACTACTCTTAATAGCAACAATGAACATGAAGTATCGCAATTCTATATTGAAGACGGCTCATATATTAAGCTAAAAAGTCTTACATTGGGTTATTCACTTCCGAAGTCAGTTCTTGATAAGATGAAATTGCGCAATGCACGTGTTTATTTCCAGGCTCAGAACCTGTTTACAATTACCGGTTATACGGGTGCGGATCCTGAAGGTTTGGGTTATCCTTATCCTTTGCCCCGTTCGTTCTCTTTAGGATTATCATTTGGTTTCTAAACTTTAAAATCAATATTATCATGAAATTAAAATATATATGTATGTTTAGCGCTCTGGCGCTGATGACGGCAAGTTGTGATGAAGATAGTTTCTTGGACTTAAAGCCCCAAGGCAGCTTGAATGAAGATATTATGACATCGACTGAAGGTGCTGATCTGCTTGTAAATGCTGCATATGCAGCTTTGGGGGGGGCCGAAGGACAGACCTGGAGTGTGTGGTGCCATCCCACTTCTAATTGGACTTACGGTGAAGTACGCTCTGATAATGCCTATAAAGGTGGTGGCGGTGTAGGTGACCTGAATGAGGTGCATCGCATGGAAACGTTCGACATGGATGCAACTAATGGCTTTCTTGATAGCAAATGGTATCATTTGTATTGTAGTGTACAACGTTGTAACTCCGCTCTGCGCGTGTTGAATGCTGCTACGGACGAGCAAATCAGTGGGCGTACATCCCGTATTGCAGAAATGAAGGTGCTCCGTGCCCACTATTACTTTGAATTGAGCCGTCTTTTCAACAAGATCCCTTATTTTGATGAGAATGTTGAAATCTCTCAATATCCTAATATTTCCAATAATGAATTTACGCGTAATGAAATTCTGGATAAACTGGCACAAGAAATGCTTGATGCGGCAGCGCAGCTACCGACTTCTCAGCCTGAAGTAGGACGTATTCATAAGTATATCGCCTTGGCTTATGCTGCTAAAATAAAGTTATATCAGGCTTATGAGCAAGATGAAACGACTCATGCCGTGGTCAGCATCAATAAGGAGTTGCTTCGCGAAGTAGTATCACTCTGTGACCAGGTGACAGCCAGCAACCGCTATGGCTTGATCGATGATTTCCAGGGTTTGGATCTCATAGCAAACGAAAATGGTAAGGAGTCTGTTTTTGCTATCCAGTATTCCATGAACGATGGTACTGAAAGCGCCGGTCGTATTAATTGGAGCAACCTGTTGAACTCTCCGGGCGGTGGCAGTCCTTATGGTGGCGACGGTTTCTTCTTGCCGAGTCAGGACTTAATCAATGCTTATCAGACAGATGCAAATGGCCTGCCCGATTTTAGCTATCAAGTAAAGGCTGATTATAGCAAGGCAGTTTTATCTAACGGTGTTTATACTCTGGAAAACACAAATCCGAATGTGGACCCACGTCTTGATTTTGTTGTAGGACGTCCTAATATCACTTGGAAGACTTATACGGAGAAGCCTTGTGAAGGTTGGGTACGCGATAAGGAAACGTATGGTTACAATTGTGCAAAACGTTTCTGGGTCTCTCCCGAAAGCAGTGACATGTTTAAAGGCTGGCCTTGGGGTGCTTCTCAGTTGAACTGGCAAATTATCCGTTATGCTGATATTCTTCTCTGGAAGGCTGAGGCTCTTATTGAACTCAATGAAGGGGATGGCCTTGACATGGCTCGTGGCTTGATCAATGAAATTCGTAACCGTGCTAAGAATAGCCCTTATGTGAAGGATTTCAATGATAACTCCAAGTATGCCGCTCACTATCTCATTAATTCTTATCCTGCTGAAGGGTGGAATCAAGATTATGCCCGCAAGGCCCTTCGTTGGGAGACTCGTTTGGAAAAGGCATTGGAAGGAGAACGCTTCTTCGACTTGGTGCGTTGGGGTATTGCTGAAAACACAATGAACAATTATATTGCAGCAGAAAAAGATAATCGTATCTACTATGGTAATGCACAGTTCACTAAAGGAAAAGACGAATACTATCCGGTTCCGAACAACCAGTATGGTTTCTCCGGTGGTAAGTATGTGCAGAATCCGGGTTATCCTGCTTTCAATTAAATAAGAAAGGAAGGGTGGCATAAAACCATCCTTCCTTTAAATAAACTTCTATTACTATGAAATATTATCTCTACTCTTTACTGGGTGGTATTATAAACACTCTTTTATTGGCAGGAACATTGTCTGCCGGTGCCCAGAACAATACGGATAGCTTATATCGTGAACCGTATCGTCCTCAATATCATTTCAGCCCGCAGAAAGGTTGGATTGGCGACCCTTGCGGATTTATGTACTATCAGGGTAAATACCATATGTATTGGTGGGGCAAGGTAGAATCTTCCGATCTGGTACATTATCAGGAAATCACTCCTTATGCCATGACGGGAGCGGATGCTAATATCGGTTATTTCACCGGCTCTGCCGTAATAGATAAAAACAATACAGCGGGTTTTGGCAAGGATGCCTATATTGCTGCTTATACTGTTTTTGAGAAAGACTCAAAAAAGCAGGCTCAAGGTATTTCTTTTAGTCATGACGGGAAAACGTTTCATTATTATGAAGGAAACCCGGTCATTGATATTTGGAGTACAGAGTTCAGGGATCCTACTGTGTTTTGGTACGAACCGACTCAACAGTGGGTAATGGTGGTAGCTAAGGCTTTGGAGAAGAAAATAAAGTTTTATACATCTCCGGATCTGAAGAACTGGACGTGGGCTAGTGACTTCGGACCGGTAGGCGATAGCGAGAAATCTTGGGAATGCCCCGATCTGTTTCAATTGCCTGTTGATGGAAATTCCGATGAAAAGAAATGGGTGATGGTGGTATCGGTCAATTGGGCGCAAGAACAATATTTTATTGGAGACTTTGACGGGATTTCTTTTAAATTGGTGGAGAATCATCCAACAGAACCTCTATATGTTGATAAAGGATTGGACTTTTATGCATCCCGTACTTTCCGTGATTTTGATCATACGCTTGATTCTACCGTTTCTATGGGCTGGGTAGCAACGTGGGATTATGCCCAATTTGTCCCGTCAGAGTATGGCAAAGGCTTTTGGTCTGTCCCCCGTACCTTAGAACTGAAAACATACAAAGAAGGACTTCGGTTAATCCAACAACCCGTTGAACAGTTGAAAAAGCTCCGTTATCAGCCGGTTGCAGTAAACCGTTCTTTATCACCCGGAGTACAAAATATTCCGGGATTCGCTCCCGGGGAGAATATATATGAGCTCGACGCTTCTTTTTCGACAGATGTTTCCAATGTCTTTGGCTTTAATTTATGTGTAGGAGATGGACGTAAGGTTGTAGTCAGCTACGATACAGACTCACATAACTTGGTTATTGATCGTACTCATTGTGCCGCCGTATCTATTCCTAAATTCAGTCGTATGTCATATACCCGGGTTGAACCGATAGATAATAAGATTCGTTTGCATATCTTTGTGGATAAGTCGAGTGTAGAGATTTTCGCAAATGACGGAAAAGAAGTTTTTACCTTATTGACCTATCCGGGTGAATCCCAGACTGGCATTGAGGTTTTTGCACAACGAAAAGGCACCAGAATGGTACTGAATGCTTGGATGCTCCGTTCCATCTGGAAATAAAAATAAGCCGGATGTAACATTTGTAGTATAGTTTGAAACGAAAGAGATAGGCTCTGATACTCTAACGGCGTATCTTTGCAACGTTGTGAATATATAATCAATTTAAAAATCTTAATACCTAAAAACATGAGTTATTCAATGAATGGATGTATGATGTTTAAATTTCTATCTGTTATGCTTTTGAGTATTTGCTCTTCGATAATGTCTGCTCAGAACGCCGATACACATTTAAATATTAAGCATCTGGGAGATCGGCAGACAATTGTCCGCTCTGAAGAGAATCAGAAATATCTGTTATTGCCTATACAAGAGAAGGCACATGAGGCCCGTTTGTATATGATTGTCGATAATGACGTAGTGAAAACTATTAATGTCCGCCTGGCTGTAGATAGCATCGACTACTATGTACCTTTGGAACTGTCTGCCTATCAGGAAAAAGGTGTTGCCTTTAATATTCAGTTGGTCGATGACTCGGCAGTATGTTGGCAAACGATGAAGCTTTCGGACACATTCGATACTGCTAACCGTGAGGATTTTCGTCCGGTCTATCATTTTACTCCTGCTTACGGTTGGATGAACGATCCGAACGGAATGGTATATAAGGATGGAGAATACCATCTGTTTTATCAGTATAACCCTTATGGCTCGATGTGGGGAAATATGCATTGGGGGCATGCTGTCAGCAAGGACTTGTTGAAGTGGGAGCATCTGCCGGTTGCTATTGCTCCGGATGGTTTGGGTACTATCTTCAGTGGCTCTTGCGTGGTAGATAAGGATAATACTGCCGGTTTTGGTGCCGGTGCTATTGTAGCTTTCTATACTTCGGCCGGTGAACGCCAGTCGCAAAGTATGGCCTATAGCCTTGATAATGGGCGTACTTTCAAGAAATATCCACTCAATCCGATCATTACTTCCACGCTTCGCGATTTCCGCGATCCGAAAGTGTTCTGGTACGAAGATACTAAAAAGTGGGTGCTTATTTTGGCTGCCGGTCAAGAGATGCAGATCTACTCTTCGTCCGACTTGAAGGAATGGACGATGGAAAGCTCCTTCGGCCAAGGACAGGGAGTACACGATGGTGTTTGGGAATGCCCCGACTTGTTTGAACTCCCCGTAGAAGGAACGGAATTGAAGAAATGGGTATTGGTATGCAATATAAACCCCGGTGGGCCTTTCGGTGGTTCGGCCACACAGTACTTTGTCGGAACATTCGACGGAAAGAAGTTTGTAAATGAGTCTCCGGCTGCAACTAAATGGATGGATTTCGGTAAAGACCATTATGCCACTGTCACTTGGAGCAATGCTCCTGCCGGACGCTCCATTGCCTTGGCATGGATGAGCAACTGGCAGTATGCCAATGATGTTCCTACCCGGCAGTATCGCAGTGCCAACTCTGTTCCGCGTGACTTGAGCCTGTATACAGCTGATGGTGAGACTTATCTGAAGTGTACTCCCTCACCCGAATTGTTGAAGATGCGCGGGAAAGCAGTGAAAAAGCATGCTTTCAAGGTAGACCGTACCTATAACTTGCAGCAATTACTGAAAGATAACACGGGAACTTATGAGATAGAGATGACCATTAAAAACAGGAATGCGCAGGAGATCGGTTTCCAGTTGTATAATGCTGCGGGAGAAGAGGTGGACTTTACTTATGATCTTTCTGCCCGTACTTTTAAGATGGATCGTACAAAGAGTGGACTGACCATTTTCAACAAGGATTTCCCTGCTGTAACGGCAGCGCCGTTCGAGGCAAAAGATGAGTTAACGCTCCGCTTATTTGTCGATAAATCGAGTATCGAAGTCTTTGGTGACGACGGCAGATGGTGTATGACGAACCTGGTGTTCCCGTCGGAACCATATAATCGCATCAGCTTTTATGCCAAAGGTGGAACTTACAGTGTGTCGTCTTTCACCGTATATAAGTTAGCCTTCAACGAATAATCTAATATTAATGATATAGTAGTATGCAAAATTCGAATACTTCCGCTTCTCTTGCAAAGCTCTTCCCAGTCATGCTTTGCTTCTTCGCCATGGGCTTTGTAGACCTTGTAGGCATTGCCTCCAACTATGTAAAAGCCGATTTGGGCTTGACCGATTCGCAGGCAAACATTTTTCCTTCGCTCGTATTCTTCTGGTTTCTCATCTTCTCCGTACCCACGGGTATGCTGATGAACCGCATCGGGCGCAAGAAGACTGTCCTTCTCAGTTTGGTCATCACTTTTGCCTCCCTGCTTCTTCCGGTCTTTGGTGACGGGTATGTGCTGATGCTGCTGTCGTTCTCGTTGCTGGGCATCGGCAATGCATTGATGCAAACCTCTCTTAATCCGTTGCTTTCCAACATTGTGAGCGGCGAACGATTGGCAAGCTCACTCACCTTCGGACAGTTTGTCAAGGCGATTGCTTCGTTCTTGGCACCCTATATTGCCATGTGGGGCGCTACGCAGGCCATTCCTTCGCTGGGCATGGGCTGGCGCGTACTGTTTCCTGTTTATATGGTGGTGGCGGTTGCTGCTATCCTTTGGCTGAGCGGCACGTCCATCCGGGAAGAAAAGGAAGAGGGGCGTCCTTCTACCTTTGGCGAATGCCTTGCCTTGCTGGGCAAGCCGTTTATCTTGCTCTGCTTCCTGGGTATCATGTGCCATGTCGGTATCGACGTAGGTACCAATACCACTGCGCCTAAGATTTTGATGGAACGTTTGGGAATGACTTTGTCCGATGCCGGTTTTGCTACCAGCCTTTACTTCATCTTCCGTACGGCGGGTTGTTTCCTGGGAGCGTTCATCTTGCAGAAGATTGCTGCGCGAACCTTCTTTGGCATCAGCGTGTTGTGTATGCTGGTGGCTATGGTGGGACTGTTCATCTTCCAGGACAAGACAATGATTTATGTCTGCATCGCCCTTATCGGTTTCGGCAACTCGAATATCTTCCCTGTTATCTTCTCGCAGGCATTGCTGGCGATGCCGCAGAAGCAGAACGAGGTCAGTGGGCTGATGATTATGGGACTCTTCGGAGGAACGGTTTTTCCGTTGGCTATGGGCTTGGCAAGTGATGCTACCGGTGGGCAAAGTGGTGCCGTAGCAGTGATGACGGTAGGTGTGTTGTATTTATTTTTCTATATGACAAAGATAAAACGCTGACATCGGCTGAAGTGGCCCTACAGTACGTTCTGAGCGGGGGGTATCTCACTATACGACAGAGATACCCTAAGTATACGACAGAGGGTACCTCTGTATACGACTGAGACTACCTCACATAACGACAGAGACTATCACTATCAAGGAACGGTGTAAAATAATAGAATTTATTAAAATATAATTACCATGAATCAAATTATCGTAGGTATGGGCGAAGCACTTTGGGATGTGCTGCCCGAAGGAAAGAAAATAGGTGGTGCTCCGGCGAACTTTGCCTATCATGTATCACAGTTTGGTTTCGACAGTCGCGTGGTCAGCGCCGTAGGTGCCGATGCCGATGGAGACGAAATAATGGATGTGTTTGCACAGAAAGGGTTGCGTACGCAGATAGAGCGCGTGCCTTATCCTACGGGGACGGTGCAGGTGACGCTCGATGCCGTAGGTGTGCCTTGTTATGAAATAAAGGAAGGGGTTGCTTGGGATAACATCCCTTTCACGGACGAACTGAAACGTCTGGCCCTGAATACCCGTGCCGTATGCTTCGGTTCGCTGGCACAGCGCAATGAGGTGAGCCGTATTACTATCAACCGTTTTCTCGATACGATGCCTGACACGGGGGATGAACTGAAGATTTTTGATATCAACCTGCGCCAGGGATTCTATACACAAGAGATTCTCTGCGATTCGATGCACCGTTGCAATATTCTTAAGATCAACGACGAAGAGCTTGTTACCATTAGCCGTATCTTCGGTTATCCGGGCATTGACCTGCAGGATAAGTGTTGGATTCTTCTTGCCAAGTACAATCTGAAGATGTTGATCTTGACCTGCGGCACGAATGGCAGTTATGTATTTACGCCGGGAGTTGTTTCTTTCCAGGAGACTCCGAAGGTGCCCGTTGCCGATACGGTGGGGGCAGGTGACTCTTTCACTGCTGCTTTTACAGCTGCCATCCTTAGCGGAAAACCGGTACCGGAGGCTCATAAGCTTGCTGTAGAGGTGTCAGCCTTTGTGTGTACGCAAAGCGGTGCTATGCCGGAACTGCCGGAGATACTGAAGGAGAGACTGAAGTAAGTCTTTCAATGAGTGGCACTGTACCAGCCTGTATTTGTCTTACCATTGGTCAGGATGTTGGTGCTCGGGTCGGAAACGGTGATGCCGGAGAAAGTATTTATCTTATAATCAGTGTTCGTAAGTGCGGAGTAATAATATTCCGTATGTACATGGTGAGGAACAGTGCGTTGGAGCTGTTCCTCAAATTTTTTCAGTAGTTGCGGGTCGTCGCACAGATGTGCCACGTAGTCGCCAAAGTCGTAAAAGATAACGGGAAGATAACCGTCGAGGCGTTGCAGGGAAGGTCGTAAGGTGGTGTCGAATGTATATCGGGTGTTTATCTCTTTCATCACAGATGCCAAGGCATCTACCTCGGAGCAGTCCGTAACGCCCAGTGTGCCGCAAGGCTTCAGGGTATATGTGGAATAGAATGAGTAGAAGTCGTTGCAGATGGCTTCATAATCCGGTTCGCCCAGCAGATACTTCCCCATAGTGGCATAAGGCATGCCGTAGGCCATGATTTCGCTGGTACAGGCTATCAGGTAGCGGGTTACTTTCCGAAGGTCATAAGCTACTTCGATGTTGGACATGTAGCAGTCATCAAAAAGTAGATATTCCAGTTTCAATCCGGCACTTTCAAGACCTTCGGCCAGGGTGGTGATATCTGTCTGGTAACTGCTGCTGATCCCTCCGAAGTAACGGGTCTGTACTGTACCTTCACTGTCCCAATGGAACTTGAAGGAAGAGGCTGCTCTCGTCAACGTACTGCTGACGGGTATCCAACCCATGCCATGGCATCCGATAATCATGGAATAAACAGACGCCGGGGCATTGCTTTTGACATCATTCAGAATAGAGGCTATGCCATGGGCAGTAGTGAAGGGGGGATCGGTGTATTCTTTCAAGGTGGTGCGTTCGCATTTGCCCTTCTTGCAAGTTATCTCAAACAGAGTGGCTTCTCTCGGGGTAGTAGACAGGAACACGATGACACGCTGGTTCTTCAGGCCGTTCCGGCTGATGGAGGTTTCCAAGTCCACGAGATTCGTCTCAAAATTCTCGAGCAGGTTTGTCGACCAAGGCATATAGATGAATAAGGTCTTTTCGTTTTCGGAGTTCAGTTCCGGCTCATCTTTTTGGCAGGATGCCATAACGAGAGATAGGATTATCAGACAGCATGACAACTTTGTCAGCCTGCCAAATATGAGGTGTAACTTGTTCATCATTCTGTTGTTGCAGGTTATGTTCGAGGGGATAAAGATAATGCTTTTTCTCATACGGAATACTATGCAGTGGTTTTACTCTCGTTATTTGTAGGCAAAAGTTCGCTACATGACTGTGCAAAGTTCCTCTACCTGCTTCTCAAAACTATCCCTCATCTTCGCTCGGTTTTTTACTGCACTCCGGTGGTTGTAGATGGTTTGTGGAGAGTAGAATAGCAACGTGGCTATCTTGGAACTATCTTTGATTCCCATACGTATCAAAGCGAAGATACGCAATTCCGTATTTAGTATCTCACCTCTCTTGGGGATAATCTTTTCATCTTCGCGGAGCAGGGCATTGAAGGCTTCGATGAAGTTAGGATACAGGTTCAGGAATGCCGTGTCGAAGTTTACGAAGAATTCTTTGGCATCGGTGTCGGACAGCCTGGTGGCATTGACCAGTTTCAGCAGGTCATCGGTTTGCTTGGCTTTTACTTTGCGCTTTACCAGATCCTGATACTTGTTCAGTTTGTCGATGTAGGCGGCGCATAGATCCATGAAGAGGCTTACATATTCTTCACGAGTGTGGTTGGTTGTCACCAGTTCTTTGTTCAGATGTTGCAGTTCTGCATTCATATCTGCCAGTATCTTTCTGCGTTTGCGGAGTTGGTGCATTTGCCGGTATATGTAGATGAGAGAGATTACTAATCCGATGGATAACAGACTGATACATACCAATGACCATTGTAAGCGTTTGCTCTTGATGAGGTTTTGTTCCTGATAGGAGAGTACAATGGCGGGAAATTTCTTGGCTATTTCGAGCATGCGTAACCGATTGTTGTAGAACAGTGCATCTTCCATGGAATAGCCGAGGTAACGGTTGGCGCGTGCCACTTCTCCACTTCTGTTTTTAAAGATGTACAAGGCCAGTTCTTGTAAAGCCAGATTCTCCTTTAACGGGCATACCTGGTCTGAGATGGCTGCTTTGATCAGATAATGTTCGTACTCATCCCAATTGCCAGTCCGTGCATAGACCAATGCCAGTCCGTATGTGACCATGGCATATAGGCGGACATTAACCGGAAGTCCTTCCAATGCTTTTTTATAGTCTGATTCCGCATCGGTATATCTTTGATGACGGTAGTAATTCTCTGCCTTCCAGTAATGCTGCAGGGGCGAACCAGCTGGCAGCACGTTGATGAGGGAATCCTGGTAAAGTATCTCCTTCTGATAATAACGTGGAGCATATACTTTGTCGTTGGAATACTCGGCCCACATGCTATAGGCCCATTCATAAGCTGTGTAGTATTCTATCAGTAATGTATTGTCCAGTGTGTTTGCATCTATCTGTTGCAGGTTCTGGATGGACTCGCTGAAATAGCCGGAAGTGGAAAGGAGTATGGAGCGGTGAATAATACTCAGATTACGATACGAAGGGTTGGAAAGCTTTATGGCCGTTGCTTCCTCCCTGTCTACATATTGCATGGCCGAATCGAAACGGTAGGTATAATACTCTTCATAAATGGAATTATACAGTTGGAAGAGTTTGTCTTTCTCCATGGAAGGATATTGTAGAAGCTTCAGGCTGTCAATGCGGTTTTCTTTTTGGCGTGAGTAATGGGCGCGTTGTTTCAGAGCGCTTTCCAACTCATCAAACAATGCCGGATTGTTTGCAATTCCGGTTGCCGGAAGGACAAATACTAAAAGTAATCCTAATAACAAGTTCTTTTTCATAGGATGTGTTTTTAAAAGTAGACAAATACAAAGATATTAAAAGTTTTCGGCAAATGGGTATGTCTACCTGCTTTTATATAAAGGCGTTGTGCAATTGCTTTATTATTAGTGAATTATAATTGCTGCTGGCTCATTGCAGTCTACCTGACAACTACCTTCGATGCCGGTGTGTTGTTTTGACCACTAATTTTGCTCCCGCTAAAGACGAGGAACCGGTTCTCCGGAATCTTTGAAGCATTAATCCGAACGTTTAATTTTAAATCCAAGTAATATTATGAAACGAAAACTTTTCTTTTGTGCTTTGTTGGGTGCTACGCTATCCAGTATTTCTGCAATGGCAGCTAACCGGGTGGAAGTGAATGACACCATTAGTTCCAAGAAAGCGGACGAAGGCGAACGCAATGTGATGCTGAACGCTTCGGATGCCAACAAACCTCGTGAAATTCAAATCGGGCTTCCAAGTGAAGATGTTAATGTATACGAGAACGGATTGCCCGCCGTATATTCTTCGGCTGTACATAAACTGGCAACGCATTGGCGTAGTGATGCCAGTTTGGGTGAAGTTGGACTGATGAATCCATCGGAATCGGCCATTACTACCGGTAATATTGCTTATTCCGTAGATGCTTTCTCAAAGTTAGGTCAGAAGGAGTTTAAAGGGGTATTGAATTATCATACCAATCATTTTGGCTGGCAGAATATGGACATGAATGTATCGGGAGGTATCGGTGAACGTTGGCTGTATACTGCCTCCGTCTATCAGAACTTTGATCCGGAAAGTTTCAGCCCTAAGTTTGAGAACTTTAGTGACCGCACGCAGCTCTATCATGCCGGACTAACCCGTGTCTTCAACAATAACCGGGGCAAACTATCGGTCGTCTATAAATTCTCGAAGAGCAATGCGCTTGGTTCTATGATTAATGCCGCTCCCTTTATTTATGTGGGCGATGGCAGTGTAAAGGAGCTTCCGGGATTCAAACTTGGTACTTCTTCGTATGCTCCCGAAGGCGGCCGCTTTGAATATATGGATGTAATGGATGGCAAGATGAAAAGTGGCCGTTTCGGCGATTTCACCGGAAACAAGGCGCACGAAGTAGCCCTGTTGTTCGACTATACTTTTAAGAATGATCTGAAGTGGACACTGAATGTCAAATTCATGAATGCTCCCGAAGCCAATTATGTAGATTTCGGCGGCAGCAATATCAGCGAAGCAACCGCAGAAGACGGTCTTTTCCCGGACGGATCGAATGATGCTTATACCGGACTGGTAGAGGGAAGACGCACCTGGCTGCATCTCGGTAAGGTAAAAAATGCCTTGCTCACTTCGGAACTGAAAAAGCAGTTGGGCAACCATAATACGAGGCTGGGGCTGAACGAATGGTATTATCATTTGGACTATCATTCATCTTCCTTTCAATGGATAGGTACTGTCACCGAATATCCGCAGATATTGGGCAGTAAGGCGGCCGACGGAAGTATCAGTAAGTTCCGTGGCTTCAATGAACTGAGTCCGGAATATACCAAAGGATACGAGAACAAACTGGCTGTTTACTTTACCGATAACTGGCAGGTGACTCCCAAATTCAATGTCTATTACGGAGCACGCCTGGAATACTACCGTATGGCGGCAGATCAGATTCCTTACGGCCGTTATGCTGGTTTCCATATTGGCGATACTCATACTTATACAGACAATGAAGGCAATACCCTTTCCACCGAAAAGATTGAGCCGCACAAGGTGGTGAAGGATAAACTGAACTATGCGGCAACAGCACAATTCACTTACAATATAAGCGGGAACTTCGGTCTTACAGCCGACGGAACTGTTGCTACCCGCTTTCCGCGCATCAACGAATATGCAGGTACGGGTCCTACGGAGGAGCAATACAAGCGTGTCACTATTCCGTTGCTGCGTGGAGGATTGTTCTATCATAACGACTGGATCAACCTGACTTCAATGGTCACCTATATCTCCAAGTCGAATAATATTGACCAGCAGAACGTAACCAAGCCCGGAACCACACAATCCAAGACCACTCTGCTGATATATGATATCAAGACGTTGGGATGGACCACTTCTGCCGAAATTGATCCTTTTAAGGGATTCCACTTGCATGCCTTGTTCACTTACCAAAAGCCGACGTACAATAATTATTTCATCAAATCACCGTTTGAGGGTGTGCCTGATTTGAATGCCAATGGTAATATTGTGAAAGAGATTCCGCAAATACTTGTTGAAGTTGATCCCAGCTATAATATTACTCCAGATTTGCGCGTATGGCTCAGCTTCCGCTACTTCGGAAAGACCTATGCCAATCTGACCAATGCCCTTTACTTCAACGGCCGTTGGGAAACCTTTGGAGGTATCAACTGGAAAGTAAATAAACACCTCTCACTGGGGACAACAATCGTAAACTTCCTGAATCAGAAAGGAGCCAGCGGAACTATCAACGGTGCCGAACTCTTGAGCAAGGAAGAAGCCGGAAAATTCAAAGACCATTATATGAGCGGCAACTATTTACGCCCCTTTACATTGGAATTCAGTGCCAGTCTTTCATTTTAAATCATATTTAAACTATTTTTGTGACTAAATTTATTGTAAACCATGAAAAATTTACTCGTAACTCTCTTTGCGTTCGCATCCCTTACGTATGCCAATGCAGCGGATAACAAAATAATCCGCATTTCTACAGAAAAAAACGACCTTGTGCTCCAGGTAGCAGAGAACGGTCGCTTGTACCAGACTTATCTGGGTGAAAAGTTATTGCACGAGCAAGACTTGCAGAACTTCCGTTGGGATGTACATGCCGGTTCGGATGGCAGTGTAACCAAACGCGGTTGGGAAGTATATAGCGGTTCGGGCAATGAAGATTACTTCGAACCTGCTGTAGGCATCACCCACAATGATGGTAATCCGTCTACGATTCTGTATTATGTTTCTTCGTCTTCCAAGGCCGTTGAAGGCGGTACGGAAACGACGATCAACCTGCGTGATGACAAGTATCCGGTGGATGTGACGCTGCATTATGTGGCTTATCCGAAAGAAAATGTCATCAAGACGTGGAGCGAGATAAAGCATCAGGAGAAGAAGCCGATTGTGCTGTCTACGTATGCTTCTACGATGCTCTACTTCTATAATTCCAGTTATTATCTAACTGAGTTCAGCAGCGACTGGGCCAAAGAAGCACAGATGAGCAGCCAGCAGTTGCAGTTCGGCAAGAAGGTGATTGATACCAAGCTGGGCAGTCGTGCTGCCATGCATACCCATCCTTTCTTCGAGGTCGGACTGGATCAGCCGGTCAGCGAGCATCAGGGCAATGTACTGATGGGCACCCTGGGCTGGACCGGAAACTTCCGTTTCACCTTTGAAGTGGATAACGTGGGCAACCTCCGGGTGATTCCTGCCATCAACCCTTATGCTTCTATTTATGAACTGAAGCCTAATGAAGTGTTCACTACTCCTGAGTTTATCTTCACTTTGAGCTCTAACGGCGCTTCACAAGGCAGCCGCAACCTCCACGAGTGGGCACGCAATTACAGCCTGAAGGATGGTAAAGGCAGCCGCCTGACTTTGCTGAACAACTGGGAGAATACCGGTTTCAACTTCAATCAGGAGATACTTGCCGAACTGATGAAAGAAGCCAAGCATCTGGGTGTGGACATGTTCCTGCTGGACGATGGTTGGTTTGCCAACAAATATCCGCGTAAGAACGATCATGCCGGTCTCGGTGATTGGGAAGTGACCCACGATAAACTGCCCGGCGGTATTCCTGCCTTGGTCGATGCTGCTAAAGAAGCCGGTGTGAAGTTTGGTATCTGGATTGAACCGGAAATGGTGAACCCGAAGAGCGAACTGTATGAGAAGCATCCCGATTGGGCCATCGAACTGCCTAACCGTGATACCTATTACTACCGCAACCAGTTGGTATTGGATCTCAGCAACCCGAAAGTGCAGGATTACGTTTACGGCGTGGTAGAAAACATTATGAAGGAGAATCCCGATGTAGCTTTCTTTAAGTGGGATTGCAACAGCCCTATCACCAATATCTATTCTCCCTATCAGAAGGATAAGCAGGGACAGTTGTACATCGACCATGTGCGTGGCGTATACAATGTGATGAAACGCGTAAAGGAGAACTATCCCAATGTTCCGATGATGCTCTGTTCCGGTGGAGGTGCCCGTTGCGATTATGAAGCACTAAAGTACTTTACAGAATTCTGGTGCAGTGATAATACCGATCCTGTAGAGCGTATCTTTATCCAATGGGGCTTCTCCCAGTTCTTCCCGTCGAAGGCAATGTGTGCGCACGTGACGAGTTGGAACAAGGCAACGTCTGTGAAGTTCCGTACGGATGTGGCTTCCATGTGCAAGCTTGGTTTTGATATTGGCTTGAAGGAACTGAGTGCTGACGAACTGACTTACTGCCAGACAGCGGTTGCCAACTGGAAACGGTTACAGAATGCCATTATGGACGGTGATCAGTATCGCTTGGTTTCGCCATACGAAACGAATCACATGGCAGTGAACTATGTAAGCAAGGATTTGAATAAAGCCGTATTGTTTGCTTACGATGTTCATCCGCGTTTTCAGGAGAAGCTGTTGCCGGTGAAACTGCAGGGACTGGACCCGAACAAGCAATATAAGGTAGAGGAAATCAATCTGATGCCTGGTGCAAAATCCGGGTTAGGTGCCAACGGTAAAGTTTATTCCGGTGATTATCTGATGAAAGTCGGTTTGGATGTTCTTGGACTGGCTGCTACTCAAAGCCGGGTGGTAGAGTTGACTGCACAATAATGTTTTCTTGAGATACTACTACTGATTGTAGAGGAATTTATTTCAGGCTGTTTCTGCAGTGCCCATTGAAAAAGGCATGCTGAAACAGCCTGTTTTATTTCATTTTCCACTATCTTTGCTCATCTGCAATCTTAAATCAACAGAAACAGGATGAGACGATATAACCTTCGTGTTTTATTTCTTTGGTTCGTGCTTTTGGGAACGTTAAGTTCTTGCTCTCACCGCGAGCCTCATTTCCGTATTGGTATTTCCCAGTGTAGCGATGATGAGTGGCGTCATCAGATGAATAACGAAATGTTGCGCGAAGCCCTTTTTTATGATGGAGTGGAAGTGGAGATACGTACAGTCAAAGATGATAATATACAGCAAGAAAAGGACATTCGTCGTTTCATGAAGGAAGGAGTAGACTTGCTGATCGTTGCTCCTAATGAAGCCGAACCCATCACTCCGGTTGTAGAAGAGGCCTACAATCAGGGAATCCCTGTGATTGTGGTAGACCGTAGAATCCTTTCCGATAAATACACTGCTTATGTGGGCGCCGATAATTACGAGATAGGTAAAGCTATCGGCAAATACGTTGCCAATGTGCTTCATGGCAAAGGTACGGTAGTAGAAATTGCCGGTTTGTCCGGCTCCACGCCTGCCATGGACCGTCATCAAGGCTTTATGAACGTTGTAGCCGATTATCCCGATATCCGCTTGCTGGCCAAAGAAGATGGTGCCTGGCTACGCTCCCAGGCAGAAGAGAAGATGGATACTCTGCTCGACCTTTTTCCGCAGATCGATATTGTCTATGCCCAGAACGACCGCATGGCCGCCGGTGCATACGCTGCTGCCGCCCGCCAACATCGTGAGAAGGAGATGCGCTTCATCGGTACAGATGCCTTGCCCGGCGAAGGCTATGGGGTGGAACAAGTGCTTGCAGGTGAGTTGGATGCAACTTTTATTTATCCTACGGGCGGCGACCGTGTGATGCAGATTGCCATGGATATTCTGAACCACCGTGACTTCCCTCGTGAAACCCTCCTGAACACTTCTGTCGTCGATCGTGACAATGCCCTTATCATGAAGATGCAGACAGCCCATATCAGTACTCTTGACGAGAAAATAGAAACATTAAATGGGAAAATCAATCAATATCTGGCCCGCTATTCCACCCAGCAAGGTATTCTGCTTGTCAGTCTGGTGGCGCTCTTGTTGGTCATAGGCCTGCTGGTTGCCGTATATCTTTCTCTGCGTGCCAAGAATCGTCTGAACCGCGAACTTTCCCTGCAAAAGAAGAAGCTGGAGGAGCAGAAAACGCAACTGATACATCAAACCGAATTGTTGGAGCAGCAGAAGTCGCAATTAGAACAACTTTCCCGTGAACTGGAAGCGGCAACCCATGCCAAACTTGTTTTCTTCACGAATATTTCTCATGACTTCCGTACCCCGTTGACTTTGATTGCCGACCCTATCGAGCAACTTCTTGCCGATACTTCCGTCAGTACGCAGTCTCGTCAACTACTGGAATTGATGAAGAAGAATGTACATATCCTCCTTCGTCTGGTCAATCAGATTCTCGATTTCCGCAAAGTGGAGAACGGGCGTATGGAGCTTCGCCTTGAACCTTTCGACTTGCTCGACAGCTTCCGTGGCTGGAACGATTCCTTCCGCATGGCTCTGCTGAAGAAGCATATATCTTTCAGTTTCGAGACCACTCCCGATGCGGACTTTCGTATGATGGCAGATGCGGAAAAGATGGAACGCATCTACTTCAACCTCTTCTCTAATGCCGTGAAGTACACGCCGGAGAATGGAAAAGTAATCATACGCCTGGAAATGGCAGAGCAGAACTTCCGCCTGGAGGTATTCAATTCCGGCAGCTATATTTCATCGACCGATGTGGAGGCTATCTTCGAACGTTTCTATCAGGTCGATGGTCACCAGGCTGGTACGGGTATCGGCCTTGCCCTGGTACGTGCTTTTGTCGAAATGCATGGCGGAAACATTACTGCACATAGCGATGAGAAAGGAACGACTTTCACCGTAACCTTCCCCAAGCAGGATATCTCTCTATATCACCCCACAGTGGTGACTCTGCCTGCCGAAGAGAAAGAGGTTTCTTCTACTTTAGTCGATGCCGAAATTTCCACAGAGGGGGAAGTGGCAGAAGCTGATTGTCCCACTGTACTCGTTATTGACGACAATGCCGATATTCGTACTTACGTGAAGTCGCTGCTTTCAAAAGACTATCGCGTGCTGGATGCGGCAGACGGTGCAACGGGTATTCGTCTTGCCATGAAGTATGTGCCTGATGTTATCGTCTCCGACGTCATGATGCCCGGTATGGATGGAGTAGAGTGTTGCCGTCGCTTGAAGAGTGAGTTGCAGACCAGCCATATCCCGGTGATTCTGCTTACGGCTTGTTCGCTTGATGAACAGCGTATTCAGGGCTACGACGGTGGTGCCGATTCTTATATTTCCAAACCTTTCAACTCGCAATTACTTTTATCCCGCGTCCGTAATCTTATTGCAAACCGTCGCCAACTGAAACAATTCTTCGGAGATAACCAGACGATTGAGAAGGAGACTATCAGCGATCTCGATAAGGACTTCGTCTCCCGCTTTAAATCTCTTGTCGAGGCAAAGATGAAAGACCCCGACTTGAATGTCGAAGATCTGGGACGCGACATGGGTATGAGTCGTGTGCAACTATACCGTAAACTAAAGTCGCTCACCAACTATTCGCCCAATGAATTGCTTCGCCAGATGAGGCTGAAACGAGCTGCCTCTCTGCTTGCTTCTTCCGAAATGACAGTAGCCGAGATAGCTTATGAAGTGGGCTTCTCGTCCCCTTCGTATTTTACGAAGTGCTATAAGGAACAGTTTGGTGAAAGCCCTACGGACTTCTTGAAGAGAAGAGGGTAGAGTGAATTGGATTTTTCTCTAATATTATAGAATTCACTTTTCAAAAAGCGAATATTGAGTCGATTTTCACTTTTTGAAAAGTGAAAAAGTATCATATAGTCTCTTTAAGTAAACTGTTGGAACGGAATATTTGCCCCCATCAGAAAGAATCTGGTCGATCAGCATTGTTATCTCATCAGTTGAGTGTCTCAGGAATCCGTTGAACATGGCTTGCATAGAAGTATCACTGAAAATCTTCTTTATAATAGGAACACTAATGAATAAAGGTAGATAATATAGTTTGTTCACTTTCTCTTTTTTAGGATTGATTCCCAGTTCTTTGCATATATGGAAGCTTTCTCTGATTCCCATGATTGTTTCTTTGATAATAGGAGTATTATTGAGAAAAGCTTCCATCGTATTTCCTGCTTTGAGGATGCCGATTGAGAGTACGGTGATAAAGGCACAATGAGGAATGAGCCAAGTCTTTATCTCTTTGGAAATGAATGGTCTCATATTTGCTTTTGCCATTGCTTCTGCTATCTTTTGTATTCGGGGTGTTATTTCACCATCAATTTCGCCAAGCATTGTTTTGGAATATTTAGAGCCGGAAATAATGCTGGTGAGTTCTTTTTCATTTTTTCCGCCTCCTGCCATAAAGGGGAAACCGAAAAAGTATTGTCCGCTTGTGAGAGTAGTGTTTATCTTTTCAAGATCATTATACCAAATATTCTGGAAGAAAAGGATATGGGCCTTTCCTGCCGAGTCTTTCAGGCTTAGTAATACTTCCTCTAAATTAAGGTGGTTTGTAGCGACGATAATATATTCGAAATCATTGTTAGAAGTAAGGGTATCAATGATCTCTGGACGAAAAACGATCTTTTCGGTTACTTCTTCGCCATTCCTATAATCGCAACAATAAATGCTAATTCCATTTTGCTCGATAGTCTGTCTTTTACTTTTTCTGACCAAAACACAGATCTCGTGTCCTGCTTTGGCTAGTTGCCAGCCATAAGTACAACCGATAACTCCTGCTCCGTAAATTAAGATTTTCATGATTATGTATATTTTGATATTTGTTATTCGAGAGGAAGGTTGATAAACGCCGAACGAAATAATCCGTGATAGGCAGAATAGGTGGGATCGCAAGCTTCAAGAAGTTCTGCAGGTGTAAAGCCGGAGAATTCTTTCATCTCTTTAATCAAGTGTGATTTATCATAATATCCGCATTCATCGGCCAATTTGTCTAATGTCATGTCAGTGTGTAATTGTAATAGGTGATGAACTTTCTGAAAGCGTATAATTTGTGAGAAATCTTTTGGATTGATACCGATGCTTTCAAGGAAAATACGTTTAAACTGTTTATAACTTAGACATACTGCCTCAGCCAAATGATTGACATCGGTTGGCCCTTTATAAATCATATCTATAGCAGCATTCATTCGTATATTGTTATATTTATTAAGTTGGCTGATACGCTGGTATAGAAAATGTTCGATAAGCTGAGTGCATGCCGAATCATTTGCTGTTTCATTGAGCTGCCGAGCTAATTCGGATAATTCAGAATCGCCTAAGATATCAAGTGGAATGGGGGTGGCATTGAATTCATTGAGGGGCATTTTAAAAAACGCTTTGGCTCCCGCAGGCTGAAAAATGATACAGATAAAATCAATTAACCCGGAGAAGGAGAGATTCGTATAGTTTGTTGTTATACCATGCAGGTGTGACTGAGGTAAATAATCATTTTCGAGCGATGAATAAGTGCGGTCTCCCTTATGGAAGCTTAATGCTGTACATCCGAATGGTACAAGACGTTGTGAGGTCAGCGTAACATCTTCTATTGTTACGAACCAATATTGCTTCACGTATGGTGCAAGTGGAGCTGATGGTTGTATGGCTTTAAACTTATTCATTTGTTCACAAAGATAAGTGCTTTGTTTTATTGGATGGGTGTAAAAAAGGGACATTTAAATTGTTTGTTTTCTCCTTTTGAATGATTTCAGAAAACATTGCTCCAATGATTTCTGAGATTATTGCAGCAATGTTTTCTGAAATCATTGCTGCAATGAGTTTGTACCTTCTTTCATACCTTCTACATATCTTTTGATTCCAGCCTTTTCTGGAAATATTTCATTTTTCTGAAAGTTTTTTTTGATTCTTGATTATCAATGCCTTGGCACCTCATTTCCCCTTCTTTTCGTTTCCTCGAAAGGACAAGTAAAGCCATTTAAAGCACCATGCCGTTTTCGGCTGTAGTATCTTCGCAACCGTAATCGATTACAGAGAGTATCAACAGAAATTATTCATTCTAAAAAAATTAGTATTATGGCATTATTGTACAAAGCAGTTCAATCGGCAAAAGAAACGAAAGATGGTAAGAAGTTGTGGCACATCAACCTGGTGAAGTCAAAGAAAGTAGTGACTACCAATGAGCTTGGTGAGTTGATTGCAGAAAAGTCTATGGCAACTCCGGGTGACGTCCACGACGTAGTGAGAAACCTGATGAGCGTGATGCGGGAACAGTTGCTCAACAGCCGCACGGTCAGGCTGGATGGGTTGGGAACTTTTACGATGCGTGCACGCAGCACCAGCAAAGGAGTAGAGACTGCCGATAAGGTGAGCCCGCAGCAGATTACGACGTTGTGGTGCCAGTTTACACCGGAGTATAGACGGCCTGCTACGGGTGGCGGGGTGACACGTGCTATGCTGAATGGGGTAAGTTTTGAAAATGTGGCAAACCTGGGAGGAGGCTCATCCAATGTCGGTGGTAATGGCAATACCAGCGGTGGCGGAAATGAAGGAGGAGGCTCTGATGGTGACCAGGGCGAAAATCCTTTAGGATAATCGGAATAAAAAAAATGATTGTCGGGACTTAGTACCCGGCAATCATTTTTTTTAGAGTGTGCAACGTTTAGTCTTCATCATGGTCATGATCTTCCTCCGCCGTCGTACTCAGCTTGATGTTGCGGGCAATGTAAGTTTCGTTCTTGGCGGCATCCGTACAATAAATCATCAGATGATAGTTTCCCGGCGTTGCATTGGCGGGAATCTTGATGTCATGATTGTGTACATGATGATTTTTCTTGCCGGCAGCATCGTCATACACTTTGTCGAATGTGAAGGCTACGGTTCCGTCGTCTGCTTTGGTACTCGGCGTATGGCCGTGATTGTCGAAGTTGCTGTGTATGTTGATTCTGTAAGATTGCAACTCAACGTCGTCCGACAGATCCATTTCAAGATGTACGCCGTTCGGGCTGCCTATCAGCAGTTCCTGTCCTTCTTCGGGTTCTATCAAGCTGATGGCGGGAGGCGTTACATCTCCTTTATCGTCGTCGCAAGAAGAGAAGAATGTTATACTGGTTAATAGGCACAATGCAGTGATAAATAATCTTGCTTTCATTTTAGAATTTGTTTAAATGGTACTTTAATAAATAGCTGGAAGTTACGTCCCGGTTCCGGGATTTCTACCTTCCTGTAAAAACTCAGATGATTGTAATACTTCGTATTCAATAGATTGCGGGCAGTAAGGGACAGCTCTACTTCCGTTCCGGCTATCGGCAGGCGGAGGCTTCCACCCAGGTGCAACAGATTGGCTCCGGACGTGGGATCTTCATTCCGTGCGATACGGTTTTGCGAAGCAATGCCCTGGTGTTCTACATACAGCTCATATCTCTTCCGGTGCCACGTCAGTGTATTGCGCATGGAGGCAGGCGGCGAGAAGCTGAGTGCCGTATGGTCATCACGATTGTAAGTATAGACGTATTCACCGCTGAACCGATAGTTCAGACTGCGGAGGATGTCAATGCTTACGCTGGTTTCACCTCCCAGGAAGACAGCCCTTGCACCGGTGTAACGGTAGATTTGTCCGGCATGGGGCAAAACAGACCATTCACCTGTGGGTTGCAGGTAGATGTAATTGTCAAACCAACTGGCAAAGGGCGACAGTGCAAAATGCAAGCCCTTGTACGTGAAGTCATAAGAAGCATCCAATTGCCACCCATGCTCGGAATCGAGGGAGGCATCCCCCTGTTCGTGACGGAACGTACCATGATGCACCCCGTTGGAAGCCAACTCATTAGCTCCCGGCAAGCGGAAGCTACGGCCGATGTTTACCTTCAGCATGTGCATGGCAGACGGATTCCACACCATTCCGATAGAGCAGGAGTAGTCTCCGAAACTTCGGTTGACCGGATAGCTGCGCCATTCATTCTCGGCTATTTTATCTTCCGGATAGCCTTGCTCCCGAAGATATTCTTCCAGATAAGGATCTTGGTATGGCGTAATGTCTATCTTTCCGTAGTCGTATCGCACTCCTCCACTGATGGAAAGCCGATTGCTGGGACGCCAGGTCGAGAGCCAGAAACCGCCGGTAGTCAGCCGCTTGTATTCCGGCAGCAGGAACGAATATCCCGCAATGGTATTCTTCTGTCCCTGCATATCCCATCCCAGTGTATGTTCCCACGAAGAAGAACGGATGATGCGCAGCTTCAGCGAAGCACTGAGTGTGTGGAGCATGAAGGCCAGTTCCTTGTCCGGGTCTTTCTCCGGTACGGGTTGCGTGCCATAGTGGGTATGAAACGAGCTCCATTCTTCGCGGTGGTTATACTGATAGCCCAAGTCACCGGAAAGGATCAGCCCATCCCACGCATACTGCTGGTGTGTACTCGCTTTGAGGTGGTTCACCCAACTGTTGGGCAGGTCGATGTTCCGGCTGTCGCCGTCGTCTTGCAGACGGGAGATATCAGGAATGCCATGTGCTCCCGGAAAGAATCCCATCTTTTGGTAGGCGTTGCTGACGGAATAGTCCGAACGGTATCGCTTCTTGGCATCATAAGATGCAAAGAAGCTGGCATTACGTTCATAGCCGGCGGTATTCTTCAGCCGCCTTCCATATACAGGCATTAGCTGAGTCAGGTAAACGACGGTATCTGTGGGCACACGGTAATCACCGAAATGCTGTTCCGAGAATCGTCCCCGTAGCAACCACGGGCCTTTCTTCACGCCCAGCATCAACGAACCGCCAAATCCATCGTTCACGGACTTATATAGAAAGGACGCTTCTCCAAATACTTGGTTCTCCATCGGCATCGCAGCCGGAAGTATCTCGATGACACCTCCCATGGCATCGCTTCCATACAGCAGCGAAGACGGACCTTTCAGTATTTGTACTCCTTCCACATTGAAGGCATCGATTTCCAATCCATGATCGGCACCCCATTGTTGGCCTTCCTGTTTTATTCCATTCTCGGATACGGCAATGCGGTTGAATCCCAATCCTCTTATCATAGGTTTGGAAAACCCTGCACCGATATCCATCGACTGTACACCGGGAACGTTCTCTATAGCTTGTACCAGATTGCCGGTGAAGTGCCTGTTCAGGAAGTCTTCCCGGAGCACGTCGACCGTAAGCGCTGTCTTTTTACTTTGGGCATGGCGGTATGATTCCGTCACAACCACTTCGGACAAAGACACACTCTTGACAGAGTCAGCAACCTGTGAATAAGCTGTTGAGGTGATACAAATTCCCAGCGTACCCAAAATATATCTGATACGCATAAATTCCAATCATTCTAAATTAGTTGATAGAGAGAGTTATAATATGAAAGATTGGGTGGGAGGGGCACGCAGATGATAAGGATAGAGCATAGTAATGCAGTCCTTATCCGTATAGTGGGCCGGTTCGAGATCAAAGACAGAAACAAATACGTGAATTTGAAGCGATTCGGCCTGGGTGAAAGGAGAGAGCGTAAACTGGCAGATGAGACATTGGTCGCCGGGGCTGTGAGTATGCCCTTTGGTAGACTGGCAGGCAGACGTCTTACTATCGTGGAAATGGACAGCCTTCACCACGAAAAGTGGCATGAGTGTTATGAGTAACACCCATGCGATGACAATTCTGCTTTTAGCCTTTATCTTCATCCGTTTGCTCGTTAAGTCGGGGACGAAGATAAATACTTTTATTGAGAATGAAACAATGACTTATGTTATTTCTTGTTTCATCTCTTGCACGGAAAGCTTAAAACTTACTTCAATATTTGCGGTAAGTTCTCTCTTCCCCAGAAGTAGTAAACGGCTAAGCCTAACCAACTGGTGATCAATACAAGAATGGCTACGAGCAATTTTTTTACTCCGTCCACATTCCACTTCATAATCTCGAGTACAGCTTTTACGGCCAGTACTACACCGATAATCCAAACAATAAGTCCAATCATAATATTACATTTTTTATGGTTATTAACAAATAAAGGCTGCATCCGGTTCACGGAGCAGCCTCTATTACTTTATTTTAATTCCTGGAATTATTCAGCAACTTCAGCGCCCCAGTTTTCTTTGGACAGACGCTTGTAGCTGTTGTAACGCCATTTAGCATTCTCTTCGGCTGCTTTGAACAGTTCGTCAGCTTCTTGCGGATATTGTTTCATTACGGATGCGTAACGAACTTCACCCTTCAGGAAGTCTTGGAAACCACTCCAATCCGGTTCTTTGCTATCGAGCTGGAACGGATTCTTGCCTTCAGCTTCCAAAGCCGGGTTGTAACGCCACAAGTGCCAGTAACCGCACTTCACGGCTTTTTCTTCTTCAGCCTGGCTCTTACCCATACCTTGCTTCAAACCGTGGTTGATACACGGAGCGTAAGCGATGATGAGTGACGGACCGGGATATGCTTCTGCTTCGCGGATAGCCTTCAGAGTCTGAGCCTGGTCGGCACCCATAGCGATTTGAGCAACATATACATAACCGTAAGTAGTAGCCATCAGACCGAGGTCTTTCTTGCGTACACGCTTACCGGCTGCAGCAAACTTAGCGATTGCACCTACCGGAGTAGCCTTGGAAGACTGACCGCCTGTGTTGGAGTAAACCTCAGTATCGAGTACCAGGATGTTAACGTCCTTACCGCTGGCAATCACGTGGTCCAGACCACCGTAACCGATGTCGTAAGAAGCACCGTCACCACCGATGATCCACTGGCTGCGTTTAACCAGATATTGAGTCAAGCCTTTCAGTTCCTTGCTAATCGGGCAACCTGCTGCTACACCTTGTTCGATGATAGCTTCGATTTGCGGAGCGAGTTCCTTCGTCTTGTCTGCATCGTACATGTTTTCAATCCATGCTTTCAATACTTCCTTAGCTTCGGCAGGAGCATTGTCCTTAGACAGGATTTCGTTGAACAACTTCACGATACGTGCACGCATCTTTTCGTTGGCAAGTTCCATACCCAAACCGAATTCACAGAAGTCCTCGAACAGTGAGTTAGCCCAAGCAGGACCGTGACCTTGTTCATTCTTGGTATAAGGAGTGGAAGGTACTGAACCGGAGTAGATAGAAGAACATCCTGTAGCGTTGGCTACCATTTCACGGTCACCGAACAGCTGAGTGATCAACTTCACATACGGAGTTTCACCACAACCGGAGCAAGCGCCGGAGAATTCGAACAACGGAGTTGCGAACTGAGAGTTCTTCACGTTGGCCTTGATGTCAACCAGGTGTTGTTTGCTCTTCACGTTCTCTACGCAGTAAGTCCAGTTGGCAGCTTCGGAAAGCTGGCTTTCAAGATGCTTCATAGTCAAAGCCTTGCCACCCTTCTTCGGGTTACCCGGACAGATGTCGGCACAGTTACCACAACCCAGACAGTCGAGAACGTCTACCTGAATGCGGAATGTCATACCGTCGAATGCCTTACCCACTGCTTTCAGTTGAGCGAAGTCAGCACCCTTCTGCTCTTCAGCATCGAGTACGAACGGACGGATAGAAGCGTGAGGACAAACGTAAGCACACTTGTTACACTGGATACAGTTTTCAGGATTCCATTCGGGAACGAAAGCTGCTACACCACGTTTTTCGTATTGAGAAGTACCTTGTTCCCAAGTACCGTCTTCAATGCCCTTGAATGCAGATACCGGCAACAGGTCACCGTCTTGTGCATTGATAGGACGAACTACTTCGTTGATGAATGCCGGGTCGTTGTTTTCAACCTTTGCATCGTCAGCCAGGTTAGCCCATGACGGATCAACGGTCAGCTGCTTGTATTCACCACCACGGTCAACGGCTGCGTAGTTCTTGTTTACGATATCTTCACCCTTCTTGCCGTAAGACTTAACGATGAATTTCTTCATCTGTTCTACAGCCAGGTCAACAGGAATTACACCCGTGATGCGGAAGAATGCAGATTGCAGGATGGTGTTGGTACGGTTGCCCAAACCGATTTCCTGTGCAATCTGAGTTGCATTGATATAGTAAACGGAGATATTGTTCTGTGCAAAGTATTTCTTTACCTTGTTAGGCAGATTCTTAGCCAGTTCTTCGCCTTCCCAGATGGTGTTCAGCAAGAATGAACCATTCTTACGCAGACCGCGGGTTACGTCGTACATCTGCAGGTAAGCCTGAACGTGGCAAGCCACGAAGTTCGGCGTATTTACCAAGTATGTAGAACGAATCGGAGTATCACCGAAACGCAAGTGAGAACAAGTGAAACCACCTGACTTCTTGGAGTCGTAAGAGAAGTAAGCCTGACAGTGTTTGTCGGTATTGTCACCGATAATCTTTACAGAGTTCTTGTTGGCACCTACCGTACCGTCAGCACCCAAACCGTAGAACTTAGCTTCGAACATGCCTTCGCCGCCCAATGCGATTTCTTCTTCCTGGGGAAGAGAAGTGAAGGTAACGTCGTCTACGATACCGATTGTGAAGTGGTTCTTCGGCATCGGCATAGCCAGGTTCTTGAATACGGCGATGATTTGAGCAGGAGTGGTGTCCTTAGAACCCAAACCGTAACGGCCGCCCACGATAACCGGAGCATCGGCTGCACCATAGAAGCAGTCTTTAACGTCCAGGTAAAGAGGTTCACCGTTAGCACCCGGTTCCTTCGTGCGGTCAAGAACTGCGATGGTCTTAGCAGTCTTAGGCACAGCAGCGAGGAAGTGCTTGGCAGAGAACGGACGGTACAAGTGTACGGCAACCATACCTACTTTTTCACCGTTGGCTACGAGGTAGTCGATAGCTTCGCGGGCAGCTTCCGTTACAGAACCCATTGCGATAATCACGCGTTCTGCATCTTCGGCACCGTAGTAATCGAACAAACCGTATTTACGGCCTGTAATCTTGGACAGTTCGTTCATATATTCTTCTACGATAGCAGGAACTGCTTCATAGTAGTTGTTGCATGATTCGCGGTGTTGGAAGAAGTGGTCGGGGTTTTCAGCCATACCACGGGCTACCGGTTTTTTCGGATTCAATGCGCGGGCACGGAATTCGGCCAGAGCTTCCTGGTCGATGAGCGGAGCGAGGTCTTCGTTCTCCAACATCTCGATCTTCTGGATTTCGTGAGAAGTACGGAAGCCGTCGAAGAAGTTAACGAACGGAACGCGGCTCTTGATAGTAGCCAGGTGAGCAACACTTGCCAAGTCCATCACTTCTTGTACGGAACCTTCGGCCAGCATGGCAAAACCTGTTTGGCGGGTAGCCATTACGTCCTGGTGGTCACCGAAGATACACAGTGCGTGGCTTGCGAGCGTACGGGCCGATACATGGAACACACAAGGCAGGAATTCACCGGCAATCTTGTACATGTTCGGAATCATCAGCAACAAACCTTGGGAAGCAGTGTAGGTGGTAGTCAGTGCACCAGCCTGCAAAGAACCGTGAACGGCTCCGGCAGCGCCGCCTTCCGACTGCATTTCCTGTACCAATACTGTTTCGCCGAAGATGTTCTTGCGACCTGCGGCAGCCCATTCGTCTACGTATTCAGCCATCGTAGAAGAGGGAGTGATAGGATAGATGGCAGCTACTTCAGAGAACATATACGAGATATGTGCAGCGGCCTGGTTACCATCACAAGTAATGAATTTCTTCTGTTTAGTCATAACTAAATTGAATTTATTAAGTTGAAAATTATCTCTTGTCAATACAAAAAGCCAAACAACCATAAGGGAATCTGATTGCCCCGGCCTATCTCGGCCTTATGCAATGCGTAGGTCACCCCCGGATTATTCTTTATCTTCATGCCTTCCGGACATATCTTGAAAGGCATCACTTCGTCTACCATAAACGAGATGTTCTTGTCTCCCTTGTTCACTTTGTGGTCTTTCCACATGGCGTTCACAAAGAAAGTGTCCAGCACATCTTGCTCTTCTACCTTCACGGGATAGATGGAGTACATCAGATTTGAATTATGCATCATTATCTTCGACGGCTTCTTGGGGAATTCTTCTCCCTTGGGGTACACCATATTAATAAGGCGCGCATCGGCCAGATACTTGATGTAATTCATAACGGTGGCGCGGGAAGTCTGTATGTCGTTAGCCAGTTGGCTGACGTTTGGAGCTTTCGGTCCGTCCACGGCCAGCAAATATAATAATTTTTTTATCTTCGAGAGGTATTTTAGTTCAATTTGTTTGATTAATAAAATATCTACCTCCACCATCATGTTCATTGTCTTGAGCAGATTCTCCGAAAAGTTGCGCTTTTCGAGGAAGAAAGGATAGAATCCGTGGTGCATGTAGTCCTGAAGATAGTCCAGCGGGCGTACTTTGGAGAGGATGCCTTTGGCTATCTGTTCATGGTTGCTCAGGATCTCTTCCAGGGAATAGGCACGGAACTTCATGTCCGTTTGCAGATTCAGATATTCGCGGAATGAGAAGCCGCGGAGATTGTAACTCTTGACGATATCGCGCAGTTCCAGATTTTCTTCTTTCAAGCGCATCACGGACGAGCCGGTGAATACGATTTTCAGGTTTGGAAAACGGTCGTAGCACATGCGCAGTTCCTTGCTCCAGTCGGGGTGCTTGAATACCTGGTCTATCAACAATACTTTGCCGCCACGGCGTTGGAACTCGGCAGCGAACTCTACGATTCCATGTCCGGAGAAGTAGAAGTTGTTCATGTTGATGAAGAGGCAGGAGCGGTCTGTACCAAATTTCTCTTTCGCATATTGCAGCAGGAATGTGGTCTTGCCTACACCTCTTGTACCTTTGATACCGATCAGACGGTCGTTCCAGTTAATCTCGTCCATGAGGTCGCGACGTACGGGAGCATTGGTGTGCTCTACGAGATAAGCGTGTGTACGGTAAAATGCTTCCATGCTTTAAATTCGGTTTATCGGGGGGCAAATATACTGCTTTTTTATTGATTTGCAAAGTAGAGATAGCAAATTATCGCTATAATAGTTAAGTTTTATATATTTGTAGGTTGTTCTTTTTCTCTGTAAGTTTGCAGTCACAAATAATTAGGAATTGTTAATCAGATGGAACTTTACGTTTTCAATCCCGATGCCGACCTGGCACTCGCTGATAATGAGGAGAATTACATGGCTCCGGCTGCTGCCCGCGGCATGGCGCAGGATCTGGCTTTGCTTCCGGTTTGGTATGCCCGTCCCGGAAGTGCGGTATTGGCAGCTTCGGCTTATAATGCTGATTTTTTGAAACGCATGCAGCAAGTTTTCTCTTTGCAGGTACAGCAGATCACAGAACCGGAGTTACCCGATTATGCCGAAGCGCAGGTGATTCCCTGGGGGTGGAACCCTTCTTTCCGCAAGCGGATGCTGAAGAGTGGAATTGCGGAACACGCTCTGCCGTCAGCTTCATCCTTACAAACCTATCGCGAACTTTCCTCGCGCAAGCGGGCGCTGGAAGTGCTGGATACGTTTCAAGGGATGGAGGCATGTTGCGGCAAGTGCGATTGCCTGCAGGACTTGGATGCATGCCGGGAGCGGGTGGAGCAGCACGGCAATTATGTTTTCAAGGCTCCCTGGTCGGGCAGCGGAAAGGGATTGTTATGGTGTTACGGTCATTTCCCAAAGTCGGCCGCCAATTGGTGCGGGCATGTTTTGAAGGAACAGGGCTGCCTGATTGGTTCTGCTATATATAATAAGGTGGAAGATTTTGCCATGGAATTTTATTCCGATGGGCAGGGCACGGTGCGCTTTGCCGGTTATTCCTTGTTTACTACTAATGGGAAGGGTGCTTATCTGGGTAATGTGCTGTTGCCTGACAATGCGATAGAACAGCAGCTGGCGGAGTACGTGCCTCTGTCTGCCCTGACGCAAATACGGGAACATCTGCAAAGCCGGTTGACGGCACTGTACGGCACTTTGTATACCGGCTATCTGGGTGTCGATATGATGATATGCAAGTGTGCCGGAGATGCAGGATATGCCGTTCACCCTTGCGTGGAGATTAATCTGAGAATGAATATGGGTGTGGTTGCCCGACTGTTTTACGACCGCTTTGTGGCTGCCGGAAGCACGGGGCATTTCTTCGTCGAGTACTACTCCTCCAATGAAGAACTACAGGCAAAGCATGCGCAAGATTCCATGAATACGCTTGTTGTGGAGGGAGGCAGGCTTGTATCGGGTTACATACCCTTGGTTCCGGTGACGAAGAATAGCGCTTACCGGGTATATGCCTTACTCCTTCCATGCACAAGATGCCATCTTGAGCAGCATAAGATGCCATCTTGAGCAACACAAGATGCCATCTTGTGCATGAAGGGGAATAGTGTTCTATTTGTTATGCTCCTATGTTTCGGCCGTCAGCAAATATTATTCAGCACTAAAGGCGGCTTTGCTTTCGTTGCCGCATCGGTCTACGGCGGTAATGGCGAAGTATTTCCGGGCGGTCCACGGACGAATGGGGGCGTAGATATATTCTGTGCCCTGTACGCGTTGAGCCAGGATATTTTCCGGGTTGGAAGTGTCTACGGGATAGGTGTCAGAGCCATAGATTACGTAAGTCGGGGCATTTCGCTTGTCATTGTCTGTTGAAGGATTCCAACGCAGAAGGGTATAGCCGTCGGACTGCTTTTCAACGCTGAGGGTGGTGGGGGCGGTGGGAGCTACATTGTCTATCCACGGCATGGCGGGCTGCAGGGCAGGGGCGGTATAGAAGCTTTCTTCCAGCATGTCGCATAGCCCTTGGGTGTTATCCATCAGATACTTTACGCGATAGTGCGCTTCGCCTGCCAGACCGTGGGCACGGATAAAGTACATTTGCCGCTCTACTTCGTCCAGCGTCCAGTTGCCTTCGCTGGAGTCGAGGAAGTAAATGCCCAATCCGGGGATGACTTGACGTCCGTTGCTTTGTTCCTGCCAGTCGAGGGCGAAGGGGTAGAAGTGGTTGCCGCGGAAATACTGCATCGGGTAAATCTGGTCTTGAATGCCTTCTCCCAGCCAGCCTTGCACGTCTTGATAGACGGTATGGAAAGCGTTCCAGCCGCGGGAGGGGTAACGGGAGGTATCGCGATACTTGCCTACGGGACAGGTACTTACCTTGACCCAGGGTTTTAATGCTTTCACTCCTTTGTAGATATACCGCACGATTTCTGTCAGATTATCCCTCCGCCACTGGGCAAGGCTGCGGCCTTTGCTGTATTTGCGGTAGTCGTAGCTGTCGGGAAAGCGCAAGGCATTCTCGGGGTAGCGCAGATAGTCGAAGTGCACGCCGTCCACGTCGTAGCGTTCCACCACTTCGCGGACAAGGCCCATCAGGTACTCCTTGGTTTGCGGATGTCCGGGGTTCAGGAAGTATTCGCGCTTGTAGGGCACGCAGATAGCCGGTTTGCGCTTGGTCACCGACTCCTTGCCGAGGGAGGCGACATGCTTGCGATTGCCCAGCGGGATGGTAACCATCCAGGCGTGGCATTCCATGCCGCGCTTATGGCATTCCTGTACGGCAAAGGCCAGCGGGTCGTAACCCGGATCGCCGCCTGCTTTTCCGGTTAATATCGAGTTGTAGGGTTCGATGGACGATTTGTAGAGAACATCTCCGCGGGTGCGGGTTTGGAACAGTACCGTATTGAAGTTGGCAGCTTTCAGTCTGTCCAGTATTTCAATCAGTTCGGCTTGCTGTTTGCGGATACCTTCGGGCGAAGTGGCGCGGGTGCGGGGCCAGTCCAGACCGTAGACGGCGGTTATCCAGGCAGCGCGTACTTCATACTTGGGTTGCTGTGCGGCAAGAGGCAGCAGAAGTGCTACATATAATAAGGTGAACAGTATTCGCTTCATTTCTCATTTATTGTTCTATTTTGCGGCGAAGATAATCAAAACACCCGATAAATTTGTGCTGTTTACTTAGAAACTGTTACATTTGCATGCATTAAAAGATTAACACGTCATGATTACATTTACGCTTTGCCTGCTGGCGTTGATAGCCGGTTATTTCCTCTACGGACGTTTTGTAGAACGCGTCTTCGGTCCTGACGACCGTAAGACACCTGCACTCACTAAAGCCGATGGTGTAGATTATATTCCCCTCCCTACTTGGAAGATATTCATGATACAATTCCTCAACATTGCGGGGCTGGGGCCTATTTTCGGTGCCATTATGGGCGCTAAATTCGGTACGGCATCCTATCTGTGGATTGTGCTTGGCAGTATCTTTGCCGGTACCGTGCACGATTATTTTGCCGGTATGCTTTCCCTGCGTCACGGTGGGGAAAGCCTTCCCGAAATCATCGGGCGCTATCTGGGAATGACAACCAAGCAGGTGATGCGTGGTTTTACGGTGCTTCTGATGATATTGGTCGGAGCTGTCTTTGTGGCAGGCCCTGCCGGGCTGCTTGCCAAGCTGACGCCCGAGAGTCTGGATGCTACTTTCTGGATTATCGTGGTTTTTGCTTACTATGTGCTTGCCACTTTGCTGCCGGTAGATAAGATTATCGGTAAGGTATATCCGCTTTTCGCCGTAGCATTGCTGTTTATGGCAGTCGGCATTCTGGTGATGCTTTATGTTCATCATCCGGTGTTGCCTGAGTTTTGGGACGGTCTGCACAATACGCATCCCAATGCAGCGGCGCTGCCCATCTTTCCGATTATGTTTGTCAGCATAGCCTGCGGCGCTATCAGTGGTTTCCATGCTACGCAAAGCCCGTTGATGGCACGTTGCATGACGAGCGAGCGGCATGGACGTCCCGTCTTCTACGGAGCAATGATAACCGAAGGCATTGTAGCGCTGATTTGGGCGGCTGCCGCTACCTATTTCTTCCATGAGAACGGGATGGAGGAGAACAATGCCGCTGTGGTGGTGGATGCCATTACGAAGAACTGGCTGGGCACCGTAGGCGGTGTGCTTGCCATCCTTGGTGTGATTGCTGCTCCTATCACCAGCGGCGACACGGCTTTCCGTTCGGCCCGCCTGATTGTAGCCGATTTCCTGGGCATGGAACAAAAATCCATGCGTCGTCGTTTATACATCTGCATACCGATGTTCCTGGTGGCTATCGGCTTGCTGCTGTACAGTTTGCGCGATAAGGATGGCTTTGACATGATCTGGCGCTATTTCGCCTGGGCCAATCAGACGCTGGCGGTCTTTACGCTGTGGGCAATCACGGTTTATCTGGTGCGCGAAAAGAAGGGGCACATTTTCTATATCACTTATTTCCCCGCACTGTTCATGACGGCTGTATGTACTACTTATATTTGTATTGCGCCCGAGGGGTTGGGATTTGGTGCGCGTTATGCGCTGACTATCGCCATACTGGCTGCGGTAATAGCTGCCTTTTGGTTCAATATCTGGTACTTCAAGACAACTAAAAAACTTTGGTAATGAAGAAGAAAATTAAGAAATCTACCGGGCTTACGATAGCCCTGCTTATTTATGTTTCTGCAACCGCGGCATACTTCCTGCCTCGTAATACAGAAATCAGTAATACGGAAAAGTATGTCACTGTGACTGTTTCGTATGTCATTGTGCTGGTGTTGTGGCTGGTACTCCGCAAAAAGGAGCAGCTGCAGCAGAAGCGTCGCGAAGAAGACAGTAGACTACATTGATAATTCACTCAAAAACCAAAACAAGATGAAGAAACTTGCATTACTCGTTTGCCTGCTTGTTGTCACAGTGGCAGCTCAGGCTCAGTTTGAAAAAGGAAAATGGATTGTGAATCCGTCTATCACCGGTCTGGAACTATCGCATGACACGGGAACGGATAAAACCAGCTTCGGCTTTGAAGCCAAAGGCGGTGCTTTCTTGATAGACAACGTTGCCTTGCTGGTGCATGCCGGTGCTTCCTGGAACGAGGGTGGCTCTGATACAGACCTCTATTCAGTGGGTGTAGGCGGTCGTTATTATTTTGATAAAGTCGGTGTGTACCTGGGAGCTGATGTCAATCTGGACCGTTGGGACTGGGGACACGATGACAGCACCAAATTCTCTTTCGGTCTGGAAGCCGGCTATGCTTTCTTCCTTACCCGTACGGTGACCATTGAACCTGCCGCTTTTTGGAATGTGAACAACGATCGTTCTAAATTCGGGCTGAAGGTAGGTTTCGGATTTTATTTCTAAATATAATTGATATACAGACCATGCAGGCAGCGTCCGCATGGTCTGTGTCTTTTATTTTACTTCCAGTTTCTCCCGCAGGAACTGTCCTGTATAACTTTCCGCACACTGCGCCACCTCTTCCGGCGTTCCTGCCGCCACGATATTGCCACCCTTATCACCGCCTTCGGGACCGAGGTCTATCACATAATCGGCACACTTCACTACGTCCAGATTGTGTTCGATGATGACGATGGAGTGTCCGCGGCGTATCAGGGCATCGAATGCTTCGAGTAGCTTCCTGATGTCGTGGAAGTGCAGTCCGGTGGTAGGCTCGTCGAAGATGAACAGCGTAGGGTCGGCCTTCTCCTGACTGAGGTAGTAAGCCAGTTTCACACGCTGGTTCTCACCGCCGGAGAGAGTGGAGGAGGACTGTCCCAGTTTGATATATCCCAGACCTACATCTTGTAGGGGAGCCAGTTTCTTCACAATCTTCTTTTGTCCGTGTTCCGTAAAGAACTCAACAGCCTGGTTCACGGTCATTTCCAGTACATCATAAATGTTCATGTCGTGGAACTTCACTTCCAGCGTATCGGCTTTGAAACGTTTGCCGTGGCACGATTCGCATTCCAGTACAAGGTCTGCCATGAACTGCATCTCTACGGTGATGGTACCGTCGCCTTTGCACTCCTCGCAACGGCCTCCTTCGCTGTTGAAACTGAAATATCCGGCACTGTAACCCATTTGTTTGGCAAGCGGCTGTTCCGCCCAGAGCTTGCGTATTTCGTCGTAGGCTTTGATGTAGGTCACGGGGTTGCTTCGCGAAGACTTTCCGATGGGGTTCTGGTCTACGAACTCCACGTTGCGCAGGTTTTGCAAGTCGCCCCCGATGGAGACAAATTCGCCCGGGCGTTCGCTGCATTCGTCCAACTCGCGCTTCAGGGCGCGGTAGAAGATATCGCGTACCAGCGTACTCTTGCCCGAGCCGCTGACACCGGTTACTACGGTCATCACGTTCAGGGGGAAGCGTGCGTCCACGCCTTTCAGATTGTTTTCGCGGGCGCCTCTGATTTCTATATAGTTGTTCCACGGGCGGCGGTGTTCCGGTATGGGGATGATTTCTTCGCCGAGCAGATAGCGTACGGTGTAGCTGTTGCTATTCTTTTGCAAGTCGTTCATGTCTCCCTGGTAAACCACTTCTCCACCCAGGCGTCCGGCTTTGGGGCCGATGTCGATGATATAATCGGCGGCGCGGATAATTTCTTCGTCGTGCTCTACAACGACTACTGTGTTACCCAGATTTTGCAGTTGCCGGAGCACATGTATCAGCTTGTCCGTGTCGCGGCTGTGCAGACCGATACTGGGTTCGTCCAGGATGTATAGACTACCCACCAGGCTGCTGCCCAGCGATGTGGCAAGGTTGATACGCTGGCTTTCACCGCCGGAGAGCGAATTGCTCAGTCGGTTCAGGGTGAGATACCCCAGACCCACGTCCAGCAGGAACTGGATGCGGCTGTTTATTTCCGTCAGGATGCGGCGCGCAATGTCGATGTCGTGCTTCTCCAGTTGCAGGTTATCGAAGAAGAGTTTCAGTTCCGTAATCGGCAGGTCCACCAGCTCGGAGATATTGTGCCCGCCTACGCGTACGTAGCTTGCCTCCGGTTTCAGACGGGTGCCGTGGCATCGAGGACAGAGCGTCTTGCCGCGGTAGCGTGCCAGCATCACGCGGTATTGTATTTTGTATTGATTCTCCTGCACCATCTTGAAAAAAGCATTGATTCCTTCGAAGTAAGGAGTGCCTTCCCAAAGCATCCGGCGCTGTTCGTCCGTCAGTTCGTAGTAGGGGGTGAAGATGGGGAAGCCGGCTTTCTCGGCTCCGCGTATCACCATATCTCTCCATTCGCCCATCTTCTCGCCTCGCCAGCACACTACGGCACCGTCGTACACGGACAAGGAGCGATTGGGGATCACCAGGTGTTCGTCAATGCCGATCACCCTTCCGAAGCCTTCGCATTCGGGACAGGCGCCGATAGGGGAGTTGAAAGAGAACATCTGGTCGCTCGGCTCCTCGAAGGTGATGCCGTCGGCTTCGAATTTGGTGCTGAAGCGATACAGGCTTGTGGTGCCGTCGGATTGGTAGAAGCGCAGCAGGCAGGCGCCGTCACCTTCGTACATGGCCGTTTCCGCCGAATCGACCAGGCGGCTGATGGAATCTTTCTCGGAAGACACCGCCATACGGTCTATCAGCAAGAAGACGGTATCTTTGGCCTTCGGCTTGTATTCGTCGATGCGCATCATCTCACCGTTCACTTCCAGGCGGTTGAAGCCTTGCTTCATGTCTATCTCCAGTTGTTGCTGCAGGGTGCGGTCTTCGCGCAGCAGTACCGGAGCGAGCACGGTGTATCTTGTACCCTCGGGATGTTCCAGCATGCAGTTCACAATGTCTTCCGTGGAATGCTTCTTTACTTCCTGGCCGCTTACGGGGCTGAATGTCCTGCCGACACGGGCGTAGAGCAGTCGCAGGTACTCGTATATCTCGGTCGAAGTGCCTACGGTAGATCTGGGGTTGCGGCTGCTGACTTTCTGCTCGATGGCGATGGCAGGCGGGATGCCTTTGATGAAGTCGCATTCGGGTTTGCTCATACGTCCCAGGAATTGGCGGGCGTAGCTGCTGAGGCTTTCCACATAGCGGCGCTGGCCTTCGGCATAGAGGGTATCGAATGCAAGGGAAGATTTACCGGAACCGGAAAGCCCGGTGATGACGACTAATTTATTACGGGGAATCTCTACGTCAATGTTCTTCAGGTTATTGACACGGGCTCCTTTTATGAGAATTGATGTACTTTCTGTCATAATCAAGGTCACTTAAGCGATTTACAGTCTGCAAAGATAATGTTTAGTAGCCGGAATTGGAAATTAAGTGGAGGGAAAACCACTGTTGCGCCCACCGGGCTTGGTTAAGATTTGTTATACTTTCTGACGACGGCTAATTTACTTTAAATAAAAGCATTAAATTCGCCTCCAACTCTTAATCAATTATCCTAACATGATGATGCGTTATGCAAAATGGTATCTTGCTGTGCTGGTATTAGGTATGTGTCCTTTATCCATGCACGCTGCTGACCTTCATAAAGGAATGGAAGCTTTGGCTGACAGTGCACAGATAGAACAGGTTTACGACAGCCTGAACTCGCACTATTATCAACTCGGGGAGATAGACAGTCTGAAAAAATATACTTACGAGTATATGGACTGGTGTTCCCGTCACAACCAACCTGATACGCGCTATATGAGGTGGCGGCAATACATTCAGCGTATGACTGAAAAGGGTATGCAGGAAGAGTCTATGGCCGAAACAGCCAAGTTGCACGAGGATGCCGAAAAGGCGAAAAGCAAGTATGGCCTGGCATGCGGCGAAATGTGTATCGGATATAATCACCGTGTGTTCGGCAATAATGTAAAGCTGTGCATTGAATATTATAATAATGCCTTGAAGCTGTTTGAAGAGGGTAATTACTACCGTGATGCCTATGTTGTGCAGCTCAATATAGTCCAAACTTATCTCTCGCGCAGTGAATATACCGAGGTTGAGGAATATTTGAATAAATTGGAACTGCTGGAAGGTAGGATGATAAAGAAGAAAGTGCCGGTGGAACCTTCCCTGCATCTGCGCTTTTGCGAATTCCGCGTAATCAGCCTGCTGGCAAATAAGGGGAAAAAGGCTGCCGAATCTTATATCGTAAGTACAGACAATTTTTATCGGCAGAATCCGGGCAGTTCGACGCCTGAAGCTTGGTTTGCCTATAAGATAATGTGTTGCCGCATCCTGGGTGATGTGCGGGGCAATATAGCCTATATGGATTCTTTGATGAATTATCAGAATGCATTGGGCATGTGTTATCCTTATAATTATTATGAGAAAGCCCAGTTGCAAGAAGAGTTAGGTGATTATCATGCAGCTTGTGGAAACTATAGAACATACATTACGGTGGACGATTCCATCCGTACGGCTGAGATGGATGATAAACTGAGTAAATACACCGCCCAGTTCGAAGTGGACAGACTGAAGATGGAGAAGCTTGAACTGAGCGCGAAATTGAGCAGTGAAAGATTGATAATTGCCTTGATTGCCGGCGGAATATTTCTGTTGCTTTTGCTGGTCATTACATATCTGTATGTCCATACCCTCTCCATAAACCGCAAGTTGGAGACAGCACGTAAGGCTGTGCAGAAAATGAGTGAGGTCAAGAACTCTTTCATCCAGCATATTACTCACGAAATCCGCACTCCGTTGAATTCTATTGTCGGATTTTCCGGTTTGCTGGCAACAGAGAAGCTGGATGAAACGGAAAAGCGTGAATATGCTTCTCAGGTAGAAAGTAACAATGCCTATCTGCTGGGACTGATGGAAAACATCCTTAACATTGCGGACATGGACTCGCAGACGGCGGACATGCCGCGTGAGGAAGTGAAAGTAGATGCATGCTGTGATGAGTGCATCGAAGCCCTTCGTCCGGAATTGAAGCCGGGAGTCGAACTGAAATGCCTGCCGTCTCCGGGAGTCTCTACTTTCTACGCTGTCCACTCGTGGCTGAAGATTGTGTTAGTGGCTTTGCTGGATAATGCGGTGAAATTTACCGAAAAAGGATATATTCATATTTCCTATGCAGAGGACAAGCCCCGGCGCATATTGCGTTTCTTGATAGAAGATACCGGCATCGGTATTAAACCCGACGAGACAGAACGTATCTTCGAGCGTTTCTATAAAGTAGATACATTTACCAAAGGCTCCGGTCTGGGACTTGCTATAGCCCGTGAGATAATGGAAATGGTAGGAGGCCGGATTTATCTGGACGATACTTGGAAGGAAGGTTGCCGTTTTGTTGTGGAGTGGCCGATGAAAGATAAAAGTTGATTATAAATAACTTAGAATAAAAGCTATAACTAGAAAAATGAGAGTAAAATCCCTTTTATGTACGTTCCTCTTGCTGCTGTTGGCAGGAGGAATGTTTGCGCAGGTACAGGCGGGTGCTGTACATCCCAAACGTGAATTCCGTGCAGCGTGGATACAGTCGGTTAACGGACAATTCCGCGGAGTGCCGACTGAGAAGTTGAAAGAAAATCTGATAGGCCAGTTGAATTCTTTGCAAGGGGCAGGAATCAATGCCATCATCTTCCAGGTACGTCCTGAGGCCGATGCACTGTACGCTTCCCGCCTGGAGCCGTGGAGCCGCTTCCTTACCGGAGTTCAGGGCAAGGCTCCCGATCCGTACTGGGACCCTATGGAGTTTATGATTGAGGAGTGCCACAAGCGTGGTATGGAGTTCCATGCGTGGATCAATCCGTATCGCACCAAGACAACTCTGAAGAGTGAACTGGCACCTAATCATGTATACAATATTCATCCGGAATGGTTCGTTACTTATGGTGACCAGTTGTTCTTCGACCCGGCATTGCCCGAAAGCCGCCGGCACATCTGCATGGTGATAAGTGATATCGTCTCCCGTTATGACGTGGATGCAATCCACATGGATGACTATTTTTATCCTTATCCCATAAAGGGAGTCGATTTCCCTGACGATGCCAGTTTTGCCCGTTATGGCGGAGGTTTCAGCAATAAGGCAGATTGGCGACGGAGCAATGTCAACGTTCTGATCAAGAAGATACACGAGACGGTACGCGAGATAAAGCCTTGGGTAAAGTTCGGTGTTTCTCCGTTCGGCATTTATCGTAACGAAAGTAGCGATCCGCTTGGCAGCAAGACCAAAGGGTTGCAGAACTATGATGACCTCTACGCCGACGTTCTGCTGTGGGCGCGCGAAGGTTGGATTGATTATAATATTCCGCAGATTTATTGGCAGATAGGGCATCCGGTGGCCGATTATGAAACGTTGGTGAAGTGGTGGGCAAAGAATACGGAGAACCGTCCTTTGTTTATCGGCCAGTCCGTAATGAATACGGTACAGAATGCAGATCCGCAGAATCCTTCTTTCAACCAGCTTCCGCGTAAGATGGCCTTGCAACGGGCTTATCAGACTATTGGCGGTAGTTGCCAGTGGCCGGCAAGTGCGGTTGTAGAGAATGCGGGTAAATATCGCGATGCCTTGATTGCCGAATATCATAAATACCCTGCTCTGCCCCCTGTGTTCGACTTTATGGACAACGAGGCACCGGACAAGGTGCGCAAAGTGAAACCGGTGTGGACAGCAGACGGATATATCCTCTTTTGGACAGCTCCGAAGTATGAAGAAGAGATGGATCGCGCCGTGCAATATGTGGTTTATCGCTTTGGTGCAAAGGAAAAAGTGAATATTGATGATCCTTCGCACATTGTAGCCATTACGCGCGATAATTTCTACAAGCTGCCTTATGAGAACGGAAAAACGAAATACCGTTATGTGGTGACAGCGCTCGACCGCCTGCACAACGAATCCAAATCAGTAGGGAAAAAAGTGAAACTTTGATAATTAATAAAGTATCAGTCCGGCAATACCACATGCTATAATCATTCCTATCGGATTCAGTTTGTACTTCTTTGTACCCACAAATGCTACAAGAAAGATGATACAGCTGATGACGAAGGAATACATATCTTCTTTCGGAGAACTGAAGTTCTCCGAATTCATCAACACCAGCGCTGCGGAAGCCAGCAGTCCTACCACCGCCGGGCGGAGTCCGCTGAATACGGCTTCCACAGAAGGGTGTTTCTGATATTTTAAAAAGAACTTGCTGATGGTCAGCATCAGGATGAAGGAGGGGAGTACTACGGCAAAGGTGGCCACTACAGATCCCCAGACGCTGCCTGTGGCAGTGAAGCCCACATAGGTTGCCGAATTGATTCCTATTGGTCCGGGAGTCATCTGGCTGATGGCTACGATATCAGTGAATTCTTGTGGAGTGAGCCAGCCGTAGCGGGTGACCACTTCACCTTGTATCATGGACAGCATGGCATATCCGCCGCCAAAGCCGAAAAGGCCGATCTTGAAGAATGTATAGAATAACTGTAAATAAAGCATGCTTAGTGATTAACGGTTAGTGATTAATGATTAGTTTGTCCCGGTCTCTTGATCCTTCCATATATATAGCCTCCTACGCCCGCTGCGATAATAATCCAGATAGGAGAGAATCCCAGCAGCCAGATGAGCAGGGCTGAAACAACCGGTATCCATATATTATGCAGGTTTATCTTAGCCGATTTAGCCATACTGAATGTAGGAGCGGCAATCAGGGCAACCACTGCCGGGCGGATGCCTTTGAATATACGTTCTACGATAGCATTGTCCTTGAAGTTGTGAAAGAACAGTGCGATGGCAAGGATGATGAGGAATGAAGGAAGTATGGTGCCTAATGCGGCAGTAATGCTTCCGCGTATTCCGCGCAACCTGTATCCTATGAAGATGGATATATTGACGGCAAGGATGCCCGGAGCAGATTGAGATATGGCAAGCAAGTCTATAAAGTCTTCTTTAGCTATCCAGTTGCGCTTGGTAACGATTTCATTCTCTATCAGCGGTACCATGGCATAACCACCGCCGATGGTGAAAGCTCCGATCTTAAAGAAGATAGAGAATGCTTCAAGATATATATTCATATAATAATGTTATAATGTTGTAAGGTGATAAAGTGATATAGTGATAAGGTGATAAAGTGATGAGTTATCACCTTATCACTCTGTCACTCCATCACTCTTGTTTTCCCCCTTCTTAGCATATTGGCTGGGGCTCATATTGAAATGCTTCTTGAATACTTCACGGAAATACTTGGCATCACTGAATCCGGTCATTTCAGAGACCTCAGTGACCGTGTGCTTCTGCTCCTTTAATAGTTTGGCAGCATGTTGCAGGCGGATCAAGCGGATATAATCTGCCGGAGCCTGGTCGGTCAGGGCTTTTATCTTATTGTAGAAGCTGGTCCGGCTCATATTCAGTAAGTTGCAAAGTACGTCTACATTGAAGCTCGGGTTATCCATATTGTCCTCCACGTGCTTCTTGACGGTGGCGATGAACTTCCAGTCTATATCGGTGGAGCAGTTGATGCAGTCCGAGGCATTCTGGTCGTTGCTCAAATCCAAATCGGCATATTTGCGGCGAAGCAAAGCACGGTTGGTCAGGAGATTGGCTATCGTTGCACGTAATATACCGATGTTGAAAGGTTTCACGATATATTCGTCCGCTCCGCTCTGCAACCCTTCGATAATGTTCTTGTCGGTGTTCAGCGCTGTGAGCAGGATGATGGGAATGTGGGAGGTTTCGATATCATTCTTCAGGATATGGCATAGTTCGTCACCTCTCATTTCGGGCATCATGATGTCCGAGATAATAAGGTTGGGGCGGTATTCCTTTACAATGGTAAGTGCTTCCTTTCCGTTGGGGCATACTTGTATGTTATATTGCTCCAGCAATGTTCCACGCAGATATTCCCTCAGCTCATCATTGTCTTCTACAATCAGGATCTTCTGATGATTATCGTTGTTTTGCGCCAGTTCCTGCGTCTTTTCGTAGATGCCGGGAAGAGCCGGTGTTGTATTGATAGGTACACCTGCTGCCGAGTAAACTACTCTTTCGTTGTTCGGTTTGGGACGCTGAATGGCCTTGCGGTAATGTCTGTTACCCTTAGGGAAGACTATTTTGATGGAAGAGCCCTTTCCTTCCGTACTACTGAAACTCAGTTTTCCTTTGTGCAGGTGGACGAGTTTCCACACCAGAAGCAATCCGATGCCGCTGCCTGTAACTTTGGAATTGATGGCGTTGCTGCCCCGGAAGTGCATCTTGAACAATTTCTTCTGCTCGGATGCAGGGATTCCGATGCCGGTATCTTTCACTTCGATGCTCCACGTGTCATCCGTTTCGTTGGCAAAGATATGCACGCTTCCGCCTTCGGGAGTATACTTCAGTGCATTGGATATGATATTTTTCAGGATGGAGTCCATTTTGTCCTTATCCAACCATATATTCAGATAGCGGAAGTTGCTCTCGTAGGTCAGGTTGATATGCTTGATGTCTGCATACGAACGGAATGCGGAAATGGTTTCTTCCATGTAGGTGCTCAACTCATATTCGGATACATACAGGCTTCCTGAGTAAGTGTCTGCACGTTCAAAGTTTATCAGGTTGGTGGTAAGACGTAGCAAGGCATTCACATTCCGCAAGGCTGTATTGATATTGCTCCGGCCGTTGGTGCTGATGTTTTCACGTTCGAAAAGCTCTTCCAAAGGTGCTTTGATAAGCGTCAGCGGAGTACGTATGTCGTGCGCCGTATTGATGAAGAAACGAATCTTTTCGTCGGAGGCTTTCCTCTGTTTCCGCATTATGATTATACGCAAGACGATGGTTACGATGGATATGAGAAGGATAGCATACAGTATCAGTGCCCAGATGCTGAGCCAGATGGGCTGTTCTATGATGACTTTTATGCTGCGTTCTTCCAGGATGATACGCCGGTCTTCATTGGAAATGGCACGTACACGCAATGTATATTCGCCCGGGCTGAGATTGGTAAAGCGGATAATATTCTCTTGCCCCGCCCGGCTCCATCCATCGTAGAAGCCTTCCAGCTTCCAGGAGTATAGTATAAGTGACGGGTAATCGTAATTTATATTCGATACTTGCAACGAGAAAATATTCTGGTTGTATTTCAGTCGTAATGTCTTGGTTTCGTCAATATCCATAATGAGGGGCGAACCTTCGTCTTTAGGATATACTGTTTGGTAGAAGACCCGTAAATCGCTGAATATCATCTTAAACTTATAAGCACGGGGTAATTTCATATCTTTGCGGAATTCTACAGCTCCATCTATACTTCCGAAAACGAAGTTGCCGTTTTTCCGCAGTGTGCCGGAGAGCGCATTGAAATGGTCGGTTTTCAACCCTTGTTCTTTGGTCCAGTTGTGGAAGGTCTTTTCGGTGGGATTGAAAGAAGACAGACCATGTTCTGTACTCAGGAAAATGTCACTTTTTCCATCATACAAAATTGTATAAATGTTGTTGGAAATTAGGGCACAGTTATCAGTGTAGTAGTGCTTGAAGGTGTTTTGGGCAACGTCATATATCAATAAGCCGGCGTTATTGGTGCCGATATACAGCAATCCGTCGGGAGTCTGGCATAATGAATAGATGTAATATGATTCTACCGGCATCTGGATGTATTTATACTTGCCGCTTTCCTTTTCCAACAGGTATAACCCTGTAGCAGTACCTATCCACATGTGTTTGGAGTCTTTCTCTATAATGGAAGTAATGCTGCTCAATCCTGGGAAATACCGTATGTTTTTCTTCTGATAGTCTATTTGTTTCAGGTTGTAGTATCCTCCGGACCAAATACTGCCCGCAGAGTCCTTTACAATGGAACGGATATATTTGTCGGGACGCATATTCAAATTACTAAATAGGGAAGGGGAAAAGAAGTCAACGGACAATTGCTTCTTGTTTATCTGGTAAATGCCGGAGCTATATCCTCCTGCCCAAATAATGCCGGGAGCTACTTCGCACAGCGATATGAAAGTATGGTTCTTATTATGATGTTCAGGATCGAAAACGCTGAGAAAGGAGTGCCATTGCTTGGTTTTACTCTTATACAGGCTGATACCATTGTTGGTGGCATACCATAAATCTCCTTCCGCATCTTCGATGATGGCGTTTACCTGATCGTTGATAAGCGACTGTTTGTTGCCGATGGAATGCTTTATCCATTCGTAATCGGGATACCGGTCGTCTCGCACGGTTATACCGATAGGATAATTGGCCATCCAGATGCGTTGCTCGTCGTCAATGTAGATGTCGTTGATAGTGTTGCCGTTCATTGCATTGTACCGGTTGTAGTCGGCAATAATGTATGGAGCCGATTCGTAGGTGTTTGTATTCATTTTGTAGACACCGGCACCATCCGTAGCAATCAGTATTTCATCGTCCTTGAAGGCGCGGATGCGGCTGATACTGATGTCTGTCAGTCCGGAATGCAAAGGCATTATCTTGTGTGTATTCATGTCATAGACAAGCATTCCCCGCTGGAAGGTTCCGATAAAAACTTTGTGTGAGGACTTATGATAGAAAAGTACATTGATTTGTAGCTTTAAACTATCCAGTTGTGCACAAGGACTCAATATGAGTGTTTTATTTTGGAGCTCGGCATAATGAATGCCGATATCTGTTCCGATAAAGAAATGTGTGGAGTCAGTTTGCTGGATATCTGTAATTCTCTCTCCGATTTCATTTTCGATGAATGTAACGCTGTCGGTATTGCTGTCGTATAAATACAAAGCATCTTCGTTGCACAGCCATATAACGCTGTTGGTATCTACAAAACCATAGCTGATGGGAGTAGGACGTCCTTTAACTTCACTCTCCGGCAGTTTGTACACCATTTGGAACTTGTCGTGTTTGGTGTCGTAACGAAATACACGTCCTTTTTTACCGATCTCCCATAATGTCCCCTTAGAATCCATATACAGCCAATTCAGGTTCATCATGGAGTTTACCTCTTCTTCTTCATCCACCAATTTATATTGCTTGAAGTCTTTGCCATTGTATCGGTCAATGCCGTCGTGGGTGAGGAACCACATATAGCCTTTCTGGTCTTTCTGAATGGCATACACTCGTCTGTTACTCAGACCGTCTTCAACGCCTATATATTTGTACGTCTGGGCGGTACATATAATGGGTAATAGTAGTAATATGATGAAGAAGAAACGCTTTCTCATAATTGTCGTAGGTTTTTTTGAAAGTTGATATCAATAAGAGAAGTGATAAAATTAACACAAAAGTAATGCTTTTGTTTGAGAAAAGCAAAAAAAGGACATGAAGAGTGGAAAACAAACAAGCGCGGAATTGTGAATAATCCGCGCTTGTTGCATATTTATTAAGGAAGAGAAAATTAATTATTTCTTCTTGTCTTCTACCCATTTACGTGCATTGACAAATGCTTCTATCCAAGGAGTCACCTGGTCGCTATGCAGGCGATCGGCAGGATAGTAACCATTCTGCCAGGGGAAGATGGCACGTTCCAAGTGGGGCATGATTGCCAGATGGCGTCCGTCGGCGCTGGCCAATGCTGCAACCGAGTAATCCGAACCGTTCGGATTGGCAGGATATTCGTCATAGGTAAACTTGGCTACCACATTGTATTTGTCTTCTTCATACGGTAAAGCGAACTTACCTTCTCCGTGGGCCACCCAGATACCGAGTTTGCTTCCGCTCAGAGAGCCGAACATTACGCTGCGGTTGGTCGGGATGGTAAGACCGATAAAGGTGGATTCAAATTTATGAGAATCGTTATGCAACATCTTTCCTTGTTTCTTGTGTTCTGGGTTGATGAGGTTCAGTTCCATCATCAGCTGGCAGCCATTGCATACACCGAGTGAAAGGGTGTCTTCGCGGGCATAGAACTTATCAAGGGCTTCCTTGGCTTTCGGGTTAAAGAGGAAGGCGCCTGCCCATCCTTTGGCCGAACCAAGAACGTCGGAGTTGGAGAAGCCGCCGCAATAAACAACCATGTTCACATCTTCCAGCGTTTCGCGTCCGCTGATAAGGTCGGTCATCGTCACGTCTTTCACATCGAAACCTGCCAAGTAGAGTGAATAGGCCATTTCGCGTTCTCCGTTGGTTCCTTTCTCACGGATAATGGCGGCACGGATGCCGGTTGGCGTCCGACGGTTCGGGTCGATGCCATACTGTGAGAACTTGCCTTTGAAGTCCGGCATGAATACCAGATCCAGCGGTTGCATCTTGTAGTTCTCGAAACGCTTCTTGGCGCAACCGTTCATGGATTGCTTGCGGTCGAGCAAGTAAGAAGTGGAGTACCATACATCGCGCATATAGTCGATGCCGAACTGGTAAGTGGCGTCACCCTTTGATACGAGGATATGGCGTTCATCGGTCGGCTTACCCAGTTTGATGTAACCTACACCTGCATCTTCCAATATCTTCTTGACCTCTTCTTTGTGCTTGTCGTTCACTTGGATAACGATACCCGGGTTCTCGGCAAACAGGATCTTGATGAGGTCTTGTTCCTTCATCTTGTCCAGATTGATTTCCAGACCGCCTTCTACATTGGCAAAACACATTTCAAGCAGGGTCGTGATAAGACCGCCGGCAGAAATGTCATGTCCGGCAAGAATCAATCCTTTGTTTACCAATTCCTGTACGGCAAGGAAAGCGTCGCGGAAGTATTCGGCATCTTGTACGCAGGGTACTTCGTCGCCAACCTTACCCAGCGATTGGGCAAAGGCCGAGCCGCCCAACTTCAGGCTGTCGAAGCTGAAGTCGATATGATAAAGAGTGGTTTTTTCGTTATTGACCAATACGGGAGAAACGACTTTCTTCACGTCGGAAACTTCACCGCCTGCAGAAACGATAACCGTTCCGGGAGCAATGACCTTGCTGCCGTCGGGGTATTTCTGAGTCATGGAGAGAGAGTCTTTACCCGTCGGCACATTGATTTGCAGAGCGCAGCAGAAGTCGCTCAATGCTTTCACTGCCGTGTACAGACGTGCGTCTTCGCCTTCTTGCGAGCGGCAGGGCCACATCCAGTTGGCGGAGAGTGATACGCTGTCCAATCCTTCGGCAAGCGGTGCCCAAACCAAGTTGGTCAATGCTTCGCTGACGGAAAGTACGGAACCGGCTGCCGGGTCGGCAAGCGCTGCTTGAGGGGCATGTCCCAGAGAAGTGGCGATACCTTTCTCACCGCGATAGTCCAAAGCAACTACACCGCAGTCGCTCAACGGCAACTGCAATTCGCCCTGGCATTGCTGACGGGCTATTTTACCCGTTACGGAGCGGTCCACCTTGTTGGTCAACCAGTCTTTACATGCCACAGCCTCCAGTTGGAGTACGTTTGTGAGATATTCGTGCAGCTTGGAAAGCTCGTATTTCGGCATTTCATAGTGACGTTCTACAGTCTTGTCCACCATATAAGTCTTGGGAGAAGAACCGAACATCTGTTCTACGGCAAGGTCGAACGGACGTACACCGTCGGCTTGCTGGAAGGCAAAGCGGTGGTCGCCGGTCGTTTCACCGACTACGTACATCGGGGCGCGTTCGCGTTCGGCCACTTTGCGTACGTGTTCGATGGCTTCTTCTTCGATGAGCAGACCCATGCGTTCCTGGCTCTCGTTGGCAATGATTTCTTTGGCGGACAGCGTTTTGTCACCGATAGGCAGTTTGCTCATGTCGATTACGCCACCACACTCTTCTACCAGCTCGGACAGACAGTTTACGTGTCCGGCCGAACCGTGGTCGTGGATGGAGACAACGGGGTTGGTGTCCTCCTCGCAAAGTGCGCGCACTACGTTGTAGGCACGTTTCTGCATTTCGGCATTGGCACGTTGCACGGCGTTCAGTTCGATGCCGCTGCTGTAACGTCCGGTATCTACTGAAGACACGGAACCACCGCCCAAGCCGATGCGGTAGTTGTCACCACCGATGACTACTACCTTGTTGCCGGCTTCGGGTGCACCCTTCAGACAGTCGCGCTGGGTACCGTAGCCTATACCACCGGCAAGCATAATCACTTTGTCGTAGCCGTAAACTTCATCGTTCTCCTTATGTTCGAAGGTCAGTACGGAACCGCAAATCAGCGGTTGGCCGAACTTGTTACCGAAATCGCTGGCGCCGTTGGATGCTTTGATCAGAATCTGTTCCGGGGTTTGATATAGCCATTGGCGTACCGGCAGGATTTCTTCCCAGGGGCGTCCTTCGTCTGTGCGGGGATAAGAGGTCATGTAGACGGCTGTTCCGGCGATGGGCCAGGAGCCCTTGCCACCACCCATACGGTCGCGGATTTCACCGCCCGTACCGGTCGAAGCTCCGTTGAACGGTTCTACGGTAGTAGGGAAGTTGTGCGTTTCGGCTTTCAGCGAAATAACGCTCTTGATGTCTTTTACCTGGAAGAAATCGGGTTTTGAGTGGTCTGCCGGAGCAAACTGCTCGATAACCGGTCCTTCGGCAAAAGCTACATTATCCTTATAGGCGGAGATTATCTTGTTGGGATTCTCTTGCGTAGTTTTTTTAATCATCTGGAAGAGGGACGATTCCTGCTCCACTCCGTCGATGATGAATGTTCCGCCAAAGATTTTGTGGCGGCAGTGTTCGGAGTTGATTTGTGCGAAACCGAATACTTCGGAGTCGGTAAGCGGACGTCCGAGATCTTTCTCTACCTTTTTGAGATAGTCCATTTCCTCTTTGGAGAGGGCGAGACCTTCTTTTTCGTTGTATGCTTCCAGGTCTGCGATGTGTACAATCGGTTCCGGCTGGCGATTCGTAGTAAATACGTTTTGGTCCAGACCTTTGTACATGCGTTGCAGCATCGGGTCGCGGTCGGCATTCTCATCCTTTACGGGGAAGTATTCTTCGATGCGGGTGATACCGTTCAAGCCCATGTTCTGGGTGATTTCCACGGCATTTGTACTCCAGGGGGTAATCATTTCGCGACGCGGGCCGACGAAATGTCCTTTCAGGTTGTCTTCACTTTCGGGGGTGGCTTCTCCAAAAAGCCAGCAGAGTTTGTCGCTGTCTGCCTGGGCGAGTGCGTGGTCACATTCTACGGCAATCACGCTCTTGGATGGGGTTCTGAAAAAAAGAATCATACTTATATTTACGATTTTACGATTTACGACTTCTTCGGGTGCAAAGATAATACTTATCTTCGCTTTCGCGGCAAAGATATACAAAATCGGTGGGGAGGAGAAAAAAATGAGTAAATAAAAAAAAGAGAAGAATCTCTTTTCTCCATCATAATGGAAAAGAGATTCTTCACTGCGTTCAGGATATGTGTCCTGAGCTATATTATGCACTTATGAATTTCGGTTATTGGGGAGTGTAAACCTGGCTTGGGTTTGAATGGTTATACCAGTCATAAGTCGGGTCCTCAAACCATCGAGTGAAATTTGAGTACGCTTTAGTGATGCTTACCGTTTCTTGAGGCCATTTGAATTTATTGCCGGGAATGCGCATTCCCCAAGTGGCTCTTTTCTCTTTGTCCTGAGTATTCCAATGAATTCGAGTGCCATTAACTTCAATATAGAAATCAATGTCGTCCATGTTCAGTCCTTTTTTAACGCCATCAAATTCTAATTTGAAGGATTGTGCAGGGTGAGAGGGTTGATCGTTTATTGTATTAATAAGGGCCGAACTGTTTTCATCTTTTGCAAGGACCAAATGTGCTTCAAGCGCATTACCTTGTTCATCACTGAATAAAGGTTGTGTTTTATTGTCTACCTCAACATAAGGAACTATTTTGTATGAAGCGCCAACAGCTTTCAACTGACCTTCAATAGTTAATTTACTCTCTTGTTGAGAAGCGGTCATAGAAACCACGATGTCATTCATATCATAGTCGCCTTGCTCGGGATACATATCTTCAATGATGTAGGTATAAGTACCTAACTCATTCTTTTCATCAGTTCCGAAGCCGCCGCTACATTCGGTTCCAGCAATAACAATCATGCCTGTGGCATCTTCTGTCCAAGATCCAATATTATGTGAACCTCTTTGGGGAGATTCGACCAAAATTTCTTTTCTTACGGTTAAATTATCCTTACCATTATTGCTCCAACTGCCAACTTGCAACAATCCTACATATGTTGTACCCTTTATATATTCATCTTGCTCCGGTGTCTCAAATTCACCATCATCGCCAAAACCTATTTCACAATTCTGGGCAGAGGTTAGAGATCCGGTAACCCTTAACCAAGCTCCTGTCTCCATAGTTATCTTCATATCCGAAGCATTTAGTCTCAGACTGCCACAGGACATATAGCTTCTTTCGTCCAGTTCTATTTTATTTGACTGGAAATGAACTTCTCCATCTACAATGATACAACCACCAGGTAATTTGCCATCATCATTGTCATCATTATCCAATTTGGCACCGGCTTCCACATGTAAATTCCCTGTCACATGCACATAGCCATTATTTTCCAATGAAGAACTCTTATCTTCATTATTTTGATTTCCAACAAGAACCAAATCTCCATTAACAGTTAGTTTGCCGGTATCTTCCACATCAATCTCCCACCCATGTAATAAGGCTTTTCCATTAATTACTAATGTGCCTTCTACTTCTATTTCTACATACTGCAAGTCTCCGGTAATAGAAGGCAACGTAATTGTAGTTCCTCTTTTAATCTTATACTCCTTCACGTCATTCTTTTTGCCTCCTTGTATTTGAGATGCATCCGTTACTATAACTGCATCATCATTGCCACGGGTATTAACTGTACTGCGTGTTTTTGAACTACTGCTAAACGAATAGTTTATCATAGTTCCTTCTACAGCAACCTCTTTCATCGTTATTACTTCGGAAGCATTTGCATTTTTAAACACCTGTGCTATATACAATTTGGAAACCGTGGCCGGAATCACAATTTCTTGTGAAAAAGGCATGTCTCCGGTTACTTTGCCGGAAGCTGCTACCGGCAGAACACCTTCTCCGGGAGCTTTATCATATACGCGTACTGCATAATAATATTTTCCGTCGTACTCATCGTTTACTTCTACATTAACGGTTAATGCTTTAGTAGTGGACCAATCGAAATTTTCAGGAACACGTGCATCTAAATTCGGGTTATAATTTGGATCATAAACATCCTCCTTACAGCCGGCTAATACACATGTCATTACCAATAAACCCATTACTCCTTTTTTCATAATGTTGTGCTTTTAAATTATAATAGAAAACCTACAATTAAATTTTGTACAAAGTTATGAAATAGTTACATATATACAAAAGAAAACTTGTATTTATTTGTCGTAAACTTGATATATTAACACTTCTATCTTGCTTAGTTGGCGATTATATGATAACTCCCTTCTACTATTGTTTTAGGAATTGAAAGGGGCAGATACTTGCTGATAAGATGCTAATAGCTATTCGTCCCCCTATACGGTTTCTTTCGTACCACTGCAGTGGTACGAAAGAAACCGTATAGGGGGACGAATTTTACACTGTAGTGAAACGAATAAGCGTTTACTGTATCACAACTTCATCTACGAACAGGAATTGTTTCTTCCCTTGTATGGCATGGAAACGCACGTAGCGTGCTTGGACCGGTGTTCCAATCCAGCCGAAATCGCGGAAAATGACGTCTTTCCCGGCTTCTTCTTCACTGCAGAGATCACTGCCCAATAAGGTGAAATCTTTGCCGTCTGTCGATGCCCATACCTCTACCTTGGCAGGTAGGAATACTTGTGGAGTACGGATTTGCATGAAGTTTGCCACAACGCGGTGGATGGAGGTGACCTTGCCCAGATCTATCGTTGCATCCAAGTCGTTGGGACAGAAGCCCTGCCAACGTCCGTCCATGTAACTTTTTCCGCCACGAAGTCCGTCGAGCAGACCAGTGTCTCCACCGCCTTTATAGACTTCTTTGTGCTGGTAATATCCTCCGTCCTTGGCATAGGTTATCTGCTTTCCTATACCCTTGTGATAGTCGGTACGCAGGTGGAGGCTCTTGCCGAGCGGGGTGGCGCCGTCAAAAAGGCGGGCAGTCAGCAAGAGGGAGTCTTTGACGATGAACGGCTTTTTGTAAAGCTTGGACGAGGCAGTAGGTTCCGAACCGTCCATTGTATAACGAATGTCGATGGGATATTTCTCAGAAGTGAGTGACAGCATGATTCTTTTCTTTGCATAATCCACCGTCTGGCTGCTTTGGACTTGTTCCGACAGGGTGAACGGGTGATAGCCTTTCGTCTTGATATGGCGGATTTCGTTGTTGATGCGTCGTTTGAAGTTTTCCGGCTGACGGTTTCTTTGGGGAGTCCAGCCCACTTCTGCCAAGGCGATGATGCGCGGATATATCATGTATTCCGCATGTTGGGCGGTGGGGATGTATTCTGCCCAGACGTTGCCTTGTACACCTAATATATATTTGGTGATGTCAGTGCCCAATGAATCGGGGGCGGGGTCGTAGGAATACGTTTGTCCGAGGGAGACACAGGCACCGAAGGCAAGAGGCTGGGTTTCAGGGTCGTCTTGATAGTGGTCCAGATAACAATAGCTTTCCGGGGTCATGATGGCATAGTGGCCCATGTGTGCAGCAGAAATGCCGCCTTCCGTTCCACGCCATGACATGACGGTGGCGTTGGGGGCAAGGCCGCCGTCCAGTATCTCGTCCCAGCCGATGATGTCGCGTCCTTTGGAGTTGAGGTACTTTTCGATGCGGGTTATCATGTAGCTTTGCAGTTCGCTTTCATCTTTCAGACCTTCGTCTTTCATACGCTTCTGGCACTTGGGACATGCTTTCCAGTGGCGTCTGCTGGCTTCGTCTCCGCCGATGTGAATGTAGTGGGAGGGGAAGAGGCGTATCACTTCGTCCAGCACGTCTTCGAAGAACTTGAAGGTCTCTTCGTTGCCGATGCATACCTCGCCCGATGTGTAAGGCTCTCCCGTGCAGGACAGTTGCGGATAGGCGGCCAGCACTTCACCGGAATGTCCCGGCATCTCTATTTCGGGGATGACCGTGATATGCCGCAGGCGGGCGTATTCCACTACTTCGCGTACGTCGGCTTCTGTGTAGTAGCCTCCATAGGCTCCTTCTTCACCTTTCTCGCAGAAGTGGTGGTCGTATTTTCCCCAGTCTTGCAGATTGGCAGCCTTGCGCCAGGCGGCGAATTCCGTCAGGCGGGGATAGCCGGGGATTTCCAGCCGCCATCCGGCTCCGTCGGTCAGGTGCCAGTGCAGGCGGTTGATTTTGTAAGTAGCTATCAGGTCGAGCTGTTTCTTGATGTGCTCTTTGTCGAAGAAATGCCGGGATACGTCCAGGTGGAGGCCCCGATAGGGGAAACGGGGCTCGTCCTCGATGACGGTTACAGGCAGTTCCTTGCCGTTACGGGCGAGTTGTGCCAATGTTTGCAGGCCGTAGAAGGCACCGGTGGCCGACTTGGCCTGGATGTTTACTCCTCTCTTGCTGATTTCCAGTTTGTAGCCTTCAGGGGAGGCGGGACTGTCCGATCGTTCGGAGACTTCTATGCTCACGAAAGGCGTTTCATTGCTCAGCTTCATGGGGATGGAATAGCCGGGCAGATAGGCCAGCAGATCGTCCATGTCCGATTGCGGCAGATTGGCCGAGAAGGTAATCGTAGACGGAAGTTTGACTGTTTTAGAGGTTGTTTTCTCGAACTGCGGGTATGGTATCATACTGAGTTCTTTGGGTGTTCCGCAAGCTGCCAATAAGAAAGCAGCAGCAGAAACGAGAGTGATGGGGGCTTTAAATAATCTCATTTTTGCAATACTGTTAAGTTCGGAGGTAAATATACGGAATAATATGTAAAAAGGATAATCTTTGCTTTTTAAAATCCTTTTCGGTCGAAAAAACGTTAACACAATTCGTTCGTCTCATAAAAAAGTACGATATTTGCAGCCATGATTCAGATAGAGACCATATTTGACATATTGTGGAAAGGGTTCATTATCGGCGTCATTGTGTCCGCGCCGTTGGGTCCCGTAGGTGTATTATGCATTCAACGTACCTTGAATAAAGGGCGCTGGTATGGTTTCGTAACTGGGATAGGAGCTTCGCTGAGCGATATTGCATACGCTTTGTTGACAGGATATGGGATGAGTTTCGTATTTGATTATGTCAACAAGAACATATTCTATCTACAGCTTTTCGGAAGCATCTTGTTGCTGGCATTCGGTATTTATACTTTCCGCAGCAATCCCGTACAGTCCATTCGGCCCGTGTCCACGAATAAAGGGTCTTATTTCCATAACTTCATCACGGCGTTCGCCGTCACACTTTCCAATCCGCTTGTTATTTTCTTATTCGTAGGTCTTTTTGCCCGCTTTGCTTTTGTCAGTGAAGGGGTGTTGGTATTCGAGGCCGTTACCGGATATTTGGCCATTGCGCTGGGCGCTTTGGCTTGGTGGTTTGGCATTACTTTCTTTGTTAATAAGGTCCGTACGCAGTTCAACTTGCGTGGTATCTGGATATTGAACCGTATTATCGGAAGCATTGTCATGGTGGTGTCCGCACTTGGATTGGTGTTCACGCTGATGGGCGAATCACTGTATTAGGTGATAGTTGATAAATGATAGTTGATAGTTCGCGGTATGAAGATAGCACAAGAATTGAAGGAGAAGAATATAGCCGAATACCTTATATATATGTGGCAGGTGGAAGACTTGCTGCGTGCCAATGGCTGTGATATAGACCGGATAGGGCGGAATATCATTGCGCGTTATCCCGCAGAGGAGCGTCCGGCACTGGAAGAGTGGTATGGAAACCTTGCCGACATGATGCGTGCCGAGGGTGTCACGGAGAAGGGACATCTGCAAATCAACCGGAATGTTATTCAGAACCTGACGGAGCTGCATGGAGAGTTGCTGGCTTCCACGAAATATCCGTTTTATAATGCGGCTTACTTCAAGGCGTTGCCTTTTATCGTGGAGTTGCGCCAGAAAAACGGCCAGCGGGAAGAGTCCGAACTCGACACGTGTTTTGAGGCACTCTATGGGGTGCTGCTGTTGCGCCTGCAGAAGAAAGAAATCAGTCAGGGCACGGCAAAGGCGATAGAGGTCATCAGCAGTTTCATTTCGTTGCTTGCCAATTACTATGACAAGGAGAAGCGTGGCGAACTGGAGCTGGATTAAGGAAGAATTGTTCATCGTAACATCAATATTATAAGTGTAACTTTTTAAATGAATATTTTAATAACCGGTGCCAATGGTCAACTTGGCAATGAGATGCAAGTGCTGTCGAAAGAGAATCCCCGGCACTCTTATTTTTTCACTGACGTACAGGAATTGGATATTTGCGACGAACAGGCTGTGAACCAGTTTGTACGGGATAATCAGATTGATATCATCGTGAACTGTGCTGCATATACGGCTGTGGATAAGGCGGAAGATAATCCCGAACTCTGCGACAAGCTGAATCATATTGCTCCGGGCTATCTGGCTGCTGCGGCCGAGGCTTGCGGGGCTGCATTGATACAGGTGTCTACCGACTATGTATTCGATGGAACGGGGCATATTCCTTATACTGAAGATATGACTCCTTGTCCCAATTCGGTTTATGGAACTACTAAGTTGGCCGGTGAACAGGCGGTGATGGAGAAGTGCAGTCGTGCTATGATTATACGTACGGCGTGGCTATACTCCATTTATGGAAACAATTTTGTAAAGACGATGCTGCGTCTGGGGCGTGAGCGTGAAACGCTGGGCGTTGTCTTCGACCAGATTGGTACGCCGACCTATGCTAATGACCTGGCGCGTGCCATCTTTGCGGCGATTGATAAGGGGATTGTTCCCGGTGTTTATCACTTCAGTGATGAAGGCGTTTGTTCCTGGTACGATTTTACCTTGGCAATTCATCGCATGGCAGGAATTACTACTTGCAAGGTAAGCCCGCTGCATACGGACGAGTTCCCTGCTAAGGCTCCGCGACCACATTATTCGGTATTGGATAAAACGAAGATAAAGAAGACCTTCAGCATTGAAATTCCTCACTGGGAAAGTAGCTTGAAGGCATGTATTGAACAGTTAGAGAAATAATAACTATATGGCCAATAACAACGAAATAGAAAGAAGACGAACCTTTGCGATTATTGCGCACCCGGATGCCGGTAAAACGTCATTGACTGAAAAGCTGTTGCTTTTCGGTGGACAGATTCAGGTGGCAGGTGCCGTGAAGAGTAATAAGATAAAGAAGACAGCAACGTCCGACTGGATGGATATCGAAAAGCAGCGTGGTATCTCCGTAACCACTTCGGTGATGGAGTTCGACTATCACGACTACAAGATTAACATCCTCGATACTCCCGGTCACCAGGATTTTGCCGAAGATACCTACCGCACGCTGACTGCTGTAGATAGCGTTATCATCGTGGTGGATGGTGCCAAAGGTGTGGAAACCCAGACCCGCAAGCTGATGGAAGTCTGCCGTATGCGCAACACGCCGGTAATAATCTTCGTCAATAAGATGGACCGCGAAGCCAAAGACCCTTTCGACTTGCTGGACGAATTGGAAGAAGAACTCTCCATTCACGTCCGTCCGTTGACGTGGCCTATCGAGAGCGGTATCCGCTTTAAGGGAGTTTATAACATTTACGAGCATAATCTGAACCTCTTCCAGCCTTCCAAGCAGGTGGTGACCGAGAAAGTGGAAGTAGATATCAATACCGAAGAACTGGATGCACAGATCGGTGCACAGTTGGCCGACAAGTTGCGCGGCGAACTGGAACTGATAGACGGCGTTTATCCTGAATTTGACAAGGCAGAATACCTGAAAGGTGACCTTGCTCCCGTATTCTTCGGTTCGGCACTGAATAACTTCGGCGTGCAGGAGTTGCTGGACTGCTTTGTGGAGATTGCTCCCAGTCCCCGTCCCGTGAAGGCGGAAGAACGTGAGGTGGAACCGGAAGAACCTAAATTCACCGGATTCATCTTTAAGATAACCGCCAATATCGATCCGAATCACCGTTCCTGTATCGCATTCTGCAAGATATGCTCGGGTAAGTTTACGCGCAATGCTCCCTATCTGCATGTGCGTCATGGCAAGACGATGCGTTTCTCTTCGCCCACGCAGTTTATGGCGCAACGCAAAACAACCATCGATGAGGCATGGGCGGGAGATATTATCGGTTTGCCGGATAACGGTACGTTCAAGATTGGAGATACGCTGACCGAGGGTGAGATGCTTCATTTCCGCGGTCTGCCCAGCTTCTCGCCCGAGATGTTCAAGTACATCGAGAATGCCGACCCGATGAAGCAAAAACAGCTTGCCAAGGGTATCGACCAGTTAATGGACGAAGGTGTGGCGCAGTTGTTCGTCAATCAGTTCAACGGCCGCAAGATTATCGGTACGGTAGGGCAGTTGCAGTTCGAGGTCATTCAGTATCGCTTGGAGAATGAATACAGCGCCAAGTGCCGCTGGGAGCCGCTTAGTCTGTACAAGGCTTGCTGGATAGAGAGCGATGACGCGGAAGAACTGGAAGCGTTCAAGAAACGCAAGTACCAGTATATGGCGAAGGATCGCGAGGGTAGGGACGTATTTCTGGCCGATAGCGGGTATGTGTTGCAGATGGCACAGATGGACTTCAAGCATATTAAGTTCCACTTTACGAGTGAGTTCTGATTTCATATTTTAAAATAGTATAAGGAGAGCGCAAAGGACAAAATACTTTGCGCTCTTGTTATTAGATGTAAGGAGAAAACACTATCTTTGCTTTTGCAACGATAAATATGTATTGATTATGAAAGCTATAGAACTGGATGCATGCCGGAATGAATTGGCGCGTGAGATATTGGCTACTAATAGTATGGAGGTATTGAAGTCTGTACGTCGTGCTTATCACCGTGCTGTGCGTAAGGAAATGGAGAAAGCCGAAAGACTTGCTCCTTATAGCATGGAAGAACTGAATACTCGGATTGATGAGGCTGAGGCCGAATTTGCGGCAGGAGAAGGAATACCTGCTGAGATAGCACATCAAAGGATGAAGCAATTCATTGCCGGCTTATGAGAGTAGAATGGTCACCTTGTGCATTACGTGAATGGGAAAATACCGTGCGTTATATCTTTCGTGAGTTTGGCAGGAAGGCTGCTGAGGAATTTGAACAAGATATAGCCAAATGGGAGTCTCGTATAACTATAAACCCGGAATTGGCACATCAAGAGCTTCTACTGAAAGATCGGATTAAATTGTATCGAGGGTTGATAGTAAGTAAACATAGTAAGCTAATCTTTTATGTAGAAGACGAAGTTGTTTATATTGCCGACCTTTGGGACATGCGCCGCGAACCTTCCCGACTATCCCGTCGTTTAAAATAAATAAAGAATATACGTCTTTTCTTCCTGTTTGGGAAGAGTGGGGTAAAAGTGCCGGTTCTATTGGCAATGATGACAGCGACAATCCCGGCGGCAGCGACGGCGACCAAAGTGAAAATCCGCTGGGCTAATCATCCTTGTTTCAGCAGGTTTCTGTATCTTGACACATCTTTGTGATAATTGTTCCCGTGCTGCTTTCCCTGCGGCGCGGGAACTTTTAATTTTAGCATATTTTATTATATTTTTCTACCTTTCTTTTATGGATTATCGCTAATTTCGAGCGATTTTTCGTAAATCGGGCTAAATAACTAATAAATTATTAATATGGAAAACTTGAATACAGCACTTCTGCTGATGGTAGTAGGTATGGCTACAGTCTTCGCTATCCTGCTGATTGTTATCTACTTAGGAAAAGGTCTCATTGCACTTGTGAACAAATATGCACCCGAAGAGGTGGTACCTGCCAAGGCGGCAAGTGGTCCGGCAGCAATTCCCGGAAATATATTGGCGGCTATCAGTGCTGCCGTAACTGTGGTGACACAAGGTAAAGGCAAGGTAGCTAAGGTAGAGAAAATCTGAAATAATAATCTTATATAAAAACACACCGAATAATTTAGTATGAAAAAAGAAATTAAGTTCAGCCTGGTATTCAGGGACATGTGGCAGAGTGCCGGAAAATATGTACCTCGTGTAGACCAGCTGGTAAAGGTAGCTCCCGCCATCATTGAGATGGGTTGTTTTGCACGTGTGGAAACCAATGGCGGAGGTTTTGAACAGGTAAATCTGTTGTTTGGGGAAAATCCGAATAAAGCCGTACGCGAGTGGACGAAACCATTCCACGAAGCCGGTATTCAGACTCACATGCTGGACCGTGCCTTGAACGGACTCCGCATGAGCCCCGTACCCGCCGACGTGCGCAAGTTGTTTTATAAAGTAAAGAAGGCACAAGGTACGGACATCACGCGTACATTCTGCGGATTGAATGATGTCCGTAATATCATTCCGTCTATCGGCTACGCCAAGGATGCCGGAATGATTTCACAATGTTCGCTTTGTATTACCCATTCGCCTATCCATACGGTAGAGTATTATACCGACATGGCATTGAAACTGATCAAAGCGGGTGCCGACGAAATCTGTATCAAAGATATGGCAGGTATCGGACGTCCGGTATCACTGGGTAAGATTGTTGCCAATATCAAGGCTGCACATCCCGAAATCCCGGTACAGTATCACAGCCATGCAGGTCCCGGTTTCAACATGGCGAGCATCCTCGAAGTTTGCGAGGCCGGTTGCGACTACATTGACGTAGGTATGGAACCGCTGTCATGGGGTACAGGACATGCCGACTTGCTCAGCGTGCAGGCCATGCTGAAAGATGCCGGCTTCCAGGTTCCTGAAATCAACATGGAGGCATACATGAAGGTACGCTCCCTCATTCAGGAATTTATGGACGACTTCCTCGGTTTGTACATCAGTCCGAAGAACCGCTTGATGAACTCCTTGCTGATCGGTCCCGGACTGCCGGGCGGTATGATGGGTAGTTTGATGGCGGATCTGGAATCCAACCTGGAATCTATCAATAAGTATAAGGCAAAACGCAACCTGCCGTTCATGACGCAGGACCAGCTGCTTATCAAGCTCTTCAACGAAGTGGCTTATGTATGGCCGCGCGTCGGTTATCCTCCGTTGGTAACTCCGTTCAGCCAGTACGTCAAGAACCTCTCCATGATGAACGTGATGGCATTGGAGAAGGGCAAGGAGCGTTGGGGCATGATAGCCGACGATATCTGGGATATGCTGCTGGGCAAGGCAGGCAAACTGCCGGGCGAGCTGGCTCCCGAAATCATTGAGAAAGCTGACCGTGAAGGACGCAAATTCTTTACCGGCAACCCGCAGGATAACTATCCCGATGCATTGGACAAGTATCGCAAGCTGATGAAGGAGAATAAATGGGAACTGGGCGAGGACGACGAAGAACTCTTCGAATACGCCATGCATCCGGCACAATACGAGGCTTATAAGAGTGGCAAGGCCAAGCAAGACTTCCTGGAAGATGTGGAGAAGAAGCGCAAAGAGCGTGACAAAACTCCCGAAGACGATGCCAAACCAAAGACGCTTACTGTACAAGTGGACGGCCAGGCTTACCGCGTGACGGTGGCTTACGGTGACATTGACCTGCCAGCTTCGGCCACTGAAAAGATTTCTGCTCCCGTCGGTAAAGGACAAGATGTACCTGCTCCGCTCGAAGGCAAGTTCTTCCTGACGAAGAATGCCCAGGAGACTCCGGTGAAGGTGGGCGACAAAGTGAAGAAGGGCGACCTCCTCTGCTATATCGAAGCCATGAAGACGTACAATGCCATCCGTGCCGACTTTGACGGAACGGTGACGGCCATCTGCGTCAATTCGGGCGACTCTGTTTCTGAAGATGATGTATTAATGAAGATTGGATAATGGAAGATATATTTGCAAGACTTTATGATATGACGGCATTCAGCAATATCATTGCCGACCCGTCATTCCTCGTGATGTATGCCATTGCTTTCGTCCTGCTTTATTTAGGCATCAAGAAGCACTACGAACCGCTGTTGTTGGTGCCCATCGCTTTCGGTGTGCTCATTGCCAACTTCCCCGGCGGTGACATGGGTGTGATTCAGGCGGACGAGAACGGAATGGTATTGGTGAACGGGATAGCGAAGAACATCTGGGAGATGCCGCTGCACGAGATTGCGCACGACCTCGGCCTGATGAACTTCATCTATTATATGCTGATTAAGACTGGCTTCCTGCCGCCTATCATCTTCATGGGTGTGGGTGCGCTGACGGACTTCGGACCGATGCTGCGTAACTTGCGGCTTTCGATATTCGGTGCGGCTGCACAGTTGGGTATATTTACAGTATTGCTGTGTGCGGTGATGATAGGTTTTACGCCGCAGGAGGCAGGTGCGCTGGGCATCATTGGTGGTGCCGACGGCCCGACGGCTATCTTCACTACGATTAAGCTGGCTCCCCATTTGCTGGGTCCGATTGCCATTGCGGCATACTCGTACATGGCACTGGTGCCGGTGATTATACCGATGGTGGTGAAACTGTTCTGCTCTAAGAAGGAGTTGATGATTAACATGAAGGAGCAGGAAAAGCTCTATCCTTCTAAGACGGAAATCAAGAATCTGCGCGTACTGAAGATTATCTTCCCGATTGCAGTAACTACGATTGTTGCTCTGTTTGTTCCTACGGCCGTACCTTTGATTGGTATGTTGATGTTCGGTAACCTGATTAAGGAAATCGGTGCGGATACGAGCCGTCTGTTCGATGCGGCAGCCAACAGCATAATGAATGCGGCTACCATCTTCTTGGGACTGAGTGTCGGTGCTACGATGACGAGCGAGGCGTTCCTCAACTGGACGACGATCGGTATTGTGGTGGGTGGATTCCTGGCGTTTGCACTTTCCATTACGGGTGGTATCTTCTTTGTGAAGCTGTTCAATGTATTCAGCAAGAAGAAGATCAATCCGCTGATTGGTGCGACGGGATTGAGCGCGGTGCCTATGGCGAGCCGTGTGTGCAACGATATTGCTACGAAGTACGACCCGAAGAACCATGTATTGAACTACTGTATGTCCAGTAATATCTCCGGCGTAATCGGTTCGGCTGTTGCGGCGGGCGTGCTGATTTCGTTCCTGGGATAAGGATATAGATACGCGGACGACGCGGATTGAGGCGGACGGACGCGGAATGCTTTTCAGGCACGGATTACACGGATTTCACGGAATTAGATTGACTAAGGCTGTGTAATCCGTGTAATCCGTGCCTAATTTTTATATGTCTGCGTTCCTCCGTCTCAATCCGCGTCGTTCGCGTATCCTTTTTATTCACTAACAACCTTCTTGTATTCCGCCACCGCCATCTTCTCCGCCAGATAGGCATTGATAAGGTTGGTATGCGCTTGTGTCCACGAAAGTTGTGCAGACAGCACATCAGCCATGCTGGAACGGCCTTCGTTGTAGGAGAAGGTGACGAGGTCGAGGTTTTCGTCGGCGAGGGCCATGTTGTCGCTGGCGGTGCGGACTTGCTGTTCCGTCTCCGTGAGCTTGGTGGTGGCTGCGGAGAGTTCCTCGAGGATGTTATCGGTGACAAGGCTTTGCTGCAACTTCTGCATGCCGATGTATGCTTGTTGCTGGCGGCTGGTCTTGAAGCGTGCACCCCAGCGGAAGATGGGGATGCTGACGTTGATGCCGGCAACGGGTGTATGGGGCACGTCCTGTCCCATGTAGGCGATGCCCGTGTCCCAGCCGGTGGCAAGGAACATGCTGACTTGCGGGTTGTAACGGCTGAGGGCGGCAAGGCGCTGTGCCCGGCTGCGGGCTATGTTGACGGAAGTGCTGGCATACTCGGCACGGCGGGGGAGGACCTCATCGAGGGAGAGGAGATGGACGGGGGCGATGGGGGTGTCAATCCCGGACAGGCTGTCTATCGGAGTATTGGGCGCTGCACCCATCAGAATGTTGAGTTGCTGAAGGGCGAGGGTGTGAGCCTGGCGGGCTTTAATGTATTGCAGTTCGGCCTCCTTGCGGCGGGTGGAAATCATCAGCAGATCGGTGCGGCTGATGGCGCCGTCGTTGAAGCGGTCCTGAATAAGGTCGTACTGGCGCTGGACGATGGAGAGGAAGGCAGCGGTAGCCTGAAGGCTGGCACGGGCGGCGGAGGCGTTCCAGTAGAGGGCATCGCTTTGATAATGTATTTGGTCGAGGGTGAGCTCGGTGGTCAGCTTGTCCAGTTCCTCGTCGGCTTGGGCCAGTTTCTTTTGGGCGATGAGCGAGCCGCCGGTGTAGAGGGGCTGCGTCAGGGTGGCAAGGGCTTGGTAGGTGTAGGGGCGGTAGTCCCCGGTGGGGCTGTTCCACTGGTCCAGGTGGTTGAGGTTGGCAGTGCCTTCGGCGGTGATGTCAATCTTGGGCAGGAAGCCGGTGGTGGCTATCTTGCGGGCCTGGGTGCTGGCAAATGTTTTCAGGTGTTGCTGTTTCAGAACTTGGCTGTATGCCTCCACTTTGGCGCGATAGGCGTCGGGGCTGAGGTATTGCTGTGCTCCGGCGCTCAGGCCGAGGCAGCAAAAGAGTGCTATGAATAAAATCTTTCTCATCATGATATGTATTTATTTGTTTTGGTAAATGATAATTTAGGGGACAGATACGCGGACGGTACGGACAAAGCGGACGAACGCGGAGTAACTTAAGGCTGAAAGCCTTTAATCTTATAGCCCAGGGCAACGCCCTGGGTATGCATGTCATTCATCTAACTTTGCGCCCTGTAAGGGCAAAAGCTTATATCATCTTATGCCCTTTCAGGGCGTAAATTATGGGACGTTCTTTAACCCAGGGCGTTGCCCTGGGCTATAAGATTAAAGGCTTTCAGCCTTAGTCTGTGCTATTCACCGAAAGGGTATCTTGCCGGGGCGATACGTCCCTAAATTCCCCTTCATCCTTTAATCTTATGTATAGCGCAGTAGGCCACCGGCAGTACGAACAGCGTCAGCGCTGAAGCAACCAGCAGTCCGCCCATAATCGTTGCCGCCATTCCGCCGAACATGGCGTCGAACAGCAGTGGTAGCATACCCAGAATGGTGGTGCCCGATGCCATCGCTACGGGTACGATGCGGCTCGTTGTGGCCGAAATGACTGCATCCAGTGGTGCCCGTCCGGCTTTGGTTTCCGTGTCGATCTGCTCTACCAACACGATGGCGTTCTTGATGTTCATACCGATCAGTCCCAGCAGGCCGAGGATGGAGAAGAAGTCGAACGACTTGCCCAGTAGCAATAGCCCCAGCACGATGCCGATAAAGATAAGCGGCAACATCAGCAGGATGACCACCGGCTTGCGATATGTGCGGAACAGGAACAGCAACGTGACGAACATCAGGAAGAACGTCAGCGGAAGGTTGGCGGCAAGGGCGGCATTGCTTTCCGCCTGGCTTTCCTGTTCGCCAAAGTACTTCATGGTGTAGCCCTCGGGTACGGGAATTTCCTCTTGCACTTGCTTCCACACACGGTTGAAGGCGGCAATGGCGTTCACTCCGCGGCGCGGGTCGGCTTGCGCCATCATCACCATCTGCCGGTTGTAATCCTTCACGTTGGAGAAGCGGTACTGGAAGTCGAATTGCGAGACGACCTGCTCCAGCGTTGTCGTCTCCTGCGCGGTGCCGAAGACGGGGAGCGTACGCAGATCGTTGATGCGCAACGAGTCGATGGTGTTGTCCTTCAGCAGGATGGGCAGCACTTGGTCACCCTGGCGATATTCGCCCAGCGTCATGCCGCTTGTCCCTATCTGGATGCTTTGCGCCATGCTTTGGCGGGAAACACCCAGCGGCTGGGCACGTTCGGGACTGTAGATGGGTCGCCATGTGGGTATCTTGTTGCCCCACGAGTTGCGCACGTTGATCAGCTCCGGGTCGCGGTGCATGATGTCCAGCGCACGATCGGTCAGCATCACCAGCGTATCTACATTGCCCCCGATGAAGCCGATTTCGATGGCGGCATCCACGGCGGGAGAGAGCTTGAAGAGTGTGGTGCGGGTGATGGCGTCGGGATAGTTTGCCTTCATGTAGGCATCCAGCGCTTCTTCGTACTCTTTGGTGTATTTGCTGTCGGTCAGCTCCACCAGGATATTGGCGAAGTTGGGCTTGGGACCTACGGAGGTGGAGGCCAGATAGTATCGCAGGGGCGTACTGCCGAAGGTGACGGAGACGCGCCGGACTTCCGGTTGTGCCAGCAGGTGCGCTTCCACTTTCTTCATCTCGCGTTCTACCTGGCGGATGCTGTAACCGTCGGGATAGAACACATCTGCACGGAAATACGGTTTGTCCAGTGAGGGGAAAAAGTTCTGCGGCATCAGCCCCATGACGATGAGCGAGACGACGAAGAGGCCGAAGACAACGGTCAGCGTCAGTGCCTTCCGCCGTATCAGCCCGGAGAGGATGGAAGCGAAGCGGTGGTAGAAAGGCTTATCGTACGGATCGCTACCAGTATCGGCCGGCTTGGCTTTCAGGATGAAGTTACCGAACGTAGTGGTCTGCGTCAGCGCCAGTACCCAGCTCATTCCCAGCGAGATGGCGAGCACCACGAACAGCGGTTTCACGATTTCGGCCACCGCCGATGGTGCCAGATACAAGGGCAGAAAGGAGCAGATGGCAATAAATGTTGCTCCCAGCAGCCCCCATTGCGGACCGGTGGCACCGTCTATCAAAGCCCGTCGGCGGCTCACACCGCGGGCAATGGCAATCTGCGCATTGTCCGTCACCACGATGGCATTGTCCACCAGCATCCCCATGGCGATGATGAAGCCTGCCAGCGACGTGCGGTTCAGCCCCACGCCCAGTAGGGACATGATGAGCAGCGTGCCTCCGATGGAGAAGACAAGCGATGAGCCGATGAGCACACCTGCCCGCATGCCCATCACCAGCATGATGATGACGATGACAATCAGGATGGACTCCACCAGGTTGATGATGAATCCGTTGTTTGCCTCGCGGGCAATGACGTTTTCGGGGTAGAGGCTTTCCAGTTCCAGGCCCACGGGGATGAGGGGGAGGAGCTCGGCCAGTTTTTGGTCTACCAGTTCGCCGGTCTTCACAACGTCCTTCGTCGGGTCGGTAGATACGCCGATGCCGATGGCGGGCCGTCCGTTGACGTGCATGATGTTGGCAGGCGGGTCCATATAGCCTTTCTCGATGACGGCAATGTCGCCTAACCTGACTTGTCCGCCGGAGGTGGTGATGACTTGGCGACGGATGTCGTCGACGGTGGTGTAGGTGCCGTTGGCCATGATGCGCAGTTGTTGCTCGCCGGCGCTGATCTCACCTGTGTTGATGATTTGGTTTTGCGACTGCAACAGGCTGGCCAGCTGCTTGGGGTCGATGCCCATTCCTGCCAGTTTGTTGACGGAGATGAAGATGTTGACCACCTCCGTCTGCGTGCCGAAGAGGGCAACCTTCATCACGCCCGGGGCTGTGATGACTTGCGTCTTGATACGTTCGGCCCAGTTGCGCATCTCTTCGTACGAGAAACCTTCGTCGCCGACGAGGCCGTAGTAGATGCCGAATACGTCGCCGAAGTCATCCGAAACCGTGGGCACGGAGGCGCCCGCCGGCAGCTGCGGCTGAATGTTGAGTACTTTCCGCCGCAGTTCGTCCCACTTTTGCGGGATGACATCGGCCGAGAGCGAGGGTTGCAGTTCGAAGGTGATCTTCGACAGGCCGTACTGCGACTCCGACTTTATCTTGTACACCCCGCTCATCGACTGTATTTCGCGGGAGATGGGTTCCGTGATGAGCCGTTCCACTTCTGCAGGCTCCGCACCCGGATAGCGCGTCATGATGACGGCGGACTTGATGACGAACGGTGCATCTTCCTTCTTTCCCAACCGGCCGAAGGACAGTATACCGCCCAGGAGCAGCACTGCGAGGAAGAAGTAGATAATCTTTGTATTGTCCAGTGAATATTTAGCTAAGTTCATAATGATATTTCTTTTATAAATGAGAATTTAGCGGGCGCAGCCTTAGGCTGAAAGCCCTTCATCTATCAGCCCAGGGCAACGCCCTGGGTAATAATGTGCCTCTATCTCTGCGCCCTGAAAGGGCATAAGATATAATACACAGGCTTTTGCCCTTTCAGGGCATAAGATGTGGGGGCGTTCTTAACCCCAGGGCGTTGCCCTGGGCTAATAGATGAAAGCCCTTCAGGCTTTACAGGGCAGGCAATCCGAATGGGAAACCTTGCTCCAGCGCTACGCTGGTTTAGTTCAGCACCTTTACTCTTTCCCCTTCCGTCAACTGATACACCCCTGCTATGACTACCGTTTCTCCCGGTTCCAATCCTCGGGAGACAAGCACGTTTGCTTCTCCTGTTGGGGAATATACCGTTACTTCACGACGAACGACCTGGCCGTCCTTCACCACCCACACATACGTCTTCCGGTTCTCACTGTCACCCCATACGGCACTCAGCGGAACATTCATCAATTTCTCTTCCAGGAAAGGAGCGATGTCCGAGGCAAGCTTTATCTTGCAGGTAAATCCCGGTTTCACATCGTACCGCGTGCGGTCGAAGGCCGGGTCATCCACGGCAACGGTCACCGGAATTCCCGTTCCGGCAGTCGAGATGTCAAGATACTCCTCCAACCGGGCACTGAATACGTTGTCCGGATAAGAGTCGAACACCACTTTGAACTTCGCATCTTTGGCACGCAACAGATAGAGATAATCATCGGGCACGGTGAACTTAATCCGCAGTTTCTGCGTGTTCACCAACTGCACGATACCCTCTCCGGAGGTCACCCGCTGGTAGTTCTCCACCAACCGCTTCTCAATGGAACCGTCGAACGGAGCCGTCAACCGCGTATCGCGCATGTTGTTTGTAGAGAGTTCGTAAGCCGATTTGGCTTTTTGATAATTGGCCATACTGATTTCGTACTCTTGTACGGAGATGGCCTGGCGCTGGAGCAATCGCTTGTTGCGTTCCACCTGTGCGGTGGCGGTTTCATACGCAGCCTTGTCGGCAGCATATTGCAGGGAGATGTCGCGTGGGTCGATGGCGGCAATCAGCTGTCCCCGCTTCACGCGCTGTCCCTCCACTACCGGAAGATTGACTACTTGTCCGCCGACGCGGAACGCCAGCCGGACGTACTCCACGGCTTCCACCATCCCGGAGAAGTCTTTCCGGATGACCGACTGTCCGTTCACCTGTGCCGTCTTCACCGGACGGACGGGAGCCGTGTCCGCCTCCTTCCTTTGCCCGCACGACGCGACAATCAACGCCGTGCCAAGGGCGAATAGAAACATCTTTTTCATTCTGATACAAGTATATAGTTATTCGTTTAGGTATACGTAGAAACATAAAACCGGAAAAACAACGAATTGTTTTCCCGGTTACTGCATAAAATGATTCTTCTTATCCTTTATTTAAAGCATCATAGCAATTTGTTTCTCTAAAGCCTGCTTAATAAATGCATTGATAGAAAGACCTGCTCGTTTCGCAAAAAATCAGATAGTCATCTACTGCCTGATGAAATGCTGCAGTAAGTTCCTTAACGCTTTCTCCTTCAAAATTCACAAGCCCGTTTATGCCTTCTATCTTGCCGAAAAAGACATTGTCTTTTTCGCTGAAGTTTACCGAACCGATATAGCCTTTGTAACTTAATGTATTCATATCTTCCTCCTTATTTTATAAATCCTGCTTCTCTATTCTTTTCTACCTTCAGTGGACTGAGGGATTTTTACGTTCTCCCCTTGTTTCAGCACATATCTTTCTCCGTAAACTTGCACCTCCACTTCCTGCCCGGCTGTGAGCGAGATTTCTATCTCCTTGCCCACCTGCATCCGTATCGTCCTTCCCTGATAATTCAACTGGAACGAGTAACAGCTCCACTTCTGTGGAATAACGGGTGCGAAGCACAGCCGGCAGCCCAGCACCTGCATACCGGCAAAGCCGCGCACAATGGCGAGCCACGAACCCGGCATGGAGGTGATGTGCAGCCCCTGGTCGGCCTCGTTGTTGTAGTCGTCCAGGTCGAGGCGGGTGGCATGAAGGAACAGTTGGTAGGCTTTCTCCACACGTCCGATGCGGGCGGCCAGGATGGAGTGGATGTGTGGCGAGAGTGACGACTCGTGCACCGTCATTGGCTCGTAGAACTCGAAGTTGCGGCGGATGGTGTCTATGTCGAAGTGGAAGTTGTAAAGGTACATGCCCAGCAGGACGTCACTCTGTTTGATGTAGCACGAGCGCAGAATACGGTCCCACGACCAGTGCTGGTTGATGGGCCGCTCTTCGGGCGGAATGGCTTCGACGGTTTGCAGGTGCTTGTCCAGGTAGCCGTCGTCCTGCACGAAGATGCCGCGTGCCGGATCTTCCGGCAGGTAGAGGTTTTCGATGATATTGCGCCACTGCTCGCTTTCGTGCTGCTGGTCGAAGACGGTGAGGCGGCGTACGCGGGCATATTCGTCGGGATAGCGGTCGGCAATGAGTTCGATGTAGTGCAGCGTCATTGCCAGGCAACGCTGGCACGAGTAATTGGTGTACCAGTTGTTGTTTACGTTGTTCTCGTACTCGTCCGGGCCGGTCACGCCGAGGATGACGTACTTCTGCTTTGCTTCCGAGAAAGATACCCGCTGGGCCCAGAAGCGGCAGACGGCTATCATCACCTCCAACCCGTAGCGTGCTATATAGGTCAGCGACCCGGTGTAGACCGCGTGCTGTATGATGGCGAAGACGATGATGTTGTTGCGGTGCACCTCCTCAAAGGTTATTTCCCATTCGCTGTGGCACTCTTCGCCGTTGTTGGTCACCTGCGGAAACAGCGCTGCACCGCCCGTGAAGCCCAGTTTCCGTGCATTCTCTATCGCCTTGGGCAACTGGTTGTAGCGGTATATCAGCAGGTTCTTCACCACTTCTCTGGGAGTGGACAGCAGGAAGAACGGCACGCAACACAACTCGGTGTTCCAATAAGTATTGCCGCCATACTTCTCTCCGGTGAAACCTTTCGGACCGATGTTCAGCCGCGGGTCATCCCCCCGATACGTCTGATAGAGCTGGAAAATGTTGTATCGGATGCCTTGTTGCGCTTCCGGGTCTCCCTCGATGACGACGTCGGTCTCGTCCCAAATCATTTGCCAGGATTGGCGGTGCTCCTCCAGCAGGGCGTCCCAGCCTATGGTTTTGGCCTGGCGGGCCTGGGCGATGGATTGCTCTATTAGTTCGTGCCGTTCGTGATAGAGTGAAGAGACGATGGCTACGTATTTCACAAGGGTTACGGTGTCGCCCGGTTTTGCGTCGGTACCTACGCTGAAGCCCGTTTGCTTCTCCTTTTCGATGCGTATGGGGTTGGGGATGGTCTCCCGGTTGTTCTTGAAAAATTGGTAGGTCATGGCATAGCATACTTGTGCATCTTCCCGGCGGGTCTGAGTCCATAAGTAGGCACAATCGGCAGTGGCGCCAGAGCGCAGGATGTTCCATATCTTCTCGCCCGGATGCTCGGTGTCGTTCATTATATTCCCGTCGAGAATAGGTACCAGGGATATCTTGCCGGTATAGTTGAGGGAGGTGACACTGTATTTTATCAGGCAGAGGTCGGGACGTGCCATGTCTGTGACGTGTTCTACGTGGAGGCGTAACTTGTTTCCACGGGGCGAGGTCACTTCTACGTCTCGGTAGGAGATGCCTGCTTTCATGTCCAGTCGGCGACAGAAGCTGTCTACGTCCCACTGCGCCAGGTCCAGTTCCTCGTCTATGAGGCGGAGGCTGATGAGGCTCCAGTCGGCGGCATTGGGGATGCGGGTGTAGTAGGCGGGGAAGCCGTTCTTCCACCAGCCTACGCGGGTCTTGTCCAGGAAGGTGATGCCGGCAACGAACGAGCCGCGGTATGAGTCGCTACTGTAAGGCTCCTCAAAGTTTCCCCGTTGCCCGAAGCGTCCGTTTCCGAGGCTGAATATACTTTCCGACATCCGCTGGTGGTCGGCATGAAAACTGTCTTCGATGATGTTCCATTCATCCGTTTTAAGGTATCTTTTCATGATGTGTGCTTCTCTGGTTATCGCGGTAAAGATAAACAAATCTGCGGATAAATGAACTACTTCTTTTCGTCTCCTTTCGTCTCTTTAATTAAATATACACAGACGGCACCTACGATCAGCATCACGCCTGCCGTCACCAGCATATTGATTTCGGGGGGAAGTGCTCCCTTCGGGGTGTACAAGGCAAGAATCGTTCCGCCCAAAGCTGCCGCTACAATCTGCGGGATGCAGATAGTGCCGTTGAACAGTCCCAGGTAGGTGCCCATGTGTCCGCCGCTCAGCGCATTCGTCAGGATGGTGAAAGGCAATGCTAGCATGGCCGCCCATGCGCAACCTATCAGTACGAAAGAGACAAACAGCATGTACTGGTTGTGTACGAAATAAGTTGAAATGAAACCTATACCACCCAGCACCAGACTGAGGGAGTAAACGAAGCGGCGGTCTTTGAACATCGGTATGCAGATGGCCCAAAGCACGGAACCGATGGCTTGAACGGCAAAAAGCACACCTACCCAGTTGGCAGCTTCCTGGTATTGCAGGCTCTTGGTGTCGAGCACAATCTTGCTGACTCCATTCACCAGATGCTCTACGGTAGGTGCATCGAATACATTGGCAGCAATACTGCCGTTGGTGTACGTCCACATAAACATAAAGGCAAACCAGCAGAAGAACTGTACCAAGCCTACCGTCCAGAACGCCTTCGGTGCTTTGACAAGCAGCTTCAACATATTAATCTTTTCATGTTCCTCCTCTTCGCTGATGCCATGATATTCGGCATATTCGGCAGGCGGCATCTCCTTCACCTTCACTGTGGTGTAGATGACGCAAAGAATCAGGATGGCAGCTCCGATATAGAAGGAGTAAATCACCGAGTCGGGCACCACGCCCTGCGGCGCTGTGTTGCTGATGCCCACCCATGCAAAGATGAACGGGAAAAGATAACCCACCAGGCTGCCGGCGTTGCACAGAAAACTCTGAATGGAGTAGGCGAGTCCTTTTTGCTTTTCGTTCACCATGTCGCCCACCATCATCTTGAAAGGCTGCATGGCCATGTTGATGGAGGTGTCGAGGAACATCAACGATACCAATCCAAAGATCATGGCTGTGCTCACCGCCATGCCCAGGCTACCCGCATTAGGAAGCAGGCACATCACCAGTACGGCAACCAGCGAACCGATAAACAAATAAGGGATGCGCCGTCCGAAGCGTGTCCACGTCTTGTCGCTGGCGGCACCTACGATAGGTTGTACCACGATACCGGCCAATGGCGGCAATATCCAGAAGTAACTCAGGTTATGCGGGTCTGCACCCAGCGTAGAGAAAATACGGCTGATGTTTGCACTTTGCAAGGCGTACGCTATCTGTACGCCGAAAAAACCAAAGCTGATGTTCCACAGCTTCCAGAAACTTAAATCGGGTTTTACTTTCATGATATTTTTTATTTATTATTTCGTTGTTCCTCTCACTACGAGATTGGTTCTGACAATCATATTAGAGCTCTTTTCCTCACCTTCCAGCTTGCTTATCAGAATGCAGAAAGCGCTTTTCCCCACTTCTTCGCCATGTTGTTCCACAGTCGTCAGTTTCGGGTCGGTACTTTGTGCAATGGCTCCATCGGTAAATCCGCAGATAGATACTTCGTCCGGAACTTTCGCGCCTACCAGCTTGCAGGCATAGAGGATGCCCGATGCCGTTTCGTCGTTGATGGCAAAGAAACCATCGGGGCGGTTCTCGCTTTCCAGCAGGTCGGGAGTGATGGCGATGGCACGTTCGCGGGTGTCGCACAACAGTATCATGCTGTCGTCTACCGGAATCTTGTACTTCTTCATGGCATCCAGATAGCCGTTGCGGCGGTTCTTGGTGATTTCCAGATGGGGGGCGGCACCGTAGAAGAGGATGCGCTTGCATCCGGTCTGTATCATGTACTCCACGGCGGCGAAGGAACCGGCATAATCGTCCACCACTACGCGCTCGGTTTTCAGTCCCGTGCAGATGCGGTCGTAGAAGACGATGGGAATATCGTTGTCCAGCAATTCCTGGTAATGGTCGTATTGGGAAGTGTCTTTGGCAAGGGAAGTAATCACTCCGCAGACGCGGGCGGCAAGGAAGGAATGTACTATTTTTACTTCCTGCTCGTACGATTCGTTGCTCTGTGCCACGATGATGTTGTAGCCGGCTTCGGCTGCTGCTTTCTCAATGCCGCTCAGTACGCACGAAAAGAAGTGGTGCACCAACTGAGGAATAATCACTCCGATGGTATTGCTGCGGCTAGCTCGGAGATTCACGGCAAGTGAGTTGGGCTTGTAATTATGCTCGCGTGCGTAGGCATGGATCATGTCACGGGTCTCTTGGCTGATGTCCGGGTTGTCTTTCAGCGCCCTCGACACCGTGGAGGGGGAGACATTCAACGCCCGGGCAATATCCTTGATGGTTATCTGCGGTTTATTCATGGTATTTCTAAAGTTTCAGCCAAAGGTAATATAAAACCGTAAGCAGTACAAATATGCTTACTGATTTTACTGCAAAAATAGCGGAATGCTACAAATGTCTCTTATCTATTGAGGATTATTGGGTTATAAGATTGTGCAAACGATTGCGTATCGTTGTTCTTTGACAATATAAAATGTAATTAGGTCGATATCTTCTAATTTCTTATATTTGCGAAACACTAAAATTTGTTGCTATGAGATACATGAAGTTTTTTACTTTTTCTTTCTGCATTGCTTTTACGATATTAGCATGCAGCAATCATAATGGGACAGCCCCCAATACCGGCGGACTTCCTGATGACGAGGATACCCCTACTACTACTTTTGCCAAAGGTGCCGACATCAGTTGGGTGACCGAAATGGAGCATAAGGGAATGAAGTTCTACAATGCTTCCGGCGTGGAGACTGATTGTTTTCGGCTGATGAAGGAGCTTGGGCTGGATGCTGTCCGTCTCAGGGTATGGGTTGATCCTAAAGAACACGATAATTGGTGCAATACAGCCGATCTGGTAGCAAAGGCCAAGCGTGCCAAAGATTTAGGGATGGATGTGATGGTCGATTTCCATTACAGTGACTGGTGGGCCGACCCCGCCCAACAAAACAAGCCTGCATCCTGGGTAGGCAAAAATTTGGCAGACTTGAAGAAAGCGCTTGGTGAGCATACAGTAAGTGTGCTTCAGGCATTGAAAACGGCTGGAGTCACGCCTAAATGGGTACAGGTGGGCAATGAAATCCGTCCGGGCATGTTGTGGGATAAAGACGTAGCTTTGAGCGGTGCATCCTATGATGTAACAGAACGTGAATTGAAAGATGCTCCGGCAAATGCTTCTAATAAAGTGATATATCCCATGAACTGGGCTAATCTTGGTGCTTTTGTCGCTACTGGCTATAATGCTGTAAAGTCGGTTTTTGCCGATGCCATTGTTATTGTTCACTTGGACAATGGATGGGACCGTGATTTGTTCAATTGGTTCTTTGACGAATTGAAGAAGAACGGCGGTAAGTGGGATATGATAGGCATGTCACTTTATCCTTACTGGTCACGTGATGCTAAAGAGAACTATACAGCCGATGCCATTATTACGGACTGCATCGAAAATATAAATGCGCTGAGTGCCAAATACAACTGTGATGTGATGGTGGTAGAGACCGGTATGGAATGTGCCGACGATTACGGAAAGCTGGCAAGTACATCTGTCTTGGCTGAAGGGAAGAGGCAGCTGGCCCGCATCCTGAAAGAGTGTCGTGAGAATACCAATGGACGCTGCAAAGGCGTGTTCTACTGGGAACCGGAATGTAGACCGGGACAGTACCGGTTAGGAGCATTTACCGAGGATGGCCGTCCTACTGTGATAATGGATGCTTTTAAATAATAATACTGATTCAAAATCATTAGACTGAAAAATGAAGAAGACATTATTCATTTTATCTTGCTGCGCCCTCTTTTCGCTGGGGACTATGGCGCAGCGTACAGAAACTTTGCTGGAAAAGAACTGGAAGTTTACCAAGGGAGACGTAGCGGAAGCGCTACAGACAGATTTCGACGACGGCAAGTGGGAAACAGTAACTATTCCTCATGATTGGGCTATCTTTGGCCCTTTCGACCGTAATAACGATTTGCAGGAGGTGGCAGTTACGCAAAACTTCGAAAAGGCGGCTTCTGTGAAGACCGGGCGTACCGGGGGGTTGCCGTATGTGGGCGTCGGCTGGTATCGCAGAGGATTCGATGCTCCTGCCGGCAAGCAGGTGACTTTGGTCTTTGACGGTGCCATGAGTGAGGCCCGTGTCTATGTCAACGGAAAAGAAGCTTGTTTCTGGCCTTTCGGCTACAATTCTTTTCATTGTGATGTTACGGACTTGCTGAACGGTGACGGCAAAGACAATGTGTTGGCTGTCCGGTTGGAGAACAAGCCCCAGTCTTCCCGCTGGTATCCGGGGGCTGGTCTGTACCGTAATGTCCGTCTGGTGGTGACGGAGCGTGTTCATGTACCGGTTTGGGGCACACAACTTACCACTCCCCATGTTTCCGGCGAATATGCCTCTGTACGTCTGCTTACGACGGTTGAGGGAGCCGGTGACAAAGAAATCCGTATGCTGACGGATATTGTTTCGCCCGACGGAAAGGTGGTCGCCACGAAAGATAATACCCGTAAGATAAATCACGGACAACCGTTCGAGCAGAACTTCCTGGTGAATGCTCCTTCATTATGGTCGCCCGAGACACCTTATTTATATAAGGCAATATCTAAAATCTACGTCGATGGCAAGCAGACCGATGAATACACCACCCGTTTCGGTATTCGCAGTATCGAGATTGTGGCGGATAAAGGTTTCTTCCTGAATGGCAAACATCGCAAGTTTCAGGGAGTATGCAACCATCATGATTTGGGCCCGTTGGGCGCTGCCGTCAATGTGGCTGCTCTCCGCCGTCAGCTTACTTTGTTGAAAGATATGGGGTGCGATGCTGTTCGTACTTCCCATAATATGCCTGCACCCGAGTTGGTGGAACTCTGCGATGAAATGGGCTTCATGATGATGGTGGAACCGTTCGATGAATGGGATATTGCCAAATGTGAGAATGGCTATCACCGCTATTTCGGCGAATGGGCCGAAAAGGATATGGTGAATATGTTGCGTCATTATCGCAATCATCCCAGTGTGGTGATGTGGAGTATCGGCAATGAAGTTCCCACCCAATGCAGCCCCGAAGGGTATAAAGTCGCTTCTTTCCTGCAGGACATCTGCCATCGCGAAGATCCGACGCGCCCCGTAACTTGCGGCATGGATCAAGTTTCTTGTGTGCTTGCCAATGGCTTTGCGGCGATGATTGATGTGCCGGGACTTAACTATCGTGCTCATCGCTATGTGGAGTCATACGAGAATCTGCCTCAGAATATAGTGCTTGGTTCGGAAACGGCTTCTACAGTCAGTTCGCGCGGTGTTTATAAATTCCCGGTAGAGAAACGTGCCAGTATGAAGTATGATGACCATCAATGCTCCGGCTACGATGTGGAGTGCTGCTCCTGGTCTAATATTCCTGATGTGGATTTCGCTTTGGCGGATGACTATAATTGGACTATCGGTCAGTTCGTCTGGACGGGCTTCGATTATCTGGGCGAACCGTCTCCTTACGATACGGATGCCTGGCCCAGTCATAGTTCCGTGTTCGGCATTATCGACTTGGCAAGTCTGCCCAAAGACCGTTACTATTTGTATCGCAGCGTGTGGAACAAGCAGGCGAATACGTTGCACGTTCTGCCGCATTGGACGTGGCCGGGCAGGGAAGGGGAGGATACGCCCGTCTTTGTTTATACCAGCTATCCCAGTGCCGAACTGTTTGTCAACGGGAAGAGTTATGGTAAACAACGCAAGCTTACTGCCGATGAAAGCCGCGCTTTGGAAGGGAAAGACTCTCTTGCCTTGCAGCGCCGGTATCGTCTGATGTGGATGGATGTTCCTTATGAACCGGGCGAGGTAAAAGTCGTTGCTTACGATGCTTCCGGTAAGCCTGCCGAAGAGAAAGTGATCCGTACCGCCGGTAAGCCCCATCATCTGGAAGTCATTGCCGACCGTACGCAGCTATCTGCCGATGGCAAGGACTTGGCATACATCACTGTTCGCGTGGTCGATAAAGACGGTAACCTTTGTCCGGCAGACAATCGCATGGTGACTTTCTCTGTAAAAGGTGCCGGACGATACCGTGCCGCCGCCAACGGCGATGCCACCAGCCTCGATTTATTCCATTTGCCCAAGATGCCTGCTTTCAGCGGCCAGCTTACGGCTATTGTACAAAGTGGAGAACAGGCTGGTGAGATTGTGTTTGAGGCGAAGGCTAAAGGTGTAAAATCCGGAAAACTGGTGTTGCGTACTTCGGTGGATAAAAGAGATTAGCTAATAATCCTTATTCCCTAATGGCGTATTGGGAATAATTTCCTACTTTTGTGTATTACTAACAGAAAAGTAGGAAATTATGAACGATATGACGATTCCTTATGCTATAGCCGACTTCGTGGAGATGCGCGAGCGTGGCTTTTATTATGTGGATAAGACACGGTTTATCGCTGAACTGGAACGTTATAAGGCTCCCGTCTTTCTTCGCCCGCGCCGTTTCGGCAAGAGTCTGTTGATTTCCACTTTGTCTTATTATTACGATCTGAATGAGGCTGAACGTTTTGAATTCCTCTATGGCGGTCTGTATATAGGCAGTCATCCCACCAAAGAGCGCAATCAGTATATGGTGTTGCGTTTCAACTTCTCTGCCATGGTAATGAGCAACAATATAGAGGAGTTGGAACGTAACTTCAATAATTTGAATTGTGGCCCGATAGAGCTGCTGGTAAGGAGCGAACATCGTTATGCCCGTTATTTCAAAGGTTTTGCTTTCCGTGATTTACGTAATGCCTCTTCCATGCTGGAGGATATCATGAACTGGATAAAGGCAAACCGGCTTCCTAAGCTTTATATTCTAATCGATGAGTATGACAACTTCACCAACCAGTTGCTTACCGCCTTTAAAGATCCTCTGTATGAGAACATCACCACCGGTGACAGCTTTCTGCGTACTTTCTTCAAAACCATCAAGAAAGGCATTGATGAAGGCAGCACACGTTCCTGCTTCTGCACGGGCGTGCTGCCCGTCACGATGGACGACTTGACCAGTGGCTACAACATTGCCGAAATCCTGACCCTCGAACCTACGTTCACCGAAATGCTGGGCTTCAACCACGACGAGGCATCCACTTACTTGCGTTATGTGGTAGATAAATATGGCAATGGTGAAGACCGTTTTGACGAACTTTGGCAACTTATCCTGAATAATTACGACGGCTATCGCTTCTTGCCGAATGCCCGTCCGCTTTTCAACTCCACCATACTGACCTACTTCTTCAAGAAGTTTGCCGTGAACAACGGCGAGATTCCGCCGGAAATGATAGACGAGAACTTGCGTACAGACATTGGCTGGATACGCCGACTTACCATCACGCTGGATAATGCCCGTGAAATGCTGGACGCTCTGCTGATAGATGGTGAGTTGGCCTATTCCCAGCCCGACCTGCGCAGTAAGTTTAATAAGCAGAAGTTCTTCGACAAGCAGTTCTATCCGATAAGCCTTTATTATCTGGGGATGACGACACTGAAGAATGGTTTTAAGATGGCTTTGCCCAATCTCACCATGCGCAGCATCTTCATGGATTATTTCAATGACATGAATAAAGTGAGCAGTGATGCGCGCCGTTACGTTCCGGCTTATGAGCATTTTGTAACGAAGGACCGCCAACTCGAACCTCTTGTCCGCAATTACTTCGAGGAGTATCTCGGTCAATTCCCTGCTCAGGTATTCGACAAGGTGAACGAGAACTTCATCCGTTGTTCATTCTTCGAACTTTGCAGCCGCTACCTGAGCGATTACTACACCTTCGCCCTGGAGCAGAACCTCCCTTCGGGGCGTGCCGACCTGGTGCTGACGGGCATTCCCGGTACCGATTTCCACAACGATTGCCGGGTAGTGGAGTTCAAATACTTTAAAATGGGTGAAGCCTCCCACTTGGAAGCACTGACAGCTCCTGCAGATAGTGATGCGGCACAGGTTTGTAGTTATGCTACTGATATCAACCGTCAGTTCCCTGCTTATAAGATACGGAAATATGTAGTCTATATCGCTGGTAACAAGACTTTCAAGGTTTGGGAGGTATGGTGAATGTGCTACATGCTGATTCAAAAATAAACCAGGTTTTTTAATGTCACTACCAGCACTCCGTCACTAATGCTTATAAGCTATTGACAGATAAACGTTTAACCAGTGTTGGTAAGCGTGTTGGTAGCGTGACGGTAAATGGTTACCGTCACGCTTTTTTGAGCAAATAGTTGTCTGACTCTTATTGTAATTCCTTTATATATAGCTCTTTCCATCTCTTTTTGTCATCTTTTCTAAATAGAGCTAAATAACTTCTATTAACACGGAAAATAACGGTTTTTGGCTGTTTTATCTGCAGAATGAGTAGATAAGTGATAACTAATCGGTGTGATACGCGGATGAGTGGACAGTGCCCTAATGGATGAATTCCGTTTCCATGAGCAGAAACGCTCGTTCCCATAAGAGGAAACTGTCGTTCCCATTAGGAGAAACGAGCGTTCCCATTAGGAGAAACTGTCGTTTCCAGCGTTAAGAAATTGTAGTTCCCATAGCAAGAAACGAGAGTTTCCTACCTATAGGAAACTGTAATCTATTATACAGCAATGATATACATATATATAATGCGAAAGAGGTTGTGCCGAAACTCTGACAGAATGAAAGCTGAATTTAGTTTCGATACAACCTCAATAAGTTATAAGGGCTTCTACCCATAGCTCAAACACCGATGAATAAAAGAATACAGAGCAGTAATGAGAGTATGGTAGTAAAAATGTGCAAAACTTTTTTTGCCAGTTTTTTTCTTTGTGCAACCATGCAACTCAATGCAATCGTTTGCACTGTTGCTATTGCATATTTCTGATACTTCTTGTATTTTAATATTTTAATAAAGCATATTTTTGTTGCGTCATGTTATAGATACCTTAAAAGAAAAAACAAGTATCGAGAGATATTTCGAATATATATAGGTAATTAATATTGTTAACTTTAATTTTTAAATGCATGAAGCAAGTTAATCTTAGAATCTATCAAACGATTCTTACCCTTGTATTAGGGTTATTCTTGTCTGTTGGCGCTTATGCACAGAACATCACCGTGAAAGGGCATGTAAAAGATGCCTTGGGTGAAGTGATAGGTGCAAATGTCATTGAAAAAGGTAATCCATCGAACGGTACCATTACCGATGTGAATGGTAATTTTACCTTGTCTGTTCCACAGGGGGCAATTCTCCAAGTATCATTTATCGGCTATCAGACAACTGAAGTGCCCGCTGCTGCTTCAGTTGTGATTACGCTTAAAGATGATGCCGAATTACTGAGTGAAGTTGTTGTAATCGGTTATGGTCGTGCTAAGAAAAACGACTTGACTGGTTCAGTAACAGCGATTAAACCTGACGAAATGAATAAGGGTTTACAAGTAAGTGCTCAGGATATGATTACTGGTAAAATAGCCGGTGTTAATGTTCAGAACAGCGGTGGTGAACCGGGTGGCGGCGCTTCTATTCGTATTCGTGGCGGTTCATCATTGAACGCCAGCAATGATCCGTTGATTGTAATTGACGGTTTGGCTATGGATAACTACGGTATGCAAGGTATGTCCAATCCTTTAAATCTCGTAAATCCCAACGACATCGAAAGCTTTACTGTACTGAAAGATGCTTCTGCTACGGCTATTTATGGTAGCCGTGCATCCAATGGTGTAATTATTATCACTACTAAAAAAGGCCGTAAAAACATGAAGCCTACCGTTTCTTATAATGGAAGTGTTTCGGTAAGTGTCGTGACCAACAAGCTGGATGTGTTAAGTTCTAATGAATTTATGGATTTCATAAAGAAAAAGAGCGGGTTGGACGGTGCTGAATGGGAAGCCAGTGACTATTATAAGAATATGGGTTATTGGAGTGCATACAACACTGATGGTACACCTGCCGATGGAGCGCAACATCTTTTTGCCAATACAGACTGGCAAGATGAGATTTATCGTACGGCAATCTCTACCGACCACAACATTACATTAGCTGGTGCCTACAAGAATCTGCCTTATCGTGTTTCTTTGGGTTACACCAAGCAACAGGGTATTCTTAAGACTTCGGACTTTGAACGTTATACTGCCAGTGTAAGTTTGAATCCAACTTTCTTAAATGAACACTTGGCTGTAAATTTTAATGCCAAGGGCATGTACTCCAAGACAACATACGCTAATACAGGGGCTATTGGAGCTGCCAGTGAAGCTGATCCAACAAAACCTGTTACTATTGACAGCGAGTTCTTTAATAAGAATTTTGGCGGTTATTTCCAATACAGTTCTCCTGTAGATCGTGGTGATGACGAATGGAAATACTCTATTAACTCTTTGTCTACGCGTAATCCTATGTCTTTGTTGAATACGACTTCGGATAAAGGCAAGGGTAAAGAGTTGACAGGAAATCTGGAATTGGACTATAAAATTCATGGTCTTGAAGACCTCCATCTGCATGTTAATGGTGGTATGGACATAAAAAGTGGTAAGAGTGATAAATATTACAGCCGCTATAATTACGATAACTATTATTATGGCAGCCAGGGATGGAATACTCAGGATACCTACAACCTCTCGTTGAATATGTATGCTCAATACATCAAGGATTTTGGTAAGGATCATCATTTTGACGTAATGGGTGGTTACGAGTGGCAACATTTCCATAAGAAAACTGATTATTACTATTACGGAACCTATCCTGATAGTAACAAGGAGCATCCGGGTGAAATCAAAGATCCTTCGGAAAATACGCTTTATAAGACTGAAAACTATTTGGTTTCTTTCTTCGGTCGCTTGAACTATTCATTAATGGATCGCTATTTGCTGACAGTTACATTGCGTGATGACGGTTCTTCACGTTTCCATAAGGATCAACGTTGGGGTCTGTTCCCTTCTGTTGCAGGTGCATGGAAAATTAAAGAAGAAGCTTTCCTTCGTGACTCTAAAGCAATTTCCGATTTGAAACTTCGTCTTGGTTGGGGTAAAACTGGTCAGCAAGAGGGTATTGGCGACTACACCTATTTCGCTTCTTATACAACTAACGGTTTGGGAGCATACTATCCGGTTGTGGGCAACGGAATGACTTATCGTCCTGATGCTTATAATGCCTCACTGACATGGGAAAAGACTACGACCTATAATGCCGGTATCGATTTGGCCCTCTTCAACGATCGCTTTACTGCCAGCGTAGATTATTACTACCGAAAGACAACCGACCTTATTAATACGGTAGCCGTTGCTGCCGGTTCTAATTTTAAAAACAAGGTTACAAGCAATATTGGTGAACTGCACAATCAAGGTGTTGAATTGTCACTTACTTATCGTCCTATCCAGACCAGAGACTGGCGTTGGGAATTAGGTTACAATATTACCTATAATGATAATAAAATAGATAAGCTGCTGGCGAGCGATGATGCTGATTACAGAATCTTGCATGGCGGTCTTGCTGTAGGTGACTCAGGTTCGGATGGTATTAAAGCTTGGGCTGTAGGCCACTCGGTATCGTCTTTCTATACTTATCAGCAGGTTTATGATAAGAATGGTCAACCTATTGAAGGACAGTTCGTTGATCGTAACGGGGATGGTATTATCAACTCGGCAGACCGTTACTTCTACAAAAAGGCAGATCCTGATGTGATGATGGGTATGACATCCAAACTGATTTATAAGAATTGGGACTTCAGTTTCTCACTTCGTGCAAGCCTTGGTAACTATGCTTATAACGGTGTAGAAGCAGGACGTTCGAATATTTCTGTAGAGCGTTTGTTTAATGGTAATACGTGGCATAATGTAACTAACATGTCCATGGCTAAAGATTGGAACTATATTTCTACTGAAGATGCTTTGTCAGACTACTTCATTCAGAATGCTTCATTCTTGAAGTGCGATAACATCACTTTGGGTTATAGCTTCGATAAGCTGTTTGGAGTGAAAATCAGCGGCCGTGCTTATCTTACAGCTCAAAACGTCTTTACTATCTCTAAATACAAAGGCATTGATCCGGAAATCAATGGTGGTTATGATGGTAACATCTATCCCCGTCCGTTCACTGGCGTATTTGGTCTAAGCCTTAATTTCTAACCCATATATTATAGAAGAATAACATGAAAACAAGAATACTGAAATCAATGATACCTGCTGCAGCACTTGCGCTGACGCTGAACTTCAGCTCTTGCGTGGGCGATTTGGATGTAAATCCGATCAATCCGCAGCAGACGATGGAATTTGATAATGATGCCGTCTTCAATAAGATTTATGCAAGCTTTTGCCTTACAGGACAATCAGGACCTAATGGTAATGGTGATATTGACGACGTTGATGAAGGACGTTCGGGTATGTTCCGTTCTCAATGGTACCTCAACGAGTTTACTGCTGACGAATCACACTGGGTGTGGGCAACCGATGCCGGTGTACCGGAATTGCTTCACAATTCATGGGGCGAAAGTTGCGTATTCTCGGCTGCTCTTTATTACCGTCTCTATTTTACGATTACACTTTGTAACTTCTATTTAAGTCAAGAGGGTAATGCGGCAGACCAAGAAATGCGTGATGCGGAAGTACGTTTTATCCGTGCTTATAACTACGCGCTTGTTATGGACTTGTATGGAAATGCGGCCTTTACCGAAGAGGTATCAGCCGAAATGGCTGTAGGCTATTCAAGAAGCCAGTTCTTTGAATATGTTGAGAAAGAATTGAAAGAATGTGCTGACTTAATGGCAGAACCGGGAAGAAACACTTATGGTCGCGCCGACCGTGTAGCTGCTTGGAATCTTTTGGCACGCATTTATTTGAATGCAGAGGTTTATACGGGTACAGCCCGCTGGGATGATGCCATGACTTATGCAGAGAGGGTTATCAATAACGGTTATTATCACCTTAACACAAAGGGAGCTACCAACCCGGTAACCGGTGAAAAATATACGGGCTATCAGATGTTGTTCTTGGCCGACAATGACCGTAATGGAGCACAGTATGAAAACTTGTTGGTAGGTCTTGCTGATGGTGAAATCACCAAGAGCTATGAGGGAGCCAACTTCCTTATTCAGGCTTCTTACTCAAATAAAGTACCTACAGACAATTACGCTCCTTCTGGTGCGGACAATAACTGGGGTAAATGTATCCGTCTGCGTAAGCAACTTATTGACAAGTTCTTTACCAATACGCCTGCTGAGGCTCCGACATTGCAGGATATGATTACTGCTGCCAATGATGATCGTGCATTGTTCTTCAATAAAGGAATGGATATTTCTGTTACTGATGAAGGTACTGATGAGAATTTGGGATATAGCTGCGTGAAGTTCCGCAACGTTAATTCTGATGGAAGTAATAATGCTGTTATTGAATTTGTTAATACGGATCTTCCTGTTATGCGTATTGCCGAAGCTTATTTGACTTATGCCGAAGCTGCAGTTCGTAAAAATGGTGCCTCCGGCAATAGCGATGCTAAAGCAAAACTTGATGAGTTGCGCTCACGTGCACATGCTCCTGCAAAGAGTACCTATACACTGGATGACATTTGTGATGAGTGGAGCCGTGAGTTTTGGCTCGAAGGACGTCGTCGCGTCGACCTCATTCGTTTTGGCAAGTTTGCCGGCCAGTCCAACTACAAGTGGGAATGGATGGGTGGCGTTTACGAGGGCAATCAGTTCCCCTCTTATATGAGCATTTTCCCCTTGCCGGTGAATGAAATCTCGAACAACAAAAATTTGAAACAGAATACTGGTTATTAATTTCTAAATGAAACAAGGAATATGAAAAAATATATTATTGCATCTTTGTTAGCAGGTGTTGCCCTTATGGGTTTTACATCATGCGAGGACGACAGAGACTCCAATCCTACCTTGACAGTACCCGAGAGTTTTGTGCTGAATGCACCTGCTCTGGGTGGTAATGTGTATGATTTGGGTAATTGCGAGGGCATTGAACTTACTTGTAAACAACCGGATTTCGGCTATACAGCAGCTGTAAGTTATTACCCTCAACTGTCGCTGACCAATGAATGGGAAAATACGGTTGATGAGAATGGCGACGTGGTAGGCAATCCGAAATTTGTACAGTTGGAAAGTTATAGTACAAAAGCTAAATTTAACGTCAACGCCAAAGACTTTAATAAGGGCATTATGAAGATGGGCGGCTATACAAGCGAAGAGCAAATACCCGATAATTTGGATGTATATGTACGCCTTAATGGTGTGTTGAGTTCAGGCCAAAATACCTACTCAAACAATATAACTCTGAAAGTGAAGCCTTTCTTCCAAGCATTGGTTACTGCAGATCCTGAATTGTGGTATCTTATCGGTGCCGGTGTGGGTGATGGTGCATGGGGTTCGGAAATAGGTGTTTCTATTTACCCGATGACTCCGGTTGAAGGCGGTAAGTTTGATGATGCAACAGGTAGAGGACCGCTCACCTATACAGGCTACTTCACTCCCGACCTTGGTTTCAAGATTATTCGTGTTCCCGGTAGCTGGGATGACCAATGGGGAGGCGTTGAAAATGACATTAATCAGCCGAAGAGAAAAGATGACACTGGTGAAGGTGGAGACTTCAAAGTGCCCTCGGCAGGTTATTATAGAATAGACCTCGATACTTATACTAATACCTTGACATTCACAGCCCTTGACAAGGATCCGGCTGAATATCCGCAGATGTTGATTGCAGGTGACTTTACCAATTGGGGAGATGGTGCCGTAAATATGAAGCCGGTAGATACCTTTGAAGGTGCTCGTCCGCACGTATGGATGTACGATATGAGTATCAGTGAAAACACCGGAATGAAGTTCCTCGTTGACGACAGTTGGAATCCTAATTGGGGTGGTGAGAAATTCCCGTTCGGTTGGGGCGTTGGCGGTGGTGCCAATATTCCTGTAGAAGCCGGCGATTACCGAATCATCTTTAACGATATTACCGGTTACTATCATTTCTACAACAAATAATAACGGATAAATAAAAATTGATTGATATGAGAAAATCATTAATATATAGTATGGTTCTTACGGCTGCACTTCTTAGCAGTTGTAAGGGTGACTACGATGACTGGGCAGCTCCTCAAGGTTTTGATGCTGAGGAGGCTAAAGATATTAGCGTGAATATTACTCCTGCTGCAGCCATCGATATGGAAAATGTTACTACAGAAACAATTCAGCTCTTTACCGCTTCGGTAAGTGCTCCCGAAGGTATGGAAGTGACTGCTTATGAAGCTGTTCTGAGTAAATTGGATGAAAGTGGAGCAGCGCAAGGAAAGGCCGTTTTGGCTGTTGATGCGTCAGGAAATGTATCTACTAAAGAAGTGGTTAGTGCAGTAGAAAGCTATTATGGCAAGAATCCGATAGCACGTAAACTGGCTGTAACTGTAATGGCATATATTAAACAAGGAGAACAAGCTTTTTGCGTGAGTTCTAACCAAGCGGAAGTACAAGTGACGCTTGTTAAACCCGATATTTCGGCAGCGTATTATCTCGTAGGCGATATGGTAGGATGGGATGAAGAGACAATGGTGAAGTTCAATCATAGCGATGTAAATGTTTATGATGATCCGGTGTTTACTATTTCTTTCACTACAACTGCAGACGATCAATATTGGAAAATTATTCCGCAAAAGAATATTGATGCAGGAGACTTCTGGGCTAATCCGGGTGTGGTCGGTCTTAAGACAGATGGAGACGATGCTATGAGTGGACAACTTGTAAACGAAGGTGCAGGTGCCGGAAAGATTGCGAAAGCAGGTAAGTATAATATGACCATTAATATGATGGACTATACCTACGAAATCACGAAAGCTCCTACAGAACTTTATATGACAGGTACCGGCTTCAATAATTGGGGTGCATGGCATCAGCTTACTCCTGTAAACAGTCATGAAGGTAACTATTGGACCATTATTTATTGTAATGCCGGTGATGAAATAAAATTCTCTGCAGCAGCAGCTTGGGACGGTTCTGAATTCGGTAGCTCAGCTCCGATGAACGATGTAGCCGGAGCCGGTTTGGTAGATAAAAGTGGTAATGTGCAAGTTACTAATGCTGGATGGTATCTGTTTCATGTGCTGAATGGAGAAAGCAAGGCTATCAATGTTTATACTCCGAATGTTTACCTCATTGGTGATACTGCCGGTGAATGGAATGTGGCAGACAGCCATAAGTTTGAAATTCCTACCACTGCGGATGGTGTATTCGTTTCGCCTGCGTTTGCAGCAGATGCCGAGCTTCGTATGTGCGTCAGCATTGAAGGTTTTGACTGGTGGCAAGCAGAGTTTATCATACTTGATGGAAAGATTGAGTATCGTGGTACCGGCGGCGACCAGACGAGAGTTTCCGTAACGGAGGGCCAGAAAGCTTATTTGAATTTCACTGCAGGTACAGGTGAGATAAAATAATCTGTATTAAATAATAAATTGCGGGTGGTCGTGTAAGTTACGATCACCCGCTTTTGGTATTCAAGCAAATTTCTAAAACTGATATCATGAAAATATTAACTCCTATTTTATTGGCAGTATTTATGTGTTGCACATCAGCCAATGCACAAAAACTTTATTTAGGTGGTGACATATCCTTGCTTCCTTCTTATGAGAAAGCCGGTGTGACGTATTGTGATGCAAAAGGAAACCCGGTGAAGCCGTTAGACTTTTTCAAAGAAGAGGGTTGGAATGCCATTCGTGTTCGTTTGTTTGTAGAACCTGATAAGGCTTCTGCCGAGCATAAGGGCGAGGGCGTTTGCCAAGATTTGAATTATGTGGCTCGTTTAGGGCAAAGAATAAAAGAAGCCGGCTATCACTTTATGCTTGACTTCCATTATTCGGATACATGGGCCGATCCGGGCAAACAATTTATGCCCGACCGTTGGAAAAATGTACCGGTGCAGGCATTGCCTGATAGTGTATACGAATATACTAAGCAAACTCTTCGCTATATGAATGAGATGGGAGCAACTCCGGACCTTATTCAAGTTGGTAATGAAATTACCAATGGTATGATGTGGCCGGTGGCCAAGTTGACTCCGCTTGGGAATGAAAATTGGGATGTGCTGGTACAATTACTGGAATCGGGTGCAAAGGCTTGCAGGGAAGTTTGTCCGATGGCAAAAATCATTATTCACACCGAAAAAGCGGGCGATTGGATTGCTACCAAAGCTTATTATAACCATTTGCAAGGTCTGGATTACGATATCATAGGGTTAAGTTATTACCCAATGTGGCATAGAGCGGTAGGTGTTTTGGCGGCAACACTTGACTCTCTGGCTGTTGATTTTCCGGGAAAGGAGGTTATGATTGTAGAAACAGCTGCTTATTATTCACATGAGAATGACCGTTGGGCAAAAGGAGAAGAGCAATACGGTGAATTCTATCCTATCAGTGTGGAAGGGCAGCGTATCTTTACCCATGAACTGGTAGCTGAGTTACGTCGTCATTCTAATGTTACAGGACTTTTTTGGTGGTTTCCGGAGGAAAATGGAAGTAAAGAGAATAGTGTGACAGATGGGTGGCTGAATCGTGGTTTATTCGACAATCATACTGGTAAAGTTTTGCCTGCAATGCAGGAACTTCGGAAGTTTATTGAACGATGAAGGGGGGATAACGAGGACACTGAAAACGCATGTTTGGACAGCTGAGAAGCTGTCCAAACATGAGAACGAGCAGATGATTCAGATCTTACGAAATAGTTATTGTAACATCGATAAATCCACTTTATAATATATCGGCACATCGTTGTTCTTCTCTAAAAACATGACCATATAAATCGGTGCATAGACAATCTTTCCATCTACTTTCAAATTATCATTGTTAAATACGACTGCTTCGGGCAAATCGTACTCCTCACAATCCATTATATTGGATAAAGCACGGTGCAATTCATAGTCTTTACCCGACTTTACTTCAATGGGGAGCACCTCGCCATTAAGTTCTATGACAAAATCCAACTCGCCACGCTTCTTGTTATTGTAGTAATAAGGTTCTATATTATGTGCAATCAATTCCTGCGCCACAGCATTCTCATATATCGAACCGAAATTTATATTCTTATCACCCTTAATGATTCGTAACTGAATGCCTTCGGCATATTGTGTTGCAAGCAGGCCAATATCGTTTTGGAAGAGTTTAAACATATTCCTTGACCGTGCAAGCAATAATGGCATTTTGGGCTCTTCAACATTGTAGACAGGCAACGCCACACCTGCATTCTTCAGCCAAAGAAAACTATTTTGATAACGTTCAAATTTAGCATTCTCGTTCAATCGTTTCAGTATGAATCGTTTGTTCTTTGCATTGAGTTCGGGTGGAATAAGGCTGAATATTTCTTCTATATATAGTTTATTCTCAGGATCATATTGTGCTATGTCGCGTTTGTAAAGGCGAATTATATCCTGTTGTACAGTTGTTACTTCCTGAAGGTTGTTGCTATCGATATATTTGCTCACAGCAGCCGGCATACCGCCTACAACAAGGTAAAGGCGGAACAATTCCATGATTTTAGTATGAACAAAGTCGTCGACCTTGGTGCGGTTCTTCCATGCTTTGCGTAAGGACTCTATCACTTTGTCGTTGATGCCTATACATGAGATGAACTCTTCGAAATCCAGTGGATACATATCTTTGACACCCATATATCCAACCGGTTCTGAACGCAAATCTTTTAATTCAACGCCCAATAACGAACCGCTCAAAATGTAGCGGTATGACCCTTCGTCCACCAGGAATTTAATTGCGGTAACAATATCGGGACACTTCTGCACTTCGTCGAAAAACACAAGCGTTTCACCTTTGATAAGGGGGACAGTTGTTATGACTGACAAACGGAGCAATATATCAGCACTGTTCTTTGCGTTTTTGAATACTTCCACCGCTTCGGGCATTTCCACAAAGTTTATCTCAATAAAACTTTTGAATGATTTGCCGAATTCCCGTATAGAATAGGTTTTGCCTATTTGTCGGGCACCGGTAATGAGTAGGGCATTACGAGTAGTCTCGTAATAGCGTTTGATGTAATTATCAATCTTTCTTTTTAGCATTGTCTTTCCTTTTTTCCAATACAAAAGTAACTCATTATTGCCGCTTTTCCAAGATAATTTAGTGGCATTTTGCCTTTTTTTCCAAGAATTACTATCTTTCCTTAAGATAAATCTTATGTATTGCACCAAAATTGTGTATATTTGCACGAAACTCGTATCGAAAATGTGGGGATCTCCACGTTTTTGATATCTAACATGTGATTTGTTATGTTTGAAAGAGAAGTTCTCAAGCAATTGTCAGCATGGAAGGCGGATGAAAAAGAGGACGCCGTTGCTGATTCATGGGCCCAGGCAAGTAGGCAAAACATGGGTGTTGAAGTATTTTGGTAAAGAGCATTTTGAAGATGTAGCCTATTTTAGCTTGGATAAAGATGAAAGTGGACTTCGTGATATATTTAGAACGACAAAAGATCCTCAACGGATTATCCAACAACTGTCTTTTTTGCATGGAAAGAAAATAAATCCACAGACAACGTTATTGATATTGGATGAGATACAAGAATGCAACGAGGCGCTGAATACCTTGAAGTATTTCTGCTTCAATATGGTAACCGGATTTGTCCGATAGAAGTGAAGGCTGACCAGAATGTGCAGGGGAAGAGTCTCATTCAGTATGAGAAGCTTTTCCAACCCGCTTGCCGTATTCGTTATTCGATGTTGAACTTGAAACAAGATGGAAACTTGTTGAATATTCCTCTGTTCTTGGCTGATAAAACAAAGAATCTGCTCGATATGCAAACGTTTTCGTAATCATATTATGCTTTTCCATATCGGGCTTTGTATTGTGCTTTTTTTCTTTCTTACCTTTGAATCGAATAATAATTTGAAAATCTAATGGTATGAAGAAGATAAGGTTTATTTCTTTTTTCCTATTCTGTGCTATATCACTTTGCCTGGCGGCTTGTAGTGATGACAATGGTACAACACCGACTCCTGAACCGGAACCGAAGCCTGATCCAACGGAAGAATGGACTAATGTCGTGGCATCTCCCACTGATTGGGATGGTCAGAAACGTGCGGACATATCCTATCAGTTGCTGGTTTATTCTTTTGCAGACAGTGACGGGGATAAATATGGTGACATTAACGGCTTAATATCAAAACTGGATTATATTAATTCTTTGGGAGTGAAGGCCATTTGGCTTTCTCCCATTCATCCTTCTCCCTCGTATCATGGCTATGACGTAACTGATTATGCCAAGGTAAATGAGAAATTCGGTACGGAAAGCGACTTCGATCGACTAATTACTGAAGCACACAACCGGGGAATCAAGATTTATTTGGACTATGTGTTGAATCATACAAGCATCGAACATCCTTGGTTCCAGGCGGCAAAAATCTCTACCGACAATAAATATCGCGATTATTATATCTTTTCGCAAGATCCGGAAGCTGATATCAAAGCCGGGAAGATTGATATGATTGCCAGTGAAGGAGCGACTGGGTATGATTCGGGCGAGTGGTTCTCCACAACAACTTCGTCAGAAGTTGAGGAAGGATGCTACAAATTCACGCTTGATTGGTCGAATGCTTCGAAACCGACGGTAACTGTTACTCAAGCAGAGACAGCCGATGGAGATAATCCTGATCAAAGTACCACAGGAGCTAAATATCTTTATTATGGTGATCCGGCTGTATGCAAGAAGTTCTATGATAGAGGAAATGGTTTATACGAACTGACTGTGAACTTTACATCTCCTTGGGGATTTTTGATTCGTACCAGCAATACGGATTGGGGAGATAAAAAATACGGTGCTGAATCAAAAAGCAGTAAGGTTAAGTTTGGAGAGCCTTTCTCTTTAAAACAGGGTGAAGGCGCAGCCGATATCTTATTTGAATCAATGAACTTGTGGTTTTATCATTCTCATTTCTATACTGCCTCTTTTGCTGATCTTAATTATGGCAAAGTCGCCAATTTAAAGAATTCACCGGTTTTCAAAGAAGTGATTAGCGCTGCCAAAGGTTGGATAGATCGTGGAGTAGATGGTTTTCGTCTGGATGCAGTGAAGCATATTTATCACAATGCCGGAGGTACGGAGAATCCAACTTTCTTGAAAACTTTTTATGATGAGCTGAATACGTACTATAAGCAGAAAGGTAAAACGGATGAGCTTTATATGGTGGGTGAGGTACTTTCCGGCGCCAGTGAAGTGGCTCCTTATTATCAAGGTCTTCCGGCGTTGTTTGAATTCGACTTTTGGTATCGTTTGGAGTGGGCCATCAATAATAATACAGGCTGCTATTTTGCCAAGGACATTATGAGTTATCAACAACTCTATGCGGCCAATCGTCCCAATTATATTGAGGCTACTAAACTTTCGAATCATGATGAGGACCGTACTGGTTCTAAATTGGGTAAATCTGTTGATAAGGAAAGACTGGCGGCAGCTGTTTTGCTGACTGGTCCTGGTGAACCTTACATCTACTATGGTGAAGAACTGGGACTCTATGGAATGAAAGATAATGGTGACGAATATGTACGTGGCCCAATGCTATGGGGAGATAATATGGTGACTGCCTATACGGATAAGATAGACAAAGGTGTAGCTTCCAATATAAAATCTGTAGTGGAACAGCAAAGTGATGAAAATTCTTTGCTTAATGTTTATGTCCGTTTTGCAAAACTGCGTAATACGTATCCGGCTTTGGCGGAAGGCACAATGTCAAAGCATGCTACTTATAATGAAAATAATGCGACTACGGGTAAAGCCATTGCCGCATGGTATATGACAAAAGGTAGTGAGAAGATGCTGGTTGTGCACAACTTCGGAGCTTCTGCTGTGGAGATTACATTAGCAGACAAGATAGAAAAAGCTGTTGGTGTGAATGGTGATATTCAGCAGAAAACGGAGAATGACAAGGCTTTGGTCAAAATGAGTGCTTATAGTTCAGTTGTTTTTAAGATAGCTCAATAAGATATACTATTGTTATTCATAAATCTTTGTCAGCACCCGATTCAGCCAGTCCCAGCGAAAGCGGAACCAGCGTCGGGTGCTGCTTTGTTTTCCTCCGAAGCGAAGGACAAACTCGCGGTAGCCATGTTTGCGGAAGGGCAGGCCCACGTCCATAAATTCCAAATGGCGGTATCCGCGTTGCTTGGCATCGTCCAAAGCTTTCCAAACGGCAAGGATGCCCGGATATTGCAAGGCATAGGTCTTGCGCATGCCGCCCGAGAACCATAGGTAAGCATTGTCATCGGAATAGATGCAGGCACTGCCGCCGATAATTTTCTCTTTATAAGTGACGATGAAGATTTTACTTTGATTTTCTTTCATCAGGTGGGTTTCGAGGTGCTGGAAAAATTTTATACTGGGAAAATGCCGGCGTATTTTGGAAGAATAGACATGGCGCAGCATGTGGGCAAAGTTAAGAGTCTCTTCTACAGTAAGTGCTTCCCGCACTTGGGCTCCATTTTTCAGACCTTTCTTTATCTGCCGGATGCGCGACGGGCTGAAACGGTCTTCTGCCTTCTCTACACTATGCAACGAATTGCGTACACGCAACCAATTAATAGCAATATACCGGTTCTCCCGGAATGATTTGTAACCGAACATCGCATTCTCCAGATTACGAAACTCGATAAGAAAGGAGTTGCGCAATGCCTCGTCGGTAAGCCTTTGCAACATATCGCTGAAGATAGCTTCTCTGTCCGCGGTCTCATCGAAATATTCTCCCGTGCCGTATACCTCGCACCTCTTGATGATGCCTGGCGGAAACGTGCGTACGCTGGTGCGTATCGCTGCAAGCAGTTTTGCAACGGGTTTGTCGTCTTCCGATGCAACGATGAGCACAGGGGTATATCCCGGAGTTGCTTCGTAAATCCGAAATAACTCTGTGGAATGGAACGTATTGGTGCCCGGTAGTTCAGGGACCTTGCTCCCGCGGTAATATGTAGTCAGTTTCAAAGGCATCGTCTGCAAATTTAAAAAATAATCTTGTATCTTTGCGTTCACTAAACACGAATATGTTATGGAAAGTTTCAATGAATTGATAAAGTCGCGCCGCAGCATGCGGAAGTTTACAGAAGAAGAATTGACGCAGGAGCAGGTTGTTACCTTGATGAAAGCAGCCTTGATGGCGCCTACGTCAAAGCGTAGTAACGCGTGGCAGTTCATCGTAGTGGATGACAAGGAGAAATTAAAAGAATTGTCATATTGCAAGGAACAGGCTTCGCAGTTTATTGCAGATGCCGCCTTGGCAGTTGTGGTGACTGCAGACCCGCTGGCGAGTGATGTCTGGATAGAAGATGCCTCCATTGCCTCCATCTATCTGCAACTTCAGGCCGAAGATATGGGCTTGGGTAGCTGCTGGGTGCAGGTGCGTGAGCGTTTCACGGCAGCCGGTGTGCCTTCCAATGAATACGTACACGATGTACTCGACATTCCTTTACAGTTACAGGTGGTCAGTATTATTGCCATCGGTCATAAAGGAATGGAACGCAAACCCTTCAATGAGGACAACTTGCAGTGGGAAAAGATTCATCTCAATAAATATGGAGGAAAGTAACGGTGAGTGCGGCAAAAGCAAATAATAACCGTGATACGTATAAGGCCACTGCCATTACGCTGATTGTATTCGGTATTCTTTACTTGGTGGATAAACTGGTACACTTTTCTGCAATAGGATTGCCGTGGGTGATGAATAAGGATAACTTCCTGCTCTACACGGCAGTTATTTTCTTGCTGTTCAAACATGACAAATCCGTAGGATTAGTGCTGATAGGCTTGTGGCTGGTACTGAACTTTGGCCTGATAACTGCATTGCTCGGCACGATGTCTGCCTACTTGCTGCCGGTGGCGTTACTGGTGATCGGTGCTATTTTGTATTTAGTTTCTACGAGATAAGATGAAAAGAAGCATAGAAGATACGTCCATCGTTTTTATTGGTGCCGGAAATTTGGCAACCAATTTGGCAAAGGCACTTTACCGGAAAGGCTTTCGTATTGAGCAGATTTACAGCCGTACGGAAGAGTCGGCACGAAGTTTGGCGCAGATGGTGGAGGCAGAGTATACGACTGAGTTGTCTGCTGTTGTAGAAGATGCGCAACTCTACATCGTTTCGTTGAAAGATGCAGCCTTTGTACAATTGCTGCCCGAAATTGTTACGGGAAAAAGTAGCGCTCTATGGGTGCATACTGCCGGTAGTATCTCTATGGATATCTGGGAAGGACAGGTGGAACGCTATGGAGTATTCTATCCGATGCAGACATTCAGCAAACAGCGTGAGGTGGATTTCCGCGATATACCGATTTTTGTAGAAAGTCATTCGGAAGCAGATACCCAATTACTGAAAGATATTGCTTCTGCATTGTCCGAGAGGGTTTATGAAGCCACTTCCGAACAACGGAAAAGTTTACATTTGGCAGCTGTATTTACCTGCAATTTTACCAATCACATGTATGCTATGGCTGCCGAATTGTTGAAGAAATACCAACTTCCTTTTGAAGTGATGCTGCCTTTGATAGACGAGACAGCCCGCAAAGTACATGAGTTGGCGCCGCATGATGCCCAAACCGGACCTGCTGTGCGGTATGATGAGAATGTTATCAATGCACATTTGCAGATGCTTGCCGATGAACCGGAAATGCAGAAGTTGTATCGGCTGATAAGCGAGAATATTCATAGACTGGCGTAGGCCGGATATAGTATAGATAAGATCTTAAAAAAAGTGATATGAGTACCATAAACTATGATTTGAAGAAGATAAAAGCCCTCGTTTTTGATGTAGACGGTGTGCTGAGTGCCAATGTGATTCCGATGAGTACGGAGGGTGAACCGCTGCGTACAGTGAACATAAAGGACGGTTATTCATTGCATCTGGCTGCGAAACAGGGAGTGTTGCTGGGTATTATTACCGGTGGACGTACAGAGGCTGTCCGTAAACGTTTCATGGCTTTGGGGCTGGCGGAAGAGAATATCTATATGGGTTCTTCCGTTAAAATTCACGACTATAGAGATTTCCGCGATCGTCATGACTTGAAGGATGAAGAAATATTGTATGTAGGCGATGATATCCCCGATTTGGAAGTGATGCATGCATGTGGTCTGCCATGTTGTCCGAAGGATGCGGTGCCGGAGGTGAAAGCTGTAGCCCGTTACGTCTCGTATGCGGATGGCGGTTATGGATGCGGTCGTGACATCGTAGAGCAGGTATTGAAACTAAAAGGACTTTGGATGGCTGACGAACAGGCATTTGGCTGGTAAACTAATGGCAATTATTAATCATTATAATTATGCTGGATAATCTGAAAAAATATAGAGTAATCCTTGCTTCCAACTCTCCGCGTCGGAAAGAGTTACTGGCAGGTTTGGGAGTGGAGTATGAGGTAAGAACTTTGCCTGATGTGGATGAATCTTATCCCGGTACATTGAAAGGGGCGGATATTCCTCTTTATATTGCAAAGGAGAAAGCAGATGCTTATCATTCCATGATTCAACCGGATGAGTTGATGATTACCGCTGATACAATCGTTTGGCTGGATGGACGGGTATTGGGCAAACCCAAGGATAGGGAAGACGCTATGCAAATGTTGCGGGATATGTCCGGCCGTACTCACGAAGTATTTACAGGCGTTTGCATCACTACTACGGAGTGGCAGCGCTGTTTCTCAGCTCAGACCGAAGTTCGTTTCTCTGAATTGAGCGAAGAAGAAATCGTTTACTATGTAGATAAATACCAGCCGATGGATAAGGCCGGAGCGTATGGTGTACAAGAATGGATTGGCTTTATCGGGGTAGAGAATATATCCGGAAGTTATTACAACATAATGGGACTCCCCGTACAGAAACTGTACAGGGAGTTACAAAAGGTTTAAACCAAATCCATCATCAACGGAATGTCTTTTTCGTCAATGCCTTGCTTGACAAGTGTATCCTTGTCTTTGCTGAACATCTCCCAAAAGACTTCCCGGCTACCACTTTCCAAGGCTGCTTTACCATAATATTCAGCAGCCTTTTCTATATTCCCTAGTCTCCAAGCAACATGTCCGGCATTGAGATAATCTGTGGCAAGGGGCTTGGAGGCAAGTATCTTTTCATAATACTTCATGGCCTGCTCGTATTTACCGCTGACGAAGGAGCACCAGCCTATGGCTCGCCACGCCTTTATGCAGTTGCCTTCTATGAAGTCCAGCTTAAAGAAATATTGCAGGGCCTCTTCATATTTCTCCTGCTCGGCAAGACAGCTTCCGGCGTAAAACAGAATACTATGATTTTCCGGCTGGATAGCTTCTGCTTTCTTATAATACTCCAATGCAGAACCGAAATCTTTCATTTGGCGATAACAAGTGGCAAGATGGCGGATGGTCCACACATGGTCGGGTTTCAGAACATCGGCCTTTAGGTAGGCACTCACCGCTTCTTTGTAGCGTTTCTCCTTTTGCAGACAATAACCTGCTTTTTGGAAAGTATCTGCATCTGCATAGTTCAGCGCTATTAATTCTTGATAAAGTTCCAAAGCTTCTGCCGGATGCTCTTTGCGGAAATGGTAGTCGGCTACGACAATCAGCAGTTCGGGCTTGCACAGAATCTCCTTTAATGCAGGAATACGGTGCAAAGCAATCTCATCCTTAAAAATGTCGTGAAACTCATACCTGCGTTGGCTTAGCTTGTAGAACCGGTATAGATCGTGGATATACTGATTGCTGATAACGTCTGGTCGTTGGGCATATTGCCGGAGGGTGGAAGATTTACTTTCATCCATCAACTCATTCAAATCCTGCGACGTCATCTGGCTGAGCATCATGTTGCGCTGCGCCTGCGGGATATGTGCCATCGTGAAGCAAAGCGAATACTTGTCGCTGTTACAGAAGAATCCTGATTGCAGGAGAAGTGCAAGAACGGCATTGTCTCCCGTCGGGTTAAGACCGAACTCCTTGATAATGCTGGAATGATGCATGTCGAACGGATAGAACCAATTGTGCGGCTCCCGGAAGAACGGGTAACTTTTGAGTTGGGCAAATGTACTCATATAAACGTCAGCACCTTCTAATTGCAATTCGTTCATTTCACGTATCTTATCGCCTAAACCGGAGCTTTCGAATGCTTTCTCCCAGTCCGGGTTACGGTCGTTTTCTTCGGCATTGTCTTCGAAGCCGTATTTCATGTTGCGCATGATGTTTACGTTCTTCATCATTTCCGGGATGATTTCTTCGCGCATCTTCTTGTCAATTTTCTCCGTTTCCTGGCTGCGGAGCATTTCGATATATACGCGGTTCATTTGTTTGCCGAAACTACCGTCTTCGTCGAGCAGGGAAAGCCGGGCTGTCAGTTCCGGATAGAGCGACAAGCGGGTGGGGTGGAAATGAAGTACGAACGCAATCCCTATCAGAGCACGCTGGTTTACCCGGGTGTCCGGGTGAGTTGTTGCATCCAGTAACCAGGAGAACTTACGCGCGTCGAAACATTCTATCAGGCTCAACATGACAGCACTGGTAAACAGGCATAAATCATTGACAGGGAGTAATTCTGATTCCAATGCCCCTTTGGCTTGTTGCTCGTCTTCTGCTGTCCAGTCGCTGTTGCACCATGTGGAAAGGAAAAGAACCTGGATGGTTTCCTCATGGCGTTTCAGTACAGCATCCAGCCCTTGTGCATTCGGCATCAGTTGGCAAACGGCCATATCATCTGGAAAAGATTCCAATACTTTCTGCATGCTGGCAATATTGTACTCCTTTGGAAGATGTTCCCGATTGTTACGCAGGGCATGGTAATAGTGGTTGGAAGTACCGTCGAGCAAGCTGAGGCGTGTCTGGTCGGCAATCTCCCAAGTATCGGTCAACAGTTGGCGGTACAGTTTCTGCCGTTCGGGGTCGTTTACTCCTTGCCGCATGTACTGCAACATGTATTGATAGGACGTCTGTACTTGTTCCAAACGGTTACGGAGTGTCCAATCACTGCTGTTCCACAGAAATGCTTCCAGTTGGGATTGTGCTTCTTTCAATCGTTGCTGTTCCAGCAGGACGATGATATGTTGATATTGATCTTGTATGGCTTGTTCATTCATAAGTCTGTATCTTTAAGAGATGTACTTTACAAAACTACAAAAAGAATGCCAAAAAGTTCGGTCATTTTGGAAAATACTGATAGACTTCTTTTAGAAACGAACTTGCAACTGTGCTTGCAGCAGGTTGGAATTCTCGCCTTTATGGCGGTTGCAGTAAGTGTATTGAGCCTGCAAACGGCATTTGGGATAGAACCAATATTGTACACCGGCTACGTAGTTGGTCTGTTTGTCGGACATGGCCTTATCTTTGTTCAGGTAATCGTATGAAGCAATAACATCAAACTTGGGCAATACGTGGGCGGATACGGTTGCATAGTAACCGTTGCTTTTCACATGTCCGTCCTTACCTTCCAGATACTCCGTACGCACATCGATAGGTTTTGTTTTGATGGTAGCACCTGCCGACCAGCGATTGCGGGTATAATTCTCGCCTACGGCAATATCCGGATTGATGGAAGAAGCCGCCATGGCACATCCTTTGCCTTTAATGAATGAACCTCCTACCGATAGCCATTCCAATGGATGTACCATCAGGCTGCCTACAATATCTTTCTGGTTGTTTTTGTCTTTCAGATTAATGCCTTGTCCGTTCATTACAGCAAGGTTATAGCTTACAAGCTTTTTGAAGAGGTCACCATAAATAAGCAGTCCCATATCGCGGCCACTGCTGGAACCGTACAAAGGATCGCTTCCATTGATACCTGCCAGATAGTTGACGGCTTGCGAATAGCAGTTTATCAACTCTACGAAGCAAGGGGACATCGGGTTCTCAATGGTGTACATGGTCTTGAACTGACCGATTCGGGCTGTGAGTTGAGGCAAGAAGTGGTATTCGGTATATGCTTCCAGTATCTTTCCGGTATTGGCAAAGCTGTACATGAAATAGCATGTCCACTGGTCGGTAATCTTACCGCTTGCCATAAAGATAACTCTTTTTATATCAAAAGTATTGGTAGTTCCTTCGCCTTCGTCATCGTAAGTATATCCCACTTGGGCATAGCCGGAAAGGGAAATGCGGTCTTTCAGAGTATTAACAATGTCGGTCAGGCAAGCGTCTTGCGCTCTTAAAATGCAGGCTGCTGCCAAGAAGAGGCAGGATAGCAGTATTCGTCTCATGTGTAAGGATAAAGATAGTAGTAAAAAAGGCAACCCTTTTTTCAAAGAGCTGCCTTTTTGTATAAATGTGATTTGATTATTCGTTGATAGCAGCGATACCCGGAAGAACTTTTCCTTCGATTGCTTCGAGCAATGCACCACCACCGGTAGATACGTAAGAAACGCCGCTTGCCAAGCCGAACTTGTTGACACAAGCTACAGAGTCACCACCACCTACAAGTGAGAAAGCACCGTTCTTGGTAGCTTCTACGATGGCTTCGCCTACTGCACGTGAACCGTGAGTGAAGTTCTCGAATTCGAATACACCTGTCGGACCGTTCCAAAGAATAGTTTTGGAGTTCTTGATAACCTCTGCGAAGATTTCTTCAGTCTTGGGACCGATGTCAAGACCTTCCCAACCATCAGGAATTTCGTCAACCGGACAGAACTTGGTATTAGCGTCGTTGGAGAAAGCGTCAGCAATCTTAGCGTCAACAGCCAGTACAAGGTTTACACCTTTTTCTTTTGCTTTCTTCATCAGGTCGAGAGCCAGATCCAGTTTGTCATCTTCACAGATAGAGATACCGATCTTGCCACCCATAGCCTTGGTGAAAGTATAAGTCATACCACCGGCAATGATCAGGTTATCTACCTTGCTCAGCAGGTTTTCGATGATTTCAATCTTGGAGGAAACTTTAGAACCACCCATGATGGCAGTGAACGGACGTTGGATGTCATTCAACACTTTATCAACAGCCTTCACTTCTTTTTCCATCAGATAGCCGAACATCTTGTTGTCTTTGTCGAAATATTTAGCAATCAATGCCGTGGAAGCGTGTGCACGGTGAGCTGTTCCGAAAGCGTCGTTTACGTAGCAGTCAGCATAAGAAGCCAATTTCTTGGTGAACTCTTTCTGGCTTTCCTTAACGGCTGCTTTGGCAGCTTTCTTTTCCTCGTCTGTAGCATCATCAGCCAAACCACGGGGTTTGCCTTCTTCTTCTGCATAGAAGCGGAGGTTTTCGAGCAGCAATGCTTCGCCCGGTTGCAGAGCAGCAGCTTTCACAGCAGCTTCTTCGCCCATGCAGTCATTAGCAAACTGTACATCAATACCCAGCAGGTCAGACAGATGCTTCAGGATGTGCTTCAAAGAGAACTTGTCAGCCGGACCTTTCGGACGACCGAGGTGAGAACCGATAATTACACTACCGCCGTCAGCCAAAATCTTCTTCAGTGTGGGAAGAGCGGCACGCATACGGGTATCATCTGTAATGTTGAAGTTTTCGTCCAAGGGCACATTGAAGTCCACGCGAACGAATGCCTTTTTTCCGGCAAAGTTAAATTGATCAATTGTCATAATATTCTATATTATTTAAAAGTGTTACTAAATCCTTTTTAGTGAGCGCAAAGTTAGCATTAATTTCTTTTTTTTGCTATGAAATAGTTATTTATTCTTCGTCTTTGCTGCTCTCTTCGCTAACTTTATATTTCTGGCAGTAATATTTGCACATCAATTGTAAACCGCAGTTATCACATTGGGGTGTGCGTGCCTGGCATACATAACGTCCGTGCAAGATAAGCCAGTGATGGGCTATCGGAATGTCGGCTTCGGGGATATGCTTTACTAACTCTTTTTCTACACTAAAGGGGGTTGTACATTTATCTGACACCAGTCCCAGGCGATGACTGACGCGGAATACATGTGTATCTACCGCCATTGCGGCTTTGTTGAAAACGACGGATTGAATGACGTTGGCAGTCTTGCGTCCCACGCCGGGAAGCTTGACAAGTTCTTCCAATGTGCCGGGTACCTCGCTGTTAAAGTCTTTCACCAGCATTCGGGCCATGCCTACGAGGTGCTTGGCTTTGTTGTTGGGGTAGGATACGCTACGGATATATTCGTATACCACTTCGGGGGTGGTAGCGGCGAGTGCTTCGGGGGTAGGGAAATCCCGGTAAAGGGCCGGGGTAATCATGTTCACCCGTTTGTCCGTGCACTGTGCGGAGAGAATAACCGCTATCAGCAGTTCGAACGGATTTTCATAATGCAGTTCGGTTTCGGCTACGGGGCGATTTTCCCTGAACCAGGCAATTATTTTCTCATAACGTTCTTTCTTTCTCATCTTAATTTGTTTTTATGGTAATGGGGAGATACTCTCAAGTTGAAATAGAATATGGAAACCACTGTGAGACATGCGCCGACAAAGTATGCCATGTCGAAAGAGGTGATCTGGGCGATATATCCTCCGGCTGTCAGTCCGATGCCGATACCTACATCCCATGAGGTCAGGTAGGTGGAGGTGGCCGTTCCGCGCTGACTGTTAGGAGCCAGGTTCACAAACATGGTGTTGAAAGCGGGGAACATGGTGCCGAAACCTACTCCTAACAGGAGGGCTACCATAAAGAATAATATATTAGTCAGCTCCGGAGTCGACTTCATTAAAAGGCCACATGCGGACAGAATGAAGAAGCAGGCACAGACCAGATACAGTCCCAGTGTGATGACTTGGGTGATACGTCCTTTGTCTACTTGTCTCCCGGAGAACATACGCGATACAGCCATGCCGACGGCCATGAAGGTAAAGAACAGCCCCGAATTCAAAGTGATTCCTATCTCCTTGGCGTACATGGCCACGTAGGTACTTGTCATTCCGTAAGGAATCGAAAGCAGAAGCAAGGCGATTCCGGCAGGAATACCTTTTAATAGAACGAAGCGGTCGAGTGAAATAGGTTCCCGCTTTACCGGTTGTTTGGGAGGTGTTTTCACAAAGCAGGCGGCAATGAAGCCGATGATACCCGATATGAGCGAGCAGGTAAAAATCGTTTCAAAGGAGTAGATATCGTGCATGAAAAGACCGATCATCGGCCCGAAGCTCATGGCAGTGTTGTTCATCAGGCCGTAATATCCAACTGCTTCACCGCGCCGGGAAGAGGGGGTGATATCGATAACGATCGTGTTTCCGGCAACTGTCACCATTCCGAATGCCAGTCCGTGAACCACCCTCAGCATGATGAAGATGGACAGAATACCTGCCCATATATATCCTGCAAAGATGGTGATGAAGATAAAATAAGCTACGAGATAGAGTGGCTTGCGTGCCAGTGTGTCGAGTAAATAGCCCGAGAAAGGACGTATACAAAGAGAGGCGATGGTATAGCATGACAAAATAATGCCTACTGCTGCATTGCCGGTATGAAATACCTCGGTCAGATAAAAAGGCAGGACCGGAAGTATCAGATAGAAGGCAAAGTACAAGAGGAAGTTGGCTGCCAAGATGAGGCAATAACCGGGAGTTACGAGTTTGTCTTTTGCCATAGCGTAAATAAATGTATCTGTCATTCGGAACTATGCTCCGAATGACAGATCGTTTTGTGTTTCAATAAAAGCTCTGTGCTCTCTATACAGAAATTAATAAGCTGCTTCGAATTCTTTCAGGAAGCGCGTATCGTTTTCAGAGAACATACGGAGGTCTTTCACCTGATATTTCAGGTTGGTGATGCGTTCAATACCCATACCCAGAGCATAGCCGCTATACACTTTACTGTCGATGCCGCTGGCTTCCAGTACATTCGGGTCTACCATACCGCAGCCCAGAATTTCCACCCAGCCTGTGTGCTTGCAGAAGGGGCATCCCTTGCCGCCGCAGATGTTACAGCTGATATCCATTTCGGCGCTTGGCTCCGTGAACGGGAAGTACGAAGGACGCAGACGGATCTTGGTGTCATTGCCGAACATCTCTTTGGCGAAGAGCAGCAAAACCTGTTTCAAATCAGTGAAGGATACATTCTTGTCCACATACAAAGCTTCCAGCTGGTGGAAGAAACAGTGTGCGCGGTAGCTGATGGCTTCGTTACGATATACACGTCCCGGGCAGATGATGCGGATGGGCGGTTGGGCGTTCTCCATGGCGCGAACCTGCACACTGCTGGTATGTGTGCGCAGAACGATGTTTTTGGCAACATCTTTTTCGTTGGCTTCGATAAAGAAAGTATCTTGCATGTCGCGTGCCGGATGGTCTTCTGCAAAGTTCAGCGCAGAGAATACATGCCAGTCGTCCTCTATTTCGGGACCTTCGGCAATGCTGAAACCGAGGCGGGCAAATATATCGATGATTTCATTCTTGACAATCGTAAGCGGGTGGCGTGTACCCAGTTCTACAGGATAGGCGGAACGTGTCAGGTCAAGGTCGTCGCAACCGGTATCCTGACTTTCGAACTGTTCTTTTAAAGCGGTAATCTTTTCTTGCGCTTTGTTTTTGAGTTCGTTCAGTCTCATACCTACTTCTTTCTTCAGGTCGGCAGGTACGTTACGGAAATCCGCCATCAGTTCGTTGATGGCTCCTTTCTTGCTGAGGTATTTGATGCGAAGTGTTTCCAATTCCTCGGCGTTAGCGGCTTTCAGCGCTTCCACTTCTTGCAGAAGCTGATTGATTTTAGCTATCATATCGTTGTTGTCTTATTTATTTTCGAGTTAAAACGGTGCAAAGATACAATTTTATCGTTGTTTTGTCGCCAATTGAACAAGATTATTCCAAGAATCGCTGATTTTGTTGCTTCAGTGAATATGAAGTGTAGCATATTAAATAAAAGTATATAAGAAAAAAACTGATAGATTGCGTTGAACCTTTAAATAAAAAACTTATATTTGTCGAAAACAGTAAAGTGTTAATGTAATGAAAACGAATAATTGGACATAGCTTTATAACAGTCCCTGCTTTCTTTTCGCAATGTGTTGTTGCTGAAATAGGTAGATCCGTGTATGAGGAAAATATATTCATTATAAAACAAAGACTATTATGAGAAGTATTTGGTTAAAAAAGTATTCCCGAATAGCATTAATGTTAGTACTGCTATTTTATGCTTGTTCGGATAATGGTGATGACAAAACGGATGAACCGGAACCTGCTGTTCCTGAAATTACAATTCCTCCCGGTACTGATTTGAAGCCGGTGATTGGGGCGGAAAGCAAAGAACCGGTATCTTTTGAATTTACCACAACTGCACCTTGGAACATATCTGTGGTTAATACGCGTGCCGATAGTTGGATTAGCGTATATCCTCTTAGTGGCGATGCCGGTAAAAACAGTATTACTATTACGGCCCAAGAAAATAAGACTTATGATGAACGTTCTGCTACCATAACTATAACTTCGGGCAATGTTAAGCAGGATATTGTAGTAACGCAGCAAGGGGCTGAACCGAAACCTGACCCCGATACGACCGGGAATACAGAGGATTTTAATCAAGATGCTCAAGATTGGTAATAAACTTAGGATAGATGATTATGAAAAAGTTAAAGATATTTTTCCAACTCTGGATTGTATTGACATTGGTTGGTTGTACAGCCGAACAATATGAAACAACTGGGGAGAAGGCTATTACAAATCTTGTGGCCACTCTTCCACCGACTACGCGTACTCATTTGAATTCTACTGCTGTGGAATGGGATGTGACGGACGAATTGGGAGTATTTAGTGATGCTCAGTCCGCCATCACCCGCTATACTTATTCTTCGAAAGCTGATAATGGGGCAATCTTTAAGGGGGATAAGGTAGAAGGTACGACTAGTTTTTATGCAATTTACCCTTATAATGCAGCTTCGACGGTAAACGGGACAAAAGTTACTTATACTTTGCCCTCCAAGCAACCTTATGTCCAAGGGAGCTTTGCACCAGGTATCTGCCCGATGGCGGCAACAAGCAGCGACCAGAATTTCTTTTTTAAACAGACTTGCGGGCTTATTCGTTTGAATCTAACGGGTAATGGTACTGTAAAGAAAATAGTCCTGCAAGGAAATAATAATGAAGTACTTGCCGGTACCGGAGAAATTGACTTGGCTGCAACTCAGCCGGAGTTCTCTATCTCTGCAAATGCTTCGGAAACCAGCAAAAGTATTAGCGTAGACTGTGATATACAGCTGTCTGCAACGGCTACAGTCTTTTATTTTGTGATTCCGGCTCAGAATTTTACAAAGGGGCTGAATATTACAGTATCCGGAACTTTTGACGGGCAAGAGAAAGAGCTGGTAAAGAACACAGATAAGTTGGTGGAAGTGTCGCGAGCTATGATCAAGAACTTCACTGTAGTAGATACTGACGAATTGTTGAATGAAGGTGGAAACTCGCAACGAGATGTACTTGTTGCCTTCTATGAAGCTATGGGCGGTGATAAATGGACGAAGAAAACGAATTGGTGTACGGATGCAGATCTCAGTCAATGGGAGGGGGTTTCTGTAGATTATCAAGGAAATGTGATAGGGCTTTATCTGAGGGCGAATAACTTGGTTGGCGAGATTCCTGCTTGTATTGGAGAATTGACAAAATTGACTTTACTTTCTTTAGATTCAAATGAAGGCATTACTGGAAGTATTCCGGAAACATTCTTTAATTTGACTGAGCTAAATTGGATTGACCTGAGTTATTGCCAGCTGTCCGGAACAATTCCGACTTCTTTTGTAAAGTTGGAAAAGCTGGAATATTTGTTTCTCGAGTATAACAAATTGTCTGGAGATATTCCTAAGGAAGTATCATCTATGCCGATTTGGCAGCGTTGCGGTTGGGGATGCGTTAGTCAGCGGGATGGTTATGGCTTCACATTCTCCACTTTCAATCTTACATTGCAGAATTTCACTTATCCGGTATTGGGAGGTGGAAGTGTGAATAGTTTGGAGGTAGCTTCGTCTCACCAATATACTGTGGTATATGTCTGGGCTACGGGGTGTTCGTTTAGTATGGCCTATCATCCTACTCTGGCAGGACTATATAGCCGTTATAAAAATCATGGGCTGGATGTGATTGGAATATGCTTTGATGGAAAAGAGAATACGTCGACGGCAGAAAGTCTTATTCAGAGCAATAAGATGGACTGGCATAATATTTTGCAGGATATTCCAGAGTTTCCGATATATTCTTTCCCTACCGTCCTGATGTTCGATAAAGATGGGAAATTGGTTTTCCATAGTAGTGTGCACAATAGAGAAACGCTACCTGATAAATTGAAAGAATTGTTGGGTGAAGGGGATACCCCCCAATATTATGAATCTACGGATTATAGTAAGGATGGCAAGGTTGTGACTTTGCAGACTGCCACTCAGCCTAGTGGAGGAGCGGGTATTGATATCGTTATGATGGGTGATGGCTTTTCTGACCGGAAAATAGCTGATGGTGACTATGAGCGAGTGATGAGAGAAGGTATGGAAGCTTTCTTTAGTGAAGAGCCATATCGGTCGTTCAGAGATTATTTTAATGTCTATTATGTGATTGCCGTGTCAAAGAATGAAGAATATATGCCTGATACGGAAACCAAATTTGGGTGTAGTTTTGGAGAGGGAACTTACGTTGAGGGTAATGATAATTTGTGTTTTGAGTATGCACAGAAGGTTCCGGGATTAGGTGCTAAGGGATTGGACGATGCTTTGATTATTGTAATGCTTAATTCTGCTCGTTACGCAGGTACTTGTTTCATGTATTATAATACTGGCATGACAAGCGATTATGGACGCGGTGTTTCTGTAGCTTATTTCCCGATAGGAACATCGTCAGAAAGTTTAAGTCCTCTTTTATTGCATGAGGCTGGTGGTCATGGGTTTGCTAAGCTGGATGATGAGTATGCTTATGAATATCGTGGAGAAATACCTTCAGCGACGGTTAGCGAGTCAATATCTTTGTACGAAAATTTTGGCTGGGGAAAGAATGTGGACTTTACTTCTGATCCTACTCAGGTGAGATGGACGAAATTCCTATCCGATTCACGCTATGCCAACCAGGGGCTGGGTGTGTTCGAAGGAGCATGTACTTATTGGAAAGGGGCATATCGGCCTACAGACAATAGTATTATGAATACCAATACGGGAGGGTTCAACGCTCCGTCGCGTGAGGCCATTTATTATCGGATTCATAAATTGGCCTATGGTGAAAATTGGACTTATGACTATGAAAGCTTTGTGGAGTGGGATGCAAAGAACCGGAGTGTTACGCGTGTGCCTCAGGTTCCGAGAAAGGATTTCGTACCATTACATCCACCTGTGAAGATTCAGGGCACTTGGAAACATTAATATAAATCAAAAGAAGAGGTACTTCCGCTAAACAGGAGGTGCCTCTTTTTTTAGGAGGATTATACCTTTTGTTCATAGAAAAAACATTTATACATTTTGTTTTGCGAGTTTTATAAGATGTTTTCCTTATCTTTGCCGCCCATTTACGTTCTATAGAGGTAGAATTAAGGTCTGTTTAAACTTTGTAGATGATAATGAAATGAGAGAGAGTTTTTTATAGTATTAAATAGATTTTTTGCATTGATGAAACTTAAAACAATCTTGCCGATAATGGCAGCCACTACGATTTTGCTGTGTGAGCCTGCTGTTTTGTTGCATGCCGGACAGTCTGAATCAGCCTCTTTGGAGGCCGCAGGATGGCTCCGAAAGAAGAAAAAGAAGAGTGAAGCCAAAGACAGTGTTCAGTCTAAAAGCGAGTATGAGAAACTGACGGGGAATGGTGCCATCGTTCGCACCGGTATGTTCAACGTTTACCAGAAAAAGAATGATTATTATTTCGAAGTACCTGCCCGGCTGCTGGGGCGCGATATGCTGGTAGTAAACAAGTTGCAGCGTGTTCCTTCCGAACTGAATGAAGCCGGTGTAAACCGCGGTACGAACTACGAGAACCAGATGGTACGTTTTGAACTGGACAAGGCTGCGGGCAAACTGCTGGTACGCCAAAGCCGCCCCCTGCCGCTGGCACCGGATGAAGATGCCATACGGCAATCGGTGCTAGATAATTATATTTCTCCGCTGATAGCAGGCTTCAAGATAGAGGCGTTCAACCGCGATTCTACCACGATGGTGGTCAAGGTGAACGATATCTACGATGGTACGGAGACAAGTATCAATAATGTCTTTACGAACATCAACCTGGGTACATCCGCCATCAAGAACTTATCACGCATACTTTCCATCAAGTCTTTTGAGAACAATGTGGTGGCAACTTCCGAGTTGACTACCAAAGTGACCGAAGGAACAACGACGGTATTTGTAACGGTAGAAGTCAGTTCCTCGCTGCTGTTGCTTCCGGAGCAGCCGATGATGGGGCGTCTGGATAATCCGCGTGTGGGCTATTTCACCAATCCTTTGCTGAGCTACAGTGACGGGCAGCAACGCGTGGACAAGAAACCGTTCATCACCCGCTGGCGCCTGGAACCGAAACCCGAAGACCGGGAGCGTTACCTTCGCGGCGAATTGGTGGAACCGGCCAAACCGATTGTGTTCTATATCGAAAATTCCACTCCCCGCCGTTGGAGGAAATACATCAAGCAGGGTATTGAGGACTGGCAGGCAGCCTTCGAGCGCGCCGGTTTCAAGAATGCTATCATAGCCAAGGAACTGACCGACAGCATGAATGTAGATGCGGACGACGTGAATTATTCCGTACTGACGTATGCCGCTTCTACCAAAGCCAATGCCATGGGGCCTTCCGTGCTCGACCCGCGTTCGGGTGAGATTCTGGAGGCGGACATCATGTGGTGGCACAATGTCCTGGGCATGCTTCAGGAATGGATTACGGTACAGACCGGTGTGGTGCGTCCCGAAGCTCGAGGCGTCAAGTTGCCGGATGAATTGATGGGCGACGCCATGCGCTTTGTGGCCTGTCACGAGGTGGGGCATTCGCTGGGATTGCGTCACAACATGATTGCTTCGTGGGCTTTCCCCACCGACTCGTTGCGCTCCAAGACCTTTACCGACCGCATGAATAGCACTTCTTCTTCCATCATGGACTATGCCCGCTTCAACTATGTGGCGCAGCCGGGAGATGGGGTGACGGTTCTTTCTCCGCACATCGGTCCTTATGATCTGTTTGCCATAGAATACGGCTATCGCTGGTATGGCAAGGCGACGCCGGAGGATGAGAAAGACCTGCTTGCCGACTTCCTGAGCCGGCACACCGACCGTCTTTATAAATACAGTGAGGCGCAGGACGTCCGCGACGCCGTAGACCCCCGTGCACAGAACGAAGACTTGGGCGATGACGCCGTTCGCTCTTCCCTGCTGGGCATTGAGAACCTGAAGCGCATCGTACCCCAAATTATCCAATGGACCACGACCGGCGAGAAGGGGCAGACGTACGAAGAAGCCTCCCGCCTGTATTACGCCGTAATCAATCAGTGGAACAATTACCTTTATCACGTCCTGGCCAATATCGGCGGTATCTATATAGAGAATACCACCGTGGGCGACGGGCAGAAAACCTATACTTTCGTCGAGAAAGAGAAGCAGCAGGCTGCCTTGAAGTTCTTGCTGGAGCAGGTGCTGACGTATCCGAAGTGGCTGTTCGACACCGAAGTGGGAGAGTACACGTACTTGTTGCGCAACACTCCGCTTGGGGTGGTAGAGAATGCGCCGACGCAGGTGCTGAAGAATGCGCAGTCGTACATCCTTTGGGATTTGCTCTCCAATAACCGCTTGATGCGTATGCTCGAGAACGAATCGGTGAACGGCAAACGGGCTTTCACCGTGGTGGACTTGATGGACGGCTTGCATCGCAGCATCTTTGCTACCACAGAGCGTGGCGCCCTGCCCGATGTGATGACACGTGCCTTGCAGAAGAACTTCGTGGATGCGCTGATTACCGCTGCTGCCGAGAGCGAAGGCGTGAAGATTAACAAGAAGCTGATGGAGAATCACTTCCTGCTGGACCACCGGATGTCGTTCTGCAGCCACGACGAGCATGCCTGCAAAGCATTGGATGCCGAGCGCATGGGAGCTCCGCGTGAACTGAATTTCTACGGTTCGCAGATAAACCGCGTGTCGGATGCCATCTCGGTGAAGCGCGGTGAACTGCTTCGCATCAAAGATTTGCTGCAAAGCCGTCTGGGCACGACGGACGTGGCTACGAGGTATCATTATCGGGATTTGATTTTGCGTATAAACACAGCATTGGGCATCAAATGATATTTTCCAGGGGTCGAATTGTTTGCATTCGTTAGCAATTAAGCGCTCGTGGAGGTTGGATATTTCACATACGTTAGTACTGGAGCTCTCGCGGAGGTTTTCGAGCCTCTGTAGGTGCCACGAGAGCTCCCGTGGAGGTTTCCGGGTACTCTGCAGGTGCCACGAGAGCTCCCGCGGAGGTTTCCGAGCCTCTGCAGGTGCCACGAGAACTCCCGTGGAGGTGTCCGAGCACTCGGCAGGGTTCGCGAGAGCTCCAGGTGAGGTGTCCGAGCATCATTTCACATTCCGCGCCCCTAAATTCCCATTGATAGGATATTATTTCAATAGAGTATGAATCATTTTAATTGTACACACATGGAAAAACGTTTATTCATCGTTTTGCTATGCCTGCTGGGTGCTTTGTCTTCGGCCTTCGCTGCGGACAGGACGGTGCGAGGCGTAGTTATTTCTTCAGAAGATAACCTTCCGCTTATCGGTGCCTCCGTCTACGTGACGACGGACGACCTGAAAAAGGCCGGAAGCACTCAGCCGACAATCGGTGTCATCACCGATATAGACGGTCGGTTCTCTATCGACATCCCTTCGGGAGTAACCCGTTTCTTTTGCAGCTATGTAGGCTACGACGTTCAGGAGATATCGCTTGTTCCGGGCAAGGAGCAGTACGAAATCACACTCCACGCCTCGGCCCAGATGCTGGATGCCGTCGTCGTCACCGGCTATCAGACTGTGGAACGCCGCAAACTGACGGCAGCCGTCTCAAAGCTGGATATTTCCGACGAGACGGTCGGCGCCGTGAAGAGCATCGACCAGGCACTTGCCGGTCAGGTGGCCGGACTTTCCGTAAGCACCGCATCCGGTTCGCCGGGTGCTCCGGCAAAGATCCGCATCCGTGGTACCGCTTCGCTGAATGGTACCCAGGACCCTCTGTGGGTGCTGGATGGCATCCCCTTGGACGGAACCGACATTCCCCAACTGGACGAGTTGAACGACGTAGCCAATATGAAGCAATCTTCCATCGCCGGCTTGAACCCTGCCGATATCGAGAACATCACCGTTCTGAAAGACGCCGCCGCCACTGCCATCTACGGCGCACGAGCTGCCAATGGCGTCATCGTCATCACGACGAAGAAAGGTAAAGTAGGCAAACCCGTCGTCAGTTTCTCCTCCAAGTTCACCTATACCCCCACGCTCAGCCTCGACCGCTTGAATCTGATGAACTCCGCGGAGAAGGTCGGCCTGGAGCTCGACTTGATTCGCAACAACTATTCGCCCGATAATCATAAAGGAGGCGTCTACGGCATACTCTCGCGGAGCAAGGAGCTTGCCGCTTTCCAGACGGGAGGTTGGGATGCGTTGAGCAGCGGAACGCAGGCTGACATAAACCGCCTGAAAAGCATCAATACCGATTGGAGCGACATCCTTTTCCGCGATGCTTTCAATCAGGAGTATAACCTGAGCCTCTCCGGCGGTACCGAGAAAGTGACCTACTACACCTCCTTCGGCTATTCCAAAGAAAATGGCAACGTGAAGGGGGTAGGCATGGATCGCTTCAACGTCGTAGGAAAGACTTCCTATAAGTTGAACCGGATTTTGAAGCTGGGCGTCTCCCTGTTTGCCAACCGCCGTAAGAACACCAACTCTCTGACGGATAAGTATGGCATGTCCAATCCGGTGTTCTACTCGCGTAAGGCCAACCCTTACTTTCAACTCTACGATGAGCTTGGAAACTATAACTACGACTACGACATCCAGCGGAATACCGATACCGACCTCGGCTTCAACATCCTGGAAGAGCGCCGGAATACCTCCAACGAGAGCACCATCAACTCCCTCTCCTCCATCTTCGACGCCGAGCTGCGCTTCAACGACAAGCTGAAGCTGACTTCCCAATTCGGTTATCAGCTGGAGAAGACCTCCAAAGAGGAAATTGCCGACTGGGAAAGCTTCACGATGCGCGACCTCTATAAACTGAGCGAATACACCCAAAACGGTGTGGAGAAGCACTTCCTGCCCGAAGGCGGCATGCAGAAATCTTACGAGAACACCAACTCCCAGATGACCTGGAAGACGATGGGAGAGTATCGCGACAGCTTCAACGACATCCACGAGCTGGAAGTGATGGTCGGCACGGAGCTGCGCAAGACCTGGTACGAAACGTTGTTCTCCGCCGGATATGGTTTCGACCGCAAGACGCTGACCACCAAACCGGTCATCTTCCCCAACGAAACCTATGCCAAGCTATTCCCGCTCCACGAAACTACCTATAAGGAGAATGCTTACGTCTCTTTCTTCTCCACGGCATCCTACTCGTTGCTGAACCGCTACACCCTGGGCGGAAGTATCCGTTTCGACGGCTCCGACCTCTTCGGCGTAGACAAGAAGTACCGTTATCTTCCGCTCTATTCCGTCAGCGCTTTGTGGCGTTTGTCTCAAGAGCCGTTCATGCAGCAGGCCCGTTGGATAGACAATCTCGTGTTCCGTGCTTCTTACGGTTTGCAGGGTAATATCGACAAGAACACGTCCCCTTTCCTGCTGGGCAAGTATCGGGTAGAAAGTATTCTGCCCGGTACATCGGAAGATATGATCGACATCAACTCTGCCCCCAACAAGAAGCTCCGTTGGGAAAAGACCCAATCCATGAACGCCGGCTTCGACTTCTCAGTGCTGAACCAGGCCATCAACCTCAGCGTAGACTACTACTACCGTAAGGGCACCGACCTGATTGCCCTGCACATGCTCCCCCTCGAAACCGGTTTTACTTCGATGAACGTCAACTGGGCAAGTATGGAGAACAAGGGTGTGGAAGTCAGCTTGTCTACGCGCAACATCACGACGAAGAACTTCTCCTGGTACACCGTCTTCAACTTTGCCTACAACGGCAACAAGGTGCTGCACGAAAACATCCCCGAGCAGCAGACCACTCCCGGACGTGAAGGATATCCCGTAGGTGCCATCTTTGCCTTGAAGACGGCCGGACTGGACGACAAGGGCAACATGATGTTCTACAATCCGCAGGGCGAGAAGGTAAGCCTGAAGGAGCTTTACCGCCTGGTAGACGAATGGGGGATAGGCATTGCCTCGTCCAACGTGACGCCTGCCGAAGAGCGCTCTTTCTATTCTTACATCGGCAGCCAGGATGCTCCCTACACGGGTGGCTTCATCAATACGTTCAGCTATAAGAACTGGGAATTGAGTGCCAACTTCTCCCTCACCTTCGGAGGATATGTGCGTACCCAGCCCACATACGACATCATCCAGCCGGACTATGGCAAGAACTATAACCGCGATATCCTGAACCGCTGGACACCCGAGAATTCGAACGCCACACTGCCTGCACTGGTGACGAGCACCGCCAACCCGGAAGAATACTCCTGGTACGACTCTAAAACCATCTGGAGAGATTTGGATATCTGGGTGAAGAAGCTCAACTACGTACGTTTGCAGAACCTGCGCCTGGGTTACCGCGTTCCAGAACTCTTGACGAAGCGCTTGGGCATGAACTCGGCAACGGTAGCCGTCGAGGGACGCAATCTGTTTGTATTCGGTTCGGGCTACAACAACTATATGGATCCGGAGTCGATGTACAATCCCTTTGCAACTCCGGTACCCAAGTCCGTCACGCTTAGTTTGAGTTTGAATTTCTAAAACAAGAAGATTATGAAGAAAATAATAAATCTGATGATAATGAGTTGCGTGCTCCTGCTTGCGGCTTGCGACAACTATCTGGATATTCAGCCTACCGGTAGTGTTATCCCTAACTCGCTGGCTGAGTATAGAGCCTTGCTGGCACGCTCTTATAAGAATGTAAGTAACCTCAGCGACCGGGGTATGGCCTGCTTTCGTTCCGACGAGATGCAGGTGGGGGATAATGAGTACGACCAGAACTACTATATGGACATAGAGCGTTGGAACGATGTAGCCCCCAATGCTTATACTACGCCGTTTGAGTGGGCAAAGTATTACAATGTGCTTTTTATTGCCAACCATATCATTGAAAACAAGTCCGACATCAAGGAAGGCAGTGAGGCGGATGTCAACCAGTTGGTGGGCGAGGCTTATATGCTTCGTGCCTATATGCACTTCCTGCTGGTGAATCTTTACGGTCAGCCTTATACCAAACCGGGAGCCTTGGACACGAAGTCCGTACCGCTAAAGCTGGACACAGACTTGGAGAAAGTATTGAGTCGTAATACCGTGGGCGAAGTTTATACTTCCATTCAGGCCGATATTGACGTGGCCCGTTCGCTGATTACGGAAAGCGCGTGGGAAGAGAAATACTCCTATCGCTTCAGTACGGCATCTGTCAAGGCGTTCCAGTCTCGCGTATCTCTGTATAAAGGAGAATGGCAGGCTGCCTGGGATGCTGCCGAGGCTGCACTTGCCGAGAAGTCTGCTTTGGAAGATTTGAACAACGAGTCCGCCGCTCTGCCCAATTACTATAACTCCATAGAGAATATCACTGCCTTAGAGATGCCTTTAAGCAATTCAGTGAACAGAGCAGCTTTGGCAACGCCTTCTTTCCTTGCTCTCTACTCTGACAACGACCTTCGTCTGGACAAATATTTTGCCGAACCCGACGGAAACGGTTTCCGGAAGAACCGGAAAGGAGGGAGCAACAACTATCTGTGTACCTTCCGCGTTGGCGAGATGTACCTGAATGCTGCCGAAGCTGCTGCCCGCTTGGACCAACTGTCCCAGGCACGTACCCGCCTGCTGGAACTGATGCAGAAGCGTTATACTCCGGAAGCTTACTCTGCCAAAGCTGCCGCCGTCCATGAAATGGGTAAGGATGCCCTGATACAGGAAGTTCTGAACGAACGCGCCCGTGAACTCGCTTTCGAGGGACATCGCTGGTTCGATCTTCGCCGTACCACCCGTCCCCGCCTGGAGAAGGTGCTTGGCGGGCAAACTTATGTACTCGAGGCGGATGACGCCCGCTATACACTTTCCATCCCGAAAGAGGCAACGGAGGCAAACCCGGGATTGCTGAATTAATCTGAGGCTACAGAATTAAAAGTTGAACAAGTCTTCTACACCCTACACCCTTTTCGCTGAAACCCTTTATTCATGCAGGATGGAGAGGGTGTATAAGAGGTGTAGGAGAACCTGAAAAGGTGTATAAGGACTTTTTATTTGCGGCATTCTTCGATTACTTTGCCTTGGTGTAATGTTGCATTGCCTTATGTATAATATAGTATTGCCTTGTGTATAATGCAGTGATGCCATAAGCAGAACTTCGGTTTGTAGTTGCGGGCTTTACGGGGGACAACTGTCCCCCGGAGAGCCCGCAGTTCGCAACCGTTCGGCCCACGGCTGCAAAACGAAGTCTTGCTTATGGCATCGCGGCATTTTCTCTTATGTATAGTGGTATTATTGCCTGTACAATTCGGCATTTCTCCCTTGAATTTTAAATTGAAACATGAAGTAACTCGACATACTTTATGTACCTTTGTGCCCGATTTCAATAAATGATCGTACGACTATGATACAGAGCCAAAGACCACCGGTTCGCAGAATCGCTTTTCCTATCCTTATTGCGTTGAGTATTTCTCACTGTCTGAATGATATGCTGCAATCTGTTATTTCGGCAACATATCCTTTATTTAAAGATGATTTATCTTTGAGCTTTGCCCAGATTGGCTTGATAACATTGGTGTATCAAATGTCGGCATCCGTGTTTCAGCCGCTTATGGGGCTGTTCTTTGACAAGCGTCCCATTGCCTGGTCGCTGCCGATTGGCATGAGTTTTACGCTGGTCGGAATATTGAACCTGGCGTTTGCCACTAACTTGTATTGGCTGATGGCTTCTGTGTTTGTCGTGGGAATCGGTTCTTCCGTATTGCATCCGGAGGCTTCGCGCATCACTTTCCTGGCTTCCGGTGGAAAGCGCGGGCTGGCTCAATCCCTCTTCCAGGTAGGCGGAAACCTGGGCGGCTCGCTGGGACCCTTGCTGGTGGCACTGCTGGTGGCTCCTTACGGAAGGCATCACATCGCTTTATTCTCCATCTTTGCCGTGGCGGCTATTTTGGTAATGATACCTATCTGCCGCTGGTTCAGCGCTTATCTGAATCATTTGAAGAAGCGTCCGGCGATTGCTGAGAGAGAAGTAGCACGTCCTCTTTCTTCAAGAATGACGTCATTTGCTATTATCATTCTGCTGATACTTATATTTTCCAAGTATATCTACATGGCCAGTTTGACGAGTTACTATACTTTCTATCTTATTCATAAATTCGGTGTCAGCATCCAGCAGTCGCAGTTGTTCCTGTTTGTTTTTCTGGTAGCCACTGCATTGGGTACCTTGATCGGAGGTCCGGTAGGCGACAAGATAGGGCGCAAGTATGTGATTTGGGTTTCCATTCTCGGAACGGCGCCGTTCAGTCTTCTCATGCCGCACGTCGGGCTTCTGTGGACGGTTGTGCTCAGTTTCTGTGTCGGTCTGATACTTTCTTCTGCTTTTCCTGCCATTCTATTGTATGCACAAGAGTTGCTTCCTAATAAATTAGGACTTATCTCCGGGCTGTTCTTTGGTTTTGCCTTCGGCATTGCGGGCATTGCTTCGGCGGTATTGGGGAATATGGCGGATATGTTCGGTATAGAATCTGTTTATAATGTGTGTGCCTTCATGCCTTTGCTGGGGTTGGTGGCGTGGTTCTTGCCTGATTTGAAGAAGGCGCAGGGTTGATAAATGGAAATATCTGAAGATACTATACTGGAAGGCTTATAGATGAATGCATTGTCAAAATTGAAAGTCTGTAATATTGAGGGGTTGGATAGAAGCGATCCTTTTTATATACGAAGGCTGATAAATAGGAGATCTGAAATTTTACTGGCTTGTTTCTTGACTCAAATTTATAGTCATTTTACCATTATGATGCTTCATCGTAGTTTGGCTATGATGGGGAATAATTCATATGCAGAAGCGGAAAAATCAGCGAATTTGTTCGGCTCTATATTTAAGCTTGATGTGAAACCGGAGGATATGATGCATCATTCTGATGAGGAGATAAATAATTCTTTGGCTGATTATGATAAGATGTGTCATTATCTTGATTCATTAGAGCGTTTGGGGATAGATCAAGAAGATGTCATTGCTTTCTGTAAACATGTTGAGTATAATAGTGAAATGGGGCTTGCATGGTATCAGGCTCAATGCAACTTGCATTATAAATATTATGCAGAGGCTGTTTTAAGCTATTTATTGGATTTGTGTACTTATGATGAGATGGCCGAGCAATTCTTTGAATATAGTCTGTTTACACAGAAAAAGTCTCCGGCTAAAGTCCGGCGTTTTATAAAAGACTTGAAAAGAGTCCTGGATTTGTTTTATGAAATCTCTGCAAAAAGAATGCGTAGAAAAATCTCCGGTATGCTCGAATACCGGAGATAATTGTCATAAGAAACAGCTATTAACTTGTAATAGACAACGAGCTTATCTTATTTCCAATTTCTTTTAATGCACGATTGAATGTGGCAATCTCTTCATGGTTTAAAGTGTAAACTTTTCCACGTACTTTGTTTCCGTTTATACGTTGATAGAGCCATGCGGCACTCTTGCCAAAATAGTTTTTCGCAATGTAGGAAAGAGGCAATATGTCGGTAACTTCTTTAAGTTGATCTTTTATCTTTAGTTCATATTCTATGCGGCCGAGACTTTCTTTTATTTCGTTTACTCCTTCCTCATACCAAGTCTGTGCCACAGCCTTATCTTCGGCAGTCATCTGAAAGATTTTCAGTTCTTCTTCCAATGCATTTAGCCTTTTTCGTTCTTCCGCATTCATAGAGCCCATTAGCGGCTTCATCTCTGATAAAATCTCTTGTATTGTTCTCATATAATGATGCTTTTTAAGGATACTCTTGCGGAGCATCCAGTTGGTTCTTACTTCTTTTCTTTTAGCAATCTACTTAAGTCATCCAACATCAGGTTCATTTGCCTTTCTTTTTCTTTAGGAGAAATTCCTAAATAGGGTGTTATTCTTATGTAGTCGGCAATTTTCTGTTTTATTTTCTCAATTTCTTGCTTTAGTTCTTCATCTGTCATTACTTGTTCTTTAAGAGTTAATAATCTGTTTCTTTATGACATTACAAATGTACATAATGAATTTGTTATGTGCAAACTCAACATGGAATATTTTTCGTTATTTCACATGTTGTTCTTGTTTTTGCATTACGTAATATCTTAAAAAGAAGGTTGGATGGGAAATGACTTTAGACAAAATGTCGTATTTTTGCATATTATGTGACGGTAGAGTATGTGAAATATGAAAGTTTTAGTTGAAAGTTTTAAATAATAATAGTATGCCTATCATCGAAATATCATCTTTGACTTATCCCGGAGTGGAGATATTCAGCACACTCACTGAGGCCCAGTTGCGCAACCGCCTCGAACCCGAAAAGGGGCTGTTTATAGCCGAGAGTCCCAAGGTCATCAAGGTGGCTTTGGATGCCGGATATGAGCCATTAGCCCTTTTGTGCGAGCAGAAACATATTACCGGTGATGCTGCCGACATTATAGAGCGTTGCGGCGATATTCCTGTCTATACGGGAGACAGGGAGCTGCTGGCTACATTGACCGGATATGTCCTGACACGTGGCGTTCTTTGTGCCATGCGTCTTCCTGCTCCGCGAAGCATGGAAGAGGTCTGTCGGGGAGCCCGGCGTATTGTGGTCATCGACGGAGTAGTGGACACTACCAATATCGGCGCTATCTTCCGTTCGGCCGCTGCCCTTGGCATGGATGCTGTATTGCTGACGCGCAACTCTTGCAGTCCGTTGAATCGGCGTGCGGTCAGGGTATCTATGGGTTCGGTTTTTCTTGTGCCATGGACTTGGTTGGATGGTTCCCTCAAAGATTTGGGTAAGTGGGGCTTTCGCACAGCAGCCATGGCGCTCACGGACAATTCCATTTCCATTGATGATCCCGTCTTAGCAGCCGAGCCTAAGCTGGCCATTGTGATGGGTACCGAAGGAGACGGCCTTTCGCACGAAACGATTGCCGAAGCGGATTATGTAGTCCGTATTCCTATGTCCCACGGTGTTGATTCGCTCAATGTGGCCGCTGCATCTGCCGTAGCTTTCTGGGAACTTCGTGCGGGAAGATAGCATTTCGGCTGAGGAAAATTCAAACAGGCTCTTTATTTATCCAATAAAATCCCGTATCTTCGAGGTAAGAAAGTGTACAAGAGAACTTTATAATTATAAGAATATGAAGAACTACAAACAAATGCTTTATTGTGCAGCACTTGCAATGCTGACGGCTTGTAGCACTGCTGACAAGAAAAACACAGGGAAACTGATTGATGCGCTCGATGACGAAGCGTGGAAAAATTCAGAGTGGATTTCGGTAGTCGATGCTCCTATAGTGACGGGCATTGTAAACGATGCTACGCGTGCAGCGGACGGTGCCAGTTGGTTTGTCTCCACGCTGACCAACGAAAACGAGGTGGAACGCGTAGAGTGGATGACAGTAGGACTGGGAGTCTACGATTTGTACGTCAATGGAACACTTGTCGGTAATGAGGTGCTCAAACCGGGTTTTACCCACCCGCTCAAGACCAAACGCTCGTTTACGTATGATATCACCGATGCTTTCGACACACGCTCAGGAGCTACGAATCAGTTAGCCGCGCAGGTAACGCCCGGCTGGTGGGGCGACAAGATTGTCACACCCGGTGGAAGTCAAGGCATGTATGGTACGAAGTGCGCGTTTCGTGGTGTATTGCGTGTGAGCTATACAGATGGAACGACACGTCTTTTGGGGACAAATACCGACACATGGCAAGCAGGTATAGCCGGACCGGTGAAACATGCCGCCATCTTTGACGGAGAAGTCTACGATGCCCGCGAAGCACAAGGCTTTCTCACTCCGGAACGGCTCTCCAAACCGGAAGTGAACCGTGAATTTCAAGGGCAGATCCGTCCCAACAATGGCGCGGAGGTCTATATGCGTCCTGACATTGCACTTGCACCCGTAAAAGCCTACATCTGGCAAGAGGTGACAGGACAGAATGAAGATGCTTATGGCAAGGTGGTCATTAAGAAAGAGTTTGCAGAGGGAGAGCCCATGCAGGTAAATCCGGGCGAGAACCTGGTGGTGGACTTCGGACAGAATGCAGCTGCGGTACCGGAATTCCTGTTTCAGGCAAAGGAGGGCGCAACGCTTCATTGCGTAACATCGGAGTTGCTCAACGACGGGAATGGGGCGAAGAGCAGAGGCATGGACGGTCCGGAAGGTAGCGTACATCGCCTTAATCTGCGCATACCGGATACGGGCATGATGCTCGACTATACCTTTGCGGCAGGAGAGAAGCCAGTCTCTTACCGTCCGCGAAATACGTTCTTTGGTTATCGTTTCCTCTCCATCACCGTTACGGAACCGGTAGTTATCAAGCAGATACGTAGTGTTCCCGTTACGTCCATTGCCCAAGAAATGGAAACAGGGCACATCACTACGGGGAATGAGCTGGTGAACAAACTTATCTCAAATACTTATTGGGGACAATTATCCAACTACTTGTCCATTCCCACCGACTGTCCACAGCGCAACGAACGCTTGGGATGGACGGCCGACACACAAGTGTTTGCCGAGACAGGTACATTCTTTGCCAACACGAGCCGCTTCTTTCATAAGTGGTTGCAAGACTTGCGCGACACCCAGTCTTCTACGGGTGGCTATCCCGGTGTAGCTCCCTTTGCACAGTATGGATGCGGAGACAGCGATATGATGCGCCTTGGCTGGGCTGATGCCGGAATCATCGTGCCGTGGGTTGTCTGGAAACAATTTGACGACAAACAAGTCATTGAGGAGTCATGGGAGTCGATGGAACGTTTCATGAACCACGTGGCAGAAACGAAGTACGATCACAATGCCCTTAAAAACGAGAACGGAAATTATCAATGGGCAGACTGGCTGAGCTATGAACCGCTGGAGAGCTGTAGCGGACGTGCCTTCGGCCCGGAAGGTCCTCTTCCGGAGGCTGTGGATTACTGGAATTACCTGTGCGCCAGCTATTGGCTGATGGATGCCGGTATGATGTGTGATATGGCAAAAGCTACCGGACGCGACGCTTCGCGCTATGCGTCAATGGCCGATGAGGCACGGGAGTACATACGCCGGCAGTTCTTTACTTCTGAAGGCGAGTTCAAAACTGCCATCTTGAATACCATGCAGACCCCTGCTTTGTTTGCCCTGAAGAACAATATCCTGGAAGGCGCAGCAAAAGAGCACATGATTGCCCGCCTGCGCCAGAACTTCAAGGAACACAGCAATTGCTTGCAGACCGGTTTCTTAGGTACCTCTATCCTTATGGCCACACTTACCGAAAACGGCATGTCCGACATCGCTTACGAACTTCTCTTCCAACGTAAAAATCCATCGTGGCTCTATTCTGTCGACAATGGCGCCACTACCATCTGGGAACGCTGGAACAGTTATATGATAGAGGAAGGCATGGGGCCCCGTGGCATGAACTCATTCAATCACTACGCTTATGGTTGTGTATGCGAATGGTTATGGGAGACTGCGGCTGGTATCGCCGCCGATCCTTCGCAACCGGGGTTCCGCCATATTATCATGCGCCCCGTGCCCGATCGCCGTTTAGGTCACCTCACGGCCGAATATCAGTCGGCGGCAGGACTTATCAAAAGCTCATGGAAGTATGAGGGTAATACGTGGCAGTGGACATTTACCATTCCGGAAGGAGCAACGGCCGATGTTACGTTTCCCGGTGAGACTGTAGCCAGGGAATACGGTTCGGGTACTCATACCTTGAGTGTGAAGATGTAAAAGCCGAGAAATTTCCCTTCATCTTATTACTGCAATGATTTCAGAAATCATTGCAGTAATAATTTCAGAGATCATTGTAGCAATGATTTCTGAAATCATTCAAAATACTCTATAGCGCTTCGTGCGGGAAGATAGCATTATTTTTGTCATATTGAATTTTAATAGAATATTTTGTTTTTCAAAACGAAACTAATATCTTTGCATAAAAGAGAATGATATGAGAATAATAGCCAAAAGCAAGATAGTTGAATACTACACTGATAATCCAGATGCCGAAATAGCATTAGAGGACTGGTATCAAAAAACAAAGAAAGCAGAATGGACTTGTTTTTCTGATATGAAGAAGACATTTAATAGTGTCGATAGTGTAGGAAATCAGCACTATGTATTCAACATTAAGGGTAATAATTATCGGTTGGTTGTTGTGATTAAGTTTACTATAAAAACTGTGCTTATCCGCTTTATTGGTACTCATGCAGACTATGATAATATAAATAATACCGTAAAGGCTAAAAATGTTTAGATATGGCAAAGATTCAGAATGAAACAGCTTATAAGGCTGCAATGGAGAGGATAGAAGAACTTCTTCCATTGGTTGATGATGACACTCCTTTGACAGACAAGAATCTCATTGAATTGGATTTGCTGTCTGGGCTTGTGGAGGAGTATGAAGATGAGCACTATCCAATTAAAGTCCCCTCTTTGGTTGATGTGATAAAGTTGCGCATGTATGAGATGGGAATAAATCAGGCAAAGTTATCTGAATTACTTGGAGTGAGCACTTCACGTATTAGTGACTATCTTACCGGAAGGAGTGAGCCGACTTTGAAGGTTGCTCGTGAAATGAGCCGGAAACTGAATATTGATGCTAATATAGTGCTGGGAGTATGAGTACATATTTAAGGCTATTTGATACACAACAGCAAATATACTCTATAGCGCTTCGTGCAGGAAGATAGCATTAATAAAAAAAATATCCCCTAAGTAGTACCTCATGGTGCTATTTAGGGGATAAATTCTAAATAATCAGTTATGCATGTGGAGCGTATGAGACTCGAACTCATCACCTCGACACTGCCAGTGTCGCGCTCTAGCCAGATGAGCTAACGCCCCGTTGCCAACGTTTGCGGAGCTACCCGCATTTTTGATGGTGCAAATATAATGCATTATTCTGAAATAATTGCTATGTTTGCGAAACAATTTGAAAATTTGATTATGCTGATATATAATACCACTTATCATGTAGAGGAAGGACAAGAGAAAAACTTCCTGATCTGGATGCAGGAATACTACCTTCCCGAAGTAGAAAAGTATGGAACACTTCATGCTCCGCGCATCTCCCGTATCCTAAGCCATATTGAAGAAGGAAGCATCTGCTATTCCGTTCAGTTTGAGGTAGAAGACTCTGCTAAACTGCATCGCTGGCATCAAGAGCAGGGACTGGAGCTGAATGGGGAATTGTTGAAAATATTTGCCAACAAAGTAATCGGCTTTCCCACATTGATGGAGGTAATAGTGTGATACAGTCTGTCAAAGAAAAAATTATCTTAGGCATCGACCCCGGTACTACCATTATGGGTTACGGAGTGCTGCGCGTGACGGGCGTAAAGCCCGAAATGATAGCTATGGGCATTATCGACCTGCGTAAATTCGGCAATCATTACCTGAAGCTGCGCCATATCCACGAGCGGGTACTGAGCATCATTGAAAGTTATCTGCCCGATGAACTTGCCATCGAAGCACCTTTCTTCGGAAAGAATGTGCAGTCCATGCTGAAGCTGGGACGCGCACAAGGTGTGGCAATGGCTGTTGCCCTGAGCCGCGACATCCCTATCACGGAATATGCCCCTCTGAAGATAAAGATGGCAATTACCGGAAACGGGCAGGCATCCAAGGAGCAAGTGGCCGATATGCTGCAACGTATGCTGCACTTCCCTAAAGAAGATATGCCCACTTTTATGGATGCTACGGACGGGCTTGCCGCGGCCTACTGCCACTTTCTGCAGATGGGACGCCCTGCAGTAGAGAAAGGTTATCACGGCTGGAAAGACTTTATTGCCAAAAATCCCGATAAAGTGAAGAAATAATAGAATCCTTTAGTCATTTAATCCTGAAATTTAATATCTGAAATCTTATGAAACTGAATGAACTTGCCATTATTGGAGTAGCCGCCACAACGGTTATCAGTTGTACTCCCGCGAAGAATGAATATTCTTCGTACGAACTTTACCCCGTCCGTTCAGGCAGTCTGACGGAAATGGAATATACGCCTGTTGCCACACAATTTACATTATGGGCGCCTACGGCAGATGAAGTCCGTCTGATGTTATTCGAAGCGGGAGATGGTGGACATGCTTACGAAACCATTTCGATGGAACCATCCGAGGAAGGTACTTGGAAGACCAAGGTTGAAAAGGACTTGAAAGGCAAATTCTATACGTTCAATGTGAAAATCAAAGATAAATGGTTGGGAGATACTCCGGGCATTAATGCCAAAGCAGTGGGTGTGAACGGCAAGCGCGCAGCGATTATCGATATGGCATCGACCGACCCTGAAGGTTGGGCAGCAGACCAACGCCCTGCATTGGCTTCACCGGCAGATGTCATAATCTACGAGATGCACCATCGTGACTTCTCTGTCGATCCGTCTTCCGGCATTGAGCATAAAGGCAAGTTCCTGGCACTTACGGAAGAAGGTACCGTGAACCCGGATAATTTGGCTACAGGCATCGATCATCTGAAAGAATTGGGCGTTACGCATGTGCACATTCTTCCTTCTTACGACTATGCTTCCGTGGACGAAACCCGCCTGGACGAAAATAAATATAACTGGGGTTATGACCCGCAGAACTACAATGTGCCGGACGGCTCTTATTCTACCGACCCTTATACGCCGGAAGTCCGCATCCGCGAGTTCAAGCAGATGGTGCAGGCTTTGCACAAGGCAGGTATCCGCGTTGTATTGGATGTAGTGTACAACCACACTTTCAATACTTCCGACAGTAACTTTGAACGTACTGCTCCGGGTTATTTCTATCGTCAACGTCCGGACGGCACTTATGCTGATGGCTCTGCTTGCGGTAACGAGACGGCCAGCAATCGTCCGATGATGCGTAAATATATGGTAGAATCTGTGTTGCATTGGATAAACGAATACCACATCGACGGCTTCCGTTTCGACTTGATGGGAATTCATGATATAGAGACGATGAACGAAATCCGTAAAGCGGCAACGGCAGTAGATCCTACTATATTTATATATGGTGAAGGTTGGGCTGCATCGGCTCCGCAGATGTCGGAAGATTCTTTGGCGATGAAGGCAAATACTTATAAGATGCCGGGCATTGCCGCTTTCTCCGATGAAATGCGTGATGCGTTGCGCGGCCCGTTCAGTGACAATCATCAGGGAGCTTTCCTTGCCGGACTTCCCGGTGGGGAAGAGAGCATCAAGTTTGGTATTGTCGGCGCTATCAAGCATCCGCAAGTCAACAATGACTCTGTGAATTATAGTAAAGCTCCGTGGGCCGAGCAACCTACACAAATGATCAGCTACGTTTCCTGTCACGATGATATGTGCCTGGTGGACAGGTTGAAGTCCAGTATTCCCGGCATCACTCCTGTAGAACTGGCCAAACTTGATAAATTGGCACAGACGGCTGTATTTACTTCACAAGGTGTACCGTTTATCTATGCCGGTGAAGAGGTGATGCGCGATAAGAAAGGCGTGCACAACAGTTTCGAAAGTCCTGATTCGATAAATGCGATCGACTGGAAACGTAAGACGGAGCATGCTGATGTCTTTGCCTATTATAAAGGTTTGATACAACTTCGTAAGAAACATCCGGCTTTCCGTATGGGCGATGCCGAGCTGGTGCGCAAACACCTGGAATTCCTTCCGGTGGATGGCAGCAATGTTGTGGCCTATCGTTTGAAAGACAATGCTAACGGAGATGCATGGAGCAATATCATCGTAGCTTTGAATGCCCGCAAGGAACCTGCCAAACTGTCGGTACCTGAAGGCAAATATACTGTAGTTTGCAAAGACGGCTTCATTAATGAACAAGGTTTGGGCACGCTTTATGGTCCCGAAATCATAATTCCGGCTCAATCGGCAATGATAATATATCAGTGATTAATGATTAACGATTAGCAAATTGTTGTATCTTTGCGCCGTTTATTAAACAAAGTTCTTAAAAAATGGTGCAACAACATACTATAAATATAGCGGGGGGCGTAGTACGCAACCCGCTTGTTCGTTTATCGAAACCTGTAACCCTTGATTTCCTGGCAGGCGAGCATCTTGCAATAGTAGGACCGAATGGAGCCGGAAAAAGCCTTTTGGTAGATATGCTTATCGGTAAGTACCCTTTGCGCGAAGGCGAGCTTGCCTACGACTTCTCTCCGTCGCCAACAAAGACCGTTTACGACAATATCAAGTACATTGCCTTTCGTGATACTTACGGTGCAGCCGATGCCAACTACTACTATCAGCAGCGCTGGAATGCCCACGACCAGGAAGATGCTCCCGAAGTGCGCGATATGCTGGGAGAGGTGAAGGATGATGCTTTACGGCGGCAGCTTTTCGAACTTTTTCGTATCGAACCGTTGCTCGACAAGAAAATCATTCTTCTTTCCAGTGGTGAGTTACGTAAGTTCCAGTTGACGAAGACGCTGTTAACCGCTCCCCGCATCCTTGTAATGGATAATCCTTTTATCGGCCTCGATGCCCCCACGCGTGAATTGCTTTTCAATCTATTGGAGCAACTTACCCGGATGGGTTCCTTGCAAATAGTCCTTGTACTCTCCATGCTGGACGATATACCTTCGTTCATTACCCATGTAGTGCCGGTAGACGGCATGGAGGTGGGGGAGAAGATGGAGCGTGAGGCATACCTGCATGCATTCCGCACCAATGATTCCGTACGTGTTCAGAAAGAAGCCGGTTTCTTGGACGAATTGCAGCAACGCATTCTCAACTTACCTTACGACAACGTTAACTTCACCTCGGACGAAGTGGTGAAATTAAATAAGGTAAGCATCCGCTATGGTGATCGTACTATATTGAAAGAGCTCGACTGGACCGTGATGCGTGGAGAGAAATGGGCATTAAGCGGAGAAAACGGTGCCGGAAAATCTACCTTGCTCAGTCTGGTCTGTGCAGATAATCCTCAGTCCTACGCCTGTGACATCAGTCTCTTCGGCCGTAAACGTGGAACGGGGGAAAGCATTTGGGAAATCAAGAAACACATTGGTTACGTCAGCCCGGAGATGCACCGTGCTTATTTGAAAAACCTGCCTGCCATCGAAATTGTTGCATCCGGACTGCATGACAGCATCGGGTTGTATAAGCGCCCCCATGCCGAACAAATGTCTGTATGCGAGTGGTGGATGGATGTTTTCGGTATTGCTGCCTTGAAGGATAAGCCCTTCCTGCAACTTTCCAGCGGTGAACAGCGTCTGGCTTTGCTGGCACGTGCTTTTGTCAAGGATCCGGAACTGCTGATATTAGATGAACCGCTGCATGGTCTGGATACCTACAACCGTCGCCGGGTGAAGAAGATTATCGAGGCTTTCTGCCGCCGGCAGGATAAGACGATGATTATGGTCACTCATTATGAACATGAATTGCCCGGCACCATTACACATAGGTTGTTCTTGAAACGTAACTGATACTTTGCCCATAATGAAGTCCGCCGCCTCTTACATATTACTCCTGCTTTCCCTGCTGACATCGTGTAGCGGACGGTATACTTCATCCGGATCTTTGCAACCGGATTCGCTCAGAGTAGCCATTATTTTCTACAAGAAACTCTGGACAACACAAGATTTGGATAGTGCGAAGTGGTATGCCGGGTTAGCATGCCGCTATCTTTCGAAGGAAGAAAGAAAGTCACAAGTGTATTTTGCCGTGGCCTCCCGCTATATGGATGCCGGTAAACCGGAACAAGCTTTGATTTATTATGAAAAGGCCGGTGAGCATCCGGATGCCTGGACACAAGGGCGCTTGTGTGAGATTGTACCGGAACTTTATGCCGGTATGGGGCGCTATGCCGATGCTATCCATTGGTTGGACTCTGCCCGCAGTGGCAGGACATCCCGTTCGGTTATTCCTTATTATAGTCTGGCAAAAGGGAATCTGTTTACTATGATAGGGCAACCCGACTCCGCCCGCCATTATTATGAAATTGCTGCCCATTCACTGAATCGCTGGGTAGCAGAAACTGCTTTCCGTCGTTTGAAGCTTCTTTATGCTTCGAAAGGCAAGGATAGTCTGGCTTGCACTATGGCACTGAATGCAGACAAGATGTTGAAAGAGGAAATCACGAACGCAGAATTTGCCGAAAACCGTGCCAATTATGAAAGAGAGAAGATGCAGAACGAACTGAACCGCCTGAAGATAGACAAGCAGCGGCGCGAAATCATGCTGCTGTCTTTAGGGTTAGGCTTCATTCTGATTGTTTTCCTTTCTTATTTCTTGTTGCAACGACGCAAGCGCCAAGCCAACAAGTTGCTGCTGCAAGAAAAAACAATCCACTTGGAGCAGGCGCAGCAGCTTCTGGAACAAGCCGAGGAACTGACACTTCTGCGCGAGAAAGAGTCTCAGTTACGCGAATCGCTGTTCCGCCGTATGAAGTCGTTCCATAAAATCCCTTCTTTGGAAGAGAGCAAAGAAGAAGAACCCGAGAACAGCGGTCAGCGCATTGCTTTGTCGCAAGAAGAATGGGAGGATATCCGGCAAACGGTAGACAAGAGCTATGACAACTTCACCCAGCGGTTGCAGCAAAGTTTCCCTTCTCTTTCGGAAAAAGATATCAACTTCTGCTGCCTGGTGAAGATTGGCGTTAGCATCAAAGACCTTTCCGATATTTATTGCATCAGCCGTACTTCCATCAGCCGTAAAAAGCAGCGGGTGAAACGGGATAAACTTGGACTCACTGCCGAAGATGAGACACTGGATGCTTTTTTACGTCGCTTTTAGGCTGATTATTTGTTTTTGTCTATATGGATACCTACTGCTGTTGTATTTATTGTGTTGATTGTTAGGTATGTATATGTTCTACGAAATCTTCGTCTTGTCTATCTGTAAATTTGTTCTTTTAACTGTTCTCCACTAATTTTGCCCTCATTCCCAAAGGAAATAAAATCTACGAAGGGGATAATGAACATCAAATATTTATTTAAAGAATAAGGACATGAAAAACAGGAAATGGATGAAAGCATCTGCTTTGTTACTTGGAACAATTTTATTAGCCGGTTGCAGTAGCATGGGCAAACAAACAAATGACGGACTGGTAGAACTGTCAAATGGTGGGCTGGCAGAACAGCCGGTAGTGGGCTCGGTGAAGGTGGTGAATGGCGACTCTATATGGGTTTGCGACTTCGCTGCGTTGAAAGATACGGTAATCCTGCCTCTGAGCGCTTTGGCAGAGGAGTTTCAGGTTGTGAAGCTGGATGGCAACGATGAAGCATTGGTGCCGGTAGGAAATACGATTGTTTCTGATAACTATATTCTCGTTTATGGGCGTCAACAGACACCTTTCAAGCTCTTCGACAAGTCCGGTAAGTTTTTGGCAAATGTAGGCTCCTTTGGTCAGGGTCCCGGTGAATACCAGCTGGTATATGATGCGCAGATAGATGAAGCGGCAGGACGTATTTATCTTTTGCCCTGGAGTGCGAAATCATTGCTTGCATATAACTTAAAGGGAGAATTTGTACAAAGCATTCCTTTGCCTGCCATGGCACCGAAAGGCAAGTTCAAGGTCGACAGCCACAATTCTACTCTATCTGTATTCATTCTTCCTTTCAAAGATCTGCCTTATGCAGCTTGGCGCCAGGATCTTGACGGTAATTTGCTGGACACTATTCCCAGCGGTCATCTGTCTGTACATCCTGACTTCAGCAATGAAGTGCTCAGTAATAAAATCAATGGTAACTTCGATGTATTCCTTTTTACTTTCTTCGAACTTCGTCCCGACACTCTATACCATTACGAAGGAGGGCGTTTGAATCCGCGCTTCACTGTCGATTTCGGGTCAAAGGATGTTCCTATCCACCTTTATCAGGAGATGCCCCATCACTTTGTTGGTTACGTGGCTGCACAGAAACAGATAGGAGAGGGGAGTTATACCACCGATGTTCCTGCCTATTATATAATGGATAAAAAGACATTGAAAGGTGCTTACTATCGGTTTGTAAACGATTATCTGGGTGATATGCCTGCTTATCTCTCCGGCAACGACGATTACTATATTCTCAATATGGAACCTGCCCAACTGAAAGAAGCCTTGAAGAAGCATCTGAAGATTAAAACAGACCTTCCTTCCGAAGAACGCGAACGCTTGCAGAAGTTGGCCGACAGTATTCAGGAGAATGATAATAACTACATACTCTATGCCAGACTGAAATAACAGGTATTTGCCGAACCTATTTGTGGTATAAACCGTTATATCTATACATCAACTATTTAAACCGTTTATAACCATGAAATTTTTTATTGATACAGCCAATTTGGAACAGATTCGGGAAGCCTACGATATGGGCGTGCTCGACGGAGTTACCACCAATCCTTCGCTCATGGCGAAAGAAGGTATTAAAGGGGTAGAGAACCAGCGTAAGCATTATGTAGATATCTGCAACATTGTGCAGGGCGACGTTAGTGCCGAAGTTATTGCCACCGACTATGAGGGCATGATTAAGGAAGGTGAAGAACTTGCAGCCCTGAATCCGCATATTGTGGTGAAGGTGCCTTGCATAGCCGATGGCATCAAAGCCATCAAATATTTTTCGGGCAAGGGTATCCGGACAAACTGCACGTTGGTATTCTCTGTGGGACAAGCATTGCTGGCGGCCAAGGCCGGTGCGACGTATGTTTCCCCGTTTGTGGGTCGTCTCGACGATATCAGCGAAGACGGCATTGCACTCGTAGGTAAAATTGTAGAAATGTATCGTTACTACGGATATACTACTCAGGTGCTTGCTGCTTCTATCCGCCACACGGCGCATATCATCCAATGTCTGGAAGTAGGTGCCGATGTAGCTACTTGCCCGCTCTCTGCCATCAAAGGTTTGTTGAACCATCCGCTGACCGATTCCGGTTTGAAGAAGTTCCTCGAGGACTACAAACGTGTCAACGGATAAACTTAAAATATCCTATAAGCCTGTCTATCATCACAAAAAGTGAACAATGTTAGCGAATAATAGAATAAAAACATTTATTTTTGCGCTCTCTATTGTATATAAGAAAAGCACTGATGAAAGAAAGGCTTATAGGATTTATCAAAACATACTGCTTGTTTGTCTGCATCTTCGTATTGCAGAAACCGTTTTTTATGCTGTTTTACCAGTCGCTGTATCCGAATGCTTCGTGTGCAGACTGGTTCAGTGTTATCTGGCACGGCTTACCGTTAGACCTGTCGTTAGCCGGATATCTGACTGCCATCCCCGGCTTTCTTTTTATCGCTTCTGCATGGACGCTTTCTAAATTCCTTCATCGCATCTGGTGTGGTTATTTCCTTTTCATTTCCATCTTGCTTTCTGTTATTTTCATTGTAGACTTAGGATTATACGAATATTGGGGTTTCCGTTTGGATGCCACGCCGTTATTCTATTTCTTCTCTTCCCCCAAGGATGCAGTGGCCAGTGTCAGCATCTGGACTGTGACAGGCGGGATTCTTGCAATGGCTGTTTATGCAGTTCTGCTCTACGGCATCTTCTATGCCGTGTTGTTGCAGAAGAAACAGTTGCTGCGGATGAAGCTGCCTTATCGCCGTTTGAAAGTATCGGGGATATTGTTGCTGATGACAGGTTTGTTGTTTATTCCTATCCGTGGAGGATTTACGGTGTCTACTATGAACGTAGGGAAGGTCTATTACAGTACCGACCAGCGGTTGAACCATGCTGCTATCAATCCGGCATTCAGTTTGATGGAGTCTATAGCTAAGCAGAAGGATTTCAGTAAACAATACCGTTTCATGGAGGCTGCGGAAGCTGACCGTCTTTTCAAGGGACTGGTCGACCCGGCTGTCTTGAAAGAAGGCATTAGCCCTTCGGATTCTCTGCAGCAATCTGCCGATTCATTGCACACGTTGTTTACGACCCGTCGCCCCGATGTACTCTTTATCATCATGGAAAGTTTCTCTTCCAAGCTGATGACTGTTTTGGGCGGTGACCCGGATATTGCGGTCCATCTGGATAGCTTGAGTCGGGAGGGTGTACTCTTTACGAATTTCTATGCCAACAGTTTCCGTACAGACCGCGGCTTAGTGGCCATACTGAGCGGATATCCTGCACAGCCCACTACGAGTATCATGAAATATCCTCGTAAAACCCAGTCTTTGCCTGCCATTGCGGGTAGCCTGAAGAAGGCGGGGTATAGCACGAAATACTATTATGGCGGTGATGCCGACTTTACCAATATGCGCTCTTACCTGATATCATCGGGCATTGAAGATATTATTTCCGACCAGGACTTCCCCGTATCGGAACGTCTGAGCAAATGGGGAGTACACGACCATCTTGTTTTCCGTCGCCTGTTGGACGATTTGAAAGCAGAAGCTACAGCAGATGACGACTCGGCAAAAGAGAATCCGCATTTCCGCGTATTGCAGACTTCCAGCAGTCACGAGCCTTTCGAAGTGCCTTACCGTCGTTTGGAGAATGACCGTCTGAATGCGTTTGCCTATGCAGACAGTTGTGTAGGAGATTTTGTAAAGCAGTTCCGCGAGTTGCCCCAGTGGAAGAATACGGTAATCGTTCTGGTACCCGACCATTTGGGAGCTTATCCCGAACACCTCGATAACCTTTCCGTAGAGCGCTATCAGATACCTCTGCTGATGATAGGCGGTGCGATCCGTAGCCCGAGACATATTGATGTGTATGGTTCCCAGCACGACATTGCAGCTACGCTGCTGGCGCAGTTGTCGTTGCCTCACAATGAATTTACGTTCAGTAAAGATATGATGAACCCTGATTCCCCCCACTTTGCATTCTTCACTGTGCCCGATGCTTTGGGTATGGTGACGGCGGATAATCAGGTGATATTCAACTGCCAGGCCGGTGATGTGGTAGTAGATGAAGGTACGGCAAAGAGAAAGAACCTGCCGTTGGGAAAGGCCTATCTGCAAAAATTATATGACGACATAGCTAAAAGATAAAGTATGGTACTATTCTTAGAAGTATTGAAAGGGGCGATAGAGACAGATACGGATATCTTCCTTTTCATCAACCGGATGCATAATACGTTTTTCGACTACTTTATGAGTGCATACAGTGGCAAGTGGGTATGGATTCCGATGTATGCCGCCATCTGGTATGTGATGTTGCGTAATTTTCATTGGAAGGTTACTCTTCTTTGCATGGTAGCTCTGGCTCTAACCATTACTTTTGCCGACCAGGTATGTGCCACACTGATACGGCCCTATGTGGAACGTCTTCGCCCGTCCAATTTGAATAACCCCATTTCGGAGATGGTGCATATCGTGAATAATCATCGGGGAGGGCGCTTCGGCTTTCCTTCGTGCCATGCGGCCAATACGTTCGGCTTGGCATTCTTCATCTTCTTTTTGTTCCGCAAGCAATGGCTCACGGTTTTCATCATGGCATGGGCGGCTTTGACTTGTTACTCTCGTGTATATCTTGGCGTCCATTATCCGGGCGATTTGCTGGCGGGTACTATCGTAGGCTTGGTGGGCGCTTATTTAGTTTATCTCCTATTTGTGAAAGTAAGCGGACATAAACATGCCGAGCACGTCAAGCACATCAATGCCCCGATACTGATAGGAGGACTGACAATAGTGGGGATGCTGATTTATGCGGCAGTAGGGACGTATCTATGATGATTTAGCATATTATCTCTTCCATCCGTATGGGCTCCCATCCGCGGAATTGCATCACGATGCAGTGCAGTTTCGTATTTTGTATCAGTTGGCGCACCCGTGGTGCAGCGGCATATTTCTTTATCTGTTCTACGGCTTCCTGCCATTGCTCAGTGGCTTTTTCCGGCGTATCTTTGACGGATAGGTATTTCAGTTCGATGATGTAGCTATGCTGTGCCTCGTAGCGCAGCAGGTCGGGCATCAGGAAGAGGTCACAGAAACCATGATTCAGTTCCACTTCCGGAGCAATGAGGTAATAAGCGTTTACGCTGAGGTAGGCGGTGAAGAACCCCTGTATGTTACGTTCACCTTCGATGGCACTGCGCACGGAGGAATTCTCTTTGTAGGCATGGGCGATGAATTCCAACGCTTCGCGCCAACGGCCATCGAAAGCCATATCGTCAAACAGATTCTTCAGGTCGTTCAAGTCGATATACCGTTTCTCCTGATACTCTTCCAGCATGAATTCGTAGTACTGCTTGCGCACGTTGTTGTTGGGGATGCTCAACACTAAACGGGGGCCGCGTGCAGCAGTGATGGTGAGCATGCCGTAGTAGAAAAGTAGGCTGGGGAATATTTCCGGTTTGGTAATCAGCTTTGCAGGGAAGGTTGTTATCAGGTTGGTGACAATCTGTCCTTCTTCGGTAATGCGGCGTAGCACGCCCTTGCGGTCACCGTCCAACTTGTCCAGTTGGATGAGTCTCTTCATTTTCTCATAGTCTGTACGGGTATTGGGATCTATCATCTGTTCGGGCGACCGGCCCAGCGTTATGTAGTTGCGCAGGTAGTATAGCACCATGTCGCAGTTGAACATTTTCGGGTCGCGCTCCAGACTCTCCTTGGCGAAGCAGTAGTTGTCGTACCAAGGTTTCATTTCCCTGATCATCTCCTCGACATCTGTGTTTGCGGGGAGTTGCCCGGCATCCTTGTAGTATTGGAACATGGTGCGCACGTCTGTTTCCGAGAAGCCCAGCATCATGTTGAATTGGAAGTCTGTACTGATATTCCATCCGATGTTGAATCCGCTGGTGAGGTCATCCAGCGTGACGGGGCTGACGCCGGTCATGAAGATGCGTTCGAACATGCCTTTGAATTTCTTGAATATCTCGCGGTAGAATCCGCTGGCATGGGTCAGGGCGTGGTAGATGTCTTCACCCTGTTCGTTGAGTACAACGTTGGTGAAATTGTCGTATTCATCGATGATGAGGTAGAGGCGTGCGTCATATTCTGCCGAGTGCAGGTTCAGATGGTTCAACTTGCTGACGAAGTCAGGTTGTGCTTTCATCTCTTCGGCAAATCCCGGATAGTAATAAGGTTCGTACACTTTACCGAAGAGATCCATCACCATACCGCCGTAGTTATTGAAGTTCTCTTCCAGTGAACCTCCTCCTCCGCTGGCGCGGGAGAAGTCGAGGTATACTACCTGGAACTTTCCCTGCAGGGGTGTGGGGTGGCTGCCTATCCACAGGTTACCGAAACGCTTCTCGAATTTTTCCTTCTGCGTAAGATCGTAGTACGCACGCAGCATGCTCAGAAAGATGCTCTTGCCGAAGCGGCGGGGGCGGATGAAGAACAGATTGTTGGGCTGGTTCTCCAGAATAGGCAGATACATCGTTTTGTCTACGTAGTATTGATTCTGTTCCACTACTTCCACGAAGTTAGCGACGCCGTAAGGGATTCTTTTTATATTTTCCATCATTGCTCTTGTTGTTTTGATTCATACCCACGGAAGGAATGAGACAAAGGTATCTATTCTTACTAAAGGAACAAAGGAATGGAGCGGAAAGTTAGCCCCCTCCTAATTCCTTTTTGTTTCTGTCTATTCATTTTCCTGAATACAACGGACAGTATGTGCATCCGTTACTCCCCATGAATTACCGATAACAAAAAGTCGGCGGTTTGCATTTGTCATAGCAGTAGCAAAACTGAATCCGTATCCTGACTCACGGCAAGACACATTGCCTCCCGTACCGATATTTTGAAAATAACCATAGTTGAGGGGTGGATATCCGGTCATTCTATAATAAGTGTAATGACTGCTGTTATCATCATAGCGAAGTAAGCACCCTCCCTTCCCGGTATCAAGAACTTCAGTTACTGTTGCTCCTCGTGGCGTTTTCTGTGTATTAGCATTAGCGGTACCCCGAGGGTCATCCACATCAAACAATGGTTTATAATCCACCCAACTCGGTACTCTCCAGCCGGCAGGACAAGGATCATTAATGTGCTTTACAGTAATATTCCAACTCCCGGCACCACCCGCGCCCGGGCGAGAATAATAACTAACTCCGTCAGGTTGATACATATTTAAGATGTTCTCGGGAGGAAGCCCGTCAGATAAACCGAAAGATACTATACCGGATATTGTCCTATAACTATAACTACTGGGAAGCGGGTCCTTATTCCCATAAACATAATGAAATCCCGCGGCTTTTGATTTATCAATGATTTCACTCGGGAACTCCGTAAATCCTGCTTGTGCTCCCAAATTGCGATCCATGAAGGGCAGTGTACTTTGGGAACCTTTTACGTATTTCATTTTTCTTCTGTTCTCATCATCCAGTACCGTTTCGTTTCCGCTGGCATCCGGGTGATAATAGGTTACCCAAACATGCCATTTCGCAACAATACTGTTCACATTATATGCAGCTATTACCCCGCTACCGCCTCTTGTATTGGCAACACGACAATAAATATATCCCTGTCCTTTTCCCGTTAAGGGGGCAGAAGTGTTCACTGCCGAACCGTCCGCTTTGCGTATATCCACAATATTTGTGTGGTCATCACTCGAATTGGCAATGCCCATAGTGGGCTCTCCCACATCTCCGTCTTCTTTAATCTGCCATAGTAGCTTTACGGAAGTAATTTGTTTGCCCGTCAGGTTATCAATATCTTTCCCGTTCTGCCGATAGGTGTACGGATCAAAATAAAAAGCACCGCCGGGCTCTATCATAAAGCAATTGGCGGTGGGTACAAAGTTATTATTGTCTTCGGCTGCCGAGCGTCCATTCAAGTATTCCACCCGTTCGTCTGTTTGAATAATCTCCTCACCGTTCGTATGTTTAAATTCGATATGATACCAGTAATTTGTATTATCCCTTACATTGAAATCACTCGTTTTATTGGCACCCACGTATATCCGGTAAATCAGTTTCTTCTTGGTCGATGCCACATCTGTTGCCACAGCGGTAAATTCCAGATAGGTACTGCCCGAAGGGGCAACTTTCTTGCCGCGTTTGGTGGGAAGGGTAATGTTCTTCGTTCCGCGCACATTACGGGGGAGCCAGCAGGACAAATGCTGTGCAGCCAGTTCCTCGCCAGTTGCAATATGATAAGTAAACAGTGATAGCAGATCGGGATAAGTCTGCATCGTTTCCGAGGGAAATGCGGCAAACTTGGCAGGGAAGTTGTGTATATGAATGCTTTGCAGAGTATATCCGGGTACATTGTAGTTCCACGTCATATTCAAGCGGGCAGGCAGGCGTCGAAGGCGTAAACGTGCATCTTCCCCTGCCAGGCTTTGGATGATTCCCTCATTGGTAGTCGTACCACTTTTCTTTATCACCTTTATATGTTTCAGATGAAGCAGATAAGGCATATTCTTATCGGTCGTTATATGCGTTGCAGTGGTAATGTTCTTGATGGTAGAGTTGGCCACTTCATAGGTATTCCAGTTGCTTCCGATATCACCGGAAGCTCCTTTTATCCAAACTACCAATTCGCAATCCTCCGCTTCATTCAGAGTCAGGTCGACTTTGCTGCCCAATTCTATATTGGTATAAGTATTATTTGTGACGATGCTTCCATTCTGTATCTGTAATATCCGCACGCTCGCCAAAGTTGCAGGTTTTGCATCTTTCAGCGCATCCGTATAGCTTCCGCTCCGTGTTCGGGCAGCAGCGCCCAGATATACATCGAAGGCACTTCCATCGTCTGTCATCGAACGTGTTTCCGGCTGTGCATCTGCTGCGTCCGAAACATCCTCCAATTCGATCGGTAAACTTACCGTCACTGTATTTTCTTGTGAAGGCCGGTTGCTAACTGCAAGTTCATCATCTGTACACGAAAGTATGAACGTAGCAGGCAGTAAGGCTGCTGCACATAACGTCAGTTCTCTAAAAAAACGCATCGTAGTCATTATTGCTCTATTTATTATATCAAACCCTCTTTTTCTAAAATTCGATATCGGGATATTCCAGTTCATCCGGATCGGTGATCATGAACACGTTGCCGTTGGTGACCGTCACACGGGCATCGGCGCTGTTGGCACCCGTCAGTTTGACGTCCATCGTATAGTGCTTGCCTCGCTCTATGTTGTAGTTACGTATCATGTCGGCACCGGGATAGAAGCGGTACTCCACATTGATAGGGGCTTTGTCCGCCTCGTCCGGATAATAGTTGTAAGTACCTTCCAGAACAATGCAGGTGCAGAGGTCCAGTGTTCCATCCGGGCCGTTTGCCGCCACATTCTTTCCGCTCTGTGTGCTGGCTTTACCATTTCCGCGCAGGTTTTCGGGCAGGAATATAGAGAATGTGTTAGTGGTGGGTGATAGTGAAAGGGTTGTTGTCGTATATTCCGGTGTGGCAGGAGAGGTTACTGCCGAAGGCTCCGGCGTTGTTGCTGCGTTAGGGAAGGGGTAAAGCATGGCAGGAATATTCTCCACACGGGCAGCAGTGATGGTAAGGCCGGATGTAACGGTATAATTCACGGTCAGCTTGGCGTGCATACGGGCGAGCCGGGCAAGGAGGGCCACCGGTTTGGAGGTCGCACCCGCTACTTGCTTATATACCACAGGACCACATACAAATACTGCCGGTTCCACGTTTACAAGGTCGGTCGAGAAATCCGAAAGAGCCAAAGCCGCTCCTTGCAGGCCGCCTATGGTAGTGATGTTTTCCAACTTGTCTCCTGCATTCACTGCAAAGTAGAAAGAACAGTCTACGGCATCAAAGTCGTTGTTGCCGGTTTTTATCTGAAGTCCTTCATTTTCCTTTACTTCTGCCCAGTCGGCCGTTGCTGATGAATAATAACTCGTCTTTTCCGTACCGCCACTTGTCGGGAACTGGAATGCCCGTACATCGGTTATCGTATAGCCGTTCAAAGTCTGGTCGTTAGCACCACGGGTAGTAACGCTGATCTGTTGCGGCAGTTGCAGCATAAGTTTCAGGTCGAGCTTGCCGGCGGGAGATGCATAAGCTTCCCCTTCGTCCCGGCAGGAGGTCAACAAACAGCCACAGCATAACATCAGAGTAAAGATCCCGATGACAATCTTATCTTTCATCCTGTTCTGGATTACAGTCCATCTCATAACGTTTTGTATTCTTTATCGGTTATCAATCAATATCCTTCACCGCCTGCATCCTCCGGTTTCAGGTTTACGGGTACATAGTCTTGCACAGCCAGCATAAGGTCGGCAGGCAGGTAGTCACCATAGAAACTTAGGGAAAAGATGAAGTTGTAGGATTTGCCGGGAAGCAGTGCCTTCGTCTGTTCCAGGTTTTCTATTTTCAGTTCGTTGGTCTTTTCCATACCCGAAGTTGCTGTTTGGGTACTTTGATACTTTATCTTCATGGAAATGTCGAACTGCAAAGGCGCCCGTTCATCCAGCGGGAGAACATAGAAGTCCTTCGATGTTGTTTCTGCAAGGATTTCACTGCCTGTTGCAGGAGTCGACGGTACGCTGGTTATGGCGCCGTTGTCTACCATCGGCAGGTTGTCGGCTGTTGCCGTTGTTCTGTCGTCGCTCAGTGTCAACACTCCGCTACTCCATTCATACGTTGCGCCGGCACACAGGTTCTTCAGGGTAATACTCATTTCTGAGACCGAGGTCGGAGTTACCACCTGGTCTTTAGGAATCTGGAAGGTGGCTTTTACGCACGAGCACAGATGTTCAAAAGGATGGCCTTTCAGGGAAATGGTGAAGTCGGTCTGTCCGTCCTTGTCGGCTTGCACCAATACATTTTTCAGGGTGGTGGATATCAGGTCTTTCCCGTTGGTTATGGCAGTCAGCCCCGAAGCATCCACTGTGGGAGATTCATCTGTCCGGTTGTAGGACAAGAAGCGAAGGTCGTATTCGCCGCGGGTCAGATAGAGGGTATTGTCTTTTCCGTCGCTTTCCACCAACGGTTCTGCTGTAGTACCGGTGGCAAGGGGAGTTCCGTCGCTTGTGGTGGTTGCTTTTATCATATATATTCCTTCGCCGACGTATGCACCTCCCTCGCTTTTGTAGGCGCGTACCGTGAAGCGGACACCGGTATTGAGTGCTACCGTAGGCACGGCCGTCAAGGCACGTGTAGAAGGAACATCGAGTGTCACACCGGAGCCGGAAAGGTCGAAAGACAGCTTCAGCTTGCCGTCGTCCGTATTTGTTGCAGCAACATCTTCTTCATGAATGCACGAAGCCATGGCTGTGAAGAGCAGCAATAATGGGAATATGGTTTTCAATCGTTTCATATCATCGGGCTTTCTTTTTCAGGAAATAGGTATATAGGTATCCGTATCGCTCTCCCATTGGCAGACCTGAATATCCGAGATTCCCGCCTTCATGCCGTCCAGCACAATCGTAAAGACGTAGTGCTTGCCTGCCGTCCAGCGGAGATACTCACCGGAGGTCTTAACTTCGTTTACCATCTTGATGGACGAAGTGAGGAAACTTTGTTCCGAATCTGTCGTTCCCCGGGACGTGGTGAGCTGGAAAGAAAGATATTCTATGGCCGGTGCGGGAGCTATCAGGCAATAGGCTACGGCTGCGGTTCCACTCTCCAGGTTGATGGTTTGTTGCTGTTCGCTTGTTGCCGTCAGCACCATTGCGGATTGTCCTATCAATCCTTGCAGGGCACCGGTTTGCAGGTTCATGGATTTTCCGCTACCGCCCTGCAGGTTACTGCCACCGCCTGCGTCTATAATCTGCAAGGCAATGAGTTTTGTCTCGTCCAATACGGATTTGCGATAAACCTTGAATGTCAGTTTGGCAAGGGCATGCTTCATGGCGAATGTTACATCGCGGCTTTGGGTGCTGAGTGTTCCCGTAAATCCCGAGTATAAATAGTCCGTCTGGTTGGTGGCTGCAAAGTCGTCATCGGAAAGGATATTGATACCCGATACATAGCCTTTATCACTGCTGCTGTAGTAGGGGATGAGGGTATGGGGATAAAAAGAGGCTGCTTTTACTGTGCCCGTTGCCGGCAGCCGGAGCAGTTTGCTTCCATCTGTGGCAGCGCAGTTCCAGTTGGTGCCGTCGCATTGATAGGTGGATGTGTTGCTGCCGCCATGAGGAGGAATATATTCCGTTTCGTCTGTATTCACGGCGTAAACCCCTATCTGCTTCCCGTTTGTGTTCAGGTCGGCAGTTGTCACGATGCTGCGGGTGGCTGCTTCTCCGGTTTCTACAGAGAGTATGCGCAGTACGTCCTGCTGCTGATAATCATCAGGAATAGGGGAGGTGGAAGTGCCGTCGCAGGCAGCAAACAACCAGAAAGTTACTAAAAGATAAAGCAGCTTCATATTCATCTTATGTCTTATTTCCATTTACTTTGTTAAGTTGCGGGAACATTGCCTCCGGCAGAAGTGCCGTTTGCGTCAAAGTCCGTCACTGTGATACTGTTTATTTCCAGGCGGTCGTCAATAACGGACAGGTTGTAGGTCAGGACCTTGCCCGCCGTCCATGCCGGAGTTGCGGGCGGCACAAAAAAGGCAGTCATGGAAGGACTTTCACCGCTGTTGTGCCCGGTACTCTTGGTTAATTTATAGGTCACTTGGAACTTCACGGTTGAGGATGGATCGCCTACCGGTAGCAATAAGAAAGTGGCGTTGCTATTTGTTGTCACTGCTACGTCAGCACTAATCTCCTTGGTGTCGGTTGCTGCCCACGAGAATGCTTTATCTGCTGTATTGCCGGTATCATTGAAAGTCAATGTCCCCACACCGGGCATAATTACCTTTATGGCGGACAAAGTGATGTTGCTTATAGAAGCATCACCGTTCTTTACTTTAACAACCACTTGCGTCAGGGCATGCTGCATGGAGAAGGAAACGTTTCCGGTAGTGTTCGTACAGTTCAGCTGGCTGGCTACAAGAAAATCAAGTTGCTCGCTTTCCTTGGCCGGAACGGTATAGGTGATCGTTGGGTTGACGGTATTTACTGTCGAAACGGAGAGAATACTCCTTGCTTCTGTCGGTGCATAGGCAAAGAAACTGATCTTGTCTTCCTCATTATCGGGCCAGTATTTTACCGGTGAGTAAGTCCAGCCGCTTCCCGGATTGTTGGCATACTGATCGTACATATAATTAAAAGAGTGGGAGGCTGATTTCCAATTATCCTGGCCTGTATAAGAGGCAAAGATATACATCTCCGTTATGCTTGTGATGGCATTGCCCCGCGTTTGTGTTTGAGAAACAACCGGAGAAGAAAAGCCGATCGGAGCTTTCTGTACGGGCGGTTCTGCTTCCACAGCATCCTGCTCTCCGCATCCGGCAAGCAGAATAGCGGTCAGCAAAAATAGGCAACTGTTCAAACGTTTCATCATTTTCCCACTCTTTTAATTTATGACGGTTTACATCACTTCCAAGTCTGTATCGGTACCGGAGGCCCAGTTTGTTGATACATTCACAGTTCCCAACTCAATAGCATTCAAGCCGATTTTAAGAGTATAAGTAGTGAAAGTCCCTTTCTTAAAAGCTTCGGCGGGCAAATCTACTTCTTTGGTAGTGGTACTACTTGCATAGCTGCTATCTGTCACCTTTACCACAATATCATAAGTTACTTCCAGTTTGGCATCGCCTTTGTTTTCTATACCCGGAGTGGTCTCTGCATCTCTTACGGGTATCATATACAAGAAATGTTGAGTACCACTTGTGGAGAAAACAGTGGCAGCAGTGGTAGTAAGTTCTTTTCCTTGACTTGCTGAATAGTTCCATGTTGCTGTATTGCTTTTATCCAAAATGCCGTCCAGATCAAGAGAGCCCCCGTTTCCCCATGCTTCCGCTTTACTACCTGTTGTCTCATAATACCATTTTCCATCACTCATCTTATAGGTAGCTTTTTTATATAATTTACCGTCACTCTTCAATTTCAGTCCGGTAATGAAGATTTTTGTACTACCACCTTGTAAAGCGGAAGTAAGCTTCGCTTTGACATCAATCTTTGTCAATACATGATTGAAGGTAAAACTTACCTTATTGTCATCAGCATTTGATGCACTTGCATCATAAGTTTTATTCTTCGCTTCGGCTACCACCAAATCCACCAGGTCGGCAGCAGCTGTATTCTGGGTGAAAGTGATTTCGGGAGCGCCTTGCTGAGTTCTTGGGGATAATTCAATGCCTTTATCCGTTGAAATATCGTCATAGGGTGCATAAGCAAAGAAGCTGATCTTATCTCCATTCGTAGGCCAATACTTGGTATTGGTATAGCCCCAACCGCTTGCACTATGCGTTGCCTTTTCATTATACATGCCATCCGGTGTTGTATTTGCACCCTCAGAGCCCCATCCTGCAGTTGTTGTCTTATATGCAAAAATGCCAAAGTTCAGTGTCTGGATACTTGTCGTCGTCATCTCTAAACCTTTAGTTTGCACACCAGTGTACACATCAAATTTGATAGCCCGGTCTATGCTCGGAGCTGATTCGATAATCTCGTTTTGCGCGCATCCGGCCATTATAATGGGGGCAAGCGCCAGTAATAGTTTCTTGGTTTTCATAATTTCTCGTTTTTATGAAGTGAATAATTAATTTACATCTCTATATCGCAGTTCTCATTATTTTCCCAGTCGTCCACATCGGCATCAAGTCCCGAGCCGCCTATATCTACATTGGGGATAGATTCAGGGACTTTTGCTTCGACATTAAGGGTGATATTGCCTTTTTCATCTTCTGTCTCCGTGATGTTGAGGCAGGGGAATGACTGCTGCACCTGCGTCTTGTTGTCTACAAGCAAAGCCGAGAATTGTAACTCGTGATCCGTCTCTGCATCGAACCCGAAAACGTTGAAACTGCCCGAAAGAATACCGTCTTCTGAAGAGCCTTCATTGTATACCGGGTTTCCCAGTTCGAATGTATGGGAAGCTGCCTCACCGGAAGTTTTTCCGCTGGAAAGGAATATGGAAACCGGTAGCCCGTCCATTGTGCACACGGCTTCACGTATATTCTTCAGGCCTTTTACATGTATCTGCACCTCTATGGTCCGCGTCAGCTTGCGGGGCGTGAAGTGCATGTCTTCATTTGCCATGATATCTTCCACAGCATCTACTGCCAGCTTTTCGGGAGCATGAAGTATGATGCGTGTACCGCTACGACTTTCCACCTGTTTGGCATACGCTTCCAACGTATGAAACAAATCCTTTCCCCGGAAGGCAATGCCTCCGAAATCTTCGAAAGAACGGTTGAACAACAGCACGTTGTAATGTCCCGGGGGCAGGTTGACGGTGGTTTCGTGCCGGTTGCCCATCAATACTGTCTTAGGAGTGCCTCCGTCCCGGGGATAGAATATCAGTGTGGCGCCATACTCGCTTTCTTCGTCCAGGTCGGCTTTGCTCCAGTCAACGCTTACGTGCAAGCTGTTCTCGGAATAATAGGTGAGGGGGCGCCGTTCGCAACTGCATAGCAGGAACAGGAGCAGAAGAAGGGGAATGCAGTATTTTCTGCCTGTCGGCATGCCGTTGCCGTTTATTGCTTTGCTATTCATCTTCTCCTTCCTTTCTGTAATTTTCCTCCCAGCAGCCACACAAGGGAAACCTTGGCTTTCGTAGGACCGAACCATGTGTAATTGCCACTGTCCTGCCAGAGCAGGGTCTTATTATTGTCAATGGCATGGTAATGCTCATAATCGGTACGTAGCAAACCTATGCCCACGCTGAATTCAATATTCAGCCGACGTGCCACGGACACGGCATAACCGTAGCTGATGCCCGAAGCAATATAGAATTCACCTTGATAACCATTCTCTTTCCACTGAAGATCATATTTGCCCGCACCTGCATACAAACCGAGAAAGTGGCCGGTAAGGGGAGGACGCTTTGTCCGGTTTCCCAGCCAGTAGCGACCTTCCACGCCGCCGGAAAGAATCTGGAAACAATAGTTGTCATGGTCTATCAGCCACCAGGGGAATAGCCATTCGGCATCGAGCGACCAGCGGTGGTTATGTCCTATGGGAATTTCCAGCTCGATATTCGGGGCAAGGGCAAGGTCGAACAGAAGGTTTGTTTTCAAAGCAAACAAAGGCTTAAAACTCTTAATACGGCAATCGGGCGAAAGAGGTTCGCGGCGAAGGCTGTCATTTGCCGGAGCTTCCGCCATCGCTGCATGTGGGGATGCCCATGCTCCTGCTGCCAATGGCAACAGAAGAAAGAAAAACAATATGTGTGTGATGGAAGTATGTGACAAGACGGATTGTGGTATTATTTAAAACAAGTCGTTCAGTTTGATTTCTGCCAGATAGATGCGCGTCATGTGATTGATCACTCCGAGTTTTGCAGCTGCACCGCGATAATGCTGGTACAGCATCTCGTGTGTGGGATGGTTGCAGTTCAGATGCTCACCGATGGCTTCCAGCAGGTCGAGCAGGGTTATCTGATAGCTGGGCCTTGCCAGTTCATAGGCGGTCAGCAAGTCTCGCTGCTCGGTATCCTTGCAACGTATCAGTCCTCCTGCTTCGAGTTTCAGAAGCAGTTCGGAAACGGTGTTCTGTACAAGGGCATAATAGGGCAGGATTTCCTGCGTATTTCCCTGGGCTATGTCGTTGAGTACCGATATAGCCGTCTGTGTTAATGGTGTCAGCATGATATTTATAATTTGTTTGTTTACTGATTGTCTATTGATTGAGAATCCCTAAACACCAATGATGAGATTTCCTTCCACATCTTCTTGATTTCCCTTTCTGTGGCATATTCATAGAAAGCCTTTATAATGCGGATGTAGAAGCTCAATTTCAAATCCTTACCATCCCGAACTCTCGTAATACGTGCGGCGGCTGATATGACAGTCGCTGCAAAGCTGTTTAACGCTGATTCCCAAGTTGAGACGGAAATCATCAATATATTCGCCTAAACTCTCATGATTACATGATTCTTCTGTTGCTTCAAGCATGATTTTATAAATTATAATTAATGTCTACTGCTAATTCGGAATATTTTACACCTGTTTCTGTTGGAAGAAGCCCAAAATCTGGCATTTTACCGGGCATTTTACCGGGCATTTGCCAGGTTGATAATAATATATATTATATATACTAAAGGGGGATTCTTCTAACGAAGAACTTTCGCCTACCGGCGATGAGTATTCAATGCTTTAAACTTCAAGGAAAATATTATAACATCTGCTCTTTTGCTTGCTTATACGATGAAGCTTGAAGATTAGTAATCATGCCGTGCAAAGATTAGTAATCATGCCGTGCGAAGATTAGTAATTGCATTCCCTGCAGATTATTATCTTTCTATGATTTCTATGAATTCGGGTTCTATGTAGGCGGTTGCGACGGCTACGATGCCCGGTATCTTGATGACGATCCGTTTACTTCGTTTGCCCTTTACTTTCAGGAGTACCCCTTCCACGCCATCGAATGCTCCTCCGTGTACACGTACTTTTCTGCCTTTTTCCAGGCAGACTTCTTCCGGTTTATAGTATGTGAGGTCTTCTTCGTATTTCTGTGCCACTTTGATGAAATCCTGCATCTGACTACCGGGTACGATAATGATTTTTCGTCCCGCGTCCGCTCTTTGCGTGATATATTGAAGATAAGGATTTCTTGTTTTGAATTCAGTCAAGGTCGATTTGGTGGTACGTACAAAGACCAGGTTGGAAATGGCGGGGACAAGTACCCGCTCTTTTCTTCCGTGATGTTCTTTGATGGTATAGCACATGGGAATGAAACTTTCAATATTTTCTTTCTTCAACTCCTTCTGTGCATGTAGTTCCTTTTTGTAAGCATACATGGCATACCAAACGGTAGTTTCTTCACCTTCTTTTTCCGTCGTGTTATACATTCTTTTATTCTGAATTTTATTGTGTTATGCTTGCGTTAGGGCATACCTTTGGGACCTTGAAGACGCTGCAATGCAGTGTATTTCAATTAGTTAATCGTTTGTTTACTCTAATATCCCCTTTTTAATTTTGTACTGTCTCTATATAAGAGACAGCACAACGTGTATAACCGCCAATAAATCAGTTTATTACAGATGATTATTTTTTGCTTAATGAGACGACTTTAATATTTTTTCATCGCCTATTAAAGTTAGTTTATAAAAAATAGGGATTGACTATATATTTAAATAATTAGTACTTCGTATTATTTTATATGAATGTAAAATGTTGATCTTTAAAATATTGAATCCTTGTTGCAAACAATTTTATTAAATTTTTCCTTGCTTATATTTGCTAATGTCTGCACTAATTAATACCTTTGTCAGTGCTTTGTGCTGTCTCTTATATAGAGACGTTACTAATTCTTTTGCAGAATCTGCTGCAATTACTTCAATTATAAAAGGGAAAAAGGACAATATTTTTCTTACCTTGCCTAGGATTAGAAATACTGAAAGTAAAAGAAATAGGCACGTAACAGTCAACACTCATAGTAGACCTTTAAAAAAGGTTAAGGATATAGGCTAATCAACCACCAATTAGAGATTTGACTTGTATATTCGTTATCTTTGTGCCATGATAATGCTGTTGATGTGTAAGTATTAAGTATATAGTATAAAAAAAGATAGATATGGCTCGACCGATTCAAAATACCCCTACTCTTAAAGGCGAAGATGCAAAGAGATTCAGAAAGAATCTTGTGGAATCTTTGACTAAGAAACTTACACCTGAAGAAGAGGAAGATAAGAAAAGAGAAATTAAGGAAATGGAGGAAAGCTACAATCTATTAGCATCAATATCAGGTGGAACATTCTATTAATTTTTGGGAGTTGCTTGAATTAGGAAAAATAAAAGTGACTCTACTAAATAAGGATTATACTTTTAAGTCGTTTGATTGTGGCAATGCTGATTTGAACGACTTTTTGATTAGTGATTCAAAAGTTTATCTAAAATATCTCCGATATACTACTACTCTGATAGAAACAGACAGTCAAATCATAGCATATTATAGTCTTGCAAATGATTTATTAAGTATTTCAGATCGTCAAGATTTTGCAGATGAAATGGAAGATAGCAAAAGCAAAATAGATTTTGAGTTTTGGGAGAAATTCCTAAATCAAAAAATGTATCCTGCTGCTAAGATAGGAAGGTTAGCAGTTGATAAGAATTTCCAAGATCAGGGAATTGGCACATTCCTTATAAGATCATTGGTTCAAAGTTTTATAAAAAGAAATAAGACTGGATGTCAATTCATCACAGTGGATGCTATCAATGACAATTCTCAAAGAACTATAAGATTCTATGAGAAGAATGGATTTAAGCTGCTAACAATGAATGATGTATGTAAAGAATCAAGGCAAATGTATAAGTCACTGCTAGAATATATAGATCTTGAAAACGTTTAAAAACCTACTTTATTTAATTATCATATCCCTATTCTCAAAACTGATATCCTACCTTTACCATTCCCTCCCTCGGACGTATATTCAACCATGAAGTGCTGCTTTGTGTGGCAGAGTAGAGTGTGTAGGCATACTCCTTCTTGTTGAACAGATTGTTGAAGCTGGCTTCCAGCCGCCACTTCTTTGTTTTATAGACGAGCGATGCATCTGCAAATAAGGTGTTGAGGTGTGTATCGTTACTCAGGTCGTTCCGGTAATGCTCTCCGGAGAGGCGGATGTCGACGTGTCCGATGCTGAAGGTGAGGTGCAGGCGCTGAACGATGTCCAGCAACGGAGTGAGGTGCGTGTCGGTACCTATCTTACTGCCGCCATAACCGATGGTAGCGTGATATTCGGCTTCAAAGCTGCCGGCGGGTGACCAGATAAGTTTCGGTTCTGCTTTCAGATAATCGTAGCGGTACTTTTGCAGCAGGCTTGTACCGGAAATCTGCGTTAGCTGTTGCCCCGTACTGCGGCTCAATTGCAGGTTGAGCGATGTTTTCAGGTTCCAGTCGTAGAAACCTTTGGAAATGGTGCTGAGCAACGACCAGTTTTCGGTATGGTTGGCGTGTTCACGACGGGTGTAGATGATGGTGTTTTCCGATATGCTTTGCTCGTTCAGCGTATTGTAGTGCGTGCGCTGATAGGCCAGTGTGGCGGTGACGAAGAATTCTTGTACGGTATTCTTGTATTCGCCGTAAAGATTGTAGAGCTGGCGGGTGCTGACGGGGAAGAGACCACTCGCATTCCTCCACGTACGGTAATCCGTCTGATAACTGAAAGGGCACAGATCGGTGACGTCTCCTGCGGAGCGGTTCAGGCTGCCGTAAAGGGAGAAGCGCCAATGATAATCGAGTTGGTAGCGCAGGTAGAGCGATGGGTTGAAGAATAAGAAAGAGCGTTGCTGTGCAAAATATCGTTTGAAGTTGAGGGGCAGGGTGATGCTTCCCAGCCATTTATCCCGTTCCAGTTGAAAGTAAGGGGAGAGGTAGAAGGATAGGTTGGAGGCATTGAATGTCTCCTCCGATAGGGGATGATGCTCTTCGTTCGCAGGAGAATGGTATTTCACTGTAGCCCACTCGCCTTGCATGCCGGCAGTGTATTGGCGGGTAAAACCGTTGCGCTTTTTCAGGTAACTGGCTTTGTTGTCGCTGTAGAGGTTCTGTTGCCGGAACTTGCTTTTCCCGTCGGACAAGGACAGTGAAGAAGGTACATACGCGTATTGTGTTGCAGAGTTGAATTCCCAGGTTGCCTTTTCTTCGTTGCGAATGAGATTGAAGAAGTTCTTTGCTGTCAGTTGTGAGGTGCGGACGGTTTGTTGCAACTCGCGGGAGGTGCCCCGGTTTATTTCACTCTCCACGAGGAAGCGGTTGGCCAGGTAGTGGCGGGTGTTGTTGTCTTCGTAGTGTGCCTCTGCATGACCGGCGTCGCTCAGCAGACGATAGTGGTAGGATTCTTCCATGCTTATGGTGTCGTCCGGCTGATAATAGGTCAGTGTGTTTCCGCGTTGCTGGCTGATTTGATCGTGGGTATATCCGGCTTGCAGGCGCAGCGAGCGTTCATCGTTCCATTTGTACATGCGGTTGGCGTTCAGTGTATGCGTCTTGTTGAAAAGCAGACGTTCTTTGTCGAGCGGAGCGGTGATGCCCGGCTGCGTCAGGAATTTGTGAAGGGGGATATCCTGTGAGGCATTGTTTATCAGTACGCTTTGTTCGCGGCTGAGGTCTTTGCCGTTGTTGTTTGTCTTGTAGTTGTAGACGCTTTGGTTACCTTTTCCCAGTTGCAGGGCATTGGCAGCGCCCTCCCAAAGGAACTCGCCTGTGCTGTTGTTGTCGCTGCCCTGTCCGTTGTGCGTTTCCGGTGTTCCGTCGCTCCAACCGACTCCCAGTGTACTGTTTACTATCCATTGGTCGTGGGCTTTTGGGTCGAGCTTCAGGTTCAGTGCCACTTCATCGGAACTGATTTTACCTTTCAGTGCCTTTACCGACTGGTAGTTCTCCATGATCTCTGCCGACTTCACTGCCTTGGCACTGAGGTTGTTGTTGATTTGATTGTATCGTCCGCCCGTAACATCCATGCCTTCTACAAAATAATGGTCGATGGCTTTACCTTTGTACTTTACTTGCCCGTTTTCTTCTACATCCACTCCCGGCAGTCGCTTCAGCACGTCCTTGATATGTACGTCCTTGGACGATGCAAACTGTGCCAGGTCGTATCTGACGGTATCTTTTCGTGTACTGATGCGCCCCGGACGTATCACGACCTCCTTCAGTGCGATGGCTTCGGGTTGCAACGCGAAGTCCAACCGACGGCCCTGGCGGACGTCGCACGCCTCCCGCCGATAGCCCAACAGGGAGGCGGAGACTTGCAACGTGCCGCTGTACTTCCAAGATAGCGAGTACTGGCCTTTGGAGTCGGTTAACGTATAATCTATTGTTATGTTTCCGCGTGTCACGCTGATCATAACCCCCTCCAGCGGTTGATGACTTTCAGAATCGGTCACTGTTCCACTCAGGGTTTGTGCTTGCAACTGGATGGTGATTGCTGCCAGTAAGCCTATCAGGTGTAATGCAATCATTCTCTTTTCCATAAAATATTTATTTCTCCCGTTCCAATGGGTTATAAGGCATATTCTTAGGATTCTTTGTCTTATTTCCCTGGTCGTCGCTGACCGTCACACTGACATTGGGCATACTTCCCGTGATGAATCCTATGGGATCAGCATAGTACCGTTCGTGGATTTTATTGTATGCCTTGCGGTTTACCGGTTCGTAATCCTTGCCGTTGAAGAGTAGGGGGCGATAGGAGTGGCATTGCTCTATGCCGGTGCAGGTAAAAGAATAATGTCCTTCACTGTCTTCCGCCTTCAATATCAATCCGGGCAGTCCGAACAGCTTCCACGGTCCTTCACTGGACGGAACGTCGGGAGTGAACCAAGCCGTCCAGTTTCTTCCTTTGAACCGGCATTCTGCTTTGGTGCAGAGATACGAAAGAATGGTTGCAGTGTCTGTGGTCAGCGTCCACACCGGGCGTTCTTCCGTTTCTTCGCAGCGCAGGCGGTTGATGTCTCCTGCTATCTCGTCGAGGGTGGTTACCCGGCCTGCCGGATATCTTTTGTAGGTCTGCTCGCTCAGCCTGCTTTGTCCGAACTGCTTGCTATGCTCTATCATTACCTCGCGCGAAACGTTGTTGGCAATGTCGGCAGCCAGTACCGAGTCGCCTACATACTTGGTGTAGCTGTAGAATCGGGAACATTTCTTGCCTACTTCCAGCATCATTGTTTCCTGGAAGCGTTCCTTTTTCAGCGTGTCCGTGCAGCCGTCCACTTCGTACTGCATTCTGTATACCACCTGGTCGATGGTATCTTTCCTGAAGACCTTCCCGGTGCCGATGCTGATGTTCATTTGTGCTTGCATTGCCAGCGCTGTGAATGCCAGCAATGCGGTGAGTGCGGTTCTTTTTTTCATCTTCTTTTCGTTTTAGGGTTTATGTTTCTCTGCTGCAAATCTATGCGGAAACCCGGTTTGACGGGTACGAAAGTTATTACTGAAATATTACTCTGTCTGAAATATCCGCCTCGCGCGTACTGCTGATTCCCGGAAAGGGCTACCTTTGTGCTGTACAAAACGAATGCGAGGAAAATGGAACGAAGAATTAAGATAGTATGGGCGTTGTCGCTGATATCCATGCTGCTGATAATAGCGGGGCAGGGGTATTGGCTGTGGAACCAGTATCAGTATAAGAACGAAGAATATGCCGGAGAGATACGTCAGCGGGTGATGGAAGCTGTTGCACTGAATGATTCTATCCGGCAGGAACAGCCCAAGAAGGTATTCGGAAAGTCGAATAATCCCTTTTTCAGATCCAGTGTCAATATAGAGATGAGTAAGCAGGACTCGGTGTCCCAGCCTGAGGAACACTGTACGCGCGTTTATATCGTCGGTTCCGTGACTGACGATGCCACCGACAAACTGCAGGAAGCCGTCAAGGCCGGCATTTCCCTTCCTGGGGTGGGAAAGGACAGCGTTGCCTATCTGGATACAATCGTGATACGTGATGAAAGTGGTTTTCTGTTGGATATGAGTTTCAGTCATGCAATGGCTGCCTACCTGTTGCAGGTCGACGTTCCTTTCACCTTGCAGCGCTTCGACTCCGTGCTTGCCACAAGGCTCGACGGCATGACCTTCCGTACCGAACTGATTTTGCCGAAGGACACGCTCTATCAATGGGTAGAAACGGTAGAAAAGATTGGCAGCCGCCTGTATCCTACCGTCCGCGTAGTTTATCCTTATAACCCCATGAAGCGCCAGTTGGTACAGATAGATGTGCAGGTAATGCCCCATACCCTTCTGCTGCGCATGGGTTGGCAGCTCCTTGGCAGTTTGTTTATGATACTCTTGCTGGCAGTCTGCCTTTGGTTCCAGATTAAGACCATCTTGAAACAACGCCGCATTGACGAACTGCGCAAAAGTTTTGTAAACACCATGATACACGAACTGAAACGCCCCGTGCAAGCCTTGAAGATGTGCGTCTCTTTCCTTAACGATAAGGCCATGCGCATCGACGAACAGGCGATGGACGAAGTGGTGCGTGACTCCATTTCCGAACTCGATAACCTCTCGGCCTATCTGCAGAAGTTGCGCGACATGACCCGCGCCGATGATGAACAGACTCAACTTTCCCTGAGCACCTTCGATCTGAAACCGGTAGTAGAGAAACTGATACGTCTGCAACATGCTCCCGAAGGTAAACAAGTGACTTTTGAAACGCAACTTGCAGATCCTCTCCTCGTCACCGCCGACCCGGTGCACATTGCCAATATTATCAGCAATCTGATAGAGAATGCCGTAAAATACTCCGGCTCTTCTGTCCATATCCTGATAAGTTGTGTCCTGCACGACCATCAGCTGACCCTTAAAGTTGCGGACAATGGTATCGGCATCCCCGCCTCCGAGCAAGCCCGCGTATTCGATAAGTTCTATCGTAGCAGCAACCTGCCCGACCGATCGCTACCCGGTATCGGCCTGGGCCTGAGCTACGTCAAACTGCTTGTAGAAGCCCATCGCGGCACAATCTCCTTGACGAGCCAGGTTGATAAAGGTACCACCCTCGAAATCCATATCCCCCAATAACCCCCAACTTTTCACTTTTAATTTTTAATTAATGAAAATTCTTTTTGCCGACGATGACCTGAAGTACTCCATGCTTCTGAAGCGCTTTCTCGAAAAAGAAGGCTATGAGGTGGTTTATGCCGGTAACGGTACGATCGCTCTCGAACAATTCCCCCTCGTCAAGCCCGACCTTGTTCTGCTTGATATCAATATGCCCGGCCTTAACGGCTTCGAAGTAGCCGAACGAATCCGTGAAGCGGACCGACACGTACTCATCTTCTTCCTTTCCGACCGCAGCGACAAAGCCGATCGCCTTCAAGGCTTTCAGCTTCGCGCCAACGACTACCTTGCCAAGCCTTTCTATCCCGAGGAACTGATTGCCCGCATCCGCGAACGCTTCGCCTCGCAACTGTCCGAGGTGGTGGAAGAGGAGACCTATTCCTTCGGCAATTCCGTATTCAACTACAGCACCAATGAAATCCGTACCGGAAACAGTAAAGTTCTGATAACCTCCCGCCAGGCGGATATTCTTCGTCTGCTTGCGTTGAACAAGAATGTCTCCGTTGCCCGCGACCGCTTGCTGGAAACTGTGTGGGGAAGTAGCTCTTATTCCAATTCGCTTGCTCTGAATGTTCAGATTACTTATCTGAGGAAGGCATTAAAAAACGACCCAACCGTAAAGATTGAGTCGTTGATGAAAAAAGGATATGTGCTTATGGCCGATGCAGATTGAGCTACGGCTATTTCCTGATTTTCTCCAAGATACTGTTGTCAATACGTTTGCCGAACAGTGGACTGGTAGGAATAAACTTCGTATCATATCTGAGGCCGCTGATACTACGAGTTGTCGGCGGGATGTCTGTCTTTCCGGCTCTGAGGAGAGCTTCTCTCAGCATTGTTTCCTGCTCATCTCCCAATTGATATCCATCCATCGGATCATCTTGTATCTCATTGCCCAGGGGAGGAGTCAGGCCGTCGGGCATGCACGGGTTCTCCCCATTCTTGTCCGCATAGCGGTTGATCATGACGTAAATTCCCCAATTCTTGATTTCCTTGGGAGATACATCCTTCCCGTTTTTGTCTACATATACATCTTTGGGAGCGAGCGTCATCCCTGTACAATATTTGCCATGTGAATTCGTTCCGATGAGTTCTATGTCCATATAAGGCATTAAACCTATCAGAATCGATTCGGAGGCTGATGCCGTGCCGCTGCTTATCAAGGCATAGATCTTCTTTAATCCGATATTATACCCTTTTGTATCGATACTTATGAGATTGCCACCGGTGTCACGAATTGCAAAGGCAGTGCCAAAATAAGTATTTAAGTCCTCCCCCTGCGATTTGAAATAAGCCATATAGTCATCATTCCAGATCTCGGTTTCGTAAATGTCTTTGTTGTCCACATTTGCCTGGGGTGCCAGCATAGATGCCAACGCCAGTTCTGTAAAGACGTAGCCACCTCCATTATAGCGGAGGTCAAGGATTAGTTCGGTAACTCCTGCTTCTTTGAACTCACCGCATATTTCTTTTAATTTGAATACGGATTCTATGTCAAAGCCACTGTATGCAAGATAACCTACCTTTTTGCCGGCACAATCAAAGATTTTAGTGGCAAGTATCGGGTTTTCGTACATCCTGATGGAGGTAAGGGACATGTTTTCGCCCTTAGCAATGCCTTTGTCTGTTTGAACTCCCATGCCGAGTGTGATACTGGAACTGTATAAGGCGTCCAGATAGTTAGCTTCCGTGATATCTTGTCCGTTCAGGGAAATAATAATATCGCCACGCTTCATACCTGCTTTTGCTGCCGGACTGTTTTCATAAACATAGCTCACAATGAAAAAGTATGTACCGGTGTTTGAAAACTTTCCGAGCATTAAATCATAGCCATAGGTAGTTGCAACACCTTGCATACCGCTTGTCAGGCCCTCATAGTCATTCGTCAGCATTGTCCACCTGTCTACCTCCTTCCCATTTTCTTTGTAGCGGATATCATTGACGGTTTTGATAGGATCTTCATTCGTATCCGGATCCAGCAGCTTAATGCCTGCACTGATCTCCCGTTTCCATAAATATACATCCGATAATATATCGTCGGCAAACTGGTTGGCATAGTAGATTTCGTCCGTAGTGACACGTTCGTCCGGAGTTTCTTTTCCTCCGCCTCCATTGTTCTCATCATTATCTTTGGAACAGCTGCTCATAAGGCTGAGCAAGAACAGAGCTGTGAAAATAAAGTGGTTCCTTTTCATGCAAATGTGTTTTTAGAAGTTTTTATGATTGCGAAGTAAGTCAATTTAAAATAAATTCTATTATGTTTTGATAAAAAACACGCTGCTCTCTTGTATTTTTATTGATAAGTGCTTCTGGAAGGGTTACTAAAACATCTTTATCTCTGATTTGTTATATAAATAAAGAACTGCAAAAAGAAACTTTATGATGAGCTTAGGAGGATGGATGAACAAGATCCTGATAGGGTGGGGAGTAGACCCGAAGTTTGCTGACATGTTTGATGAAACGATTATTGCATTGTTGATGGTAGGACTGTCGATAGGCTTGGACTATCTGTGCCAGGCAATATTCGTAGGAGGCATGAAGCATTATACCAAACGGTCTCCTCACCGCTGGAATACCTTACTTATGCAACGGAAAGTGGTGCATCACCTGATCCATATCCTGCCGGGAATCCTGATTTACTTTCTGCTTCCTTTTGCCTTTGTGCGGGGAAAGGAGATGCTGGACTTCTCGCAGAAGGTATGCATCGTTTATATCATTGCGGCAGTGCTGTTTACTATCAACGGCCTGTTGCTGGTGATATTCGATGTGTATAATTCGAAGGGGAAGCAGAAGAACCGGCCGATGAAGGGATTTGTCCAGGTGCTTCAGGTGATACTGTTTTTTGTAGGCGGTATTGTTATTATTTCCGTGCTGATGAATAAGTCTCCTATGACTCTGTTTGCCGGACTGGGTGCTTCGGCGGCGGTGCTGATGTTGGTTTTTAAGGATAGTATTCTGGGATTTGTGGCAGGCGTACAGCTTTCTGCCAATGACATGCTGCGTATCGGAGACTGGATAGCGTTGCCCAACGGCGTCGCTAACGGTACGGTGGAGGAAATAACGCTGAATACGGTGAAAATACGTAACTGGGATGAAACTATCTCTACCGTACCACCTTATACACTTGTGAACAACTCTTTCCAGAACTGGCGCGGCATGCAGGAGAGCGGTGGGCGCCGGGTGAATAAGAATATCTACCTGGATATGACAACACTGAAGTTCTGCACGCCGGAGATGCTGGACACAATCCGCAAAGAGGTTCCTCTAATGGCCGATTATCAGCCGGCAGAGGGAGAGGTACCCACCAATGCACAACTCTATCGTATCTATATCGAACGCTACTTATGCAGCCTCCCGGTGGTGAACCAAGATATGGATTTGATTATCAGTCAGAAGGAACCGACGACTTACGGTGTACCTATTCAGGTCTACTTCTTTTCACGCAATAAAGTTTGGAAGGAGTACGAACGCATTCAGTCTGATATATTCGACCACTTGCTGGTGATGGTGCAGAAGTTTGATTTGAAGCTGTATCAGTATTCCAATTAATCTACCCGACCTGCGTTAATAGAGCAATCGGAACTCTGCATATACAGGCAGATGATCGCTATATCCGGCCTGGTACTTCATTCCGTAGTAAGTGCGGAAGGGTTGCTTTCCGCCATACTTCGCATCTTTGGTCAGGAGGAAAGGCGGGCGGAATACCTCTGCTTGTGTTTCATCGGTATAGAGTGGAGAGGTTTCTTGCAGCAGATTGCCCGATACGATAATATGGTCCAGCAGTCCCCATTCTCCCTGGTATTTATAGCTGCCGAAATGCTTGCGGGTAGCTGCTTTTCCTGCCAGGAGGTGGTAGAGTTTTTGTGTGTGGAGGGATTCCGGTGAAGCGGGAGGTGCTTCAGCCGCCAGGACTTGCCGTACGGATTTGTTGTCTGGATAGTCGTTGAAGTCTCCTAAAAGTATGATTTGTGGATGCTGACGCACTGTGAAGAGGCTGTCTGCTGCACTCTTCATCTTCTTTGCCGCCAGCAGCCGATAGGGTTCGGATTCTTTGGCACCTCCCGAACGGGAAGGGAAATGAGCCACGAATACATCCAGTGTGTCCCCGTTCATCATCAACCCGCTGACGTGAAGAATATCGCGTGTAGGGCGACTGCTCTTATGGGGCTTATCCACCGGGAGACTCTGGTAAGAAAGCAGTTTGAAGACACTCCGCTGATAGAGCAATGCCACATCGATGCCGCGTTCGTCGGGCGATTGGGTCATGACATAGCGATAGCCGGCTTCCCGCAGGGCGGAGTAGCGGGTGAGGTCGCGCATTACGCTGTCATTCTCCACTTCGCACAGGGCAACAAGTGCGGGAGGCATCCAGCCACCAACGGCAGTAATGACACGGGCAATGTTATCCAGTTTCTTCTTGTACTTGGAGTAGTTCCAGTGCCGCACTGCATCGGGCAGGAATTCATAATCATTTTTTAGTGTATCGTGCCGGGAGTCAAAGAGATTCTCTACATTGTAGCTTACCACCCGGAAAGTAAGCGTATCTTTCTTCTCTTGCCCGTACAGATGGAAGTACGGGCAGAGAAAAAAGAATAATAGGACGCAAATGCTATTGCGTATCAGTAGTTTATACATGCTGAGGGGAAACTGTACCCGGCATTATGCCTGTTTCTTCTCCGGAATATGTTTCAGGATATCCAGCAAGTGTTTCCAGAATTTATCGACGGTAGGAATCAGCATCCGTTCGTCGGGAGAGTGTACGCCTTGCAGGGTAGGACCGAAGGAAATCATATCCAGCGTAGGATACTTGTCGAGGAACAGACCGCATTCCAAACCCGCATGAATGGCTTTTACCTTGGCATCCACGCCAAACAGACGCTTGTATGATTCGGTAGCTACTTCCAGAATCTCTGAATGCGGATTGGGCTTCCATCCGGGATAGCCGTCACTGAAGGTTACTTTAGCTCCACCCATCTCGAATACGGTACGTACCATATTGGCAATATCCCGTTTGGACGATTCGGTAGAACTGCGTTGGCTGGTTTCGATGCGGATGATATGGTTGGGTTTCATCTTTATGGAAGCCAGGTTAGTGGAGGTCTCCACCAGGCCGGGAATGTCCTGGCTCATGGCATATACACCGTGTGGAGTGGCATAAATGCTTTGCAACAAGCGCTTGGTGGTATCTTTATCAATGGCTTTCGTACGGGCAGGCTCCGATTCGAGTACGAACTGCAAGTCCGGCTCTACTACGGCATATTCAGCCTCTGCTTCGGCGGCAAATACATTGAGGTCGGTACGCAAGGCATGTTTGTCGGCATCGGGGATGGCGATTACGGCGTGGGCTTCGCGTGCAATGGCGTTGCGCAGGTTGCCGCCGTCTATCTCGCAGAGATACATATCATATTTCTTGAATGTCTGGCTGAGGAAACGGTTTAACAATTTGTTGGCATTACCGCGTCCCAGGTGTATGTCACCGCCGGAGTGTCCGCCTTTCAAACCTTTTACCAGAACATTGCAGCAGAAGTAGCCGGCAGGTACATCTACCTCCCTATAGCTGAATTCAGCCACAGAGTCTACACCGCCTGCACAACCGATGAAAAGTTCGCCTTCATCTTCGGAGTCGAGGTTCAGCAGAATGTCTCCGTTCATAAAGCCTTCTTTCAAGGCAAAGGCGCCGGTCAGTCCCGTCTCTTCGTCTACGGTGAACAAGCATTCGATGGGACCGTGCTCAATGCTGTCGTCGGTAAGGATAGCCAGTTCGGTGGCAACGCCGATACCATTGTCTGCTCCCAGCGTAGTTCCTTTGGCTTTCAGCCATTCGCCGTCTATCTCTGTTTCGATGGGGTCGGTGAGGAAGTCGTGCTTCACATCGTTGTTCTTCTCGCACACCATATCGACGTGCGATTGCAACACTACTGTTTTACGGTTTTCCATGCCCGGGGTGGCAGGTTTCTTTATCAGAACGTTTCCGGCTTCATCCACCTTTGTTTCCAACTTATGCTTTTCTCCGAATGCTTTTAAGTAAGCGATAATCTTTTCTTCCTTTTTGGAAGGGCGTGGCACTTGGCAGATTTCTTCAAAATAATGAAATACACCGGCCGGTTTTAAGTCTTTCTTTTCCATATTAAATTCTTTATGAATGTTCGTATTTAACCTCTTACTGCTAAATATGGTTAAATTGATTGGCTATTTTATTTCCCTTTCTCTTTTTTTAGAGTAAAAAAGGTGAGTTAGTCCAACCAAAGCCCTATATTTGCACCCACAAAAATAGTGAGAACACTGTTTTCGCGTAACAAAATTAATGGAAATGCTCGATACAATATTGATAACTTTGTTAATAGTTGCTATTTGCATTGTTTTATTAGGTGTAAAGGTCTTTTTTGTGAAAGGCGGCAAGTTTCCTAATGGACACGTCAGCGGTAGCAAAGCAATGCGGGATAGAGGTATCGGCTGCGTACAGTCGCAAGACCGGGAAGCACAACGCAAATCCCGTTTCTCCATTGATGAACTGGAAAAAGCCTTAAACGATAGTATGAACTAATTTTAAAAACAATATTTATCAAATTATGAAGAGATTAAACTACCTCATGAACGGTTTGGCAGCTCTTGCACTGATCGTTTTATTTGCTCAATGTGCCGGCAATACTGATAAACAGACAACAAACGCTCCTGCACAAGCCGGCGGATTATCTGAAATGAAAATAGCTTATGTTGAGATAGATACGCTTCTGGCAAAATATAACTATTGCATCGATTTGAATGAAGCTATGGTGAAGAAGAGTGAGAATGTTCGCCTGACGCTGAACCAGAAAGCCAACGAGTTGGACAAGCAGAAGCAGGAATTCCAGACCAAGTATCAGAACAACGCCTATCTTTCTCAGGAAAGAGCACAGCAGGAGTATAACCGCATCGCCAAGCTGGAACAAGACTTGCAGAACCTGAGTAACAAATTGCAGTCTGAGTTGATGAGCGAAAACGAAAAGAACAGCCTGCAGTTGCGCGATTCTATCAATGCTTTCCTGAAAGAGTATAATAAGACGAAGGGTTACAGTATGATTATCAGCAATACCGGTTTCGACAACCTGCTGTATGCTGACAGTGTTTACAACATCACCCGTGAGATTCTGGAAGGCTTGAATGCAAGATATTCTTCTCCGGTAAAGAAATAAAAGATACTGATTTCGTTAACATAGAATTAATATTGATATGAAACAGCCGGAATCGTTCTGTAGAGAATGATTCCGGCTGATTTGTTTTTATAGGTAAGGTGGTGGTTATTTCACTTGAATGATGTCATAGTTCAAGTCGCTTACTGCCTCCTGCAGGCTGTCGTTGACCAGGCGCAGGGTGGTGTCGTTGACAACTACAAAGTAGACAGGAGTGTCTCCGTCGTTCGGAGTCAGCTTGATGGCTGTCTTTTTCTTGTTATTGACGTCTTTCTGGATAACCTGTTTCTTCCCTTTGGAAGTAAAGCTCTTGTTCTTTCCGGGACCGTCGGCATCCAGGTAAGTGGTTACCAGGGTGTAGCCGCTTTCTCCGTCGGGACCTACACTGTCTACGCTCAATACATACTGGATGCCCGGACCGTCGGCTGCAGGAAGGATACCTTCGTATACGGCTACGGCAGACGAGTCATTGCCGGCAACGGTCATTACACCTTCGTCCATGTCTGCGGCGGTGTTGTTGTTCTGAGTTCCTTTTGATTGGCAGGATACCAATGCAGCGGCGATAGCTGCAATCATCATTACTTTTTTCATTGCTTTAATGGTTTAAGTTAATATAAAGACGCAATAGCGTTATTTATCATCTTCTTCTCTTTTGATGACGAGCAGTTTGTCCACTCTTCCACGGTCCATATCCACCACCTCGAAGTCCAGATTCTTGTAGCTGAACAAGTCTCCGGCTTTCGGCACGCGGCCGATGAGGAACATGGCAAGACCGCTCAGGGTGGTAAAGTCCTCTTCCTTCAGGTCATCATAGTTCAAAATGCCCATCGTCTCCATAAAGTCGTCCAGATTCATGGAGGCTTCTACCAGCATGGAGCCGTCCTGACGTACTACAATCTCTTCTTCTTCCATTTCGTTCTCTTCGAGGATGTCTCCGAAGATGCTTTCCGTCAGGTCGTGCAGGGTGATGATACCCTCTGTATTTCCATACTCGTCTACAACAACTCCGAACTTGTTTTTGTTCTTCTTAAAGAGCTCTAAAACCTTTTTTGCATACAAACTTTCGGGAATGAACAGGGCGGGACGGGCAATATTGCGCAGATCGAACGGCTGCTCGCCGCCCATCATCAGAATGATATCTTTCACGGAAACTACGCCTATAATCTCATCTTTCCCTCTTTCTACCAGCAGGTATTTGCTGAAATGCTGTTCGTGAATGGTGCGCAGCACCTCTTCCCGCGTATCTGTGGGATGAAGCACTACGATGTCGCGGCGGTAAGTCATCAGGTCGTTGGCGCGCTTGTCCGAGAAGCGGAATACGTCACGCAGCATTTCTGTTTCTTCCTTGTCGATGACGCCTTGTTCCGAACTTTGGTGCAGAATCATTTTCAGCTCGTCTTGTGTCATGGGACGTTCTTCGTCGCTGTTCAGTCCGATGAACTTGTTCACCAGTTTGGTGGAAGCGCTCAGCAGGCAGACAAAAGGATAAGAAACTTTGGTAAGTACAATCATGAAGGGGCTGAGCATCGTTGCCCATCTTTCGGGATTGCTCAAGGCGATGGATTTGGGTACCAGCTCGCCTATGATGAGCGACAGATAGGTGATGATGGCTACCACTGTAATCATGGCGAGGGTTTTGGCATAGGCTGCCGCTCCCGGAATCAGGAGGAACAGTGGTTCTACGTCATCGGAAATGGTGGCACCACCATAGGCACCGGACACGATACCGATCAGAGTGATACCGATTTGAATGGTAGAAAGGAATTTCTCCGGTTCTTCCAACTGTTTCAGTACTCCTTTGGCTCTTTTGTTTCCTTTTCCAACAAGGGTTTCAAGACGTGCTTTACTCGACGATACCAGAGCGATTTCATACATGGCAAAGATACCGTTCAAAATAAGTAACAATAGAATAATAATGAATTCCATAAATAGGATTGCGAATAGTTATGCCGCAAAGATAATATTTTCTGAGAATCTACTGTTAATATTGGCTTTTGTTAGAAATAATAAACAATAAAAAGATAAAACAGGGGGAATTACTCGATGGTATAGTTCACTGTACGTCTGTAGTCTACGCCATAACTGTTAGTAACTTCCCGGCAGGAGGTAACAATCCCCCGGTCGTCGAGCGTGTACGTATAGGTCGTAATTTCTTTGCTTTCTTCGTTATTGTCCGGGCTGAGTTGAGTAATCAGGTAGTCGAAGGGTTCGCCCAGCAGCTTTCCATATATGGCAACGGTATGCATCGAAAGCGGGTGCTGGTCTGCAAGGTAGGGGTAAGGAATTTCGGAGACGTTTGCTATTTCATCGCCCGGCGAAGTGATGGCGGTGCCGGCATGCTCAAAATCTCCTACTTTCTGCTTGATGTGTATGCTTCGGAAGCCGCTGAATTCAATATCGACAGAGGAGTAAACTGCTCCGTCGCCCAGTTTCTCCGTAATGTTCGTCAGGTAATGTTTGTCTTCGGTGTTGACGAGGTACGAGAAAGTATAGGTACGGAGATTTGCTCCGGGTTCCTGACGGGTGCAATTTACGGCGTAGCCTTTATCATTCAGCGTATAGGTAGACACAGTGCCGGTATCATCAGTAACTACGGCTTGATGGTCGCTGTATTCTACGCTGCTGCCTCCTTCTATTTCAAAGGTTTCTCCTCCGGCATTGAAATTTTGCAGGTAAGTGTAGCTGTACAGCCTTCCCGACTTGTCGTAAAGATAGGTTTGGGTAACGATGACCGGTTCTGCGTCACTCTCTACGACCTCTTTCAACTGGATTTTGGAGAAAGAGGTGACAGGGTGTACAGCCGGTTCCGGTTCCTCTTTGCCATTGTTATCATCATCACTACAGGCTGCCAGTCCGCCGATGAGTAGCAGGCTGAATAGTATTCTTGAAAATGCGGTAGTTAACTTGTTTAGTTTCATCTTGCCTATGTTTTATTTATTATTTTATGCGGACGGAGTTGCTTGCTCTGCGGTCGATGGAACTGGCAATGGTAGTAACTTTTAAAGAACCGGTTTCCTCTTCCGTAGGTGGCTTTATGCTTCCATTGATGGCGCCGAGTGCAGTGGCCAGCAATGCCTCATCCGGGTTGCCGAAGGGCAGGAAGCGTGCCATATCACTGGTCTCGCTGACTGTATATTCCGAATATTCGGGGCTGAATCCTGCTTCGTAGTCCGATTCTCCTTTTGAATTATAAATCTTGCAGACGATGGGATTCATTGTGATCATCAGTTCCGGGCTGGCAAAGTTTCTGGAACCTACATTCTTTCCTACGGTAGTTCCACCGATGACAACCACATCCATATAAGGCTTGAGGCAGTTGATAACCATCTCCGAAGCAGAGGCAGTCTGGCTACTGGTAAGTACGTAGAGTCTTTGTAAATTCAGGTTTGCCCCGTTCCCGATAAGCGCTGCATTGAAAGTAAACGGAACTTCCTGCGGATTGAAACGATTGTTGAATTCCAGGTGTCCCATGCTTTGCCCCAGAGCGGAAGAGGGAGCCAGCATGACGCACATCAGTTCGGCACAACTCAGAAGTCCTCCGTTGTTATAGCGTAAATCAAGAATAAACTCATTCACCTGTTGGGAAGAGAAGTACTGGAATGCACTGCGCAGGTCATTGTCGTACTCGTTGCTGTTATCCGTAGGGCCGGAACTGAAATGGTTGTAGACCAGGTAGCCGATGCGTTTGTTTCCTTCCGTATATACATTCTTATAATACACGGGATTATCGTTGACCTTGCGTGCCGAAGCTATTTTTCTTGGCTCGTCGTAGGCAACGACGGTGGCGGTTTCGGCATCATAGTAACCTACTGTGAGTTCCATGGCGGCGCTTCCGTACAACAGTTTTGCATTGTCCTTGGTGATGGGCTCTCCGTTCATTTCCATAATCCAGTCGCCGCGTTTCAGTCCGATGGCGGATGCCGGGCTGTCATCGGCAACGTAGAGCACGTGTGCATAGAGACCTTCGTCGCTGCCTAACTGGTCGGTGGTAAACTGAAAACCATAGCTATAGTCCGTATACGGGATGCTGCGGGTAGCAGAGATACTGACCAGGCTGTCGATGGAAGAGAACTTGTCTTCCTTTAAAAGGAGCGATGCATAGAACTTGAACGGCGCTTCGAAGTAATTCAACTTGTCGGTATGGGGAATCGCATCCACCCAATAATACCACACCCGCATGGTGTCGTCAATCCAGCGGTCGGTCTGCGTTTGGCCGGCATATTCTTTCCAGCGGTCCACTCCGCAGGAACTGAAATAGAGGGGGAGAATCAGTGCTCCCAATATGAGTATCAGTGTATTTCTTGCTTTCATAGCCGCAAAATTAGGAAATAGTTTGCTTATCCTACCACAAATATGGTATAAAATTCCCTATTGTATGTCATTGTCCCCTCCGGCTTACCCTCTTATCTTTGCAACATCTATTGCCGGAGACCTGAACCTAAGGCTCTTTTCAACTGTTACATTACTTGCTGTCGTATGAAACACTATTGCCCTTCATGCACAAGATGGCATCTTATGTAGCACAAGATGGCATCTTATACAACACAAGATGGCATCTTGTGCATGAAAGGAATAAGGGATGAAGATGAAAGGCAGTAATGATGTATCTGATAAGAATATATGTTTATGCCGATGAATACTGCTGTACTATTATCGGGAGGCGTGGATAGCTCTGTGGTTGTGCACCTTCTCTGCGAACAAGGCCACCGTCCTTCCCTGTTTTACATTAAGATAGGTAGGGACGATGCCGAGTATATGGACTGTTCTGCCGAGGAAGATTTGGAAATAGCCTCCGCCATTGCCCGCCGCTATGGTCTGCCCCTGGAAGTGGTGGACCTGCACCGTGAATATTGGGACAACGTTGCCGCCTATGCCATCGATAAGATTCGTCGCGGGCTGACTCCCAATCCGGACGTGATGTGCAACAAGCTCATCAAGTTCGGCTGTTTTGAGCAACGCGTAGGAAAGGAGTTCGATTTTACGGCAACGGGGCATTATGCCACCACCGTGCTGCAAGAGGGCAAGACCTGGCTGGGCACTGCCGTCGATCCCGTGAAAGACCAAACCGATTTCCTTGCCCAGATAGACGCCCTGCAAGTCTCCAAACTGATGTTCCCCCTGGGCGGACTGATGAAGCATGAAGTACGCGAGATAGCCCGGCGTGCCTCCCTGCCCAGTGCCCGCCGGCGCGACAGTCAGGGCATCTGCTTCTTGGGGAAGATTAATTATAACGACTTTGTCCGCCGCTTCCTGGGCGAGCAGGAGGGGGACATCGTGGAACTGGAAACGGGAAAGAAGTTGGGAAAACATCGCGGCTATTGGTTTCATACCATCGGCCAGCGCAAGGGGCTGGGGCTGAGTGGCGGACCGTGGTTCGTTGTCCGTAAGGACATTGCGGAGAATGTGGTTTACGTCTCGCGCGGTTATGATACGGAGCGGCAGTATGGAAATGAATTCCGTATGCACGACTTCCATTTCATTACGGACAATCCCTGGAAAGAACAACAGAAAGAGGTGGATATTACTTTCAAGATACGGCATACGCCCGAATTCATCCGGGGGAGGTTGTTGCACGAGGACGGAGGTTATCGCGTCATCTCGGAAGAGAAGTTGCAAGGCATTGCTCCGGGGCAGTTCGGGGTGGTTTACGATGAGGCTTCCCGGCTGTGCATCGGCAGCGGGGAGATTTATATATAATACTCCACTAAGTCTACGATGCCTGCTTTCATGGCATACTTGGTGGCTTCGTGCACATTGTTTACGCCCAGTTTCCGGAAGATGTTCTTCCGGTGACTGTTCACGGTATGAAAACTCAGGTTCCGCTCGGCGGCTATTTCCTTGGTTGTTTTTCCAAGGGCTATTTCTTTCAGAATACTCCGCTCGGCGGTAGTCAGCAAGTCGTCTTTGATGGCGGGATGGGCGGGAGAGGATGCGCCGCCGCCCGAAAGCAGCAGGTTGCTGACGTGGTTGCAGATGAAGCGCTCCTTGCGCGATGTACATTGCAGGGCGGTCCATATCTCTTCTTTGGAACTGTCTTTCAGCACAACTCCGAATGCCATGCTGCTGAACAATACTTGCCGCAGGAAGGGCATGCTCAACTCGTCCGAGAACAACAGCCAGTCGCATTCCTTGAAACGCTCGTGCAGTACAATCAGTTCGTCGGCACCGGAAAAGTCGAAAAGCGTGTAGTCCAGAATGACGACTGCCGCAGGATGCAGGCGCAACTGCTGTATCAGTTCTGCCTTGTTGCCGGCTTCCAGCAGGAGGGAGGTTTCTTTCTGCTTGCTTAGCAGAAACATCATTCCGGCTTTGGTGATGTCCTGGTTGTCTGCGATGATAAATTCTCTCATGACGTTCGTAAATAAAAAACTCCGCTGCAAATGTACACTTTTTATGTGATTTGCAGCGGAGTGAGATTATATATATTTAAAAGGGTTTTACCAGGAACGTCCCTTGAAGATATTGGATTGTTCCAGCGGAACGAGGTTTCCACTCAGGGTCATGGTGTTGGAATTGAAGTTCGGGCTGATGGTTACAGTGGCATTGTTGCCTCCATTGGTCAGCGTAAGGAATATTTGGGCAGAGATGCCGATACCCTGGATGCTGAAGTTGCAGTTTACGTTGCCTCTCTTGTCGGTAGTCATCTGGATGTCCGAAACGGTTCCGTCCACGGTTACACCGCCGATGCCGTTAGGACCGGGATAGACGGTATTGAAGGCCACCTGCACGGTGCCGCGTCCCTGGTTTACCAATACAAAGTTGGTGTTGGAGTTTACAAATGCAGTCTGTCCGCTGCGGAACATTACCTGGTCGGCTTCCATTACAAACTGATGTGCCTGCAAGGCGGCTACGGCGTCGTCATAGGATATGACGTCCTGTACTTGTTGTTCTGCTTTCAGCCGGGCACGCTCTGCGTCTCTCTGGGCTTTGCGGTCTGCGCGCTTTTCGGCTCTACTCTCTTGTGCATACATGGTGGTTGTGGCCATGCTTACCAATACTAATGCTGCTAATGCAATAAACTTTTTCATAATCGAATCTTTTTTGTTTAGGTTTAATAAATTGTTCGTTATAAGTTTATTGCAAGAACAATGCCTATCAGAGATTGTTCACCGGCTTTTTGATTATTTTATATCCGATAGCAGCAATAAAGATACTCATCAGCGGACTGACCAGGTTGAAAAAGCAGTAGGGGAGGTACGTCAGCGTGGGTACGCTCAAGATGGTGGCCATACCTACAAGAAAGGCGATGGGGAGGAGAGATACAAGAGGAGAGGGGATTTTATTATTGGTAGAGCTCATTGTAGTGTATTGGTTTATGAACGGTGCGAAGATAAGATAAATCAGGAGAAAGTTTCTGTTTATAGAGACATTTAGTATCTTTGTATCGCTCAATAATAAATAATAGTAAGGGCTAATGAAAGTAGTAACTTTTGGCGAAGTAATGCTTCGCCTCACCACTCCGGGTTTTCGCCGTTTCTCGCAAACCAATGAATTTATAGCAACTTATGGCGGTAGTGAAGCCAATGTCGCCGTGTCACTGGCACACTTTGGCATACCGACCGAGTTTGTCACCCGCTTGCCGGATAATGCCGTGGCTCGTGCCTGTATTGCATCTCTTCGCGCCAGCGGCTTGGGTACGGAGGGCATTGTTTGGGGAGGCAAGCGCTTGGGACTTTATTATCTGGAATGCGGTGCCGCTTTCCGTAATTCGAATGTAGTGTACGATCGCGAAGGCTCCTCCTTCGCCACACTCCGTCCCGGCATGATAGATTGGGAAAAGATATTTGCCGATGCCGGCTGGTTCCACTGGTCGGGTATTGCGGCTGCCCTTTCGCAAGACGGCGCCGATGCCTGCCGGGAAGCGCTCGAAGTAGCCCATCGCATGGGACTGACTATCTCCTGCGACCTTAACTTCCGTAAGAAACTTTGGAACTATGGCCGTACGGCTGCCGAAGTGATGCAGCCTTTAGTGCAATACAGCGATGTCATCTTCGGTGCAGAACCTGAATATCAGGAAATTCTTGGCGTACAGCCTGTCGGATTCAAAGCCGTTACTGCCGCCGATACCTCTTTCGAGTCCAATCTTCCGGCTTTTGAAGCCTTTGGGCAGAAAGTCTCTGCACTTGTGCCCCGTTGCCGGAAGGTGTTCCTTGAACTGCGCAATTCCATTACTTCGAATCACAATCTGCTTGCCGCTGTCCTTTACTCCGACGGCATCTTAAAGCATACCGGCATCTACGACATTGAGCATGAAGTGGACCGTGTCGGTGCAGGCGATGCTTTCGTCGGTGGCATGATATACGGTTTGATAACTTATCCGCATGATGACCAAAAGGCATTGGAGTATGCCCTTGCAGCTTCTGCACTGAAGAATACCGTTTTTGGCGATTTCAATCTTGTGACGGTAGAAGAGGTGGAGAGCCTGATGAACGGAAATACTTCGGGACGTGTATCGAGATAAGTGTATTTCTTTTTCTTCATTTCTTGGTACAAAGTGTGATGGTAAGTGATATTATTGTCAGCATTGCACCTATACCGGCTACACCGGCCCATCCCCATGCTTGCCAGCAACTGCCGGCAAGGAAGGTTCCCAGTGAACCGCCGATGAAATAGGTCGTCATAAAGATGGTATTTACCCGGTTGGAGGCCGAAGGGCAGATGTCGAAGATGCTTGTCTGGTTACTGAGTTGAATGCACTGCATACCTATATCAATGATTATGATACCGGCAATAATGCCTGCATAGCTGTTGCCGCAGAAATAAAGTAATGCCCACGCTAATATATTCAGTGTACAGCCTATGAAATTGAAGTTACGTATTCCTACAGTTTTTACATACTTACCCACAAAAGAGGCGGTAAGAGCCCCCGCTATGCCACATAAACCCAGTATCCCGATGACGTCGCTGCTTGCATAAAAAGGAGCTTCTCCCATTTTGAAGGCAAGGCACGACCACATGGCAAGAAATGAACCGAACACCAACCCGGAACGTACCGAATAAATACGTAGCGCCGGATAATCTCTCACCAACAAGAAGAGAGATTTCATTAAATCGGCATACTTTCCCTGAAATGTGGGGCGTATATCCGGCAGTACTTTCAGTACCACAATGGCGCAAACCAGCATCATGCCTGCTGCAATGAAGTACATTTCGCGCCATCCCAAAACCTCGCCTACAAACCCGCTGACAACACGCGATGCCAGTATTCCCGTCAACAATCCGGAGATGACGACACCTACATTCCGACCCTTGTTTTCGGGACGGGAGAACTGCGATGCTATCGGGACAAAGATTTGCGGTATCATGGAACAGATGCCCGTGATGAGCGATGCCGCCCAGATAATATAAATATTGGGCGCTACGGCAATACCCAGTAAGGAGAATATGAGCAAGAAGAAATTTATCAATATTATCTTTTTGCGCTGATAGAGGTCGCCCAACGGAACAATGAACAGCAATCCCAGGGCATAGCCCACTTGTGTAATCATGGCAATCAAGTTGGTTTTGAACTCAGAGACTCCAAGCTCATGGCGCATTATGTTCAGTAATGGCTGGTTATAGTACAGGTTTGCCACGGATATGCCTGCTACGATGGCAAGCGTCCAAAGTATATGTGGCGGCAATCCGCCGTTTTCTTTCAATTCTGGTTTCATACTGCAAAGATAGCTTCTTTCGATTGTATGAACAAGAGCCACATCTTTTTGCAGTTCTGGTTGTTATACTATTATTTTTTTTCTTTAGAAAACATCTGTAAGAGAACGAGATATGAATATGAAGGACAAATACAACAAAGTACCTCGCATAAGATCGCCTTCTGGTGATACTTTGGGTAATCTTACAGTTGTTTTGTCTGAGCTTCAGGTTAGAGAGTGAATTAAAAGAATGTGACTTAAATGTATATAGTATGAAGCATGTATTAATAATAGTAGTGTCGTTATTTATTTTTTTTGTATCGGTGGGATTATATCGATGTTTTCCGGGTTCTGTTTTGCCGGTTATGTTTGGTGGAATGTGTTTGCTGTGCTGGCTTTTGTTTCATTTGGCTTATGTCAGTGAAGAAAGGGATCTGTTGAAGGAAGGAAATCAATATTTCATTGATACGTTCCGGGATATCCGTAATCCTATCTCGTTGATAAAAACTCCGTTGGGCGTTGCATGCGACGGGGCCTGTCCGGAGTCGATTAAGAAAGAACTGACCGTTGCAATTCACAATATAGATGGTCTTGAACAACATCTGGTGAGGCTGATGGAATTGAAGCATCTTTTCATCCATTCCAGAAACCTGACTGTGGCAGAGCATGAGATCGGGGCATTCATGAAGAAGAAAGTATATCCTTTGCAAAGTTATGCTGCCGGATTGCGGATGAATCTGGAACTTGTGCCCGATTTTGATTATGCCAGTGCCTGGTTTGACCAGGGCAAAATATCTCCGGTCATTGATAAGTTTATATTGAGTGCCATCGAGTGCTCCCTTCCCAAGGCACACCTTGTGATGACGATTTCTTTGAAGGGTGATTTCTGGGCCATTAAGATAAAGACTGCCGAAAACGAGCAGTTTTTGAGACGTTGCAAGTGCTACGCCTCGCGACTGCCTATCTCCAGAGTCTGGTATCACGGTCAGCATGCCATAGGTGGAGCCTTATTTGATAAATTGCTGGAGTTATGTAACGGAAAAATATTGATTCAGGAAAGTGAAGTCTTACTTCGGTTTCCTATCAAATGTCCCTGCATGCATGGAGTGGAATATGGAACTAAGAAGGTATTGGAAACTCTTATTGAAGATGAGACAGGAGCGCTTTTTCGTAATTCCTGTAGAAAAAAGGATATAGACAGACCCTTGGTTATTCTTGCAGATAATGATGAGAAATTCAGGTGCTATTTAGAGGACCGTTTAGCGGAGTATTTCATCGTGAAAAGTTTCAGTGACGGTGAGGAAGCTTTGAAGGCCATACGTGAGGAATATCCTGATCTGGTGATTTGCGATATCATGTTGCACCGTATGGGTGGTGAGGAACTTTCTTCGAAATTGAAGACATCCAGAGAAACTTCTTTTATTCCGGTGATATTGCTAGGCTCGCATATTGACTTGGAACGACGTGAAAAGAGGCACTTGTCTTTGGCGGATGTCTTTATTTGTAAACCGTTTAATTTAGAAGATTTAAAAATAGAAATATTCGTATTGATAAACAACAGCCGTGTACTCAGGAAGTCATTCTTGGAGAAGGTATTTGGCGATGGTTTCCTGGCAAAGAAACTGGATGGGGCTTCGCGGGATATTAACCTGGACTTTCTGAAAGAAGTGAGGGGGTATATTCTGGAAAATCTGGATAAGGAAGATCTGACGATTGATGATATTGCTTCGAGGATGTGCATGAGCCGTACTACCTTCTATAACAAATGGAAGGCCCTGACGGGCGAAGCTCCCAAATATCTGATTTCGCGGATACGTATGGAAAAAGCGCGTGAGTTGTTGGAAAGCGGAAAATATTCTGTAACCATCGTTGCGGAAATGGTAGGCTTGAGAAATCTGAAGAATTTCAGAGGCAGGTATAAGGAATATTTTGGAAGGACACCTAAAGAATTTATCAAAAGGACTTAATGCCCTGAACGAGGGACTGATCTTGTGTCAGTCTCTCGTTTTCTGCTTTCTGTGCTTCTGTAAGTATGCTTTTTCTGCTTTTCTACTTGTTTTATCTGGTTGTGGATGTGTTTTATTCTTTTAAATTTCAGATTGTGATTTTTTAATTATACATTTGCAACGCAAGCCCTATGTCAAAGCTGTAATAATTTGGCGTAGAACCTCTTAAAACAACAAACATGTCTGTAAAAAACTGAGAGATAAATGGAACAAAATGAAACCGTTTCCCACGACAATGAGGTGATGTCTTCCGGGGAGAAGCCGGAATTAGTTCAAGAAGAGCTTTTATTAGCAGAGAGCTTGTATGCCCGTTTGCCGATAAGTATTGAAATCTATGATGTGGATGGAGTCTTGCGTAGTATAAACGACCATGCCTTGCTTATGTATGGTGTTGAAGACCGGACAAAGGTGGTGAATACGGTCAATCTCTTCAATAGCCCGTATATGGACGATGAACTTAAAAAGAAAATACGGGTAGGCGACGACGTCTCTTTAGAATTTGAGTTCGATTTTGATCGGATCAATGATGATGCTTATTTCGTAAGCAATAACCAGAAATCCATAATTTACGAAGCCAAGATCGTTCCTTTGCGTAATGATGCGGGGACGATTATCGGTCATATATTGCTGTCCAATGATGTGACTGCCGCAAAGGAAGCCGATTTCCGCACGGAAGAAAGCAAGAAGAATCTGGAAATGGCGATGGACGCCGCTAAAATGTCTTCATGGGTATACGATGTACATAAAAAGACTTTTAGCCCTTTGTATGGTGAACCTATTATAAAGACTACAGTAGGATGGGAGAATATGCTGAGCAGGTTGCATCCTCAAGACCGTATGCCTTTGCAGCAGATTTTTTCGCAATTGGTGGACAGGAAAATCCAGCACGGACATATCACGTTGCGTTGTTATGATGAAGAAAAAAAGCAGTATCGGTTCTATGAAAGTCGGATGCGCCTGTCTTCCGAACACCGGGGAAAGTTGCTGATTATCGGTACGCAACTGGAGGTGACGGAAAAAGTGCTGATGACCAAGAAGACCGAAGAGCTGATTGCGAAGCGGGAATTGGCTATGCAGGTCAGCAATATTGTTCATTGGGATTTTGATGTGCGGACCCAAAAGATGGAATCTTATAACGATCCCATTAATGACTATGCCAGTGACAAGCAAATCACAATTCCGGAACTTCGGGAGGTGACGCATCCGGAGGATTATTCTGTATTCAATGATGCCATACAGTCCATGATTTCAGGTAAGAATATGACTCTTGATCTGACTTGCAGAATTAAGACAAAATATGATGATGCCTGGCAATATTGCAACGTGATAGGTGTTCCTTTCGAGCAAGATGAAAACGGGAATATTATGAGATATACCGGATTCCGGCAGAATATCTCCAAACTGCACCAGTTGGATGAGGAGCTCAAGGAAAGAAATTATAAAATGGAGCTTACTTTCAAGACGGTCGGTATGTCTTATTGGGACTTCGATGTGCGGAGCAGGCTATTCAAAGCATTCAATGACCCGGTGAACGATTATGATCCGGAGCGACCTATCGCTCCGGAAGATTATCAGAATTTTGCACATCCCGATGATGTGGAACGCTTTCTTGAAACGATGAACCTCATGTTGCAGGGAACGGATACCGATTTTACCTTAAAGTACCGTTCCAAAACCAAGTGGGATCAGGAATGGCAGAGTCTGGTGGTTACCGGTATTCAGTCAGAGAAGAATAAAGCGGGAAAAGTAATCCGGTACACCGGTATCTGCTTTAATAATACGGAATGGGAAAAGGTGACCCAGGAACTGAAGGAATTGAAAGAAAAGGCTGAACTGTCCGACAAACTCAAATCGGCATTCCTGGCCAATATGAGTCATGAAATACGTACGCCTCTTAATGCCATTGTAGGCTTTTCCGAGCTTATGGCATATTGTGAAGACCCTGCCGAGAAAGAAGAATATGTAGAAATTATACATTCCAACAATGAACTGTTGTTGCGCCTGATTGATGATATTCTTGATCTTTCCAAGATCGAGTCGGGCATTCTCGAACGCAAAAGGGAAACATTCAATCTGGCAAAACTGCGTAGTGAGTTGTATACAATGATTCTGCCGAAGGTGACGAATCCTGATGTTGAATTCCTCCTGGATAGTTCGGGTGCGGAGTGTAATATCTTCCTGGACAGAAACCGCTTGAAACAAGTATGGTTGAACTTCCTTTCCAATGCTGTGAAGTGTACCCATTCGGGACATATCAAGATGGGATATTCTATCGAACGGGGAGGTATCCGGATTTATGTTGAAGATACAGGGGTCGGTATTCCTCTGGATTTGCAGGACCGGGTATTCGGACGGTTTCAGAAACTCAATGAGTTTGCACAGGGAACGGGACTCGGACTGGCCATTTCACGGGCTATCATTGAAGGAGCGGGAGGTGAAATAGGATTTGTCTCTACTCCGGATGTCGGAACAACCTTTTGGGCATGGACGCCTTGTGAAATCACTTATCTGGAGGAGGAAGAGGATAATATCTTGCAACCGGTAGAGCAAAAACTGCATCTGAAAAGGGCAAACAAGCAAGATCTGAGGATTTTGATTGCCGAGGATAATGACAGTAATTATTCGCTGGTACAGCATATTCTTAAAGATTACAATACGACCCGTGCCGTAAATGGTGCCGATGCTGTTCAGAAGGTTCGTGAAGAGCATTTTGATTTTGTTCTGATGGATATGAAGATGCCTATCATGGGAGGTCTGGAAGCGGTTCGGAGAATTAGGGAATTCAATCAGGATATTCTGATTATTGCACTTACTGCCAATGCTTTCGAGTCTGACAGAATTGCTGCCTTGGAGGCCGGATGTAATGTCTTCATAGCCAAACCGCTGAAACAGCAAGAATTGTTTTCACTCTTCTCTACGGAAGAATAAGAAGAGTGACATTTAATAAAAAACTCCTGCAACCGTTGAGATTGCAGGAGTTTATTTATATAAAGTAATTGGAATTACTTACCCAAAGCCTGAGCAACGTCAACCGCACAAGCCACTGTACAACCTACCATCGGGTTGTTACCAATACCCAGGAATCCCATCATTTCTACGTGAGCAGGAACTGATGAAGAACCGGCGAACTGAGCGTCTGAGTGCATACGGCCCATAGTATCTGTCATTCCGTAAGAAGCCGGGCCGGCTGCCATGTTGTCCGGGTGAAGAGTACGGCCAGTACCACCACCGGAAGCTACTGAGAAGTAGGGCTTACCGGCAAGAACGCGTTCTTTCTTGTAAGTACCTGCAACCGGGTGTTGGAAACGAGTCGGGTTTGTAGAGTTACCAGTGATGGATACATCTACGCCCTCTTTCCACATGATGGCTACGCCTTCGCGAACGTCATCGGCACCGTAGCATTTCACTTTGGCACGAGGACCGTCGCTGTAAGCGATTTCCTGAACAACTTTCAACTCACCGGTATAATAATCGAACTGAGTCTGAACGTATGTAAAGCCATTGATACGTGAGATGATCTGTGCAGCGTCCTTACCCAAACCGTTCAGGATGCAACGCAGCGGTTCTTTACGTACTTTGTCGGCCTTAGCAGCAATCTTGATGGCGCCTTCGGCAGCAGCAAATGACTCGTGACCAGCCAGGAAAGCAAAGCACTTAGTCTCTTCGCGCAGCAACATAGCTGCCAGGTTACCATGACCGATACCAACCTTACGGTCGTCGGCTACAGAACCCGGGATGCAGAATGCCTGCAGACCGATACCGATAGCTTCGGCAGCTTCGGCAGCGTTTTTGCAGCCCTTCTTGATAGCGATGGCACAACCTACAACATAAGCCCATTTTGCATTTTCAAAGCAGATAGGCTGAGTTTCTTCGCACGTCATATAAGGATCAAGTCCATGAGCTTCGCAGATAGCGTTAGCTTCTTCGATGTCTTTGATGCCGTTTTCGTTCAAGGCAGCGATGATCTGCTTGATACGACGGTCTTGACTTTCAAATTTCACTTCTCTAATCATATTCTTTTCCTCCTTATATTATTCGTGACGTGGGTCAATGTGTTTAACTGCTCCTTGTTCTGCTGTTACGCGTCCGTAAGTACCGGTTACTTTCTTCAAAGCTTCGTTTGCGTCAGTTCCCTTCTTGATCTCATCCATGAACTTGCCCAGGTGAACAAATTCGTATCCGCAGATTTGGTCGTCTTTGTCCAAGAAGATGTTCTTGATGTAACCTTCTGCCATCTCGAGGTAACGGGGACCTTTGGCCAATGTACCGTACAGAGTACCTACCTGGCTGCGCAGACCTTTACCCAAGTCTTCCAGTCCGGCACCGATAATCAAACCGCCTTCTGAGAAAGCAGACTGAGTACGACCGTAAACGATTTGCAGGAAGAGTTCGCGCATAGCTGTATTGATAGCGTCGCAAACGAGGTCAGTGTTCAATGCTTCGAGAATAGTCTTTCCCGGGAGGATTTCTGATGCCATGGCAGCAGAGTGAGTCATACCGGAGCAACCGATAGTCTCAACCAGAGCTTCCTGGATGACGCCTTCCTTTACATTGAGGGTTAATTTACATGCACCTTGCTGAGGAGCACACCAGCCAATACCGTGTGTCAGACCAGAGATGTCAACAATTTCTTTAGCTTTTACCCATTTACCTTCTTCGGGAATAGGAGCCGGTCCGTGGTTAGGACCTTTCTTCACAACACACATGTGTTCCACTTCGTGTGAATAAGTCATAATTAGCTCTTTTTTAAGTGATATAATTAAAAAACGTAGTCTACTTTTATTAGTCGAGCGCAAAGTTACTCCTTTTCTTGGTTTATGCAAACCGTTCAATTTGACTTTTTTATTAAAAATAAGTAATAGTAAGTTAGATTTCTGTGGAATGTAAAGTGGAGTTTGCAGTTAGTTGGCTTCTTTAATATCGAGGGTTGCTCCGGCTTGGTTCCTGACCAGACTTTCCACTTCATTCACCGGAACGGTCTTCAGAATGTATTCGGGGGTGAAGGAGGTTTTGGTGCCTTCGTCCACGGTGGAATTGCGGAATTCGCAGCCGTCAAAGCGTAATTGACCGCTTTCATCGTATACCTTATGGGCTTTCTTTATACCTATGAAAACAGACTTCTCTACGTACACATCTGCTTCACGGCCTACACCGATGCAACCGCTGGTGACGCTGCTGCTGTAGAGGCAGTTGGCAATGTGTATCTTGCCGAAACGTACTCGCGGCATACGGTCTCGGCATCCTTCATCCCACCAGCAGTATTGGAAGGTGGTGTTCAGACGACCGCGGTCTTCGGTATGGCTGTCGCTGTTTCCCCATAAGTTGGAGAAACGGTGGTCGTTGCTGCCGCCTGAACCTCCGGCCAGGGGTTCTATCAGATAACGAAAGCGGCACCAGGTGACGGCGATGTGGTCCGATGCGCTTTTGCAGTCGAAGTTTCCGTCTACCCCGTCTTGGAAGTCGCAATGATCCACCCAAATATTGGTGGTGCCGTCGATGCAGAGGTTGTCCCGCCCGTCCGTATCATAGGCTCCGGCACTTTTGAAGGTGAGGTTGCGCAGTATCAGGTTGTCGGAGCCGGACTTGAAGTAGAGGATGCCCGAAGTGTCTTGAGTGCGGTTAGGATTAGTAAGCACTGAACCGGGAAGTCCCAACAGGGTTTTGTTTGTGGCTTTCACGGAGATTACATTATCAACGCTGACTATACCTTTTATATATATAACGAGTTTTTCCGTTCTCTTCAGTGCGCCGGTCAGTTCGGTGGCATTGGTCACTGTTACGGATTTGCCGCCTTCTCCTCCGGTGGGGGTGATGCCGGTAGTGGCAAAGCCTACGGGCTGTCCGGGCAGGGTTTGTGTTTGTTCGGGAGTTTCTTCTTCGTCGGGGAGTTGTGCCTGGAGATTTTCGGATGAGCAGCTGCATAGCAGGAGGGCAAACAAATAGATGAATTTTCTTTTCATGGCTTTATCTTTTATATTATGCTTGCAAAAGTAGCCGATTTCGAGGACGTTTTTGTAGATATTCTGTCTTTCTGTGTGTAACTATTGATGCAAAGTCCTAACTTTGTGGCATAATTAAATTAAGATACGAGCTATGATAGAAGTGACAGATGCTGCTTTGCGCCAAGCTTCCGGCGAAGGGATGGATGCATTTATCCAAGTATTTACTGATGCTTATAAGAAAGTGACAGGCGGGGAACTGACTGCCGAAACGATGCCCCTGCTCACCGGTGAGCAGCATTCATTGCTGGCTTATCAGATATTCCGTGACGAAGTGATGGAAGGAGGCTTTTGCCAACTGATACAGAACGGTTATGGCGGCTATATCTTTGCCAACCCGTTTGCCAAGGTGATGCGTTTGTGGGGTGTGGGCGATTTAAGCAAGTTGGTTTATGCTGCCAAGAAGATATACGATGCTCACCGCGAGGATTTGGAATGCGAGCGCACGGATGATGAATTCATGGCGATGTACGAGCAGTACGAGGCTTTCGATGAACTGGAAGATGAGTTTCTGGAGAAGGAGGAAGGGTATACAGCTTTGGTTGCCGGCTATGTGGACGAGCATTTGGAGCAGTTTGCTAAGATTGTATAGTGCAAATTCAGGCTCTCTCAAATAAAAGTTGCAAAGCATTTTACCCTCATACCCTCATAAAAGCTCTGTATCCCTTTATTCATGGGCGTTTGAGCTATGAGAGTAACCCTGGTGGTAACTATGAGGGTAAGCGTTTGCTCTCATAGTTGTTTTTTGTACCATATTTCTATTGTTATATTATTGATATATAGTTGTTTGTAGTTTCCTATGGGTAGGGAACTGCCGTTCCCTTACGTGGAAACGATCGTTCCCTATGGTAAGAAACTGCAGTTTCTGCAGATGGGAACGCTCGTTCCCTATAATGGAAACTGCCGTTTCCTCTTATGGGAACTGTCGTTTCTGCTTATGGAAACGGTGCTCGCTCCTCATGTGACTGTCTTTGAAATAATATAGCATCGCCCGATAGTGAATAATCGTTAAATGCGGATTGGCAAATGCAGTATTTAGATTAATCTTTCATTTAATCTTAAAAACAATGAAAAAACGATGAGAGTACTCTATTACTCGATTCTTTTATCTAAATTTGCACACTCTAATATTTATAAGAAAAATGAAACAATTAAAATTCTTAGCAGTTGCCTTTACGTTATTGATGGGCATTTCTTTAACTTCGTGTCTGAACTCGGATAGTGATCCTTATAGCTACGGCGGGGGGATGGTGAAGGTTAATAATTATATGGGTATGTATACCTTTACTGGTGCCAATGGCGTGACAATAACTCCGACTTCAGCTTCTATTAATGCTTTAGAAACAAACGGCTTTAAGATGTCTGAAATGAGTGGTAAGGTTGCCCAGATTTATTATCGTTGGGATTCCTCTCTGTTAAATATAGCAGCTGATGAGAAAGATATTAAAGGTGTTGAACTGTATTCTATTGAGTCATTAGATAATACAGTGGCAATTGTATCAGAAAAGGGAGCTGCAAATGACTCTCTGAGCAAGAGTAATAATGCTGCCATTATTTCTATGGAAAGCACTAACAGCGGTCTGGAGTATAAGCCGCAATTCTATGATGAGACAACAATTTTGCTCCCGATTAACTATTATATCAGCCAAAAGAGACATTTCTTGACGCTGGTATATTATCCGAATGAAGATAATAATGGTACTTTGAGACTGTATCTGAGTCATAATTCAAATGGTGATGCAGACTCGAATGGTAGTACATCTTATTCTCTCACTGCTAATTCCGGTGGATATTATGGCCTTGGTTTGTTCTATAAAACATATAACTTGACAGGTGTATTTAACCGTTATGGGCTTGATCATGGAACTTCCGCCAGACCGACGACTGTTGAAATTGTAACAAGAGAAAATCAATACAACAGCAAGTTGAATGATGATGCTAAAGAGAAAGTATATACTGTTACCTATAAAGCACCAACAGATAAATAAAGATATTGAACTACAAAGAATTATTTCATATAGCCATACAATTGATTTCCTCTCCGGCTCGTGCCTGGGAGGAAATTAGTTTAGAGGATAAGCGAAAGGTATTCACATCTTTTGTTTATCCTATGATTGGTTTATGCGGGTTGTCCGTTTTCATCGGTTCGTTATGGACGATGGGGTGGGGCGGTCCGCAAAGTTTTCAATATGCCATGACGCAGTGTTGCGCGGTGGCTGTATCCTTGTTTGGAGGATATTTTTTGGCAGCCTATCTTATCAATGGGTTGCGTGTCCGCATGTTTATGATGGACAGTGATATTCCTTTGACGCAACAGTTTGCAGGCTATGCACTGGTGGTGCTGTTCCTGCTCAGAATCGTTATCGGCATTCTGCCCGATTTCTGGATTATAGCGCTGTTGCTTCAGTTCTACATCATCTATGTAGTGTGGGAAGGAAGTGATAAATTGATGCAGATTACAGAAAAAGACCGCTTGCGGTTCACCATTCTGTCTTCTGTTTTGTTAATAGCTTGTCCGTTGGTGATAGAATGGGTATTCAATAAGCTGACGGTAGTGCTAAACTGATAAATGTTATGAAACAAGCTCCTGTAAATATAAAGAATAAGCGTGCAACGTTCGATTACGAACTGACGGACACCTATACAGCCGGCATCGTGCTTACGGGTACCGAGATTAAGTCCATCCGTCTGGGGAAAGCAAGCTTGGTCGATACGTTCTGTTACTTTGCCAATGGTGAATTGTGGGTGAAGAACATGCACATAGCCGAATACTTCTACGGTTCCTACAACAACCACTCGGCACGCAGGGAGCGCAAACTTCTGTTGACTAAAAAGGAACTGGATAAGTTGATGCGCGGCTCGAAAGATCCCGGCTTCACTATTGTCCCCGTGCGTATGTTTATCAACGAGAAGGGGTTGGCCAAAGTGGTGGTAGCCCTTGCCAAGGGTAAAAAGCAATACGACAAACGCGAATCTCTGAAAGAAAAAGATGACAAACGCGATATGGCGCGTATGTTTAAAAGATAGTTTTTAGATGAAAACAATAAAAGAGCTGGTGCGTGAGCGCATCCTCATCCTGGATGGTGCTATGGGCACCATGATACAGCAATACAACTTGGCGGAAGAAGATTTCCGGGGCGAACGTTTTGCGCAGATCCCCGGACAGTTGAAAGGCAACAATGACTTGCTTTGCCTGACGCGTCCCGACGTGATACAGGATATCCACCGCAAATATCTTACGGCAGGTGCCGACATCATCGAAACCAATACATTCAGTTCTACCCGTGTCAGCATGGCGGACTATCACGTGCAGGAGTATGTACGCGAGATGAACCTTGCTGCCGTGAAGCTGGCGCGCGAAGTGGCCGATGAATTCACTTTGCGAACTCCCGACAAACCTCGTTTCGTTGCCGGTTCCGTGGGCCCCACGAACAAGACCTGCTCCATGAGTCCCGATGTGAACAACCCAGCCTTCCGGGCTCTGACTTACGACGAACTGGCCGATGCCTATCGCGAACAGATGGAAGCATTGCTCGAAGGCGGCGTAGATGCCTTGCTGATAGAAACAATCTTTGATACACTGAATGCCAAGGCGGCCATCTTTGCTGCCGAACAAGCAATGGAGGCTACCGGAATCCGTGTGCCGTTGATGCTCTCCGTGACGGTTTCCGATACCGGAGGACGTACATTGTCCGGCCAGACGCTGGAGGCGTTTCTTGCTTCCGTGCAGCATGCCGACATCTTCTCCGTAGGACTGAACTGCTCGTTCGGAGCCCGCCAGTTGAAGCCTTTCCTGGAACAACTTGCCGCGCGCGCATCTTATTATATAAGCGCTTATCCCAATGCCGGATTGCCCAACAGTCTGGGAAAATACGACCAGACTCCCGCCGACATGGCACATGAAGTGAAGGAGTATATCCACGAAGGGCTGGTGAACATCATCGGCGGTTGTTGCGGTACGACGGATGCTTATATTGCAGAATATTCTGCTTTGATAGCGGGTGCCGCTCCTCATACTCCTGCTCCGAAGCCCGGTAATCTCTGGCTGTCGGGGCTCGAACTGTTGGAAGTGAAGCCCGAGAACAATTTCGTGAACGTGGGCGAACGTTGCAACGTTGCCGGTTCGCGTAAGTTTCTGCGCCTGATTAACGAGAAAAAGTACGATGAAGCGCTTAGCATTGCCCGCCAGCAAGTGGAAGACGGGGCGCAAGTCATCGACATCAATATGGACGACGGATTGCTGGATGCGAAAGCCGAAATGACTACCTTCCTCAACCTGATAGCTTCCGAACCGGAGATTGCCCGCGTGCCGGTGATGATCGACTCTTCCAAGTGGGAGGTTATTGTTGCCGGACTGAAGTGTCTGCAAGGCAAATCCATTGTCAACTCCATCTCTTTGAAGGAAGGGGAGGAGAAATTCCTGGAACATGCCCGCACCATCAAGCAATACGGCGCTGCTGCCGTGGTGATGGCTTTCGATGAGAAAGGTCAGGCAGATACCGCCGAACGCAAGATTGAAGTCTGCGAACGGGCCTATCGTCTCTTGGTAGATAAAGTCAATTTCAATCCTCACGATATCATCTTCGACCCCAATGTACTTGCCGTAGCTACGGGTATGGACGAACATAATAACTATGCGGTGGACTTTATCTGTGCCACCGGCTGGATACGGAAGAATTTGCCCGGCGCGCATGTCAGTGGTGGGGTCAGCAATCTTTCGTTCTCGTTCCGCGGCAATAATTATATCCGCGAGGCGATGCATGCCGTGTTCCTTTATTATGCCATCCGCGAAGGCATGGATATGGGCATTGTGAATCCGGCTACTTCCGTGCTTTATACGGATATTCCCGCCGATATTCTGGAACGTATCGAGGATGTGGTTCTCAATCGTCGTCCCGATGCTGCCGAGCGGCTGATAGAGACGGCCGAGCATCTGAAAGCGGAAGCGGATGCCGCAAAAGCTGTTGCCGGAGGAGCACCGCAAGCCGCTGTGCATTCCCAGCTTGCCTGGCGGGAGGGTGCTTCGGTGGAAGAGCGTTTGAAGTATGCATTGACAAAGGGCATCGGCGACTATCTGGAAGAAGACCTTGCCGAAGCCTTGAAGCTATACCCCAAGGCTGTAGATATCATTGAAGGTCCGTTGATGGCAGGCATGAATCATGTCGGTGATTTGTTCGGTGCCGGAAAAATGTTCCTTCCGCAAGTGGTGAAGACGGCGCGTACCATGAAGAAAGCGGTTGCCATCCTTCAGCCGGTGATAGAATCGGAGAAAGAAGAGGGGACTGCCTCTGCCGGAAAAGTGTTGCTTGCCACAGTGAAGGGAGATGTGCACGACATCGGTAAGAACATTGTGTCTGTGGTAATGGCCTGCAACGGATACGACATCATTGACCTTGGTGTGATGGTACCTGCCGAGACGATTGTGCAGCGTGCCATCGAAGAAAAGGTGGACATGATAGGACTGAGCGGCCTGATTACTCCATCTCTTGACGAAATGGTGCATGTGGCCATCGAACTGGAAAAGGCAGGCTTGGATATTCCTTTGTTAATAGGTGGTGCTACAACTTCGCCGCTGCATACGGCATTGAAGATTGCTCCCGTTTATCATGCTCCGGTCATTCATCTGAAAGATGCTTCGCAGAATGCTACCGTAGCCGCAAAGTTGATGAATCCCAAAACGAAGGAGGAGCTGGAAGAAGAATTGAATGAGAAGTATCAAGAGCTTCGCGCGAAGAACCAAGAGCGACAAGTAAAAACAGTATCACTGGAAGAAGCGCAGAAGAACAAATTGAACCTATTTTAATTTACATTGTACATTGTACATGAAATTATGCCTTAATCTTCTTCTTGTACTGTTCATACCGTGACGTAATATCCCTCACGAAGTTATACGTCTCTATACCGCGGAAATAACCATTCTTGCAGACGGGATCGGTGAAATATTCTTCGTTGCTTTTCAGCAGGATGAAGTTCTCTACGTTATCCCGCCAGACGTATTTGTTTTTGCCATATTTCTCTGCCAGTGCCATGGCATCCTGCACATGCCCTATCCCTGAATTATAAGACGCCAGTACAAAGTTGATGCGTTCTTCTTCGGGTACTTTGGCAAAGCTTCGGGCGGTGGCGCCGATATATTTTACGGCAGCTTTGATACTCTCTTCCGGGTTCTGCTCTTTTCCTTCGGGCACTCCCATGGCCCGGGCGGTGGCAGGCATCAGTTGCATTAACCCTCTTGCACCCGCCCACGACACGGCTGTCGAATCAAAGTTGGATTCCGTATAAGCTAAAGATGCCAGCAGGCGCCAGTCCCAATCTATCTCCGGAGCATATTTTTTGAATAATTGGTCGTAGTGGGAGATTTTCCCTTCCCTTAAAGAAAGAATAGGAGAGTGGACGATTGCCTTGCTTATCTCGAAATACCGCTTCATACTTGCCGTGTAAGCAGGCGAAGTCATGTTCTCCTCATGCCACTTGTCGGCGGCAGCTGCCAGTTGGGGGCAGTCTTTCCGTACGGCCCATGAGGCGCGCTGGTCGAAACTGATGGAAAGCCCGATGTTCAGATTGGGATAATAGGTGGTGTTGAGTTGTGCCACGTCATTGTCGGCCACGGTATAAGGGATTTTTCCTTGCGATACCTGGGTGATAAGATCTTCTACGCTGATGCTGTCGTTGGTCACTTCATGGATATGAATACCTCCTCCGAGCTCCTGGTCCAGATTGACCAACCGGTCGTAATACTTTCCCGGTTTCACATATACATCCTTCCCGATGAGCTCGGTTACGTCTTTCAGTGGTTTGTTCCGTCCGCCGGCGCGCTGTACGATGACCTGGTGGGTGATGACGTCTTCACCGCAATAAATCAGGCTGTCCTTCCACTCCTTGGTGATGGGCAGGTTATAGGCTATAAGATCACCTTTGCCTGCCAGTAGCTTCTCAATAAGTTCATCTACGTTTCGTGCCACCTCTACCCGTAGCTTTACACCCAGGCTTTTGGCAAACTGTTCGCTCAACTCGTATTGGAACCCCATGTCCTGGCCGCGATAGATAAAGTAGGAAGTCGAGCTGTATAATGTCAGCACTACCAGTTCTCCGCTATCTTTGATTTGTTGCAGGTCATCTGTCGCTACTTTTTCTGCATGTTGCTTTCCGCCGCATCCTGCGATGCAGCACAGTAGCAGGATTGCCAGTAGTGTATATAATCCGCTTCCTTTTTTCATAACCGGTCATTCATCACTCTTTCAAGTGCTTCTTTATATACATCGTCAATATATCAATCGCTACCTTATTGTTCCCGCCTTCCGGCACAATGAGGTCGGCATATCGTTTGCACGGCTCGATGAATTGCAGGTGCATCGGTTTCAAGATGCGCGTATAGCGCTCCATGACGGCTTCGGCTGTACGCCCGCGTTCTATGACGTCTCGCTGGATGACGCGAATCAGCCGTTCATCCGGGTCGGCATCCACAAATATCTTGAGGTCCATCATGCTGCGCAGTTTTTTATCACACAAGGCCAGGATGCCTTCGATGATGATAACTTCGCGCGGCTCGATGTGGATGGTTTCGGGCTGGCGGGTACACGTCAGATACGAATAGGTGGGCTGTTCGATGCTTCGGCCTTCGCGCAGCATGGCAACATGTTTGGAGAGAAGGCTCCACTCGAATGCATCCGGGTGGTCGAAGTTGATATTCTGCCGCTCTTCTACGGGCACGTGGCTACTGTCCTTATAATAAGAGTCTTGTGGCAACAAAACGACTTCACCTGCCGGCAGGCTTTCGATGATTTTACGTACGACGGTGGTCTTTCCCGACCCTGTTCCGCCTGCAATTCCTATTATTAACATCCGTTTATATGTATATTTAAAACAAAACCAGTATTTTTGCAATCGTTGAATACAACTGCTTCCGCTGACAAATATAGACATAAATCATTTAAATATCAAAGTTATGGTAAAACACATTGTATTATTTAAGCTAAAAAACGAGGCTGCGCCTGACGAAAAGTTAGCTGCAATGAATAATTTCAAGAAGGCTATTGAAGCACTTCCGGCAAAGATATCTGTTATTCGCAAGATTGAAGTCGGGCTGAATATCAATCCCGACGAGACTTGGAGCATCGCTCTTTATAGCGAATTCGATACACTGGATGATGTGAAGTTCTATGCTACGCATCCCGACCATGTTGCTGCCGGTAAATTCCTTGCTGACGTAAAAGAAAGCCGTGCTTGTGTAGATTATGAAGTTTAATCGAATATAAATTTTAGTAATAATAAATAGATGAAGAAAGTATTTTTCTCCTTTTTCCTGTTGCTTCTTGCCGTAGTGTCGCAAGCGCAGATACAAGAACCCGTTAAGTTTAAGTCGGAACTGAAAGTTCTGTCGGCAGATGAAGCGGAAGTTCTGTTTACCGGTGCCATTGATAAAGGCTGGCATGTTTACTCTACCGACTTGGGTGATGGTGGCCCTATTTCGGCCACTTTCAATGTTGAGAATATCTCGGGTGCTGAGGTCGTAGGTAAACTGAAACCCGTAGGCAAAGAAATTTCCTCATTCGACAAACTGTTCGAAATGCAGGTGCGCTATTTTGAGAATACGGCGCAGTTTGCACAGAAACTGAAGCTGACCGGTGGGGCTTATCAGGTAGAAGGTTATCTGGAATATGGTGCATGCAACGATGAAAACTGTTTGCCGCCCACCCAGGTTCCGTTTAAATTTTCCGGTAAGACAGAAGGGGCTGCTGCTCCTGTAGCCGAAGTGAAACAGGATGCTCAGGCCGTGCAGCAGGACGTTGCCGCTGATACAACTGCTGATGCCGTTATCGGCGGTGCGGATGGTCCTACTGAAATCGATGTAGCGGGCAATGTTGACCTGTGGAAACCGGTTATCAGTGAGCTGAAGTCTTTGGGAGAAACTACTTCTCAGGAGAATATGTCATGGCTCTACATCTTTGTTACCGGATTTATCGGAGGACTTCTGGCACTGTTCACCCCTTGCGTATGGCCCATCATCCCGATGACTGTAAGTTTCTTCCTGAAACGCAGCAAGGACAAGAAGAAAGGTATTCGCGATGCGTGGACGTATGGTGCCTCTATCGTGGTGATTTACGTGGTGCTCGGACTGGCCATTACGCTTATCTTTGGTGCCAGCGCACTGAATGCACTTTCTACGAATGCGATATTCAACATCCTCTTCTGTTTGATGTTGGTGGTATTTGCCGCCTCCTTCTTCGGGGCTTTCGAGATAACGCTGCCTTCCAAGTGGAGCAATGCTGTTGACAGTAAGGCTGAGGCAACAAGCGGTTTGCTGAGTATTTTCCTGATGGCATTTACTTTGTCGTTGGTATCTTTCTCTTGCACGGGTCCTATTATCGGGTTCCTGCTGGTACAGGTTTCTACAACGGGTAGTGTAGTGGCTCCGGCCATTGGTATGCTGGGCTTTGCCATTGCTTTGGCGTTGCCTTTTACCTTGTTTGCACTGTTCCCGTCGTGGTTGAAGTCTATGCCTAAGTCGGGTGGCTGGATGAACATTATCAAGGTGACGCTCGGTTTCCTGGAACTGGCATTTGCGTTGAAGTTCCTTTCCGTGGCCGATTTGGCTTACGGCTGGCGCATACTCGACCGTGAAACATTCCTTGCTTTGTGGATTGTGCTGTTTGCTTTGCTTGGTTTCTACCTGCTGGGAAAAATCAAATTCCCGCACGATGACGATGATTCTAAGGTCAGCGTACCTCGTTTCTTTATGGCTTTGGCTTCGCTGGCATTTGCAGTTTATATGGTTCCCGGTTTGTGGGGTGCACCGTTGAAGGCAGTCAGTGCTTTTGCACCGCCCATGCAGACGCAGGACTTCAACCTTTATAATAATGAAGTACATGCCAAGTTCGACGATTACGACCTCGGCATGGAGTATGCCCGTCAGCACGGCAAGCCCGTGATGCTGGACTTCACCGGTTACGGTTGTGTAAACTGCCGTAAGATGGAGCTTTCCGTATGGACAGACCCGAAGGTGAGCGACATCATCAATAACGACTATGTACTGATCACACTTTATGTGGACAATAAGACTCCGCTTCCTTCTCCCGTGAAGATTACGGAGAACGGTACAGAACGTACACTGCGTACGGTAGGTGATAAGTGGAGTTACTTGCAGCGCGTCAAGTTCGGTGCCAACGCACAGCCTTTCTATGTGCTGATAGACAATGAAGGCAGGCCGCTCAACAAGTCCTACTCTTACGACGAAGACATCTCCAAGTATATCCAATTCCTGCAGACCGGACTGGAAAATTATAAGAAAGAAAAATAATTGTTTAACAGAAAGTTGAGGGCTGAAACTCTCAACTTTCTACTTTTATAAGTATATGACACATATTATCGACATTGATGCCTGGGAGCGCCGGGACAATTACAACTTCTTCCGTACTTTCGTCAACTCCTGGTATTCCGTTACTACTGAAATAGACTGTACGGAAGCGCGTGCTGCCGCCAAGGCTTCGGGACGCTCTTTCTTTCTCTGTTACCTCTATGCCGTACTCCGTTCGGCCAATGAGGTGGATGCACTCCGCTACCGCACGGATAAGAATGGGCAAGTCATCTTTCACGACCAGGTGGATATTATCTCGCCTATAGCTGTTCCCGGAAAGACTTTCTATACGGTACGCATTCCTTATCATGAGGGTTTTGCAAGTTTCCATGCCGAGGCCCAGAATCTGATCACCAATATTCCCGAAGATGGTAATCCCTACGGGGCAGAGGAAGTGCTGGCACAGCAGGGCATTTACGATGTGGTGCATTTGAGTGCAGTGCCTAAGATGTATTTCACGTCTACCACCTACACATTGGCCGAGGCCGGTAATGCTTGCAGCTATCCTTTGATGACTGCCGGTAAAGCTGTGACCCGTGAAGGTCGCCTGGTATTTCCTCTCTCTATCTATGTGAATCATGCCTTTGTGGATGGCTCGCATCTGGCCACGTTCTTTGAAAAGATAGAGAAGTATCTGAAAGAAATCTCACACGAATAAATCACTAAAACCCAAAGATCATGAAACGTTTTATTTTGCTTACCGTTCTCTGTTGCCTGGTGCTCGGAATGAGTGCACAGACGGCAAAAGAAGAAATCTTTGCAGACATTCATCGTTCGGCTGCCAACTACTACGCTTATCCCGAACCGAATGCAGTGCAGACTGCCCCGCCTGCCGGTTATAAACCTTTTTATCTGAGCCATTATGCCCGTCACGGTTCGCGCTTTCTTATCAATCCCGATGATTATGAAAAACCGCTGGAAGTGATGCGTGAAGCCGAAAAGAACGGAGTGCTTACCGACTTGGGCAAGAAGACGCTCTGCGTGCTGGACAGCGTTTCGCGCATGGCTGAGAGCAGATATGGCGAACTTACTCCGCTGGGTGCGCGTCAGCATCGGGGCATTGCCGAGAGAATGTATAAGAACTTCCCGGAAGTATTTAAGGGAGAAGCTGAAATAGATGCACGTTCCACGGTCGTAATCCGTTGCATTCTTTCGATGGCGGCAGAATGCCTGAAGCTTCAGGCTCTGAATCCGAAGTTGCAGTTCAAGAATGATGCCAGTTATCACGATATGTATTATATGAATCATGATGATCCTGCTATAAAAGAATTACGCAAGGCTGATGAGGTAATTGCTGCAAGAGAAGCTATCCGGAAGGAACATGTTCATCCGGACCGCTTGATGAAGGCTTTGTTCAACAATGCCGACTATGTGAAGTGGAAAGTGGATGCCGGCAAGCTGATGACTATGCTGTTTGATGTAGCTGCCAATATGCAGAGTATCGACACGGATTTGGAACTTTATTCGCTTTTCACCAAAGATGAGTGCTACGATTTGTGGCAGATCAGCAATAAGAATTGGTACATCAACTACGCTTCGTCTCCGCTGACTAAGGGCAAGATACCTTATCTGGAAGCCAATCTGCTGGAGAATTTCCTGAATACGGCGGATACTTGTATCGTGAAGTCGGAGAATAGTGCGACTTTACGTTTCGGACATGAGTCTTGTCTGCTTCCTTTTGCTTGCCTGCTGGAGTTGGGAGACTGTGCTTACCAGACAACAGATTTGAGTAAGCTGGATGCTGTATGGCGTAACTACAAAATCTTCCCGATGGCCAGCAATATCCAGTTTGTCTTCTTCCGCAAGAAGGGGAGTGACGATGTCCTGGTGAAGGTTTTACTCAACGAGCATGAAATGAAACTTCCGGTTGAGAGCGAAATAGCCCCTTATTATCATTGGAAGGATGTGGAGGCTTATTATAGGAATAAATTGGCGGCTTATAAGAAGTAATCTTTTGAGGAAAGGCTCATTAAACTCATAAAAAAGTAAAGAGACTGAAATCTATATTCCCTAAAAGGAACGGATTTCAGCCTCTTTTTTTATGCATCTGTTGATGCACAGCAAACAAACAATTATTATCGTTTATACCAATCTTGATTTGTACGCCCCTCGCTCTTTACCCATTCATCATATCCGCTGTAAAGCTGACCGATCGGAGTACTTTCGTTTGCGATATCCAAAATCTTGCTTAGATCGTTTTCGGTTGCTCCGGCCAGATAGATGGCAAACGGATAATTACCATCGCGTACATAATATGTACCACTATTAGAAGCATCTTGCCCTTGCCCGAAATAGCTTTTATCAGCTTTGGAGGTCGGTGCTGCCTTAGGAAGATGCACTTCCCAACGCAGGCCGTTATCTTGGTTTTTGAAGATGAACGGATCTATTTCAGACTCTTTCGTAATAGGTGACTTGTATTTTACGGTTACTTTATATTCGCCGTTCATATTCTCTTTAACATTGTCTGTCAATACAAAAACATTCTCTCCGGTTTCAAGTGATGTCGATACATCTGTGAACACGCTTTCTCCTGCTTTGCGAACGGCGAGGGAATATGATTCTATATTACCATTGCTATTCAACTTGAATGCCAGTCCGTTATTATTATTGGCAACATTTTCGAATACTTTAAATATGAAAGTCTCAGCCTGTATATTGCTTTTGGTATCGATACTCTTTCCGTAATTATAGCGTACTACCACATCATTCATATCATAATCTCCCTGATTGGGCCACAAATCTTCGAAAGCATAGACTCCTTTTAAAGTAATGGGGACTGTCGGATCATCGGGATCTACAACAGGTACATCTGTAATGGCATCAACAGGATTGGATTTAAGTGTTATTACGACATCACTGAAGTTTTGATCGGTATTAAAGTCTTCAAACGATGTCATTATCCAATCACCGTATCTGTAGACAGCTGTACGTGGTTCATTATAGGGGGCTCCGCCATCTTTTACACTTAAATTTTTCGATGTAGCGGCACGGTATCGGGTTGCGGTGTAACGATTTCCTACAGGATTGCTCCAGGCATTGGTGGCAAGGACAAAACCTATTTTATATCCGGCAGGGAATACGGTTGTTTCTCCCTCCATACTTCCACTGGCGATATTAGGATAGTATTTCAGTTGTACGGCTGTTGAACGATCTATACCGGCACTTTTTGTTGCATTTTTCGTGTCATTCACCCACTGACCATCTTGTGTATTGGGAAATAGCATAATGACGTGGACATCATCCAGACTTGAAGGCTCGTGTCCTATTTCATAATAGTAATATCCCAAGGAAGAGTTCCAACAAGTATTCTGGCCGAGATAAGTAACCACTATTTCGGCTGTTTTATCAATAGTCATATCATAATAGTTGCGGTATATATCGGGACATCTGTTATTAATATTAATAACCTTTGTCTGGGCCTCATAGAGGCCATCAGCATTTGTGGCAGCAAGATTTCCGCTATATGGATATCCTATTTCACCATTTCTATAGTGATCATATGTTCCCAGCCAGATTTTCCAGTTTTTGGGGTATTCTTTGAGGCCTTTAGTTATCGTTTCGTCCATATAACTGTAGTGGTAGGCTCCGGGAGTTGGAGTTACTACACGTGTTGTCGGCATATCATCCGTAGCCTTAATGCTTCCATTAGTAACTTCCGCCTCAATCAGCGTTCTTGCAAAGAATGCCGGCGTATAGATATATACCTTCTTTACATATCCGGGCAAATCCACAGTACCTTTGAAAACGCTATTTTTGTCAGTGTAGGCAGCGAAGAGAGGTTGGACGTCGTCACGTTTTACGTAAGTATACTCAGTTTCTGTAACGGGCATTTCGTCATACAGCTCAAAATAAACATTTGCCTTTACGCCGTTGTTCAGATAGCTGACTTCCAGACTTACGTTACTTTGAGTAGTAGAGTAATCGAAATCGTTGAACTCCTTTTCTTCTTCTTGAGAGCCTTGATATACGTCCTTGTCAAGGCAGCTGCTCAAGCAGAAAACGCATGAGGCAGCCAATACTATTACTTCTAATCTTTTTCTTCTCATAACTTTTGTTTGCTTGTAATTATTCGCAAAAATACAAATAATGACCAGTATCTACAAAATATAAATACATGCTTAGAGACAGTTATTCAAGAAATACTAAAATTAGAATATAAATATCTTTGAAAGGACGAATAAAAACATTTTATGATGAAAAATAGGCCATCTCTTTTTTCTTTCCCGGATTTTACATACGTTTGTAATAACTTATAAGTACCTTTGTGTCCGGAACCTAAAGAAAATGATATGCACGCAGCAGAGATTCTTAGTGATGAACGTTTGCTTGTTCTCCGTTTGATAGATGGGGATGAGGATGCATTTTGCGAACTTTATGCAGCCTATAAGAACCGCTTGATATACTTTGCGATGCGTTTTCTGAAGTCACGCGAATATGCTGAGGATGTTTTTCAGGATGCTTTTACCGTTATCTGGCAAAGCCGTCGTTTCATCAATCCCGATGCCTCTTTCTCTTCCTATTTATATACCATTGTCCGTAACCGCATTCTGAACCAGTTGCGCGATCTTGCCAATGAAGATCGGTTGAAAGAACAAATCCTGTCTCATGCAGTGGATTATAGCAATGACACGAAGAACGAAATTCTTGCGAATGATTTGCAGCAACTCATATCCCGTGCACTGCAACGGCTGACGCCCCGTCAGCGGGAAATCTTTGGGATGAGCCGTGAACAGCAGATGTCCCATAAAGAGATAGCAGAAGCTTTGGGAATCTCAGTCAATACCGTGCAAGAGTCCATTTCCACTTCGTTAAGGTCACTCCGCACTTACTTGGAGAAGAATTCGGTGATGGGTGCCGACCTTATCTTACTGCTTATTTGCTTGAATCTATAGATAAAACTCTCTCTTTTCAGTAATAATTCTCTGTTCAAGCCCTGCGAATACATATCCAAGCCTTGCGAATATGTGTTCGCACAGCTTGAACAAGCGTTCATAGTGCGAAGATGAAGAATTGACTAAAAACTGCTTGATGATTAAAAAACGTTAAGCCCACCCCAGCTACTTCTCTTTTGCGGGTATTACTTTATGTAAAAGGCATATTTTTGGTGACCTTATATCCTTAAAATAATGAATTATGAAAGATAAAGAAAAAGATAAATCCTGGCTTCGTCGCTATCTGGACGACTTATATACGACGGAGGATGCCTGTAAATTATTGAATGAATGTAGCAGTTCGGAGTATGATGATGCGTTGGGTGAGTTTGCTGCCGATGTTTGGGAAGAATCTGCTTCGCAGCAATCGCATACCGATCTTGAGCGTGAGCAATATAAGAAGGAAGCCCGGCAGTTGTTGAAGCGTATTGAGCATAGGAAGCGTACTTGGTTCCATCGTGCAGCCATATCTGTGGCGGGTGTTGCTGCTGTTCTTTGCTTGATTTTTGGTAGCATCAGGTACTGGAACTATGCAAATGAACAGCAAATATCTTATCTGGAAGCTTCTACTTCGTATGGAGAGAAAAAGCAAGTCTTGCTGCCCGATGGTACACAGCTCACTTTAAATTCCTGTTCCCGTGTCCGCTATCCCAATCGTTTTGCAGGTGAAGAACGCAGGATAGAGTTGGAGGGTGAAGGATTTTTTCGCGTGCAGCGTAATGAGAAACAACCTTTTATAGTCAATACCCATCGCTTCGATGTGCGTGTTCTGGGTACTCGTTTCGATGTAAAATCCTATTCTTCGGACGAAGTCGTTTCTGTAAATGTGGAGAGTGGCAAGGTTCAAGTCGACTTACCAGAAGCAATGATGCGCTTGCAAGCCCAGGAACAGATACTTATCAATACCATTTCCGGTGAATATAGCAAACGGCGTGATGAGCGTTCGGTAGCTGTATGGCGAGAAGGAGGATTGCGTTTCAGCAGTACTCCGGTACGCGATGTGGCTAAGGAACTGGAACGTATGTACAATTGCCGGATTACTTTTGCCGAAGGGCAGGAGTTCAATAACTTGATTTCGGGTGAACACGATAACAAAAGCCTGGAGGCTGTACTTCAATCCATTGAATATACCAGTGGCATCCGGTATAAGAGAGAGGGCAACGAAGTGTTGCTGTACAAATAATAAAAACCTTTAATTCAAAAGAAAATATACCATGAAAGCACCTCCTTGATTCTCTTCAAAAAAAATAGGAGCCATCTCTCAGAGCAGCCCCTATTCCGTAATCCGGACGGATATTCATTCGTTTCGACCCGTGTGAATAACGTATCGCGTATTACAACCTTTGTTTTTAATAATTTATTTCAATTACTAAAACGCACAAATTTATGAATAATCTTCTTACACCGAAAGGAAAATGTAGAAATAGCGTTCTGTTTTTAGCTTTTTTACTATTGTCTTGTTTGGGAGTATCATCACTGTCTGCTCAGAATCTGAAGGAGAGCGGGATTACTCTAAAAGTACAGAATGAGAATGTTGAAAAAGTTTTTAATCAAATTACTAATCTCACTAACTTTAAATTTTTCTATGACCAGGAAATCGTCAATAGCGCTCCCCGTGTCTCATTAGATATAAATAAAGGTACATTAAAAGAAATTCTGAGTGAGATAACTGCTCAAACAAAATTGTTTTTCAATAGGACTAATAATACGATAGCTGTAAGTGCCAACCCTAAGGGGAATGCAGGAGAAACAAAGAAAATGAAAACACTTTCGGGGGTTGTCGTGGATGAGAACGGAGAACCGGTGATTGGTGCCACCATTATGGAGCAAGGTACCTCTAACGGTGCCATAACTAATGTGAATGGCGAGTACACTCTAATGAATGTATCGAATGATGCAACTATCCTTGTTTCATACATCGGATATAAGGCTATGAGCTTTCGTGCCATGGATAAAGACTTGGCGAAGGTTGTTTTGAAGGAAGACAGTCAGGCTTTAGATGAAGTGGTAGTTACGGCGCTTGGTATCTCCCGTAAAGAGAAGAACTTGTCTTATGCCACGCAATCCGTTTCAGGAGGTGAATTACAGCAAGTACGGGATTTGAATGTTGTCAACTCCTTATCGGGTAAAGTGGCAGGTCTGGAAATCAGCAAGGTTTCCTCCGGTCTGGGCGGATCATCCAAGATCTCTTTGCGCGGTAACCGGTCTATCAGTGGTAATAATCAGGCATTGATCGTAGTAGATGGTGTACCTATTGACAATACTTCTTCCACTACCCGTTCGCAAGGGTCGGATGGTAAGGCTTTGACAGGTGGTTTTGACTCGGGCGATGGTATTTCGTCTATAAATCCGTCGGATATAGAATCTGTCAACGTTTTGAAGGGAGCCTCGGCAGCTGCTCTTTATGGTTCTCGTGCAAGTAATGGTGTCATTATTATTACGACTAAAAAGGGAAGCACCGGGCAGGGATTAGGCGTTACTTATTCTTCTTCTTTTTCTGTAGATGCTCCCAACATCATGCTGGACTTGCAGAATGAGTATGCCCAAGGATCCGGCGGGCAATACAATAAGAATACATTGTATAATTTTGGACCGAGAATGCAGGGACAAATGGTAGAACATTGGTCTAATAATCCTAACTATGCAGGAAATAAAGAATACGCTTTGACTGCCCAGCCCGACAATGTAAAAGACTTTTTTAATACAGGCATGAACTGGTCCAATTCTGTCGGGGTTTCTACCGGTAATGAAAAAACGCAAACCCGTTTCTCTCTGAACCATGATTATGCAACCGGCATTGTTCCTAATAACCGTTTGAACCGTGCTTCTGCTTCATTACGTCTCAATTCAAAATTGAGTAACAGAGTAGAAGTCGATGCTAAGATCAACTATATGAATCAGAAGATAAAGGGTAAACCCTGGACGGGTGAGAATATCTTCAATCCGGTGCGGCAGATTTATTCCATGCCTCGGAATATCGTTCTGAATGATGCAAAGACGTTTGAATACACCGACCCGAGTTCGTTGAAGAACCTTCAGCATTTCTGGTTGCCGGGTGGCGCCGACCTTTCACAAAATCCATATTGGGTGGTCAACCGCAATGCAAGGACGGATGAAAGAAACAAAATATTGGCTATGGGATCCATGAAATGGACTATCATTGATGGTTTGAGCCTGATGTTGCGTTCCAGTGTGGATTATTACCATGATTCGGGAGAGTTTAAACTCTATAATGACACTTATCAACGGGCCCCCAACGGTGACTATATTCTGGATTCCTATGATTCGTTTGAATGGAACAACGATTTCTTGCTGACCTATGCAAAAGCTGTCAATGATGATTGGAACTTTGATGTGAATTTCGGTGGAAGTACTTTCTACCAGAACCGTAAGGGTAGCAGCTACTCTAACACAGAGCTGCTTGCAGAAAACTTGTTCTCTCAGTCCAATGCTAAGAACCTTACCGGAAGTAATTCATTATACCGCCGTAAGTTGAACTCTTTGTATGCCTTTGCACAAATCACATATAAGGGATTCCTCACTTTGGATGTAACCGGACGTAACGACTGGTCGTCCACGCTTCCGAAGTCAAGTTTCTCTTATTTCTATCCATCGGTTGGCTTGTCGGCTGTTTTGAGCGATATTATTCAGATGCCTTCCTGGTTTAACTTTGCCAAGGTGCGTGCTTCTTATGCACAGGTAGGTAATGACACCGATCCTTTTATTATCAATCAGACCTATACTTATACTTCGGGTGGTAATAATGGATATGTGTATCAATCCAATCAGTTGCCTGCCGTAGATTTGAAGCCCGAAAAGACAGGCTCTTTGGAAGTAGGAGTAGACGTCCGTTTCTTCGGCGACCGTTTAGGCTTGGACTTTGCATATTATAACTCCAATACTACCAACCAGCTGATATCTATTCCGATGCCTTTGCCGTCCGGTTACGCAACCCGTTTTATTAATGCAGGTAAAGTGCAGAATAAGGGTGTAGAAATAAAACTGTATGGAACTCCGGTTGAGATAAAGGACTTTTCCTGGACCACTCAATTCAACTTTAGCAAGAATGACAATAAAATTAAAGAATTGACCGATGATGTAAAGGTCATCACTTTAGGCTCTGAAGACTTCATTGCCAATGTGGTGGCAGAAGAAGGAGGCTCTTTTGGTGATATTTATGTACGTGGATTTGAACGTAATGAAAACGGAGACATCTTGATCGGTTCTAACGGACTGCCGAAACTGACTTCAAAGAAAACGGTGAAAGTGGGCAATTCCACTCCCGATTGGAGTGGGGGATGGTCTAACACATTCAGATATAAAAATCTGTCTTTGAATGTGCTGATTGATACCAAGCAGGGAGGAAAGATCGTATCGTTTACCGATGCTGTGCTGACCGGTTACGGACTGACGGCCAAAACACTGGCAGGACGTGAAGGTGGCATCGTTGTTCCCGGTGTGCTGGATAATGGAGAAAGAAATACAAAGGAAATTAACTCAGAAGCTCTCTGGACTGCTTTGGGCGGACGTAACAATCCGGTAGGTGAAGTCTTTGTCTATGATGCTTCTTTCATCCGGTTAAAAGAGATTTCCTTGTCCTACTCTTTCCCGAAGTCCGTATTGGGAAAATTGCCTATCAGTGGATTGTCGGTTGGAGTTTATGGCAAGAACCTCTGTTTCTTACAGAACAAAGCAGGTATTTTTGATCCTGAAATGACAGTCGGTACGGGTAACAATCAGGCACTCGAAGCTTTTTCTTTACCGTCTACACGTACATTCGGGCTTAATTTGAATGTTTCATTTTAATGACTAAATAGAAGATTATGAAGAATATTAAATATTTATTCCTTGCGTTGTTTTTATCAATAACCTTGGGTGGATGTTCTGATTTTGAAGACATCAATAAGAATGATACCAAATTGCCGGAACTCAGCATGTCTCATGTAGGTGCAGCTTTTGCTTATTCGCAGTATTGGGGAATGTTTGTAGACCGTTATGAGTTTGAATTGGTGAGTTCGGTCATGTCCAATCTGTATGTGCAGTACTTTGCAAATGTAACCCCGTCGTTTCAATCCGACAGGTTTGCGGCGCCGGATAAGTTTTCAAGGCGTGCGTGGGCGACTTATTATCAAAAGGCTTTGCCCCAATTGTGCATTGTGCTTGATATGACGAAAGATGAAATGCCGGTAGCTCATGCGGTAGCCTCTGTCTGGAAGGTGCAGATTTCGCATCGTATAGCCGATCTTTATGGCGCGATGCCTTATTCCGAGGCAAACAATGCACAAGTAAGTGTGAAATACGATTCTCAGGAAGATGTTTACAATCAGATGTTTGCCGAATTGGATGAGGCAATAGCGGTTTTGTCGGAGCATAAGTCGGAGAACGCTTTTGGTTCGGACGATCAGATATTTGCGGGTAACGTATCGAAATGGTATAAGTTTGCAAACTCTTTGAAGCTGCGTATGGCAATGAGAATTTCGGATGTCGATCCTGCCAGTGCCAAGAGATATGCCGAGGAGGCGGTTGCCGCCGGAGTGATGGAAGATGCTGCCGATGATGCTTTTATTATCGCCACACCTTCTTCTACTACCCCTTATGGATGGTTGTCGGCCTGGGGAGAAACTTACATGAGTGCATCGATGGAGAGTATATTGGTGGGCTATGATGACCCCCGTTTGCCGGTTTTCTTTGAAAAGCCCCAGGATGCTGCTTATGCAGGCCAATACAGAGGTGCCCGTAATGGAATGAACCCTACGGAGATGGGAATGGCGGAGCACGCTAAAAATACATTGTCTTTGCTTGGAGTCCGGTTCTCTGATTCCGATTCTAAAAATACAGAACCTTTAATGGTTATGAATGCGGCTGAAAGTTACTTTTTGAGAGCCGAGGGAACTATTAAAGGCTGGAACATGAATGGTACTGCCGAATCATTATACAATAAAGGCATTGAGTGTGCCATGGCAACTTGGGGAATTTCCGGTAGCGTGGTTGCCGAGTATATCGGTTCTGACAAACTTCCGATGGCTCCCGGAGGATATTTTAATTCTCCGGCGGTGAATCAGTTGCCGGTAAAACTTTCTTCTGTAGAGTCGGAACAGTTGGAACAGATTGCAATACAGAAATGGCTGGCATTATTCCCTTATAATTCGGTTGAGATGTATGCTGATATGCGCCGTACGAATCGTCCTCACCTTTATGACCGTATTCATACGGATGATGAAGAAGTGGCGGTAAACGAAATTCCTGCACGTTACTTGTATCCGGAAGATGAGAATACAAAGAATAAGGCGGAATATGAGAAGGGATTGAAATTATTAGGTGGCGAAGATAAAATAACGACCCATGTTTGGTGGGATGTAAAATAAGCGGTTATGAATAGAAAAAGTATTTTAAGTATATTAGTCTTGATAATGGCTATGAGCGGAGTTATATCCGCTCAGGCACAAGACCGTTTGAGCTTCCTTTTGGATAAATTGAATGACGGCGGCAAGTCCGATTATGTGATGATTTTTGCTCATCGTGGCGATTGGCGTAATGCGCCCGAGAACTCGCTTCAAGCCTATCAAAGTTGCATTGATGCCGGCTTTGACGGAATTGAGATTGACGTACAAATGACGAAAGATAGTGTAATCGTGATGATGCACGACCAGACGATAGACAGAACGACTACCGGAACTGGTAAAGTGTCGGATCATACTTTGGCCGAACTGAAAGAGCTGTATTTAAAAAGTCCCATCGGAGTAGTGACACGTCAGCGAATACCGACATTGGATGAAGTGCTGGAACTTGCAAAAGGTAAAGTCTTGATTCAGGTTGATAAGTGGCAGTCCATAAAAGAGGAAGTTGTAAAGGTTGCCAAGCGGCATGGATGCCTCAATCAGATTATTTTGCGTGGTACTTTGGACAGCAAGTTTGTGGCAGAGAATTATGGCCATTTGCTGGAAGGACTTATTTATATTCCGGTATTGGTTTGTAAAGGAGAAGGAGATGACAAGAAGCTGGATGATTTTATGGATAACATAAAGACACCGGTAATCAGCCTTTCCTTCACACGCGATGATTTTCCGGTGATAGACCGTGCAAAGGAGATAAAAGATAGAGGTTTCCGGATATGGTATAATTCTTTGTGGGCTGAATTCAATGGCGGGCATGATGATGAATTGGCAATGGATGACCCCGAAAACAGTTATGGCTGGCTTTTGAAGAAAGGAGCAAATATTATATTCAGCGACCATCCATTCCTTTTGGATGCGTATTTGAAAAAAATTGGTAGAAGATAAATTGAAAGAATATGAGAAGGAACTTATTTATACTGGTTGCCTTATTGGTTACCGTACAGCTCTGTGCACAAGACAGAGTCAGTCAAATTCGTGAGAAGTTATTAAGTCGGGATCAGAGCTCAGTTATCGTTGCTTCACACCGTGGTGACTGGCGCAATTTCCCGGAGAACTCTCTGGAAGCAATTGATAACGCCATCAAGATGGGAGTGGATATTGTAGAGTTGGACGTACAGCGCACCAAGGACGGACAACTCATATTGATGCATGACCCTGCACTGGATCGAACTACCACGGGAAAAGGCAAGATAGTAGAAGTGACTTTGGACTCTATTCGGAAGTTGAAACTGAAGAATGGTTGTGCCATCCGCACTATACATAACGTCCCGACTTTAGAGGAAGCTTTGATGCATGCTAAGGGGAAAATCATGCTGAATCTTGACAAAGCCGACCGGTATTTCGAACAAGTATATGCTTTGATGAAGAAAACCGGAACGACGAAGCAGATTATCATGAAAGGCAATAGATCTGCCGAAGAAGTGAAAAAACAATTTGGTGCTTACTTGAATGATGTGATTTATATGCCTATAGTAAACCTTGATAATGCAGATGCCGAACAGCAGATAGAAACATTTATCAAAGATATGAATCCGGTGGCTTTTGAGTTGCTATTTGTGAAAGATTCCAATCCGCTACCCATAAAATTGAAATCATCTCTTGACGGACGCGCTTTGATTTGGTATAACACCCTTTGGGATACAATGGCCGGAGGGCATGACGATGACATGTCTTTAAAGAATCCGGATGAAGGATATGGTTATTTAATTGATAAGCTTGGTGCGAGAATTATTCAGACCGACCGTCCGCAATATCTGCTCGACTATCTGAGAAGCAGAAACTTACACGATTGATATTTGAAATGAATAAAGGAGATGTATTCCGGACTTTTTAGTTCGGGATACCCTTCTATTGCCTTAAATATAACCATTATGAACAGAAAGATATTTATTTCAGAACTGGCTTTGCTGTCCATAGGGATAGCTTCTGCCCATGCACAATCTGCAACAGAGGCAGTGAAGCCGAATGTCCTTTTTATTCTTGCCGATGATTTAGGATGGATGGACTTAGGATGTTACGGCAGTTCGTTTTATGAGACTCCTAACATCGACCAATTATCTAAAGAAGGGGTACGTTTTACGAATGCTTATGCGGCATGTCCCGTAAGCTCTCCTACGCGCGCCAGTTTTCAGACCGGGAAGTATCCGGCACGGCTTCATTTGACGGATTATATCCCTGGTGGATATTCCGTACCTTCACGTAAAGAGATAATAGACGCTACTTGTCCGGTACTGCCGGTGGACTTTGTGCAAAATATGCCGTTAAGTGAATTTACAATTGCGGAGGCTTTGAGACTCGAAGGGTACCGGACGGCTCATGTCGGAAAATGGAACTGCTCGGTCGATTCGCTTACTTATCCGCAATATCAGGGTTACGATATAAATATTGCCGGATGCAATAAGGGAGGGCCCGGTAAAGACGGGTATTTCTCTCCTTATCATAATCCTTATCTGACCGATGGACCGAAGGGGGAATACCTGACTGACAGGTTGGGGGATGAGTGCATAAAGATACTCCGGAACTTTAAAGACAAGCCTTTCTTCATTAATCTACCTTTCTATCAGGTGCATACTCCATTGTTGGCGAAACCGGAAAAGGTTAAATATTTCGAGGAGAAGGCTCGGAAGATGGGTTTGCTGTCATTGGAAACGTTTGATACAAATCCGGAATGGAAGCGTAAACAGCCCTATCAGGATTCTACGCGTATGGAAAGAATTCTTCAGAGTAATGCAATTTATGCAGCTATGATTGCCAGTATGGACGAAAATGTTGGCAGAATTATAGATGAGTTGAAGCGCCTGGGATTATATGAAAATACAATCATTATATTTACTTCCGATAATGGAGGCCTGGCAACTTCCGAGGGTTCGCCCACTTCCAATCGTCCGTTGAGAGGTGGGAAAGGCTTTACCTATGAGGGTGGAATAAGGGAGCCGCTGATAGTGCGTATGTCGGATATGAAAGGTGCCGGAAGTTCATGCGACAGTATTGTGACTTCTACCGATTATTATCCTACTATCTTGGAAATGACCGGAAGTAAACTGCGTCCGGAGCAGCATCTCGATGGTATCAGCCTCTTGCCATTGCTGGAGGGTAAACAGCGTGTTCACCGTGATGCTGTATATTGGCATTACCCTCATTACTCCAATCAAGGAGGAAGACCGTCGGGAGCAGTGCGTATGGGGAACTATAAATTAATCCAGTTTTACGATACCGGAGAAATTGAACTGTACGACTTGCCGGCAGACTTGTCCGAACAGAATAATCTGAAGATGGAGAAACCGGAGATAGCACAAAAGTTATTGCAGATGTTGGATGACTGGCGTAAAAGCGTGGATGCGGATATGCCTGTAAAGAATGCAAGAGTAAATGATTAATTCGGTCAATAAATGCCTCTTGTTCGAGTCTTTTACGAGTTTATTCCAGATTTGTTACAGAATTTATCTTTAGCTTTGTACCTTAATTTATGTAATACGTACTAAGGATATGATGCTAAAGAACACTGTAAATGGAGGCAGAGCTTATTTTCTGTTTATTGTTTTGATAGGTATGTCCCAATTTTCATTGCAGGCACAGGATAAGGATTTTGCAACTTGGGCAAATGTCGGTTTCGAATATAAAGTGAAGCCGGCATTTGCTATATCTGGTGGCTTGGAATGGCGGACGAAAGATAATTTAGGGAAAACCGACCGCTTGGGACTGGAGGTAGGTGGCGTCTATACGGTGCTTCCTTTCCTGAAGTTGGGTGGCGGATATGAGATGCATTACCGGAACCGGAGGGATGCAGGTTGGAAGCTTCGGCATCGATATCACATTGACGGAACGGTTTCTACCCGTTTGCAGCGGATAAAACTTTCTTTGCGCGAACGATTTCAGGCCAATGCAGCCGGAGACAAGAGTAATCCGCGGCTTCGCTCGCGCCTTAGGCTTGCTTATGAACTTCAAAACTCTAAAATAGAGCCGTATGTATCGGTAGAGTTCTATAATAGTTTGGCACGTGCTGAGCACTTCGAACTGAAGCGGATGCGCTACCGGGGCGGGATTACTTTGCCTCTTTCTTCTCGTTGGGAGGCGGACGTGTTCTATTGCAGGCAGTGGGAGGAGAATGAGCGAAAGAATATAGTAGGGGTAGAATGCAGTTATCGTTTTTAAACTCTAATCATTGATTTTGTTTAGCTTTGCGGTATTCCTTCTTCAAATAGAAGTTGAATCCTGCATATACCTGCAGTGTGCCGAAGCCATTGTTCAGGGAGAAGTTGTGCCGGTAATAATCGTAAGTGCGACCTACGAAAGAAGTGCCTACGAAGTATTTGCTGTTATTGTATACCACCCCGGCTCTCAGGATGAAGTCAATATTGAGATTCTTGTACCAATCGTCCTTTTGTTCTTCTGCTTTCTTGATGCGCGAGGTCTTGTAGGCTACAGCCGGACAGAGTGACAAGCATGCCAGACAGTTGCGTGCAAATACCCAGTTGTAGGCATAGCCGAAGTTGAGGCTGATATTGGTGTATTTGATGTGCTTCACTTTCATGTCCGGATCCATTGTCTCCTGGATTATTTCGGGAAGCTTGGTATAGTCGAAGTTCAGATTGTGTGCAGAGACAGAGAAACCCGCAATGAACGATCCGGCGTTGCGTCGCTGATTGGTGGACTGGCTGAAAGCTGCCGGATAGGAAAAACGTCGGTTATTGAATATATAGTATAGATTCAGTCCTTTCATATCGACCTTCAGTCCGTCGAAATCTTCGGAATAATTTGAAGGTACACGGTCGGAGAAGCCTGTCACCCGGTGTATCCTGTAATTGTTTCCCGTACGGCGATAGAATATATCCACTCCCAGCTTGGAACTGTAAAGACTGAGGTCAAACTCTGTTCCCTTCTTTTTCCCGTTTTTCTTTCCATAGAGGCCGTCCGTATCGATGGACCATCCCAAGAATATCCAGCGCCAACCAAAGTAAGCTCCTACCTTATTATGTGGATTGGGCGAAAACTGGAGATGTTGCGGTTGGGGAGCGGCATTGCTTATGGAGTAGTATTCGTAATTGGTGAAATGGTCGAGCATCAAGGCATAGTTATATCGGTTGGGACTGATATAAGTGGTGTCGAAATCGCTGAAATTGAGGAAATGCTTTATCGCTTTCTTGAATCTTCCTTGCGGGACATGCGAAATGCCGCCGTTGCGTAACAAAGAATCCTTCTCTTCGTTTTGGGCAAACAGCGATAGCGGCAACAATATGAATAAACAAAAGATTACTCCTTTCAGCATCATTTCCTTTTTAATGAATCGAAAACGAAGATATAAAAAACAGTGCAGAATCGGAAAAAGATTGCTCCGTTTTTCTTTTTTTCTGTTGTTTTCTGGACGATTTGGCTGTTTTTCGTGAGCTGCAATCGAATTCTGACTATATTTGTGGCAAAAGAAGAACCAATAGAGAGTGTTATGAAAAAGATTATCAATCCATGGAAGAACATGGAAGGCTATAATTGCTTCGGGTGTTCGCCCGACAATGAAGCCGGTGTGAGAATGGAGTTTTATGAGGATGGCGATGAGGTGGTAAGCATTTGGAAGCCGCGTCCGGAATATCAGGGTTGGCTGAATACGCTGCATGGAGGTATTCAGTCTGTGCTGCTGGATGAAATCTGCGGTTGGGTGGTGTTCCGCAAATTGCAGACCGGCGGGGTGACATCGAAAATGGAAACCCGCTTCCGCAAATCCATATCGACCCAGGATACTCATGTGGTGCTGCGTGCCTCACTGAGGGAGCAGAAGCGCAACATCGCTATTATAGAAGCACGGTTATACAACAGCATGGGGGAACTGTGTACGGAAGCTACCTGTACATACTTCACTTTCCCGAAGGAGAAAGCAGAAGCTGAGATGTGTTTCCATCATTGTGATGTAGAGCCGGAAGAGATATTGCCGCTGATTTGAAAAGCTTTATTTATCTTTTAAGACATAAGAACAAAAGAACATATTTGAGATAGTTTGTTCTTTTGTTCTTTTGTCTGAAACTAAGAAATTGAAAGAAAAACCAAACTTTTTGTGATAAATCTTTGGTAGTTTCAAACAGATGGTTTACTTTTGTCGCATCAAAACAAAGGAAAATGAAGAATATCGTTGCACATCATCACCATCATCATCCTGACGAATAACTCGGTGGGCGTATGAGTGTATGTGTATAACGAAAACATAAATAACGAGGCTTGCCGGATATTGGTAAGCCTCGTTTTGTTTTTAAGAGTTTGGAAATAAAATAATAAATCATAAACAATAAATCTCATGTTACTAAGAATTGCAGTACAAGCCAAAGGTCGTCTTTATGATGAGACGATGTCATTCCTGGGAGAATCGGATATTAAGTTGAGTGCCATGAAACGCTCGCTACTGGTACAATCATCAAACTTCCCGCTGGAAGTGTTGTTCCTGAGGGATGATGATATTCCACAGTCGGTAGCTACCGGAGTAGCTGATATCGGCATTGTAGGCGAGAATGAGTATGTTGAGAAGAATGAGGATGCTGAGATTGTGAAGCGTCTGGGCTTCAGTAAATGCCGGTTGTCATTGGCAATGCCAAAGGATATCGAGTATCCCGGAGTGAAGTGGTTTGAAGGAAAGAAGATTGCGACGTCTTATCCGGGAATCCTTTCTGCATATCTGAAAGAGCAGGGAGTAAATGCGGAGATACATGTTATTACCGGTTCGGTAGAGGTAGCTCCGGGAATCGGGCTGGCAGACGCTATTTTTGATATCGTAAGTTCCGGTTCCACGCTGGTGAGCAATCGCCTGAAGGAGGTGGAAGTGGTGATGAAGTCCGAAGCGTTGCTCATCGGCAACAAGAACATGAGCGAAGAAAAGCTGGAAATACTGCGGGAACTGCTGTTCCGCATGGATGCGGTGAAGACGGCCGAAGACAAGAAATATGTGTTGATGAATGCGCCGAAAGATAAATTGGATGAGATTGTGTCAGTGTTGCCCGGCATGAAGAGCCCGACGGTGATGCCGCTGGCACAAGAAGGCTGGTGCTCCGTGCACACGGTGCTGGATGAGAAATGTTTCTGGGAAATTATCGGTAAACTGAAAGCCCTGGGAGCAGAAGGAATACTGGTATTGCCAATAGAGAAAATGATTCTATAATCCCCCATAACTCATAACTATCATGATCCTGATAACTAATCCTGATAAATCCCAATGGGCAGATATCCTGAAACGTCCGGTGATGAATACGGAAAATCTGTTCGATACAGTGCGAGGCATCATTGACCGCGTGAAGGCGGAGGGAGACCGCGCTGTGCTGGAATACGAAGCGAAATTTGACAAAGCAGTGCTGGCTTCGCTGGCCGTAAGCGAAGAAGAGCAGGAAGAGGCAGAAGCGCTGGTGAGCGAAGAACTGAAAGCAGCCATCCGACTGGCTAAACAGAATATCGAAACATTCCATGCCGCCCAGCGTTTCGAAGGCAAGAAGGTGCAGACGCAACCGGGTGTTACCTGCTGGCAAAAGGCGGTTGCCATCGAGAAAGTGGGATTGTATATTCCGGGCGGAACGGCTCCGTTGTTCTCTACCGTGCTGATGCTGGCTGTTCCCGCCCGGATTGCGGGGTGCAAGGAGATTGTGCTTTGCACGCCTCCGGGCAAGGACGGGAAAGTGCATCCGGCTGTATTGTTTGCCGCCCGGGTGGCAGGTGTCAGCCGTATCTTCAAGGCCGGTGGCGTACAGGCAATTGCTGCGATGGCTTACGGAACGGAGAGTGTGCCGAAGGTGTACAAGATATTCGGACCGGGCAATCAGTACGTAACGGCTGCCAAGCAGTTGGTAAGCCTGCGCGATGTAGCGATTGACATGCCTGCCGGTCCGTCCGAAGTAGAAGTGCTGGCAGATGAAACAGCCAACCCTGTATTTGTGGCAGCCGACTTGTTGAGCCAGGCCGAGCATGGCGTTGACAGCCAGGCAATGCTTATTACCACCTCAGCCTGGTTGCAGCAAGCCGTGAAGGCAGAAGTGGAACGGCAACTGGACTTATTGCCCCGTAAAGAGATTGCTGAGAAATCTCTTGCTAACAGCAAATTGATCGTAGTGCACAATATGGAAGAAGCCATCGAGCTGACCAACGCATACGCTCCCGAACACTTGATTGTTGAAACAGCCGATTACCTGTCCGTGGCAGAACGTGTGGTGAATGCCGGTTCGGTATTCCTGGGTTCGCTTACGCCGGAAAGTGCGGGAGATTATGCTTCGGGCACAAACCATACATTGCCTACCAATGGTTATGCCAAGGCATATAGTGGCGTCAGCCTGGACAGCTTTATCCGCAAGATAACTTTCCAGGAGATAAAGCCCGAAGGAATACGCACCATCGGCCCTGCCATTGAAACGATGGCTGCCAACGAACACCTGGATGCGCATAAAAATGCAGTAACCGTCAGACTGGAAGTAATAAATCATAAATTATAAATCATAAATCTCCCGACATGAGAACATTGCAAGAACTGACCCGGCCGAACATCTGGAGCTTGAAGCCCTATTCTTCGGCACGTGATGAATATAGCGGTGCTGCTGCATCCGTCTTTCTCGATGCAAACGAGAATCCGTACAATATGCCGCACAACCGTTATCCGGACCCGATGCAAAGGGAACTGAAAACGGAGTTGGCGAAGATAAAAAAAGTGAGTCCCGAACACATCTTCCTGGGAAATGGAAGCGATGAGGCAATCGACCTGGTGTTTCGTGCCTTTTGTGAACCGCGCATAGACAATGTGGTAGCCATAGACCCTACTTATGGAATGTATCAGGTCTGCGCTGGTGTGAACGATGTGGAATACCGCAAGGTGCTGCTCGATGAAAATTTCCAGTTCTCGGCAGACAAACTGCTGGAAGCATCCGATGAGCGGACCAAACTGATCTTCCTCTGCTCGCCCAATAATCCGAGCGGAAACGACCTGCTCCGCAGCGAGATTGAAAAACTGATTCGTAACTTCGACGGACTGGTGATACTTGATGAAGCTTACAATGACTTCTCCGAAGCGCCTTCTTTCCTCGAAGAGCTGGATAAATATCCCAATCTCATTGTGCTTCAGACTTTCTCCAAAGCATGGGGATGTGCGGCAATCCGCCTGGGCATGGCGTTTGCTTCGCCGGAGATTATCGGGGTTCTCAATAAGATAAAATATCCCTATAATGTGAATCAGCTGACGCAGAAGCAGGCGGTGGAAATGCTGCATCGGTATTACGAAATAGAGCGTTGGGTGAGAACCTTGAAAGAAGAGCGTGGAAACTTGGAAGCTGAATTTGCTGAACTACCTTGTACAGAGCATTTGTTCCCTTCGGACGCCAATTTCTTCCTGGTCCGCGTGACGGATGCTGTGAATATTTACAAATATCTCGTCGGTGAGGGGATTATCGTGCGCAACCGCCACTCCGTTTCACTCTGCGGAAACTGCCTGCGCGTGACGGTGGGAACGCGGATGGAGAATGAGAAGTTGGTAGAGGCGTTGAAAAGGTATAAATGATAATTTAGTGTCGTGTGATAACAAGTGTATCTCAAACTCCTCCGCCTGAAAGGGGAGGTGCCCGCTTGCGG